>JAKLHY010000006.1 GCA_022709905.1 Verrucomicrobiota bacterium | reverse complement strand
ACCCGGGCTCAGCCGACGGGTGCCGTGCATAATCCCCACGAGCCGGAGGCGCACTGGAGTTCCAAGTCCTCCACCAAAGACAAGAGTTGGGTCGGTTACAAAGTGCAAGTAGCTGAAACCGTGCAGGAACGACCTCGGGAAAAAGGCGAACCGACCGCCAACTTCCTGACAGCCATCCTCACGCAAGACGCCCCGGCCAGCGACAAACCCGGATTAGTGCAAGTGCTCGGCGAGCAAAAGGCTATGGGATTGGAAGCGCCCAGTTGCCTCTATGTCGATGGCGCTTATGTTTGCAGCGAGACGCTCCAGCAAGCCCAGGTGGAAGGCCGCCAATTGCGCGGCCCGGCGCCAGCCTCGCCCCACCGCGGCAAGGTCTTCACCGTGGAAGCCTTCAATATCCAGGTCGAGAAGCGGATGGCCGTCTGTCCCGCCGGCCGGCCCAGCAGTAACGTCAGCCGCTTGGAGGAGAAGAAAACCGGCCAAGTGGATTATCGCATCGAATGGAACCAGGGGACGTGCGAGCCTTGCCCCTTGCGCGCTCAATGTGTCAGCTCTGGCCAGAACCATCGCACCCTGGTGGTGGGTGAACTTCACTCCCTCTTACAAGCTCGCCGTCAGGAAATGAAAACCGAGGCCTTCAAAGAGGAGATGCATCGCCGCAACGGCATCGAAGGCACCCAAAGCGAACTGGTGCGCGGGTATGGGTTGCGCCACGCCCGATATCGGAGTAAGGCCAAGGTTCGACTCCAAAACTATCTCATCGGGGCCGCGTGCAATGTTCGGCGGCTGTTCCGCCGAATCCAGTGGCAAGCGGCACGGAAGAGCCAGGCCCAAGCCCTGCCCACCGCCGGCCTTGGGAGGCAATGAAAGTAAAGAAACCGGTCATGACGTATGTAAAACCAGCCCATGGAATGCGGATCGTAATGAGTTGAGTGAAAACTCGGGGACGCATCACGGCCCCCGACTGATCACGGCCGGTCGATCGCGATCGATTGGCCCGTCCTCACTTCATATTATTATATTATACAATTTGTTTTTCAGCAGAATCAACAATATGGATGTGACCCCATTGCCTTTTTCCTCCGCTTCGCTCCAGGTTATCTACATTCCTTTTAATGTTCTGTGGCCACAAAGCGTTGCGCAAGTCCCATTCATAGCGTCTGTTAATGCAATATCCCTGGCAAGTGCCGGCTAAACATTTCGATCACACAAGGTCGAATGGGTGCACCAGGACCGCCCGGTTTTCTCAAGGCAAGGTTGGCCCGTTGCGTTTGGGCCAGTATGCGTAAGGTGTCCGCTCTAGGAGCCAGAGGTGGTCGCTTCGGTCCAACTGATTCACAGCGTACCCTCTGGCTTCGCTCCCGGTGTTCAGCTTGGGCGTGTGGAGCCAGCGATGGGACTCCTGGTGGCCGTCGAGAAAACTCAGGCTGGCCCCTTTGGAGTGGCGTTCCCCGGGAGTCGAACCCCACCAAAAGGTGTTCGCCATATCGTGCCAAGGGCCAAAGATGCCAATGTCGATCGAGCGTTCGTTGACGTCGATAAAACTGAAGGTGGTGGTTGGGTGGATGACCTGAGTTTCTTTGTAGACGGTGGCAGGATGGGTTTGTGAAGGCGCTGCAAACAAATCGTAATAGTGAAGCCATTGGCTTAGGCCATAACTGCGGAAGCGCGGTAGATCGGGCCGGTTTTGAACCGTCGATTTGTCGGCGGGGCATTTGTAGATCCTCACCCCTCCCCCTACGTAGTTCCAGAGCATGCCTTTCCTGAGGTTTTCATCCGTTTGATCGGTCTTGGCGTTGCCCAGAACCCAGCCTTCGGTACTGGTCCAGTTTCCTGGACCCATCGCTCCAGTACCGCTGGAAGCGATGTTTCGCGGAAAACCGTCGTGGTTGTCTATCACATATTGATTTAGGGCGAGCTGAAGTTGCCTGAGATTGCTGGAACATGAAATCGACTTCCCCTTGGCCACGGCATGAGACAGAGCCGGCAATAAAAGGCTCGCCAGGATGGCGATCATAGCGATTACCACCAGCAATTCGACCAGGGTGAAGGCTTTCGTTGAGCATCCATCAACGCTGCGCTGTTGAAGACAGGCAAACAACGGGCCGTGAGCCCCACCTCGATTGCCTTTCGCACTCATGACTGCCTCCGATTCGTCCTTAACGTGCGCCAAAAACCCTACTCTGAGCACGCTTACTCAGCAGACCGCCAGATGGACTACAAATGAATGGCCACAATCAGGCACAAAAGACTCATAAAAATGCAATTATGAGGCTATGCAGATGTCTTCTATCCTGCGGACTCCTCTGTAAGTTCGGCTTTTCGCGGCGCACTTAACCATGTTCTAACGCTCTTAGACGGGTGACGACTCAATATCCGCCACCCGTCGGAAGATGCAATAGCTTATGGCGTCCGCACCCGATAAAACCTTTGTGGCAGCTTGCTTGCATCAGGATCAGAAAAGATCAGCGTGCCGGTCACATTGGTCACGGTGGCGATCGTCGTCCAGTTGCTGGTAGAGAGGTCGGACGACGCCTCGACGGCAGGCGTCATGCCCGGCCAGGAACGGATTTTGAATTGGCCGGGGCCCATGGTTTCCAACTGGCAAGGTTCGGTTACGGTCAGAATTTGCCTGGGCGCCACATCGTGCAGTTCCTGGACAATGCCGGAAGGCCACTCGATCCGGACCGTGTCGACATTCTTAGTATCGCGTAGACCGAAATGGGCATACAGGGTGTTTCCGTTATGGACGTCTGCGCCGGTGATGTCCCGGCGTTGCCAGCGAACCTGGCCTGCGTACTTGGCCTGCACTCTGACCTTGGCTCCAATGCCCTGGCGGTTGGACGTCGTCCCGGTCAATTTTACGGTCAACCACGCGTTGTGATTGCCATTGTTATGGTAATGGAAATTCCTTGTCATGGCGGTGCCGGGATCATTTCCATTGGCCACGTAGAGATCCAGGAATCCGTCGTTGTTATCGTCGAACCATAAACCGAGGTAAGACGACAATGACGATCCCGCACCTGAGGGGGTATCGGTCACGAAGCTACCCGTGGTAATCTGGGTGAAAGTTCCATCGCCATTATTATGATAGAGCCGGTTGGGTTTGTTAAATCCCGTTAAGAAAAGGTCCAGGAAGCCATCATTGTCGTAATCAGCCCAAGCCGCGGAATTGCAGCTGCTGGCATCGATTTGGGCCGAAGGCACTGGTTCGAACTCTCCATTTCCCAGATTGTGATAGAGGACACCCGGATGAGAAATGCAGGCCAGAAATAAATCCAAGCGGCCATCGTTATCGTAATCACCCCACGCGGCACCCACCGAGTCAGCCGAGGTATTACGCGTTATTGCGTTGGTCATTGCCACAAAGTAATCGTTGTCGTCGCCACGAAACAGGAGGCTACGGCTGGTCTTATAGCTTGAAAGCTGCAATTCAAGGAGGCCGTCATCATTGATATCCGCCCAGGTCACGCCGCCATACGTCGACGTATTCACCAGTGCACCCACGTCATTTCTCTGCATGCTGATGAAGTTACGGCCATCGAGATTGCGGTAGAGAACGTTTCTAGCACCCGATGAAGATGAAAGGTAAAGGTCAAGCAGTCCATCCCGGTCATAGTCAGCGACGCCAATCCCCCAGGGCAAGAAGCTAATGAACTCACGCGCTGTGAAGCTCCCGTCACCGTTATTGAAGTAGAAGATGGAAGGCCTGCCTTTTCCATAGAAGAAAAAGTCTTGTCTGCCATCGTTGTTGAAATCCGTCCACTCAACACCCTCGCCATAGCTCATACTGGGCAAAATATTATCCAGGATTCTAAACGTGCCATCCCTTTGGTTGAGGTAGATGACTGACTTACCCGGAGATCGACATACCGACAAGTCAGCAAAACCGTCGCCATCAATATCTGCCCATGATGCCCAGGAGCCGCCCTCATCCATGACCTGTGGTCCGGTCGTGATCTTGGTGAAGTTGGTATCCACAACCAGGTAAACGAAGTTGGTAACGACTTGATCAGTGCTGGTAACGACCACGCCGTAGCGGCCGGCATTCGTGCTTTGGATATTACCTAATTTTAGGATTTTGTTGGTCTCTCCAGTTAGGGCAGCTTCATTGAAAAGCCATTGGTAGGCTCCAGTCATCTGGCTGGTCAGTGTGACCTCACCGCCCAAACTCGACGAAGGATTGGCGGGCTTGATTCCTGTGGATTCGGTGATCGTTAGGATCTGGTCTGAAGTCACTGCATTCATTTCCTGGACGTTACCCGAGGGCCACTCGATTCGGACGACGTCGATATTCGTCGCATCGCCCAAGCCGAAGTGGGTCACCAATCCTTGCCCGCCACTCCACCCGCTGTTGCCCGAAAGCTCCCGCAATTGCCAGATCGTCTTGCCGCGAATGCTAGCCTTGACACGGATTTTGGCGCCGATCCCTGCCCGGTTGGATGTCGTCCCGATCAGTCTGACTTTGAGCCAGTGGTTGCCATTGCCTTGGTTGCGGTAGAGGAGATTGTGCATGTTCTGGCCGTTCCCGCACGAAATAATGAGGTCGAGAAAACCATCATTGTCGTAATCGGCCCAGGCAGTGCCTATCCGACTAGAACCTTCGTAAGTCGGACTGCCCACATCAATGGCCGTGAAGGTCCCATCACCATTATTGTGGTAGAGTGCGTTAGTCGGCCCTGAGTAACTTGGCGCGAAAAGGTCCAGAAAACCGTCGTTGTCGTAGTCACCCCAGGCCCCGAGCGCAGCGCCCGTTTTCTGCGCCAAACCTGCACTCTCTGCCACGTTGGTGAATGTCTCGCCGCCCATGTTGCGATGCAACGAGTTGGTAAAACTCTCCCCACCTGCCACAAACAAATCCTGGTACCCATCGTTGTCATAATCCCCCCACGCCCCTCCCCCATCACCACCTTGGGTGGCATCTCCGATTTTTGGCTCCACGACACTGCCTTGGATTACCCGGGAAAACGTGCCATCGCGATTGTTCAGATAAAGGAGGTTGGTCCTGGCCAGATTCAGAACCCAAAGATCCGGATAGCCGTCATTGTTATAATCCGCCCAACTGCAACTCCCTGATTTGGCGTTATCATCGACGAGGGGGCCGACTTGGCTGGCCGTCATCTTGATGAACGATCCGTTGCCAATGTTTCGATAAAGACAATCATCTTGGGAGGCATTAATTCCGTTAACGACAAAAAGGTCGAGCCATCCGTCCCCATCATAGTCTGCCCAGGCGGCATCCGCAGACTCATAGCGATCTCTCACCGGAGGGCCACATTGTTGATCAGTGAGGGAGGTAAAATCGAGGGACCTGTCGTTGCGAAAAAGATGATTCCCAGCACCCGTTGGAGTCACGACATATAGATCGGTCCAGCCGTCATTATTCAAGTCCCCCGGCGCACCGTTCCAGGAATTATTCATTGTCGTTATCGCATTCTTGATTTTCACAAATGTTCCATCCCCCTGATTGCGATAGACAGAGTTCATTACCCCCTGAATGTTGGCGACGAACAAATCGAGCAGGTTGTCGTTGTCCAAGTCGAACCAGGCAACACCTTCCGAGGGTTCGGTGTCGGTGACAATCGCGCCCGTATTAATTTTCAGAAAGGTCGGATCGACCTTCAGGATTGCGACCTCACTCGTAATCGCTCCAGATATGTTGGTGATGATCACTGAGTAACCGCCGGCGTTCGAGACTTGAGCATTGGTGAGAATCAGAAGTCTCTGCACAGCTTCGGAAATGGGGGCGCCGTTGAAGAACCATAGGTAACTCAAGGGCTCAGTCCCTGTGGCGGTTACGCCGAGGATGACTCTGGCCCCCAAGCTTACCGATTGGTTAACAGGTTGTTTCGTAATAATAGGTGGCGTTTGCGCATAGACGCTGATGATTGCAGCCAGGAGTAATCCCATCCCTATGAAGCTGTTGCTTTTTCTCATACCAATTCCTTTATTGAGATTTTGCTTTTCTACCTGGTACTCACGAAAAAACCGGAAATCGTAACAAGGTTTCTTTAGGATTGTTGATTCAGCAGAAGTCAGCCCGCGCTCTGGTCCTGATCCGAGTGATTATAGACCTGTCCCTTAGTACTAGATCCAAAGACCATCTTGACGTCGGCTCGCATATTAGCTAATCTAGCTAATCGTGATTAGGGTCAACATGCATGATGCTAAAACCCGGCTTTCCGAGTTGGTTAAGGTCGTCGAGGAAACCCATGAAACGGTGCTGATATGCCGTCAGGGTGAACCGGTGGCTGAGCTAAAGGCGTTGACAAAAAGGGGACTGGACCGTCTCAAACCGCACCCCGATCTCAAGCCGCTGTATGTCGCGCCTAATTACGATCCCGTAGCGCCACTCACCGAAAACGAATGGCCGGAGGAAAGCCGATGATGTTGCTCGACACCTGTGTGCTGTTCTGGCTGGAGCAGGCACCCGAACAAATCTCGCCGGCGGTAACCTCCCAGTTATCGCGTCGTGATGTTCCCGTATTTGCATCCGCCATCAGCGCCTTCGAATTAGGCCTGAAAGTTCATCAGGGTTTGATCAAGCTGCCTTTGCCCAGCGGATCCTGGGTTCGCGAAGTCTGCCGTCGTCGTTACATTTCTGTGTTACCCATCAACGAGGAGATTGCTGGCGCCTCCACCGAACTGCCGATTATTCATCGCGATCCCTGCGACCGTTTCCTTATCGCCACCGCCCAGCTCAATAAACTGATCCTGGCAACGCCCGATCCCAAAATCCGCGAGTATCCAAACCTAAAGACGCTCTGGTAACACGCAAAAGAAGATGTCAGATAATGAACCTGTCCCTTTGTAACGAAGCAACACCAACCAGCGCAGATCCTTGACCTGTCCGTTAGAAGCAGAATTCCCTCAAATAAAAGGTCAACTTGACCCTCGATTCAACGTTCGCTCAGCAGTGAGGTCACTCGCCGGCGCAGTTCGACCAACTGCTGTTCCTGGGTTGCATCGAATGCCCCGAACTGCTGGGCGTAAGTGTCCATCCATGTGACCAGTCGCTCGATGCTTTCGGAATCGAGCTTCAGATTCCGATGGTCCGGATGCTGCCGGAGGCAGGCCAGCAGTGCGCTATCGCGCGCCGATGCAACCCCTGGGCGTGAACGGCCTTCGGTGTATGCCCGCTTCACCGATTCACGCAGGCTTGGCTTGCCAAAGCCAACCAGGGTTTCATAAGCCGCCATGGGTGCGAGATTAATCTTTGCCGCCATCGGATTTGCCGCCCCGGGACGATGACATTCCGCGCAGTGCCGATCCAGCACGGGCTGAACCAACTGATCGAATCGCAGCGGCCAACTTCCGGGTGGCCCTACCCGAATCTGGGACGGCGCGCGACGCACGGCCATAACGGCCTGGGTGGGTGGAGCTTTCTGCCTTGGCTCGTGGCAGCCAATACAGCTGAGCGTCTGGCCCGATTGCACATGAGTCGCACTGCGCATGGTCTGAACGGCCATTCCCTGGTCGTCCAAGGCCTGAAAGAACAGGATTACGCCCGCTGGCGCCCGGAAGTATGCCGAACCGTCATTTTCCACCGGCACGGTCCCGAGAACGCACTTGCCCGGATCATCCGCCGTAAGTCCCATGTTCGGAAAGTTCATGGTCGGATGGGTCTTCGGCGGAATCGCCACCAAACGCAGGGCCTTGATCGTTCCTCGATTCACTCCGGCCAAACCGTCGTAGACATCCAATAGTATGAATGAACCCTCGGCCGAATCTGATGCCACGTTTGTTGCCCGCACCGGTGGCCTGACACGCGGCCGAACTGGTTGCAGTTCCTGGGACGAGATTTCCGGATCGCGGTAGATCATCTCTGGTCCAAAGGTGGCGTCAAAAAAGTAGAGTCCCATGCCGTTGGGCAAGCGGCGGACGGCGTGCCAACGATCCCAGCCTTCGGGCCCAGGCACTTCCGCGCCTTCGTTGCTCCAGGCGACCAGGTAAAAGCGTTCGGACAACGGATAAGGGCTCGTATAATAGCTGGTTGGCCAGCCTTCGATTTCCGGAAACGGCACCTCCGGGGTTAGTCGTGTCAACGGTTGGTCGCCTTCGTTCGACACCGCCGGATCCAACAGCGCCAGGCTGCCCATCGTATGCGCGTGATGCGCTGAACCGGTGAACACAATCTTGCGTGAGTTGGGAACACTTCGAGGCTCGAACGTGCAATGAGGGCGCCGGGTGTAGTTCTTGTAAATCAGTCGCGCGTTGGTCCCATCGGGATTGATGGCCCAAAGCCCCATGTACGGCATGTTGTCGCGATCGACGTAGTCCCAGCGGGAATACAGAATGCTGCCGTCCTGGGCGACCTCCGGTGTCCACTCGAACATCTCAAAAGGCGAGATCGCATTTAAATCCGAGCCGTCCGCGTTCATGGTGTGCAGGGTGTAAACCGCAACCGGTCGCTCGGGCCCGCCTCCACAACGCACATAGATGTCAGGAAGATCCGATTGAACCATTGTCCGACTGGCACTCTCCCGGCCGACTTGGACGAATTGCCCGCGCCGTGTCGACAGGAACACGATCCGGCCATCGGGAAGATAACGGGCGTCAAAATCATCGTATTTGCCATGGGTCAGCTGGCGGACGCCGGACCCGTCGAGGTTCATTTCAAAAACATGGTAGAAGGCGTTCTCGGGCACGTTTGACTTGTCGAGTTTATTGGTTAAGGCAGCCAGCCCGGGATAGAAACGAGACCAGGCAAAAAGCACTTTTTCGCCATCGTAGGATAACGTGGGCCGCAGAAAACTCCCGGCCTCTTTGAATGCCCCGGATATGCACTCGGTTGTCGGATGGTCCCCGCGGAAATTTCGCAATAGATACAGTCCTCCGCCCGGCTCCGACCACCAGCCATAATACTGGTCCGACATGTGGTTGAAACTGGATGGCACCCGCTTGGTGAAGAGAATGGTGTCAAAATCCAGCAATGGATTCGCCAACACCAGCTTGCGGTGAAGGCACCGCCCCGCAAGATACAGGGATTTCCAGTCGCTATCGGCCGGGGCATGGATGATCCGGTCCGACAATTGGCGCGCCTCGGCCATCAATGGTTCCACATCCAGGCCCGCCTGCAACCACTCGCGGCCCAACTCGAGCGAGTGCGCCAGCACCTTCTGCAAACACTGCTTCCAGTCCGGCAAGGGCGGCGGGCTGTGGTCGACTGACCATTGGGACACGCCCGATTGGTTGGCGGGACGATGCCTGGCCAGGTTGTTCGTCGCGCTCGAAGAGCTGAATACCTCGACTTCGTCCAGATGCAGGTGACTCTGGCCAGGCAATTCGATCCGCACAAAGCGTGCCCTCTGGCCGTTCGAGTTTACCTCCAACGGTTTCTTGTCTTTGAAACCATAAAACGCCGTGCCCGGATGTTCATACACGGTGATCCAGTTTTTGGCATCCAGGGAGAATAGCAGGTTAAGATTGGTGGTCCGCGCCGCCGCCGACTCCGCGTCACACCGGTTCCAAATTACCACCCGGGCAATCGCTTGAGTGCTGCCCAAATCCACCTGCCACCAGGGTCTCACCGCGCTGGCGGTGTGAAAACCCCAGCGACCGTTCTTGATGCCATCGCAACCACCGGCGGCGTCGCTTTCCGGAGATATTCGCGCGGGACGATTGGTGGCGGCCAGGAGCGTCTCCCGCAGCACCCAGTCCGCCTCCAACGCCCGGCGCCACGAATCCGGATCGTAATCCCTCGCCTCCGTGCCGGAGCAAACGGCAAGCAGAAACAGGAGAACGAACGGACCGCTTCGCCCCTGGATGGAAGGAAATATCCTCTTGACGTGAGTACAGGCAAAGGAGAATTGCTTTTCCCACTTCCTCATGCACGCATGCTGCAAATGACGGTTTCTCAAGTCAAGCGCCGGTTTCGACATTTCGACATCGGACCTGGCAAGCGGGAGGCTCGCAGGAGTTGACAAGAGATTCCAGGCGTTCCGTGCGCCTTCAATTCCAATCCGGAGATCCCCCGGGACAGCTCCAGTCTCAGAACTCCTGATTTCACACCCCAAAATGAAACCACCTATGAATTTTCCTGACACCGATTTCTCACACCGAGACACGGAGTTCACGGAGATTTTTCAGAAAAAAACCTATCTCTGTGCTCTCGGTGCCTCTGTGTGAGATCAGGCTTCTTCCTTGGGCTCAGGAGTTCCGAGGATAGAGAGACACATGTTTTTATTGGCTGCAATGGGCCCCTGCCTAACCTTGGTAAAGGATGTTGGCATCTGTGCCTGGGAGCCAACAATTGTCACCGAGAGGTTAACAAGGATTTTCGGAATCTTAAGCCCTCAACGCGGCCCGCAGATGTTCCAGTTCGTCGTCCACCTCGTGCGGACTGTCGAGGGTCATGGCCAAAACGGAGCGCAGGAGTTCGCGGTAACGCTGCCGCATTCGGCTGACGGTCACTCTGATGGTACCTTCGGTGGTTCCGAGGTTGCGGGCGGCATCGGCGTAGGTCAATCCATTGGCCTCGCCCTGAAGGAAGGGATGAAGTTGGTCGAAAAGCGGGGCCCGACCGAACTGCCTGAACTCGGTCTCGAGCAACCGAAGCGTCTCCTCGAACATCGACAAAGCCCAATAACGGTCGAAAAGCACCTCCGGGCTGAGATGGGTCATGGATTCCGATAAGAAACGCATTTCGGCCTGGGGAACGTCGCAGGAGATCAGCATTTTGCCCCCACCCCGTTTTTGGGCTCGGGTCCGCGCTTCTTCGGAGCCTATGAATCGTTTGAAGGCGCCCAAGAGGAATGATCGGAACTTTCCCTTGGCGGCATCGGCCTTGGCGGTGAGTTGGACCCTGAGAAGGTGCTCGAAAAATCCTTGGGTCAAGTCCTGGGCGTCCTCAGGCGCATGACCCAGCCGGCGCGCAAACACGTAAAGCGGGGGCCAGTATAGACGGCACAGCTCAGCCAGCGCGGCCTCGGCATTAGGCGAACTCGGATGTCCCGCCGCCAGCACCACACTCCAGTGCGTTGTTGGGAACGAGCCGGTGAATTTGGAGTCTTGGTTCATTCGAGGTTCATTCCACAGTCATGGCGATGAGAAACGGCGCAGCCGAGCTCATGGCAGAGACAAAGTCGATGCTGTTTACTTCCAGGTCCGGATGCGGATTCTCGTAAGTGCTCTGATAAAGACGCAGCGTGGCGCCATACTTCTCCGTAACCGGATTGGCGCCAACCCAGACGACCTTCCCCGGATTAACGCTGTCTTCGGGAAGGCGCTTCATCTCATCTTGAGGGTCTCCCTGGTGACAAGGGGATTTGCCGCCCCGCCACCATTCACGCACATCCCGGCCATAAACCACCTTCACCTCGTTCGTGCTGCCGTCGACGTAGTGCCAGATGTAACTGCCAATGGGGGTTCCATCCTGGAGGCTGGCCCATCGACACGCGCCATGCAAAACGTGGAGCCGGCTGAACCCGCATCGGATCCGGATACTGGTGATTTCACGCGGGTATCGGTCCCACATGGCGGTCTGGAAGAAACCGTCTCTTGATTCGAGTTTCCGCAGTAAAACGACCCCACGCACATCGAACGGCGTGCCGCCAAACCGATGAACACCGACAGGCAAGGCCCGGAGATCATCATCGAAATCAGGATAGTCTTGCTGAAAGAAGATGGTCTGAAGCACCCCTGTGTAGTGCGGTGTCAAGTCGATTAACTTGGGATCGGTCTGAGGATCACGGGGCGGCCAGAATGCGGCGTCTGCATCCTTTGACACAACCGGCTGCACCCTCAATGCCTCCGCATTCAGCCGCTGGCGCCAGTAGTTGGTTGCGTAGCCCCTGACTCGTTCCTTAAAATCCAGTTTTCTGGAACCGGGATAATCGGTTTCCAGCCAGGGAAAGGTTTCCCAAATCCGCGCCTTGAAATCAAACGAGACGGTCAAAAGCCGGCGGCCATCAGGACTAAAGTTTGCGGCATTCAAACTTTCGCGATGGCCCCGCAGCTCCAGCAGCGGACGTCCATCCTTGAGGTCCCAAATCTCGGTCACGCCCTCATCGTAGCCAAACCCGGCGTAATCCGATATAGGCACCGCCAGGCGCCGGCCATCCGGACTAATGCCCATTGGCACTCCGGCCTGCGCCCGGACAGGCCAACAATGCCTCAAGCGACCCGAGGTCGCGTCCCAAATGCGGAGCTTTTTATCGATGCAGGAGGCAATGATCTGCCGGCCATCCGTGCTAAACAGGGCTGATCCTACACCAAGGGATGCCTCCTTGAGAGTGAGCAGGCATTTACCCGTTTTGACCTCCCAGACTTTGGGGGCTTCACTCACGGCACCACTCACGAGCCGGGAACTCGTTCGGTCAAAGTGAAGCTCAACCACCCCATAAGGCGACCTGTTGGTGTGCGCAACGATGGTGTGCGCTTGTACCGAATTGGCCTCCCAGATGGTGATATTGCCACCCAAGTCACCGGCGGCGATCCAGCGATCATCTGGACTGACGGCGACCGAGAATAAGGCGTTCGTAGGTCCGCGGAGCGTCCTAACCAAAGTGCCTGTTTTGGCATCCCATACCCTCGCGAATTTCTCATTCCCCACCGAAATGACACGCTGACCATCGGCACTGAAAACCGCCATTAACGCAGCATGAAGGCGCGAGGAAAAGGTCAGGACTTCCTGTCCATTGGTAGTGTCCCAAATCTTCAAAGGATAACCAAAACCCGCTAGAGACACATACCTGCCGTCAGGACTGAACGCGGGCCCCCAAACGCAGCTGCCGACCCAGAGCACTTCGCGCCCAGCCGTGGCACTCCAGATCTTCACCCAGCCATCAGGACTGGCCGTTGCGATCCGGCGTCCGTCCGGGCTAAAGGCGGCGCGCTCGATCATCACGAGATGGCCGCGCAAGGTGTGTGATTCTTCTCGCTTCGCCAAGTCCCAAACCGTCGCGATTCGCTCGCTGCTGAGTGCCACCAATCGTCGGCTATCCGGACTAAAAACCGCCTGCTGGATGCGTTGCGGTAAAGCGAAGAGTTCCTCGCCGGTGTCTGCTTGGTAAACACGGGCCGTGCCCTGTTCGCCCGCAGTGCAGAGAAAGCGCCCATCCGGACTGAAAAAAACTCGTCGATAAATGACGGGCTGAGCCGCTTTGACGGCGCCCAGCTCATGCGTCTGACGGCCTCCCGACCAGAGCGCCACCTGGTTCCGGCTGTCAATCGTCGCGAGGTGCTGGCCGGATGGATCGATAAATAACGCCCGATATTCAGGCAGTCCTTTTTGGAATGGGGGCAGCTCGGCGCGCTTCTCAATGTCCCAAAACCGAATGACATCCTGTGACTTGAGGATGAGTTGCTGACCATCAGGCGTGAATTGGAGGGCTTGGATCTCCTCGGAGAGATTGGTCAAGCCAAACAGCTCATGGCCGGATGACGTTTCCCAGACTTCCACTCCCCGATCTCCGGTGGCTGCGGCGAGGCGTTGGCCATCAGCGCTGTAGGCCAGATGAATCACTGGGGCAGCCATTTCTTTGAAGGCTTCACCTCGGAACGGTTTTGCTCCAGTCGCGAACACGCTCTGTTGACGGCTGGATGCTGGTTGGTTGGTGACTGGTTGGCGCGCGAGCGCCGGCATATCCCGTAGGCGCAAGACGCCGTTGGTCATGCCCAGGGCAAGTTGCTGACCATCCGGGCTGAAGGCCCAACTCGTTACCGGATTGGTTGCATCCCCGAACACCCACACTAAATGGCCGTCGGCCGGATCCCAAACCTGAAAGCGCCCATCCGTTCCGTGAGTGACCAGTCGCGTGTTATCGGGACTAAAAGCCAATCCCAGAAAGGCCGATAATGGCTGATAGGTGCTCGGGCGGTTCGAGTAAGCCGACAGGCTTAGGATCTCCTGATGACACTGGTTGAGCAGCCAACCCCATTCCCAATGCCGGAACCGGGACGGGCACTGGACCAACTGGGTCAGCGCTTGATCTATGATCCCATCCCGAATGTATTTATCAGCCAGCGCAATGCTCGTGTAGTAGTTCTCCTGCTGGCGCACCATTCTAATCCGCCAGGCTGCTGTCAACGATCCAGCCACCAGGATTAGAACCAAGGCCCCGGTCAGACTCGCCAGGGCGGGTTTTCGCCGGCACCACCGCCAGCTCCGTTCCACGACGCTTGCCCGGCGCGCGCGGATTGGTTCGTCCCTAAGCCACCTCTTCAATTCCTCCGCCAGTTCCAACGCGGAAGCATACCGTTTCTGGGGATCCTTGTTCAGGCACTTAAGACAAATGGTATCCAGATCTCGGGGGACATCAGGGTTTCGCATCGACGGTCGCGGTGGTTCTTTTTCCAGCACCTGATGGATCGTTGCGGCGGTGGTCGGCGCGTCGAAGAGCTTCTCGCCCGTCAGGACTTCCCAGAGGATGGCGCCCAGGCTGTAAATGTCTGCCGACAACGTCGCGTCCCGGGTATGCCCTGCCGCTTGTTCAGGCGCCATGTAATTAGGTGTGCCCAGGGTCGCATGGGTCAAGGTCAGGCCGCGAGGATCGAACAGCAGCTTGGCCAGGCCAAAGTCGGTCACATGCGGCTGGCCCTCAGCGTCGAGCAGGATGTTCGCCGGTTTCAGGTCGCGATGCAGCACGCCTCGCTGATGGGCGTAGTGGACGGCCCGGGCTACAGTCGCCACCAGCCGGGCCGCTTCCTTCTGGGGCAGGGATCCCTTCTGCTTGAGCATATGGGCCAGGTTGGGGCCTTCCACCAGCCGCATGCTGTAGAAGTGTTGGCCTTGGTGTTGGCCGACCTCATAAATCGGCACGATATGCGGATGATTCAGACACGCGGCTGTCTGCGCCTCGATTTGAAATCGTTGCACAAAATCCGCCGAAGCCAGAGGCCCCGCGAGGATCACTTTTACCGCCACGTTCCGGTTCAGGCGGCGCTGACGCGCCTTGAAGATCACTCCCATGCCCCCGCGCCCGATCTCGCCCAGGAACTCATAATCGCCAAAACCCCGTGGGGTCTCATTGCCTTCAAGAGGCGGTTGGATGTGGAATTTCGCCAGCCAATCTCGATCGAGAGTAGCATCCGAACTCAGTTCCTCGTCATCAGGCGTCAGACACGCCTGCATGACGCAGGATGGACAAAGGCCGCGTAAACCTGGAGCGCCCAACTTGGACCCGCACCGCGGACAGGATTGGCTCGAGTCTGACATGGCATGCGGACGCTTATTGGTTTGGCAAGCCCTGAGTGGTCTGATTCATAACCCCTTGCCGTAACGCTAATGTATTAGTGGATTAATACACCTGAATATTACCCGAAAAGCCACCCCGAATCCAAGATTCAAATTTAAGGTCCCATCTCGATCCGGGCAAATTCGAGGCTGGATGATGAAGGTTGGATTAGTGGCATTTACGAACTGAACGGCGACAGCGATCGTCATTCTGGGAAATGTCCATAAAAGGGGCCCTTTAACTGGGAGTGAGCCCGCCTTTGCCTGTTGTCGGGCGAAAGGAGGTCAAAATCCCTCGCCGCAGCACCCCCTGTAATTTTCAAACAAGCTCTTAGAGGCACGAATCATTTGCGGACAAATGACCTGTCCTTTGAAATGCGAACAAAATACGATTTCCTTTTTTCGCGTAAGGCGGCAGAATGTCAAAAACCAGAGACCAGAACCTTTGACCGGAGGAAAGAGATGTCTAAGCCTATGACTCGACGGGGATTTATTCAACAGGCGGCGGCGGGTTCCGCCGCGATCACGTGGATGAGCGCCGGCCAGGCGCCGAGCTTATTTGCGGCGGAGGCCGCGAAACCCGCCCTGCTTGGGGGCACCCCCGTGCATCCGGGGGGATGGCCCACCTGGCCCACCTGGAGCGAATCCTGGGAGCCTGCGGTTCTCAAGGTATTACGCAGCCGGAAGTGGTTTCGGGGATCCGGCGAGACGGTGGCTGAATTTGAGGCGGCATACGCGAACCTGCTGGGTGCAAAACGATGCCTGGCGACCGCCAGTGGAACGACCGCGCTGCTGGTGGCGCTCCATGTCATGGACGTGGATGCTGGAGATGAGGTGATTGTCTCTCCCTACACGTTCATTGCCACTTATAATGTCATTTTGATCAACAAGGCTTTGCCGGTCTTCGCCGACACCGATCCCGCCACACTGACCATGGATCCGGCATCGATCGAGAGCCGGATTACGGACCGGACGCGGGCCATTCTGCCGGTTCATATCTATGGCATGCCGTGCGACATGGATCCGATCAACGCCCTGGCGAAGAAACACAAGCTTGCCGTGGTTGAGGATGCCTGCCAGGCTTGGCTGGCCGAATACAAGGGGCAGAAGTGCGGCACCTTGGGGGATTTGGGCTGCTTCAGTTTCCAGGAATCCAAACACCTGCCCGCGGGCGAAGGCGGCGCGGTGACCGGAAACAGCGATGAGTTGATTGATCGCTGCACTTCTTTTCATAATTGCGGACGCGCCTGCGGGAGTTTCAAAGGCGATAAGCCGTATTTCACCCGGGGCAGCAACTACCGGATGCAGCATTTCCAGGCGGCGCTTTTGACGCAACAGCTCGATAAACTGGTGCGGGATACTGCCGTCCGTCGCGAGAATGCCGATTATTTGACCGCCCAGCTTCGGCAAATCCCCGGCATCCAACCCGTTCGCTTGCCTGAGAACAGCCGGGCGGTGTGGCATCTCTATCCTTTCCGATACGATTCCCGGCAGTTTAGCGGGCTGAGCCGCGACAAGTTCATCCGGGCACTCAATGCGGAGGGGATACCGGCTTCGAGTGTGTATCACGAGATGTATTTCGATGGCCTGATCGACGAAGCGATCAATTCCCGTGGTTATAAGAAGCTTTTCAGCGCGGAGCGACTCAAGGCTTACCGCGACAGTTTGCAGGAGCTTAAGGGAAATCGGTTGGTTTGTCAGACAACGGTTGCGGTCACCCAGAACCTCTTGTTGGCGGAGCGCGGTGACCTCGATCACATTATCGAGGCGATTGGCAAAATTCATGCCCACAGCGCTGCCCTGGCCAAGGCCGCTTAAGGTTTCGACCGCCGAGGGTCGTGACTCGACAGGCTGGGCCGTTTGTTGAAATCGGCGATTGGGGTGAAGTTGATTGGTTATGTCTAGGCCTAGATCCATGGTGAGACAGGTTGTCGGTGATAGGGCAGAACGGGCCTTCACCCTGATCGAGCTGCTGGTTGTCATTGCGATCATCGCCATTCTGGCCAGCTTGCTATTGCCGGCCTTAAGCGGGGCGAAATCGCGGGCCCAGCGTCTCAAGTGCACCGCGCAACTCAAGCAAATCGGTTTGGGGTTCGCCATGTTTACAGCCGATCACAACGATCAATACCCACCGACAGCCTATTCCACCGGCGATTACCAATATCAATTGTCCTGGGATGATTACATTCACCGGTACATTGGCGGGGGTGCCCCCGAATCGGATCTCGTCCTCGGGATTTCGGGTGCGGTCGCCGATCCCGGCTTGATCCCGAAGATCCTGAAGTGCCCGGCGGATCGCATCGAAGTCGGGATCGAGTATGCGCCGTTTGTGCGTCGCCGCACCTATGCCATGAACTGGGCGGGGCCTTCGTTTATTGTCTCGGGCAAGAACGGAGCGTTGCCGCCTCCCAACTATGGGGTCGGGGTCTATTTTAACTTGCGAGGCACCGCCCCGGGTTCGCTGCCGGACTGGGATCCCCCAGGGTACCGGGATACCGCGGTGCAGGATCCAACCGGGACTTTGCTGTTGGTGGAATTGCCCAATGGCCGTAATGCCGCCGGAAACGATTGGCCGTCGTTTTGCGCTGGGCCGGGCCCGAATGCCCCGGGTGGATTGGATGGAAACTGTGTTCAAATCAGCAAGGCCAGTTCGCTTAATTACGGATCGATCGCCTATGGCCTTCACGCCAAGCGATTCAATTACCTCTTTCACGATACCCACGTGTCCACCCTGCGGACCCAGGACACCGTTGGCAGAGGCACGACGAATGCCCCCAAGGGGATGTGGACGATGATTTCGAGCGACTGAGGGTGCGCAACCAAGCTTAAGGCACATCAACCACCGGCTTCTGGAGGGGGAGCGGACCCGTCAAAACTGTCGGTTCAGCCAGCAGAGCATGCAGCGGCTCATCGAGCCATCCGTCACTCCCGACGGTCAGAAAGCCCCGGGCCTCAAATTTGGCCAGCCTCGAGTCATGGCCTTATTCCTGGCGCGTCTTCATCAACGGGTATTCCGACCGGGGTTGGCGGCGGCAATCGAACCCCCGTGCAAAGTCGAGGTCCCTCATCCTTTGCGCGATAAACTTCGCGAATCCTTTTTGGGCGGCGATTCATTTGATTCGAATTCCCTGAAAATCCCACGTGTGTCGCGGATGGCTTTGTGCCATATTCTGGCATGAAGAGACGTGCATTTCTGAAAGGGGCCGCTTCGACGGCGGCAATGATGGCCTATTTCCCCTCGACTTTGTCTGCGATTGAACGAGAAACGGCCCCGGGCCGGCTCGAGCGCCGATCGCTTGGCCGGACGGGAGTCAAGCTATCGATGATCGGTTTTGGCAGTTTCATGCTCAACGGCATGACTATCGAGTCCGCCGAACGGGTGGTCCGTGACGCCTTCGAGGGGGGAATAAACTACTTTGATGTGGCGCCCAGTTATGGGAATGCCGAGGAACGGCTTGGGCCGGCCTTGGAGCCCTTTCGTAAGGACGTATTCCTCGCGTGCAAGACGACCCAGCGTCGGAAGACAGAAGCCGCCGCGGAATTGGATCGATCCTTGAAACAGATGCGGACCGACCACTTTGACCTTTATCAGTTGCACGCGGTCACAGAATTAGGGGATGTCGAGACGATCTTTGGCGACGACGGCGCGATTCACGCCTTCGAAGCCGCCCGAAAGGCCGGTAAAGTGCGCTTTCTCGGTTTCTCGGCTCATTCCGTCGAGGCGGCGATGGCACTCATGGCCCGGTATGACTTCGATACGATTCTTTTTCCTGTGAACTACGCCACATGGAATGCCGGAAATTTCGGCCCGCAAGTGCTGGCTCGGGCCCAGGAGAAGGGCATGGGGATACTCGCTTTGAAGGCCATGGCCAAGGGGCCGTGGCCCAAAGACGCCAAGCGCTTCGCGTCGAATTGCTGGTATGAACCCATGCTCGATCCCGCCGAGGCCCTCCTGGCTCTGAGGTTTACTCTTTCCCATCCAGTGACCGCCGCGGTGTCTCCCGCCCACGAGCCCTGTTTGCGTCTCGCCCTGAAACTGGCTTCCCAATTTACTCCGTTGACCCTGGCCGAAACTGAGCTCCTGAAGAAAAAGGCGATGCAGACCGGCCTGATCTTCAAATACCCGCGGGACGGGTCGGCCTGAGGCAGCGCTTCGTCAGACCAGGATCAATCCTGGATGATTGCCCGTCAGGCTTTTTCCGCCGGAGGACGCGACGACAAAAGTGTTTTCCGTTCCCACCATGCCCACGCCTGGAATCCCTTTTTTGGGTTCAAGCGCCACCACCATTCCGTCGGCCAGCGGTTCATCAAAACCCTCCGTAATCACGGGCAGTTCGTCCACCTGCAATCCGACGCCATGCCCCAGGAAATTGACCCGGCGATTGCCGAATCCCATGAAGTTTTCCACAAATTCCGGTTCGAGGCTTTGCATGGTTTCCTGGAAGATTGCGGAGGGTATCGCTCCAGGTTTGAGCTGGGCCGCCAGCTGGTTTTGGATGGCCACGCAGCGTTGGTGGACTGCGATGACCTCATCGGGCAAGGGCAGGCCGAACATGTAAGTCATGGTCTTGTCGGTGATATAGCCGTCCACGCTGCATCCGACATCCACGAATACGAGATCGCCCTTGCGGAGCTTGCGTTCGCGGCTGCCCAGGACCGGGGCGGCGGGTCCGATGCCGCGGCATCCCCCCGGTCCATTGAAGCAGGTCGGATAGATCGAGTTTTCTCCAAAAGCCAGTTGTCCGACGGCGATATCGACGTTGAACATGCCAAAACGAATGATGCCCTCGTGTCCCTCCCGCACCATAAGCGAATACAGGTCGCAGGCCAATTCGGCCTCGCTGATCTCTTCGCGCAGCAAACCAGGCACGCAATCTTCGAGGATCCGCCGATGAATGGCCCCGGCCCGTTCGAGGATGGCCAGTTCGTAGGGACTCTTGACCGCTCTGATTTGGCTTATTTGGGCATCCAACGATCCGACTTCCTGGCAAGGGAAATACTTGCGAAATCGCTGGATCAATGCGAAGGGCGTCAATTCTGTTTCGAAGTGAATGACCCGATAGGAGGAGGCCGCCGGTAGTCCTTGCGCTGCATCCCGGAAGCTTTTCATGGGGCGGATATCGGGAAAGTGGGATTCGGCGCAGGCGCGTTCAACACTCCGGCGCACCCAGAACACGGCCTCCCGATCCCGTGGCACCCACAGCGCCCCATCCTGAATGGTGCCGGTGAAGTAATATTGATTGACCCGGCCCAAGAACACGGCGAACTCCCAATCGGGTTGTTCGGCATCCATCCGTGCCCGGAATCGTTTCATTCGTTCGGACAATTCTGAAAGGGGTACTTTTGTTGTCATGCGATTAAGGGCGTCATTATACGATCCAGGTGGTTAGGGAAAAGAAAAAGAACACCCCGCCACGGCGTGGGTATGCTATTGGTTTCCAATTATGGAGTGTACAGATTGCATGCAATATAAGCGATGGCACTATTGTGTCGGATCTTGGCAGTAGTGCCACCTTACCCATGATCAAGGACAAGTCGGTCGAGTTTCGTTTCAATATTGACCTAACCGCCAATACGGTGAGTGAATACTACGACAATCAACTGCTCAGCGCCCATAAGTGGCCGGCTGATTCGGGGACACCCGGGATTAACGCGTTACAGGCAGTGGACCTTGACTGGACTGCGGGCGGGCCTGTCCCGACCTTTACGAACGGATTTGAACAGCACGTTTTGTTGTTCAACAACATCAAGGCCTCCACGATCTATCGATTATTCTCTCCCGCGGTGGCCAGCGCGGCTGCGGACGCCATGCAGATCGCCGAGGTGCAGTTGTTTGGGATAGCGGCATCGGCAAGGAACACTCACACGTTGTCCGGTCGGCGGGGTGCTCTTGCGTGATGTGGATGCAAACGCTCGTCGATCCCTTCCAAGGGGCGAAGGATCTGAGTTCCTTGTTGGCAATGAAGCGGGGTCGGAATCGGTATCGGAATCGAAAGGCGAAGGATGAGCAGAGGAGACCGAGACCGCGCGGGCGTACGATTCATGCGGGACCAAGTGAATACCACGAGGGCCGAAACGATTCCGATTCCGACCCCGACTCCGATTGGAATATTTCGAGGATGAACATCCGTGGAACGGTGAATTTCTGGCCCAGATTGAATACTCTCTCGGAGGTTTCCCCTTGAACTTCGGCTCGGTTTTTCGGTAGGTTTTCTCCCAATCAGATCACAGAAAACCACGAACTCCATGAGTGTATGAAAACTGTACCAATACCCCCCATGCGCCTACGCCAATGGCTGCTTGCGTTTGTCTGCGCGAGCGCCGCAGTTGCTCTGAACGGGCAGCCTCTTATTATCGATGTCGTCGAAACCGGCGGTGACAATGAAGCCACCGATACGATTGTTGCCAAGTGGACCGGTATCACATGGAACACGACCGTGGCCAATGAACCGCTTTTAAACACCGCGGCGGGCACGCCCTATACTGTTCCGATCTTTGGGGAGGATGTTCCCTGCTACGTAGACCGCAATCATTCCTGGAACGGCGCGACCGTTGATGTGCCTTTGCCGGATTACCTGGTTGGGGGCGACTACATCATGAGCGGCAACGACAACCGGGATAATGCCGATTATAAACTGGTTGTGACCTTGTCCGATGCGGCGATCGTTTATCTCCTGATCGACAATCGATATCCGGATGGCGACAACACCACGCCTCCGAATTATGCCGAGGGCCTGGATCCGACGGGTTGGACCACCGGCCTGGCCTGGATGGGGACGGAAGGCTTTCAGCCGGTGTTCACCGGCGCGAATCGCAATCTCGATCCCAGCATGCCGGACGAAGTGGGCGTGGACGAGGGCGGCAACGGCACCGGGCCGGGAGGAGACATTCAACAGTGGTCTACAGTCTATTCGAAGACCCTGTCGGGTCCCGGCACGTTCACGGTATATCAGCCAGATAACGCGAGTCGCAACATGTATGGGGTGGTGGTCAAACGGCTGCCGAATTCGGTCAATAACCCCCCCGAGGTCAGCGGCCTGACGCCGGCGAACAATACGCTGTTTCATCCGGCGGCCAACGGCCTGAGTTTCACCGCTACCACGGTTTCTCCCAATACGATCGCGACCGGGAACATCAAGCTCTACCTCAACGATACCGATGTTTCGGGCAATCTCACGATAGGCGGCACTGGCACCAGACGGACGGCTTCCTACAGCACCCTGCAGGCTGACACCCTGTACGCGGCTCGGATTGTGGTGTCCGATCAGGCGGGACGCACCATGACCAACGCCTTCACCTTTGACACCTTCAGTGCAACGACCGCTGTAGCCATCGAGGCCGAAGATTACAATTACGAAGGGGGCAAGTTTGTGGCCGCACCCACCCCGGGCGGCTATGCCAATCTATTGGGCACGCGCGATATCGACTTTCATAATAACAATCGGACTACCCCCAATACAGTTTATCGCTCTGGGGATTACGCTTTAATGGCGGTGACGACCGATGTGGCGCGCAAAGCCTTCGCCGACGCCGGCGCAACAGACCACCAGCTCACGACCCTCCTCGCCGGGGATTGGTGGAATTACACCCGATCGCTTGCGGACAACACTTACCGCGTTTACCTCAGGGGATCGAGTGCCCTATCACAACGCGTCCGGCTGGACCGTGTCGGGGGTAATCCGGCCAGCGCCAATCAAAGCGTGGCCGCCCTGGGCACTTTTGTCGTGGGTCCCGGCACCGCGTCGTTCACCTATGCGCCGCTCGCGGATGCCTCTGGCAATCCTGTTGTGGTTCGACTTTCCGGGAACACGACCCTGCGGTTAACCGCGCTTGCGGCGTCGGTCAATCTCCAGCTCAACTACCTGTTGTTGGTGCCCACCACGACTCCCGCCAGTGGACCTTACCTCGCCTCGGCGACTCCCGCTCCTGGAGCCGATAATGTCGCGCCGGATGCCAACCTAATCCTGGAGTTGTCGAATGGCAGCGCAACGGTGAACGAGTCCAGCGTCGTCCTTAGCCTGAACGGGAAGGACGTCACCTCGAGTGCGGTAAAGACTCCGTCATCCGACGGCCTGATTGTCACGTATGATCCGCCTGGCCTGTTGGATTTGGCATCCACGCAAACGGTCCGGCTGATGTTCGGCGACACAGGTGGCGCCTCGGCGGCCTATGAATGGAGCTTTACGACGGTTTCAAGTCTCGTCACGATTCCCGCCAATTTCGGGACGCCAGTGGGATCGGGTCAAGGCAGTGGATTCAACTTCAAGATCCGAAAGGCGCCTAACACCGATTCCGTTGGCACGGCCTTCACCCTGGCCAACACGGCGGCGCGCGCCAACCAACAGCTGGCGGATCTGATCATCGATTCGGAAACGGGAATGCCTTACGTGAATGAGGCGGCGGGTCCCAACAACAACGGCGTTGGCACAACCACTCTGGTGAATTACAACCAGGATGCCACAGTCGCAAGCGGTTTCTTCCCCGCCGACGCGGCCTTCCCCTACGTCGACACGAACTATACTCCGGATCCCAACAACATCGCGATGGAGTTCACGACCTATGTGGCGTTGTCCTCCGGAATCCACCGGTTCGGGGTGCGGAGCGACGATGGTTTCCAGTTGGCCTGCGGTCCGACGGTCGCCCAGGTCGATGCCACGATGGTTCTCGGCCAGTATGAGGGCGGACGCGGCGATGGTCTGCCGGGTGGCGCGACGGAGTTTGAGTTCCTGGTCGAGGCCGACGGGGTTTATCCGTTGCGCATGATTTACTACGAAGGCAACGGCGACGCGCGTGTCGAGCTCTACTCGATGGACCGCGAGACATCGACCCGGACCTTGTTGAACGACTCGAGCGCCGGCGCGGTCAAGGCATTTACTTCACGCAGCACGCAGGTCTATGTCCCGACCGTATCCATCACAAGTCCGGCCAAAAATGCGGCTTTTTCGACGGCGCCTACGAACGTGGTGATCTCGGCCAGCGCCTCGGTGACCGGCGGGCAGGTTGCCAAGGTCGAGTTCTTCGATGGGTACACGAACAAGATCGGTGAATCAGCCGGCGCGCCTTACACCATGACCTGGAATAACCTTTCGGGCGGGCGTTACACGGTGTGGGCTCGGGCGACCGATAACCGTGGCATCACCAAGGATTCCGAAAAGGTCACCTTTAGTGTGGCCTTGGTTGTTCAGGTGAACTTCCAGGATGCAACCTCCGAAGGGGTGGAAGGCTACTTGGCGGATACGGGCGAAGTGTTTGACGATCGCGGCAACGGTTACAGTTATGGTTGGGATGCCGATAACATGGCCTATGCGCGCAATCGCAACAATGCCCTCTCGCCGGACGAGCGCTATGACACCTTTAACCATTTGCAGAAAGACCTGCCCGCGGGTCGATTGTGGGAGATTGAAATTCCCAACGGCCGGTACAATGTATTCGTCGTGGTGGGCGAATCCGACAACACCGACAGCATTTATGATCTGACAGCCGAAGGTGCCACGATCGTCAAAGGAACGCCGACCGCTTCGACGCTCTGGTTCGAAACCCTGAGTGCCGTCACCGTCAGCGATGGCCGCCTCTCGCTGGGCAACGGGCCGACGGCATCAAACAACAAGCTCGCCTTCGTCGAGATCTACAGGTTGCCGGCCGAGGTGCCGAAGCCGGTTCTGAACCCACCGACTCTGTCGAACGGCGCCTTCACGGTTACGTGGAGCGGGGGGCGACTTCAGGAGTCTGGAGATATGGGGGGCCAATGGTCGGACGTTCCGGGCAGTCCCCAGGGGTCGTATACGACACCGGTGACCAGTGCCGCGCGCAAGTTTTATCGCGTGGTGGCGCCGTAGAAAAACAGGATCATTTTGCCCAGACCTAAAGTCGGGTTCCTGGCTCCGAAGACTTCACTCCGGGGCCGGGAACCCGCATTTCACAGGCTATCGGCATCACATCGTCCAACCCGAGCGGTATTCGCGCTGCAGCAACTTATTGGCATTGTCGTCGTTGGTAATGCGCATGCGGGGGCCGTCCCATGCCAGCTTTTTCTGTGCGCGCAAGGCGACATTGCCCAGCAGGCAGACCTCGGACAACAGGCCCGCGTGATCGACGAAATTGGATCCGGCCGGCGGGCCGCCCCGACAGGCGGCGACGAATTCGTAGTAATGACCCGGAGAGCGGGGCAGTGTTTTGGGGGGCTGCTTGTAGCTTTCCATCCGCGACTCTGGGACGAGGCGTTCGCCCATGAGCTTGCCCCGATCGCCGATGTAGATAATGTCGCGCATGGGTTCGTCAGGCAGCATTTCCGGCGGACGCGGAGGCCGCAACCCGCCGTCATACCAAGTGAGCGTGACGGGCGCCAGATCGCCGCGGGCGGGGAATTCATAGCGCGCGATGACCCCCATTGGGTAGGTTTCCGGATTGATCTTGGTCGAACACGCTTCGATGCTTACCGGATGTCCCAGCTTGAGCGCCTTGAATACGGTCGATAGCTTGTGGCACCCCAGATCTCCCAGCAGACCCGTGCCGAAATCCCACCAGTTGCGCCATGTCCAGGGATGATACTCCGGATGATAAGGCCGATGCGGCGCCGGTCCCAACCACAAGTCCCACTCCAATCCATCGGGGACGGGCGGGGTTTCCTTGGGGCGTTCCTCATACAGGGAGGGTCTCCAGAACCGGGCCGGGCTCCAGACCTGCACTTCGCGCACCGACCCGATCGCTCCATCCCAGAGGATTTCGCAGATGCGGCGCGCCGATTCCTCGGCCTGTCCCATGTTGCCCATCTGGGTGGCGACGCCCGCCTGGCGGGCCGCTTCAGAGACCCGGCGCGCCTCAGCCACCGACCAGGTCAAGGGTTTTTCGCAATAGACATGCCGTTTCTTTTGAAGGGCGGCCAGCGTGATGACCGCATGGGCATGGTCAGGCGTGGCAATCATCACGGCGTCCACGTCTTCGCGGGCCAGCAGTTCGCGATAATCGGCATAGGCCGCACAGCCCTTGTATTGGCCGGATCGTTGGTGTTCTCCGTAATGTTTGTCCACCGTCCGGCGGGCGGGTTCGCGGCCAGCCTTGCGTCGTTCCTTGCCTTGTCCCCAATACCACGACAAGTAACCGCCGCTCTCCCGGTTGACATCGCAAACGGCGACGACCTGGATTTCGGGGAACTTGAGAAAGGCATCGAGATTTTCGGTTCCCTGGGATCCGAGGCCGATGCAGGCCAGCGTGGTCTTGTCACTGGGCGCCACCTGGCCAGCGCCACCCAGGACGTGCCGGGGCACAATCGTCAGCGCCGCGACGGCCGCCGTGCGGCCAAGAAAACGACGACGGGACAGACCGAAGCCTTGTTTTTTGAAATCGGATGGGTTCATCGATCATCTCCTGGTTCTGAGGGCGCGGCTGGGTGTCCCTTCTTCAGCCGGTCAGACAGCCCTCCGTCTCCCGACGGCGGAATACCGAACGCACGGCTTGTGGTGGACGCTGCCCTTGCGCGTAACTTGTGGAACATGAAGCTGATTCTGATCCCCCGAGCCCTGGTGTCAAACATCTTACTCAGCAGACTGCAAGATCGATGACTAATGAATGGCCACAAAAGACTCAAAATAAATGCATTTTTGAGGCTATCCAGCTGTCTTCTATCCTGCGGACTCCTCTGCAATACGAAGGTCCTGAAATATTGAGAGCGCATTTGTGGGATTCCGGGTGGGAGGGCGTGTTGGATCGCTGGAGGCGGTCTTCGGTACCCTGGCTTGAGTTCCCCCCATCGTGCCATGTACAATCCGAGAATATCCGAAGCCCGCAAGCTCGATGAAAAAGTCTGTGTTCACTCGAATTCTCGCGATGGCCATCCTGGCGATGCCATGGACGGTTGGTGCCGCGACCCTCACCGTGTTTGCCGCCGCCAGCCTGACGGACGCTCTGAAGGCGATTGCCGATCTCTACGCAACGCGAACCGGCGACAAGATCGTATTCAACTTTGCGGCGTCGGGTCCGTTGGCGCGGCAGATCGAGGAAAGCGCGCCCGCGGACATCTTTTTCTCCGCGGACGAGGTCATGATGGACAGGATTGAGAAGAAAGATTTAGTGGTGAAGGGAACGCGTCGAAGTCTGCTTTCGAACTTGCTTGTGGTCGTGACGCTGGCGGACAGTTCAATCGCGATCGATTCAGCTCGGGACCTGGCGGCTGCGGGAGTGAAAAGGCTCGCTCTAGGGGATCCGCGAACGGTTCCGGCAGGCAATTATGCGAAGGTGTATCTGACGAAGCTCGAGCTTTGGGGCGCGGTGGAGAAGAAGATGATTCCCTGCGAAAACGTTCGGGCGGTGCTGGCGGCGGTCGAATCCGGGAATGTGGATGCCGGCATGGTGTATCGGACCGACGCCAAGATCTCCCGGAAGGTGAAGGTGGCGTTTGAAATACCCCGTTCGGAAGGCCCGGCGATCCGTTATCCGGTGGCGAGGGTGAAGGGTTCGAGGCAATCGGAAGCCGCAGGGAAGTTCCTCGAGTATCTGGCCGGGAACGAGGCGGGGAGAGTGTTCGAAAAGCATGGATTCATCCTCTTGTCCAATGAATCTGGAACGTGAAGCATGCCTGGGAATTGGACTAATGCACCGAAGGATAAGGCCCAAAGTGAAACGCATTATTAGAAGTGCCCTGAACACCAAGGAGAAGTGTGACGGCTGAGGAATGGCAATTTATTTATTTCAGCGCCGCGATGGCGTTACTAAGCACGGTCTTCATCCTGCCGGGCGGTTTGGGATTGGCCTGGCTGATGGCGAGGCGCCAGTGGCGCGGCAAGGCCATTGTGGAGACCTTGGTTTCGTTGCCGCTCGTGCTTCCGCCGGTTGTGACCGGGCTGGTGTTGCTGAGACTCTTGGGCCGGCGGGGGCCGTTTGGCCGGTGGCTGTACGAACGGTTCGATGTCGAGATTGTGTTTACCTGGAAGGCGGTCGTGTTGGCGCTGGCGGTGATGTCGCTGCCGTTGTTTGTGCGGGCGACGCGGACGGCGATCGAGGAGGTGAACCCGCGTTTCGAGCAATTAGCCCGAACGCTGGGCGCGGGGGAATGGCGGGTCTTTTTCACCATCACGCTGCCGCTGGCGCGCCGGGGGGTGCTGGCGGGCATGCTCTTGGCTTTTGCGCGGGCGTTGGGCGAGTTCGGCGCCACGATCATGGTGGCTGGCAATATCCCGGGTCAGACCACGACGCTTTCGGTTGCGATTTATCATCATGTTCAACTGGGGGAGGATGGTCATGCCTGGACGCTGGCGGCGGTGGCGGCCTTGATCGCGTTTGCCGCGGTCTGGGGGAGTGAACTTTTATTGCGCCGACGCAGGCCATGAACACCGGACTCAGCGCCAGTTTTACAAAGCGGTTTGATAACGGACCGATGATTTGCGTGGAAGCGCTGCGAACCTCGGAAAAGGGGGGCGTGACGGTGTTGTTTGGCGCCTCCGGCGCGGGCAAGACGACCGTGTTGCGTTGTTTGGCCGGACTCGAGAAACCGGACGAGGGCCTGATCCGATTTGGCGACGAGGTTTGGTTCGAGGCTTCGAGGAAGCATTCGCTGCCTGCCCGACTGAGGCATGTTGGATTCGTGCCGCAAGATTACGGATTGTTTCCGCATCTGAGCGTGGAACAAAACATTGCCTATGGTTTGCATGGCCTGGCTTTGGCCGATCGTCGGCGGTTGGTGGCCGAGATCCTGGACTGGATGGGCCTGGCGGGAATGGAGAAGCGTTTGCCAGGCGAACTGTCCGGGGGCCAGCAGCAGAGGATCGCCCTGGCCCGCGCCCTAGTGCGGCGCCCGCGTCTCCTCTTGCTCGATGAACCGCTTTCCGCCCTGGACGCGCCGATGCGTGTGCGTTTGCGCGGCGAGCTTCGCGGATTACTGATACGGTTCAATGTGCCGACGTTGCTGGTCACCCACGACCGCCAGGAGGCGCTGGCCTTGGGCGATCATCTGGTGGTCATGCACGAGGGACGCGTCGTTCAGCAAGGCGCGGTTCCCGAGATTTTCAGCCGGCCCAGCAGCCTGGCGGTCGCGGGCATCGTCGCGGTCGAAACCATACAACCGGGCCATGTCGTTCATTTCGGCGAAGGCTTGGTCCAAGTTAGTGTGAAGAACGCATCGGTCACCGCCCTGGCAGAAAATTTACCTGCCGATGTCCGCACCGTTTTTGTCTGTATCCGGGCGGAAGACGTGATCCTGAGCCGGGGCGAGGACGACCGGAGCAGCCCGCGCAATCATTGGGCGGGCGTGGTCCGGGCGTTGTCTCGAGAAGGCCCCCTGGTTCGGGTGGATCTGGACTGCGGATTTCCGCTGGCCGCCCTGTTGACCAAGCAAGCCTGCGACCAGATGGGCTTGGCCGAAGGCGAGCGTGTCTTTGCGCTGGTCAAGGCCCCGCACATTCACCTGATCCCTCGAGAGGCCTGAGGCGTTTATCGAGGTGAAGCCCAGCCACCGAGGCCGAGACCGAGGTTGCATCGCGAAGTCCGCGGAGGATACCCAGGGATTTGGACAAGAATTTTTCTCGCCTCGTTGCTTGAACAGGACGGGATTGTTCGATAAAACCATGAGTTGAAATCCATATGAATCGTCGACATTTTCTCAAACGCGCCGCGCTGGCGGCCGGTGCGTTATCGTCGGTCCGGATGGCGCCGGGCCTGAACCTGCTGGCTGCGAACGGAGGCGGCGGGAAGCTGCGTTACGCCCTGATCGGCGGCGGAGGGCGGGGCATGACCCATTTGGGAGCCGCGGTCAATGAGACCCTGGTGGCGCTGGTGGAGGTGTCGGATCCTCGGGTGGGAGCCGTCAAGAAATGGCTTCAGAGCAAGAATCAGGATCCCGAAAAAGTGCGGGTGTATGTCGATTATCGGAAGATGTTCGACGAAATCGGCAAGGAATTGGATGCCGTGTTTATTGCCACTCCGAACCATCAGCATGCCTTGCCGGCAATCATGGCCATGCGACTGGGGATCGGGGTTTATTGTGAGAAACCGGTTTGCCGCGATATTGCCGAGGCCCGGCAATTGCGCGAAATGGCGCAAAAATTCAAGGTCCCCACCCAAATGGGCAATCAGGGGCATTGTGACGAAGGCTACCGCAGACTGTGCGAATACATCTGGGCGGGCGCCATCGGCAAGATTACCGAGACCCATAGCTGGACCGACCGCGCCAACGGCGGCGTGGGACAGCGGCCGCCGGTCGAACCGGTTCCGGCGGGGTTGCACTGGGACGAGTGGATCGGGCCGGCGCCGTATCGTGATTACCATTCGGACCTGCATCCGCATGAATGGCATGGCTGGTATGATTTTGGCAACGGTTCGATCGGCAACATGGGGTGTCATGTGCTGGATGGCGTGTATTGGGCCCTCAAGCTGGAGCATCCCACCAGCGTTGAAGCCGAGGAAATCCGCGGGGGCAGTGACGAGCGTTATCCCACAGGCAGCCGGATTCGTTGGGATTTTCCGGCCCGGGGAGACGCGCCTCCGGTGAAGGTTTATTGGTATGAAGGCTTGAACAAAACGACCACAGCCGAGCCAGTGGGCGGGCTCCGCAAGGCCGTTGGCGAGGCCCGGAACTTGCCGTCCTTACTCAAGGAATTGCGCAAGAAATATCCTGAGGAAGACCTGGATAGCGGGGACAGCGGCACGCTGTATGTCGGGGAGAAGGGGATCATTTATACGGGCACGTATGGCCAGGACATGCACGTGGTGCCATGGGACTCGATGAAAAAGACGCCTGTGCCGCCCCAGAGCCTGCCGCGTTTCAAAGAGGGCGTTTTCAAGAATTTCATCGAGGCCTGCCGAGCGCGCAACACCGAAACGGCGGTCAGTTTCGAGTATGGAACGCGCTTAACCGAATTTGCCCTCCTGGGTAATCTGGCCCAGCACGCCGGCGAAAAAAGAAAGATCGAGTGGGACGGCCCGAATATGAAGGTCACAAACATGCCGGAACTCAATGCCTGGGTCAAACGCGAGTATCGGAAGGGCTGGCAGCTGTAGACCAGGGTGAAATGCTGAACGGTCGCCCAAGTGGAAATCATTGCCCGGAATTGTGAAACCCGGGAAGAAAAGGCGAAAACTGAGCGGGGAAGGTTCGTCGGCTGGTTCAGCTCAAAGCCCGATTTGCGCCACCGCCGGTTCCGGTCTGCCTTCGATCGGGCGTGTCCAGGTCTCCTCAATACCCGCCATGAATGGCCGCCGGAAATGGATGTTTCGGTTGGTGGCCATTGTGCTTGTTCCTCTCTTCATTGTGGGGGGGATCGAGTGGGCTTTGCGCTTGGCTGGATACGGCTATCCGACATCATTCTACTTGCCCGCCACCGTTCGCGGACAGGCGGTTTTCATCGAGAACCAAAAGTTCGGCTGGCGATTTTTCCCTCGGGAAGCCGCGAGGACACCTCGGCGGACCGTGATGGCCGCCGATAAACCGGCGGAAACGATTCGGATTTTTGTTTTGGGCGAATCGGCCGCCTTGGGGGATCCGGAACCCGATTTTGGCTTTGGCCGGATCCTGGAGGTGTTGTTGCGGGACCGGTTTCCTGGCGCGCGTTTCGAGGCCGTCAACGCGGCCATGACCGCGATCAACTCCCACGCGATTGTGTCCATTGCGGACGACTGCGCCCGGCATGCGGGCGATTTTTGGCTGGTCTACATGGGGAACAACGAGGTGGTGGGCCCCTACGGAGCGGGCACCGTGTTTGGTCCGCAGACCCCTCCTCTGGCGGTCCTGCGCGCCAATTTGTGGCTGAAGTCCACCCGCATAGGGCAAGTCCTCGAAGCCGTGCAGCGTTGGTGGCGCCGAGGCGATCAAGCGAACCGTTCCTGGGGGGGAATGGAGATGTTTGTGGATCATCAAGTGCGAAACGATGATCCCCGCCTGGCTCGAGTCTATCATCATTTCGAGAAAAACTTGAGTGACATTATCCGGCTCGGGCGGCGGTCGGGAGCCCGGGTTTTGGTGAGCACGGTCGTCGGCAATGTGAAGGATTGCGCCCCGTTTGGTTCGCTGAGTCGGCCTGGCCTGAGCGAGAACCCGACAAAGCAAAGTCAGGAGTTATTGCGCCAGGGTCTTACGTTCGAGGAGGCGGGAAAACACGCCGAGGCCCTGGCGGCTTATCAGCAGGGGGCCGCGTTGGATGATCAATCCGCCGATCTCGCTTTCTGTGTGGGGCGATCTCTATTGGCATTGGATCGGACCGCGGAGGGGAAATCGTGGCTGAATCGGGCGCGGGACCTGGACACCTTGCGGTTCCGAGCGGACACGCATTTGAATGAAATCATTATCCGCCAAGCCACGAATCGAGTTCAGCAAGGGGTGCATCTGGTCGATAGCGAGGCTCTGCTGAATGGACACAGCCCGCACGGAATTTCAGGCTGGGAGTTCGTGTCCGAGCATGTCCACTTTAATTTTACTGGCAACTACCGGCTGGCCGTTGGTTTTGCCGATCAAATTGCCGCGGGGTTGCCGGTGAAGGTTCGGGATGGGGCAAAGACAAACTCCGCGTGGCTGGACGAAACGGCTTGTGGCCGGCATTTGGCGTGGACGTTATGGAATCAGTTTGAAGTGGCGGAGGTCCTTCGGAAACGGGTGGAGTTACCGCCTTTTACGCGTCAGATCAACCATCGGGAGCATTATGTCCGGCTTGAATCGGAGGCCAAACGCCTGGGGGGACTGCTCAACAGCAACCGGATGCGGGAGATGTTGGATATATATACCGAGGCGCTGGCCCGCGCGCCGGAGGATTGGGTCCTGCATTTCAACCTGGCCAAGCTGCATCAGCGCAACGGGGAACATGGATTTGCGGTGACCGAATGGCGCAAGGTCATCGAACGGGTGCCGCACCATGAGGAGGCCTTTTATCACCTGGGCAATGCCCTGTCCCAGCTGGGGCAGGAGGCCGAAGCCATGGCTTGCTTTGAAAAGGCGATCGAAATCCTTCCGAATTTTCATGAGGCCTACAATGGACTCGGACTGGCCTATGCCAATCAGGGGCGTTACGAAGAGGCCATTGCGCTTTGCCAGACCGCGCTCCGGTTGAAGCCCGACTTTGCAGCGGCCCATGTCAATCTCGGGCTGGTGTTCAGCCGACAGGGGAGAACCGAGGAAGCCAAGAGTCATTATCGAACCGCCTTGAAGCTCAAGCCCGACAGCGCGGGGGCGTATGTGAACCTGGGCAAAATTCTCAACAGCGAGGGGCAGTTGGGCGAAGCCTCGACCCATTACCTTCACGCGCTGGAATTGGATCCCGACAATGCCTTGATCCATTTCAACTTGGGCAACACCCTGGCCAAGTTGGGGAAAGTGACCGATGCGATCTCGCACTATCGCGAGGCGATCCGCTTGAAGAGCGATTTTAGCGAGGCCCAATCCACACTGGGTTTCGAGTTGGCCCGACAAGGCAAGGATGCCGAGGCCATGGGGCATTTTCAGGAGGCGATCCGAATCAATCCGGATAATGCCGAGGCCCATCTCAATCTGGGTGTGGCTTATGCAAAACAACAAAAGATGGACGACGCCATTCATCATTTTCGGGAGGCGCTGCGCGTCGATCCTGATTATGCCACGGCGCGTCGTTACCTGGAAGCCGCCGAGAAACGGCGCCAGCGCAACTAATATAGCCCACCGTGTTTTGCCGAAGAAACCTCAGTCCTGTCATTTCAAAGTTCAGAGATCTTCAAGGAATGCTTGACGCCTTCCCAGGCCAAGAGTGATTCTACATTTACTGACGCGCTCATCGCGTTCAGTCCAAGGGTCCGGCGGCGCCAGTGCCGTTGGAGGACAACCCGGGTGGTCGGGCCGCCATCTGAACCATTGAATTGCCTTGACGCAATGACGCTTCAGATTAAACGGCGGCGGGCGGAGTATTTGCCCTACCGTGCGAGGTCCTGCCTCGATTCCCATGGGTTGCCGGCAGGGGGGGCTCGGCGCGTGGCAAGGCGATTCATTTCGCCTGATCCACCGCATGAATAAACAGCATGGTTACGAACTGATTGCTTACGGCATTGTCCTTGCCGGTCTGAGTTATTTGGCGTATCGCCTGGCGCCGGCTCTCACCCGGATTACCCTGATCACGGGTCTGGCGGGCGGCGCGTTATGTCTCATCTGGGGCATGAGAACCATCCTGGGCAACACCAAGAAAGTCCTGCCTCTGCTGACGCTTATTCCCGTCAGTTTTATCCTGCTTTCCCAGGCGGTTTTAAGCTGGGCAGGAGGGCATTTGGACGTGCCCGGACGGCGCATGGCTGCGCTCGTGATAACAGTGCTGACGGTGTTTTCGATCGGCACGTTGATGATGATCGTCTGCGCGGGAATTGTGTTTGACGAACCGTCTGGAGGGGCGGCAAAGGACAAATCCGGGCAGATCCCCGCGCCCAAACGGCCGGAAGCCAAATCGAATCCCATCCAGCCCTGATGAACAGCGGCCGTATCGCGGGGATTATTCTGCTGACGGCTGCGTTGCACATTGTGGTTCTGAGCGTTGTTTTCGGTTTCCGGCACGTGGGCTACATGGGGGCGGCGACCTTCAGCGGGACACTGATATGGGGTGGATGCTTCTTCCTGAATGAGGGGAACCGTCCCGCAGGTTTCGCGGCGGGTATCGTGGTTGGATTGGCCGTGCAGCAAGTGGTCTATCAAGCCTGGAGGGTTGAACTCCCGGGCTTTTGGTGGTCGTTGATCCTGTTTTTAGCGCTGCACGTTTTGGTCGCCTTTGGTTTGGGGAGGATCGCTCCGTGAAACGTGACGGTGAAAAAGAAACCGTCCAGGAGTAGATTTATCCAGATAGAGCGGGCTGCATTCGCCTTGCGCAGTGGTTCGGTAACAGATGGATTTTATGCGACTCGTCATTGTTTCCAACCGGTTGCCATTCAGCGTTTCTCTAAAGGGGGGGCAACCACGGTTTCGGGTCAGTACCGGCGGACTGACCAGTGGCTTGTGGAGCTACTTGGATCCTGGATCGGCCGCCGGGGAGGCGCGTCCGGATTACGTCTGGGTTGGATGGCCGGGCGGGGGCGTGACCGAAGAACATCAGCCGGCTGTGACCGAGTATGCCCTCTCCAGGTTCAAAGCGGCGCCCGTATTCCTTTCGGATGAAAGCATGGAACGTTTTTACCAGGGTTTTTGCAATAAAACGCTTTGGCCGTTGTTTCATTACTTCCCCTATCTGACCCGTTACGAGTTGGAGTATTGGGAAGAATACAAGAGAGCGAACCGGGCTTTTGGGGACGCCGTGTTGAAGATCCTCCGACCCGATGATGTATGCTGGGTGCACGATTATCAGCTCATGTTGCTGCCCCGGCTGATTCGCGAACGGTTTCCGGATATGCCCATCGGGTTTTTTCTCCATATCCCGTTCCCCTCTTTCGAAGTGTTTCGGTTGCTGCCGGTGTCCTGGCGGACCGAGATCATCGAAGGACTGTTGGGGGCAAGCCTGATTGGTTTTCATACGCACGACTACACGCGGCACTTCCTGGGTTGTGTGTTGCGGATTTGCGGATACGAGCACCAATTGGGGCATCTGACCTTGAGGGACCGTGTTATCAAAGTGGACACCTTCCCGATGGGGATTGACTATGGCAAATTTGAGCGGGCAGCCGGTGCGCCAACGACGGAGGAGCGAGTGGGGGAACTGCGGCGGAGGTGCGCCGGACGGAAGGTGATCTTTTCCGTGGATCGGCTCGACTACACGAAGGGTCTCATCAATCGGCTCTGTGGTTACGAGTTGTTTCTGAAGCGGAATCCCGGCTGGCGTGGCAAGGTCGTATTCGTTTTCTCGGTGGCTCCCTCCCGCACGGGGGTTGAAACCTATCAGGCCATGAAGTTGGAGATCGAGCAAATGGTGGGGCGCATCGCCGGCGCTTTTGGCACCGTTCATTGGACCCCATTGATCTATCAGTATCGCACACTTTCCTTTAATGAAATTGTGGCGATGTACCGCCTTTGCGATGTGGCGCTTATTACGCCGTTGCGGGATGGCATGAACCTGGTCGCCAAGGAGTTTCTCGCCTCGCGCCCCGATCAGACCGGGGTGCTCATTCTGAGTGAAATGGCGGGCGCAGCCAAGGAATTGGGGGAGGCCATCATTATCAGCCCCTTCCATTATGGCGAAATTGCGACGGCGATCGAGCAGGCTCTGGCGCTCCCCAACGATGAAGCGATCAAGCGCAACCAGATTCTTCAGGAACGACTGCGGCGTTACGATATCAACCGGTGGGCCTCCGAGTATATCCAGGCTCTGCTGGAGACGCAGACAATGGAGGCAGCCTGTCGGGCGCGATCTCTCACAGGCAAGGCTCACAACACGCTGGTTCAGCATTATCGAAACGCCACCCGTCGCGCGTTGTTGTTGGACTATGATGGCACGCTGGTGCCTTTTGTTGGCCACCCTCAGCATGCCCGGCCCGACGCGGAATTACTGGCCTTGCTCGAGGCTTTGGGGATGGGGGAAGGGAACGAAGTCGCGATTGTCAGCGGGCGGCCCCGCGGGGATCTTGAAGACTGGTTTGGACGCCTGCCGCTGGCCTTGGTGGCCGAACATGGCGTATGGATACGGCCCCGGGGGGGCGAGTGGCGCATGTTGCGGGCTCTTTCCACCCATTGGAAAACCCAGATCCGCCCCATTCTCCAGCTTTACGTCGACCGGTTGCCGGGCGCCTTGTTGGAGGAAAAGGAGTTCTCTTTAGCCTGGCATTACCGTCGTGCGGATCCCGAACAGGCTCCAGTCCGCGCAAAGGAATTGCTCGATGACCTGGCCGACTACACTCGGAACATCGATGTCCAAGTGCTGGAAGGAAACAAAGTAATCGAGGTGCGCAACACCGGAATTACCAAAGGATCCGCCGCGATGGAATGGCTGGGAGGACAAACCCCCGAGTTTATTCTGGCCATCGGCGACGACTGGACGGATGAGGATCTTTTTCAAGCCTTGCCCCCCACGGCTCATTCCGTGCGGGTCGGATTGGGGCGTACCGCGGCAAAGTACCATCTGGCCAGCCACATGGCGGTGCGCCGTTTCCTGCGAGAATTCAACGAAACTGTTCCCTCGAAAAGAAGCTGACATGGTGTGGTCATGAATACGGACAATCGTGCAGGGCTGGACCCGGATCGTTTCTGGTACAAAACCGGCGTCATCTATGAGCTTCATGTCCGGGCCTTTTTTGACAGTAACGGTGACGGCATCGGTGATTTCCGCGGCTTAACGGGCAAGCTGGACTACTTGAAGGATCTAGGGGTGACTGCTCTCTGGCTTCTTCCGTTCTATCCCTCGCCGTTGCGAGACGACGGGTATGACATCGCCGACTATCGGAACATCCATCCCGACTACGGATCGCTCTCGGACTTTAAGTTTTTCTTGCGCGAAGCCCATCGACGGGGTTTGCGCGTGATTACCGAGCTGGTTCTTAACCACACCTCGGATCGGCACCCGTGGTTTCAGCGGGCCCGCCGCGCAAAGCCGGGCAGTCGCTGGCGGAACTTTTATGTCTGGAGCGATACGACGGAGAAATATCGTGATGCTCGGATCATTTTCGCGGACCTCGAGGTTTCCAACTGGACCTGGGATCACGTGGCCCGGGCTTACTTCTGGCATCGCTTCTTCTCGCACCAACCGGATCTGAATTACGACAATCCGGAAGTCTTCGACGAGATGATGAAGGTCTTGGATTTCTGGCTGGAGCTCGGCGTGGACGGTTTTCGTTTGGATGCTGTGCCCTACCTGTTCGAACGCGACGGGACGGGCTGCGAGAATCTCGCGGAAACTCACGAGGCCTTGCGGAAGCTGCGCGCTCATGTCGATCAAAAATATGGCGACCGCATCTTGCTGGCCGAGGCGAATCAATGGCCGGAAGACGCGGTCCAGTTTTTTGGCAAGGGCAAAGGCGACGAGTGTCACCTGGCCTTTCATTTCCCGCTGATGCCAAGGTTATTCATGGCGTTGCGCATGGAGGACAGGACGCCGGTCCTGGATATTCTGGATCAGACTCCGTCCATTCCCGAGACCGCACAATGGGCATTGTTCCTTCGCAACCATGACGAGTTGACTCTGGAGACCGTCACGGACGAGGAGCGAGATTACATGTATCGGATGTACGCCCATGTTCATCAGGCCCGGCTCAACCTTGGCATCCGGCGCCGGCTCGCGCCGTTGCTGGGCAACGACCGTCGGCGCATCGAACTGCTCAACGCCCTTCTCTTCTCCCTCCCGGGCACTCCGGTGCTCTATTACGGAGATGAGATCGGGATGGGGGACAATATCTTTCTGGGAGATCGCAACGGGGTTCGCACTCCGATGCAGTGGAACTCGGACAAGAATGCCGGATTTTCCCGCGCGAATCCCCAGGCCCTCTATCTGCCGATCATTTACGACCCGGAATACCACTATGAGGCTGTGAACGTGGAGGGCCAGTTGTCGAATCCCCACTCGCTGCTTTGGGGGATGCGCCGGCTTCTGGCGTTGCGAAAGAAATGGCGGGCGCTCGGAGAAGGCGCCTGCGAGTTCCTCCATCCCGATAACCGAAAGATCCTGAGCTATGTGCTCCGCGATCAGAAGGAAATCCTGTTGGCGGTGATGAACCTCTCCCGCTTCGCTCAATACGTGGAACTCGATCTGTCCGCATTCCGGGGCTGTCTGCCGGTCGAACTGTTTGGCCGCACGAAATTCCCCGCAATCACCGAGAAGCCCTATGGATTGACCCTCGGACCGCACAATTATTACTGGTTTTCCTTGGAGCCGAGGCCCGGTCCCGCCGAGGTTGCCTCGGATGCGCGCCCGGGATTGCCCGCGCTGGCTGTGGATGGCGATTGGTCGGACGTGCTGCGGAAGGAAACCCAAGCGTTGTTCGAGGCCCTATTGCCAGACTACCTTCGAAGCCAGCCGTGGTTCCTTGGAAAGGAGGCGCTTCTCAAGCAAACCCTCATTCAGGACATCATCTCGATCCCGGCTGGCGATCCCCCGGCGGGTTTCATCCTGCTGGTGCGGGTTGAATACGTGAACCGCGATCCGGAGGCCTATTCCCTGCCGATTGCCTTCGTGACAGCCGGTGATGCCGGCCCATTGCGAAACGGGTTTTCTTGGCTCATCCTCGCCGAACTTACCCTGCGGAACGGGCGGTCCGGAGTGCTCTGCGACGGCATGGGCAGCCCCGCGTTCTGCCACGCTCTTCTGGAGATGGTGTGGGGCCGGCGTCACAGCAAAGGGATTCAGGGCGAGTTGGCGGGGTCGCGCACTGCCGCCCTTCGCCGATTCCTGGCTGACGTGGAGCCTTCAAGGATCCCCATCACCAAGATTGATCCCCAACAGTCGACGGTTTGTTACGGGGAGAAAGTCGTGATCAAGCTCTTTCGCCGTCTCGAAGCGGGCGTCAATCCAGACCTTGAAATCGGCCGGTTCCTTGCGGAGAAAGCGTTCCCCAACGTGCCAGGGTTTTTGGGCGCCCTGGAATACTTCAAGGAAAACGAGGGGGAATTCGACCTTGCCATGGCGCAAGGTTTTGTGGCAAACGCGAAAAATGCCTGGACGACCGCCCTGGACACCCTCGGGCGTTACTACGACCGGGTCGGAATCCTTCGTGTGAAGGGCGAGGAAGCCCCGGTCGGCAGTGGGGATCTTCTCCGCCTGAGCGGCCAGGAAGCTTCCCCCGCAGTCCAAGAAGTCATTGGAACTTATCTGGAGTCTGCGCGCCGGCTGGCTGAGTGCACCGCAGCCTTGCACATGACACTGGCCTACGAGACCGACGATGCCCGCTTTGTTCCTGAACCGTTCACGCCGCACTACGTTCGTGGATTGTTCCAATCTATGCGCACCCTGGCCACGCATAGCTTGCGAAGGCTGCGAAAAAACCTGAAAGCCATCCCCGGCGAGGCTGTGCCGACCGCCGAACGCGTTTTGGAACTGGAAAGCGAATGGATCCGCCGTTATCGGCGATTGTTTGAGTGCGGCACTCATGCCCAGCGTATTCGCATTCATGGTGATTATCATCTCGGGCAAATCCTCTGGAACGGAAAGGACTTTCATGTTCTCAATTTCGAGGGAAAACAGGGATTGCCGTTGAGTGAACGACAGATTAAACGTTGCCCACTTCGGGATGTGGCGGGGATGATTTACTCGTTTCAGCAAGTTGCCTATGCGGGTCTGGATCAGCACGTGGAGCGGGGCAGCCTGTCCCTGGAACGCGTGGCGTTGTCTGAACCTTGGGCGCGTTTCTGGCATCAGTCCGTGAGCGGGGCTTTTCTCCGAAAATATCTTGAAGAGATCGGCGCCTCGGAATTGCTTCCTCGAAAATCCGAGGAACTCCGGATCATGCTTCACGCTTATCTGCTCCACAGGGCGATGGAAGAGCTTGGCGAGGAACTCGATCACCGCCCAGACCGCCTCAGAATTACTCTTCAGGAGATGCTCCACTTCATGGTCGAGAACCGATAAAGCCGGCCCTTCGGGGAGACGGTCCGTATCAGCCGCCTGAGGAACGGCGGAGCCCCGGGTGAGGAAGCTCACGTTCTTCAAAATCCCAAGCGTCACGGATAACTGACAATCGTGCGCAGGCTCTTTTCAAAACAATCGTCTTGAACCGAAGATGAACTCAGCTGAATCTGGGGATCCGGTGATGCTGTATCCTGGTGAATACTTGCTAAGGTTGCCCCGGCAGACGCGAGCCGTGCTGCAAACCTGTCTCTATGGTCTCGGAGCGGGAATGGCGACGGTGGCATTCCAGCTGGGGATCAACTGGGTTTATCAGTTAGGCCTGGGCACGTTGTCCCACCGGTCGATGGGAGTGTTTATGGTGGGGAGCTTTGTGGGCATCGTCAGCTCATCCCTCGCAGTGGGATGGTTGTTGAATTCATTTTGTGGCGAGGCGGCCGGGAGTGGCATTCCGCAGCTCAAATTGGCTTTTTGGAAGGATTTCGGATCGGTTCCCTGGCGGGTGGCGTGGGTTAAGTTCGTGGCCGGGATTTTAAGTATTGGCGGCGGGGCCAGCTTGGGGCGTGAGGGCCCGAGTGTGCAACTGGCAGGCGCTGTGGGATCGAACCTTGCCGGTTTGTTGGGCGAGGCAAAACAGAACCGTCGCGCCGCGGCGGCGGCGGGGGCGGCCGCTGGCTTGGCGGCTGCGTTCAACACCCCGTTAGCGGCGACGACCTTTGTCCTGGAAGAGATCATAGGCGATCTCAACAGCCGTTTCCTGGGCGGCGTTCTGTTAGCATCGGTTTTGGGCGCACTCGTCGTGCACGGCGTGATTGGCAAGCAACCTTCGTTTTCTTTGCACGGCGTGGACGCGCCCTCGTGGACGGGTTATGCGCTGACGCCGGTGGTGGCGGCTTTGGCGGCCCTGGTGGGCATAGGATTTCAGCGGGCCGCGCTGGGTCTGCGTCGGCGGCTCAAGGCGCGGGGATCTTCACGGAGTTGGTTGTTGCCGGTGGGTGGCGCGCTGATCACATGGGTCTTAGGCGCGACCGTGTATTGGCGGACGGGGCGCCTGGGAGTTTTCAGCCTGGGGTACGACGATTTGTCCAGTGCCTTGGCAGGTGATCTGGGGTGGCAACTGGCCGCGGTTCTGCTGCTCACAAAGTTCGTGGCCACCTTCAGTTGTTATGGCTTTGGGGGATGTGGCGGGATTTTTTCGCCCACACTTTTCTTTGGGGGCATGATGGGAGTGTTGGTCGCGGGTCTCCTTAACATTGAATGGACAATATCCCGGGCGGACACCGTCGCGCTGGCGGTGGTCGGGATGAGCGCCTGTCTGGGCGCGGTCGTGGGAGCGCCGGTGACCGGCATCCTGATCGTGTTCGAGATGACTCACGAATTTGCCTTGGTGCCGGCCTTGATGATCGGCGCTCTTGTCAGCCAAACCCTTCGTCGGCGGATGAATCGGCACAATTTCTACGAGGCCTTGCTGGATCAGGACGGTCATCGGATCGAGCATGTCCGTCCGCCTCGTGATTTGACGAGCTGGCAGCGATTGCCGGTCTCGGCATTGGCCAATTTTCATGCTGTAATCGTCGAGAACATGGAGCGTGATGTTCTTCGTAGCCTGCTGAGGTCTCATCCCTACCAGCGGTTTCCGGTGACACGCGCGGGACGATTGGCGGGCATCCTGACCCGGGGAGAGGCGGACAAGGCTCTGACCGAAGGCCGGGAACCCCGGCTCGAACCCGCGGTCACTTGCTCTCGCAACCAGACGATCCAAGATTTGCAGCAATTGCTGATTGACTCGACAACTCAGTTCCTTGTGGTGATGGATGAAGAAGGCAAGCGGGTGCTGGGGGTGGTCACCCTGCATGATCTGCTGCGATCCCAGGCGGCTGCGGCGGAACAATATTCGGATGCGTGAATGTGGCACGGAACGCGACTTTGGAGTGGAATAGGAGTGGATTGCGTCGGGGCGATCCAGGACGATAGAATGGCAGGCAACGGGTGAACAACATCGAGATCATCATAGGCCTGCTGTTGCTGTTTATGGCCGTGCCGGACGTGTGTCGGCGGCTTGGACGGCCGGCCTTGGTGTTTCCGGCGTTTGTGGTGTTTGGCTTCGTCCTGGGGCCGGTGGCCAATTCTGATTTGAAGACCATGCTGCACGAGGCCGGAATCGTCGGCTTTTTGCTGCTGTTATTTCAGGTTGGCTTGGAGATGGATCTGCCAAGGCCGCGCGAATTGATCCACGCGCTCAAATACGCGCTGCCCTGGGCCCTGCTGCAGTATCCGGCGGTGCTGTTGCTGGCTGGGCTGATGGAATTCAGTTGGGCGGAATCGCTGCTGGCGGCGGCCGCGTTGACGGGTGTATCAGTGGGCATGGCCTATCCCGCCTGGAAGAACTATCCGGGTTTGGATGAGGTTCAGCGCCGGGCGGTGTTGCACGTTCTGATTGCGCTGGAGGCGTTGACCATTGTTTTGCTGGCGGTCGAAGCCCCCGCGCTCAAAGAGGGATTATCTTGGTTCATTCTGCTCCGTTTGGGGGTCATCATTTTCTTTGTGCTGCTGGTTGCCCGATTTGCCACACGGATAACCCGGTTGTTCCAGGCGATCCTCCAGCGGACAACGCATTGGCGCACGCATCTGCTGGTCTTGTTGGTGTTGGCGGTATGCGCCCTGGGAGACCGGCTGGGATTGTCCGCGGTCAAAACCGCGTTTTTTCTCGGTCTGTTCATGAGCCGCGCCGAGCACGAGGGCAAGGGATTGGAGGAATTCATGGCCCCGGTCAGCCAACGTTTTCTGATTCCGATATTCTTTGTCTCTCTCGGCATGCGCGTGGATTGGGGACTGGTTTTTTCCTGGGTGGGATTGACCGCTTTCGGTTCCGCGGGATTGTTGCTGGGCATCCGCGAAGTTCTGCAACGCCGGTGGCTGAGCCTGGATGGCGGCCCGCGTGTTTACCTGCTGCTTTGTCCGAACCTGACCATTGTGGCGTTGGGCGCTTCGACGCTTCTCGGAAATCAGAAGGCGGCCGGCGCGGCTGGCTGGCTCTTGATGACCGGACTCATCATGTCCGTGCTGGCCATCCTGTTTCTTCCATCCACACGCGGATCGAACGAGTTTTCCCGGCCGCTGCCCGCCTGGTTGTTCCCCGAGCGCGCCTCGAACGCTTCTCGTGCGTCGCAGCTTCTGGATCGCCCGACGACGGTCGTTCGATCTCCCTTGCCGATTGCCTCCAAGCCGTCTGCCGCCCAGTCCGCCTGGCTTCCGCGGATCCGGCGGAGCGCCGAGGTGGACCTGCGACTGGTGCCGGCGGGATTTCTTGCGCTCATCCTGGTGGGCGCGGTCTTGTTGATGTTGCCAGCGGCGCACTCGGCCGGGCAATCGGTCGGCGCCCTGGACGCCTTGTTCCTTGCGGTATCAGCCACCTGCGTTACCGGACTGACCACGCTGAACGTTTCCGAAGCTTTCACCCCTTTTGGCCAGGCGGTTATCCTGGCCTTGATCCAGTTGGGCGGTCTGGGGATTTTCACCGCGAGCATCTCCCTGGTGCTCCTGAGCGGGCGGAAATTGTCGTTTGCGGACGAACAGGTTATCCGGACAACCGTAGGGCGGGCGCGAAAAGCGCGGCCCTTGGACGTGTTCATTTATGGTTGCGTGTTTGTCGTGGTCTTTGAAATGGCTGGGGTTGTGGCCCTGTTTTTCCTGATGTCATCGGCCCAGCCTGGTTCTGATGTGGGGCGGACCCTTTGGGAGGCGACTTTTCATGCGGTGAGCGCCTTTTGCAACGCGGGAATTTCCATCTATCCGGAAGGCCTGGTGCGATGGCGCGAGCATCCGGGGGTGTTGATGGTCCTCAGCGGATTGGTCGTCGCGGGGGGCATTGGGTTGATGACGCTGATTAACTTGCGCTACTACTATTTTTGGAGGCGCGATCCGCGACGGCGCGGATTGCTGGCGCTGCAAACCCGGCTGACGCTGGTGGTGACCGTGATTCTGATCGCCGCGGGCATGATCACGACTTTGTTGTTTGAACTGGGCCATACCCTGCGGGATGTCCCGTGGGCCGACAAGCTGTCGTGGGCCACGTTTCACGCGACCATGTCCCGCACCGCAGGATTCAATGTGGTCGACGTGGGGCAGATGAACCAGCCGACCTTGCTATGGACCCTCCTCTGGATGTTCATTGGCGGGGCGCCGGGATCGATGGCGGGGGGGATCAAGGTGACGACTTTTGCCGTGTTGGTCTTGACCGCCTGGAGCGCATTGCGGCGGCGGGAGAACGTGCAGGCCTTCGGACGTCGCATCGCGCCCAATCTGATTAGCATTGCGCTTTTGTTGGGACTTTTGGCGGGAGTGATGGTGATGGCGGGGGTGGGGCTTCTGATGATCACGGAGCGAAACCACGTCTCTTCGATCACGCCCCAGCATTGGCTGGGGTTGGTCTTCGAGGCGGTATCGGCTTTTGGCACGGTGGGATTGAGCACGGGGGTGACGCCGTTACTCACTCCCCTGGGCAAGTGGGTGGTCATGGCGCTGATGTTTGGCGGAAGGGTGGCCCCTCTGGTGATGACCCTTTATCTGGCGCGCCCGCGGCACCCGCCGCATATTCAATACCCAGCGGAAGAAATTGGATTAGGCTGATTTTATGAGTCAACGCATCATTATTCTTGGAGCGGGACGGTTTGGGACGCATCTGGCCTCGAGGCTGGCCGAGTTTGGCTGTGAAGTGATTATCGCAGACCAGAATGAGGAACGGGTCAAAGACCTGGCAGAAGACGGCTTCCATGCCGTGGAAATGGACGTCGAAGACGAAGATGCCTTGAAGGAACTGGGCGTAGCTGACGCCGATGCCGTGGTCGTCTCCATCGGGGAAAACATGCAGGGGAGCATTTTGGCCGCGCTAACCCTCAAGCAACTGCAGGCCCGGAAGATCATTGCCCGTGCCCTCGACGCCAAGCACGCGGAGGTGCTGAAGCGCGTGGGCGCTGATTTGGTGGTGCTGCCGTCCCGGGATTCGGCGTATCGACTTGCGGAACGCCTGCGTGACCGGATGGCCAGCGATCGCCAACAACTCAGCGGCGAATACCAGCTGGCTCATGTCCGGCTCGGGCCGACAGCCCAGGGACAAACCCTCAAGGAAATGGCCTGGCGCGAGCGCTACCGGGTGAATGTGGTATTGGTGATCCGGGCGGCCCCCGACGAAGTCGTTCAGGATCTGGAGCCCGAACCGGAATTGAGACTGCTCTTGCGGGACCTGTGTCTCGTCGTGGGCAAACGGGAAAACATCAACCGATTCGAACTCGAAAACGGACTGGCCGAATGAACAAATTCTCCCTCATCCGATGAAGCCTTCGATGATTGAGATCCTGGCCACCGCGATGTTCGGATTGGCGGTGCTGCACACCTTTTGCGTCAAGCGTTTTGCCCTCTGGGCTCATCGATATCCACCCGGATCGGTGCGCGAGAACCTGCTGCATTTCCTGGCGGAGACCGAGGTCGTATTCGGGCTCTGGGCTGCCGCGCTCTTTGTGGGCATTGGGGCGGTTCGCGGGTCGCCGGGGCAGGCCGTGGCTTACATCGAAAGCCTGAACTTCACGGAACCGAAGTTCGTTTTTGTGATCATGGTGATGGCCGCGACGCGGCCTGTGGTCAGGCTGGCGGAAACGGTCATCTTGCTGGCCGCGAGGCTGATTCCAGCGCGAGAAAGTCTGGCGTTTTACGTGGCGGCCCTGGCCTTGGGGCCCTTGCTGGGATCGTTTATCACCGAGCCGGCGGCGATGACGTTGCTGGCCCTGCTGCTGAAGCGACGTTATTTTGACCGGGAGATCAGTCGTTCGCTCGCTTACGCGACGATTGGTCTGCTGTTTGTCAACGTCTCCATTGGCGGGACTTTGACCCATTTTGCCGCGCCGCCGGTATTGATGGTTGCCAGCAAATGGAATTGGGATATGACGTTCATGCTTGAGACCTTTGGTTGGCGAGCGGCCGCGGCCTGCGGAATTTCGACGGTCTTTTTCGCCATGATTTTTCGGAAGGAACTCGGCCAATTGGAGGCTGTTCGAGATGGGGAGGGCGGAGTGCCCGTTTGGCTGACAGTATTGCACGTGCTTTTTCTGGCTTTGGTCGTGGCGTTTGCCCATCACCCGGACGTTTTTTTCGGTGTCTTTGTATTATTTCTCGGTTTGGTGACCGCGACACGGGAATTTCAGGACGCCCTGAAATTGAGGGAAGGACTCCTGGTCGGCTTTTTCTTGGCGGGCCTGGTCACGCTCGGATCCTTGCAGGCTTACTGGCTCAAGCCGCTCATCGAGAGCCTGAGCGGGAACGCTCTGTTCTTTGGCGCGACAGGCCTCACAGCCATCACCGACAATGCAGCCCTGACCTATCTCGGATCGCTGGCCGAGGGCATTTCCGCCGAGCTTAAATATGCGTTGATGGCCGGCGCCGTTGTCGGGGGCGGCCTGACCGTCATTGCCAACGCCCCAAATCCAGCGGGAATTGGCATTCTCCAGGACGCGCAGGTTTTCAAACAGGAGGGCATCAGTCCTCTCGGTCTACTTCTCGGGGCGCTGATCCCCACCGGGATCGCCATCCTATTTTTCTGGCTGCTGAGATAAAGCGAAGTTGCACCACAATTTGACCATAGGGGACTAGACGATAACCGGTCCATACGAGCATGCCCAGATGTCGGGCCACTAATGCACGCCTTAATACTATGATGAGAATTACTATCCTGACGCTTGGCACGCGCGGAGATGTTCAGCCATACATTGCTCTTGGGTTGGGTCTGAAGCAGGCGGGTTATTCTGTCACTCTGGGCACGAGCAAGGACTTTGGAACCATGATTGAGTCTCGCGGGCTTGCTTTCGCACCTTTCGAGTTTAGCGTCCGCGAGATCCTGGAGGATCCAGATGGTCGAGCGGCGTTTCAATCCAAGCGCGCGGCGATTCGACTGTATCGGAAAGTCGCCCCCAAGATGCCTCGTCTCCTCGACGATATTTGGAAGACGGCCCAAGGCGCCCAAGCTATCTTGTATCATCCCAAGATAGTGAACAGTTACGACATCGCCGAGAAATTGAATGTTCCAGCCGTGCCCGCGTTCTATTTGCCTGCCCTTTCGCCGACTTCCGCGTTTCCGGCGCCATTCATACCGGGGCCGGCCACTTGGGGCCGGTTTCTCAACAGGATGAGTCATAGAATGTTTTTGATGCTGATGACCGCGCCGTATCATCGCATGCTAAACCGGTGGCGAGTCAGGACTCTTGCTCTATCCCCGCGTCCTTTATGGGGTGAAACCGCACGACGCTATGGAAAATCGGTAATGAAATTGTATGGATACTCGCCGCACTTGGTGCCGACGCCGTCTGATTGGGATGATACAAATCACGTAACCGGCCACTGGTTTCTAGATCGTCCCGAGGATTGGCAACCTCCTCCCGGTTTGGAGGAGTTTCTTGCTGCGGACGTTCCACCGGTCTTTGTCGGTTTTGGGAGTATTTCAGGAAGCGATCCGCAGAAAGCAACAGCCATTGTCTTGGACGCACTTAAAAAGTCCCGGCAGCGAGGAATACTGGTTGCAGGATGGGGCGGGCTTTGCGCGGCTGATTTGCCCGACACGGTCCGGTTTGTGGAATCCATCCCTTACGACTGGCTTTTTCCTCGAGTGGCAGCCGTTGTCCATCACGGGGGAGCGAGCAGTACAGCCGAGGGATTGCGCGCTGGGAAACCAACCGTTATTTGCCCCTTTTTTGGTGATCAACCGTTCTGGGGAAGGCGTCTATATGAGTTAGGTGTGGGACCGCGGCCACTGGCCCAAAAACGCCTCAATTCGGACGCCTTGGCTGATGCAATCCACACAGCTGTCACGGACGATCGTATGCGCCTTCGAGCCGCTGATTTGGGTGAGAAGATCCGGGGTGAGCGGGGTGTCGACCGAGCCGTCGAGATACTCCGCGAACAGTTTCGGCGTTTAAGCACTTTATGAAGTCCAGGAATGGGCCAGCCGCGAAAGCGGCATTTCGAAGTATTTAGACGCCTTCGCCGAACAAATTGGCCAGGCGCGCGGCGAGTTTGCGGCGGGCCACGGCGTAGGAGAAGTGTTTGAGGCCCAAGGCGTAGTTTGTTCTGGCCCAGTCGTCGCGCAGTATGGCATCGCGGAGAACGGTCCGGGCCTGTTCGACGACATCCTGGGTGACCAGTTGGGTGAGCTCGATGGTTTTGAAGCCGAGCGGATCGATATCGCGGGCATAGACGGCATAGGTGTTGACGACGACAGGTTTGCCGAAATACACCGCCTCGAGGAACGCGTTGCCGAAGCCCTCGTAGTGGCTGGGGTAAGTGATCAGATCGGCGTGGGGATAGACATCGAACAGGGTGTAGACCTTCCTGCCTTCGGAATTCAAACCGCGGGTTTCTCCGACCCGATCGGAGATAAAGCGAACATCGATGCCCGCGTCGGCGATGCGATCGTTCAGCATGGCCATATAGGCATTGCCTTCGTCACCCGCCGGATGTGATATGACGAGTTTGGCGCGGGGATCCTTGAGGCGGCGAACGAGCTCGATGGCGTGTTCGATGCCTTTGCGCTGGACCACCCGGGTCGGTTGCAGAATGAGCCAGTCTTCCGGGGTCAGGCCGATTTCGTGTCGCAGATCCCGATTATAGTCATCGAGATCCGGGGGGGGCGTCTCGAAATCCAGCACGTTGGGGATGACCTGAGAGGGAATGCCCAGGCGCCGGGCGAGCTCTTTTTGCTGCATGGAATTAATGACCACGTGTTCCATGCCATGGAGCAGGGGAGGGAAGGCCGCCTGAAGATAGTCGTTGACGGCATTCAGGGTAAATCGTTCGCGTTCCCAGGCGAAGTCGTGATGGTGGGCGATGACTGGGATGGTGGTTTCGGCAATGACCTCGGTCATCGCCAGCCCGAGGGGCACGTGCATGGGGATGGCCAGGATGTTTTCGGGAACCAGGACTTCCAGCTGGAATTTTTCAATGAAACGATAGAGCTCGTCCTTGAGTCGTTCCTTGATGGACTGGATTTGGCTAGTGAGAGCGCGGGCGCGAACGGGCACACCGAAGAGTTTGTTTTGAACAGCGACGACCTCGGGGTGGTTGAAGAAGGCGAGGGGCGACGAGTGGCTGATCTCGGGTGGCGCGTCGAGCAGGCCGGCCATCCAGAAGCAGGAATGTCCCATGTCCTGAAGGATGCGCCCCCATTTGCGGGCCTCGAGGGTGACGCCATCGGTGCCGTGAAAACGGGTGGAAATGAAGCCGATTCGTTTGGGAGTGCCGGTGGTCAGGATGCAAGTGCTCATGCGGGAATTGAGGTTTGGTGATGACGCAGCCATTCGTGAAGGCGGCTCCAGTCGTCGTCAGATGATTTTCCCAACTGCCAGGTCTGCCAGCCTTGGGCTTTGGAGGGTTGAATATCGTTGTCGGCGCGGTCGCCGACCATGAGGATTTCCGAGGGAAGAATGCCCCGGGCAGCCAATCGGGCGGTCATCAGGCGAAAGACATGGGGATTGGGTTTGCTGAAACCGTGTTCAAAGGAGAAAAAGCACAGCGGGGGTGGAAAAAGGCGCCGGGTCAGGTTGGCTTCCGCCAGGGCTGCATCCAACTCGCAAAGTGTATAAGGCTGGCAGTTGGACACCAGGCCAAGTGGGATGGACGATTGAGCCAGCGAGGTGAGGACGGAGGCGGCGCCGGGCATGAGTCGGACGGTATGCCATAATTGGGTTTGAACGAAGCAGAATTCCTCTTGATCCTGTTCGGGAATGCCGAGTAATTCGGGCACGACTTCAGTGACGACTGTCGGCCAATAGACCTCAGGAAAGCCGATTCCCAGGCTTCGGGCCGCCTGGTGTTCTCGATGGATGACCCGTTCGCAGGCCGATCCAAATTCGGTGAGGCTGAGGCGAGGCGGGGCATGGAGGCGGTCGTGCCATAGTTGAGACCAGCGGGCTGAAGCGTCGTCCGGGGGCGGGCTGACTTGCAGGAGCGTCTCGTAGATATCGAAGAGGATGGCTCGGATGCTCATGATTTTGGATGCCACATGAGGGGATAAAGGTTGTTGGTGGACAGGGCGCGTTGGATCAACTCCTGTTGGGCGGCGAGGCTGGCGCTGGGCGATGCGGGGGGGGAGGGATGGTGGTGGATCATTTTGGCGAAACGCAGAGCATAGGCTCGGCCGCTGAGCCAGCGTTCGGCCTGGGCGGGCCAGGGGGAAACACGCAAGGCGTTTTGACTGGCGAGACGTTGCCAGGAGGCCAGGAACGGGTTGAGCGGCGAGCAAAGGTTCCACGATTCATCGGCGGGACGCGACAGGACCTCGAGTTGGGCGGTGAGTGTCAGCCGGCTGAATGGCACGGGCTTTGTGGGATCCTTTTGGGCCAGGAGGCAGGGCGTTTCGACCAGACGACGGCACCAGACGGGCAGCCGCCGGCGCCAACTGCCGAGCAAGCGGCGCTGGCGTTGACGCTCCGCCGGCCAGTCAAAGAGCGCAGGGGATATCAGCAGATCCTCGTAGGCTTGCGGAAAGCGGAATCCAAACTGGCTCAGATCGGGAGCGATATTCGACAGGGCACGGGCGATGAGGGGCCGTTGGGCGCTGGCGGCTTCGAGATAGGGGAGACCGAATCCTTCCTGGATTGAGGTCATCAAGATCGCTTCGCTGGCGGCGAACAAGTCCGGAACCGAGGGTTTGTCGTGTTCGCCATTTGCCAGGATGCCGAGCCGGAGGCGCCAACCGTATTGTTGGGCGGCGCTGGCGAGGTGCTGAGCGTAGTCCTGTTCATCGCGGGAACTGACACGGCCCGTCGTGACCAGCCATGCCTCGGGACGCAGCCAACGGGTGAGCAACAAGGCCTCGGCGATATTCTTGCGTCGCAGTAAACGGCAGGGAACGAGCCATACGGGTGAGGGTTCGCCGAGTTGATCCCGAAGCCAGTCGCGTGTTCGGCGAACGCTTCCCGACGAGGGGACTGGCATCGGTTCCATCAGATTCGGCAGCCAGCCGGATTGTTGGGGCAAGTGATGTTGAAGCACGGAGGCATCCGCCTGGTTGATGGCCAGATGACGCACGTGAGGCGCGGTGGCGAAAAGAACTTTTGCCGTTTGCGCCAGGGTGCGAAAACCGGTCCGGCGCATCTCCATCCACCGTTGCCAGCGATTATCGAACCACCAATCGTGATGATGAAAGACCAGGGGGAGCCCGTGAGTGGCGCAGGCACGGACGAGTTCACGCGCGAGGGGAAGGTTGCGGCCCAGTCCTTGGTTGTGAGCCCAGACAATGCCGTGGCCGGCTTCGATGCCCCGCAGAAGGCGGGCCAGGAACACCCGCAGTCGGTGCGCGATGGCCTCGGGCGCGGTTCGCTGCTCGGCCAGGTATCTGATCGCCGGGTCGAAATGCCAGGAGACGGGGACGGTTGCGAGATGCGCTTCGAATTGGCGCGCCCACGATGCCTCGGGCGCCTCGCCACTGATCAACAAGAGTCCGTCGACGCGGGGCCTTAGCGTGGCGGCGAGGTGGGGCGCGGCGAGTTCGATAATCCGACGCACGCCCCCGGTTCTAAAGTGGTTATGAACGATGGCCAATTTCACAGCGGGAGTCTTTTCGCACAAACGCGCCCTGAGAAGCGAGATTTTTGAGTTTTTTTAGTTTTGACCTGATCATTTCACTCGCCATCATTTTAGGACGGAGTAATATCAACATGCGAAGCGAACCTGGGACGTATTTGTTGAATGAAAGGGTCTGATGGCGCATGCCATTGGAGGACAACGGGGTGGTCGGGCCGCCACCTGAATTGAGGAAATGACCATGTCTGATTTCTACCAAACAGGCGCGATTGCCACGCTGCACCGTTTGGGGCCCGCCGATTACACCCGATTGGAACGGGAACTCATGCATTACAGCGAGGAGACTCCCATCGCGCTGATTTTGCCGTGTCACATCCGCGAGGTGGGGACGCGGGCCCTCAAGTTAATCGCCCGTGAGCTCCGGAATGTCGATTATCTTAAACAGATTGTGGTGGGGATTGACGGCGCCAGTCTTCGGGGATGGAAGAAGGCCCGGCATTTCTTCCGGCAGTTGCCGCAAAAACCGGTTCTGCTCTGGAACGATGGGCCCCGGATGCAACAATTATACGGCAAGCTTGAAGATGCCGAATTGAGCGCAGGTCCGGGAGGCAAGGGGCGGAACGTCTGGACTTGTTTTGGATATGTGCTGGCGAGCGAGGAAGCCCGCATGGTGGCCGTGCACGACTGCGATATTGTCACCTACAATCGGGAGTTGCTCGCCCGTTTGTGCTATCCGGTGGCTCATCCCAGCCTCGGGTTCGATTTCTGCAAAGGGTATTATGCCCGGGTCACCGAACAGCTGAATGGGCGGGTGATGCGTCTTTTGGTGACCCCGCTTCTCCGGGCGCTCAAAAGCATCATTGGCCAGCATCCCTATCTGGTGTACATGGACACGTTCCGTTACCCGCTGGCGGGAGAGTTTTCGATGGACGTGGATTTGGTGCGACGCGTCCGGATCCCGCACGATTGGGCGTTGGAGGTTGGCATGCTGGCTGAGGTCTTCCGGAATTCGGCGCCCCGCGCCATCTGCCAGTCCGAGCTCTGCGACAATTACGATCACAAACATCAGGAACTATCCGCGCGGGACGCCGAGAAGGGGTTGAACAAAATGGCGACCGACATCGCCCGGTCTTTCTTTCGTCGCATGGCGGCCGAGGGGATCAAGCTGGACGCCGGTTTGTTCGACACCCTCATGAGCGCCTACATGCGGCAGGCGGAGGACACCCTCAGGTTTTATTCCGCCGATTCGGCCTTGAACGGCCTGAAGTACGCCCGGCACATGGAGGAGAACGCCGTGGCGACATTCGTTCGCAGCATTCGAATCGCCAGCAAGGCCTTTCAAGACGATCCTCTATGGTCCCCGCTCATTTCCAATTGGAACCGGGTCGAATCCGCGTGTCCGGATTTCCTCGAGCAACTGCGCGATGCCGTGCGGGCCGATAACGAGGATTAGGGATGAGCGCTTTGACCCAGGCTCTCAGGATGCTGGTTTATTATCTGGCGGGGATTGCCGGCGTTTCGCTGCTCATCATGATGCTGGTGACATGCGCCGACGCCGTGTTGCGCAAGTTCGGTCATCCGGTGCCCGGGGCGTATGATGTGGTCAAGATCACCGCTGGCGTGGCGATGGCCTGTGGACTGCCGTATACCACGGCGGTCAAGGGCCATGTGGCGGTCGAGTTCTTTTTCCATCGTTTGGGGCACACCGGGCGAATTGTGGTGGACACCGTGATCCGATTATTGTTGTTGCTTTTATTTGGACTTTTTGCCTGGCAACTGATGCAATACGGGACGAGGCTGAGGACGAACGGCGAGGTCAGCATGACCCTTCAGCTGCCGGTCTTTTGGGTGCCTTACCTGATGGCCGCCTCCTGTGTTGTCGCGATGCTGGTGACGTTGTATCATCTTTTTCATCCGGGCAAGGCCTTGATTCAGAGCCGGTGATCCTTTGACAAGGCGCGGTTCTGGATGACATCCGAAGATGGCTCGAGCGGCCGCTGAATGACGAGTTGCGGCGATTGAGGCTGGCGGAGGCGGGGATCGAGGCCTCGCAGATCAAGGATTTGTTTCACTGGATGCCAGTGGAAGGCATGGCCTTGGTCACAGCCGATCCCAGAACGGGCCAGCCGACCAGCGCCCGTCGCAGCAGCGAACTGGAGGCCGTGGGGATTCCCGTGATCTCGACGATTCTCATGTGGATCATGATCATGATGGGCGATTCGAGGATGATCCACGGGAGACCGGGACTGCGCACGGGAATGTCGGCGAAAGTGAAATCTGAAAGATGAATCCACGAATCGAAACACTATTGACGAGCCTGTACGGGGCCTCGGTGGGAGACCGGATCGCGCTCGAGATCCGAAATCTCGGAGCGCGGATTGGACAGAATATCCGGGTTGGCCTTGCGAGGGGACGGGACATGGCCTTAACCGAACGCGATGTCCTGCTGATCACCTATGCCGACCAAGTGACGGAGCCGGGAGTGCCTCCTTTACGCGCCCTGGCCCGATTTTGCGAACGCCACCTCGGCGACAGGATCAGCGGAGTTCACTTGCTGCCGTTTTATCCGTCGTCTTCGGACGACGGTTTTTCCGTCCAGGACTATCTGGCTGTTGATCCGGCCTTTGGCGCATGGAACGATGTTGCGGAACTCGGCGCCCGCTTCGATCTGATGATGGATGGCGTGTTTAATCATGTCTCGGCTCAGGGGGCGTGGTTCCGAGGTTTTTTGGCGGGAGAACCTCGATACCGGGACTTTTTCATCACCGTGGAAAATCATCCCGATCTTTCCAAGGTGGTGCGTCCTCGGGCGTTGCCCTTGCTGACAGAGGTTGTGACCGTTGAAGGCCCCAAGCGGGTGTGGACCACATTCAGCGCCGACCAGGTGGACCTGAACTACAAGAGTCCAGAGGTTTTGCTGGCCACGGTGGAGGCGCTGTTATTCTATGCATCCCAGGGCGCAAGATTCATCCGGTTGGATGCCATCGCTTTTCTTTGGAAAGAGATTGGCACCAATTGCCTTCATCTGCGGCAAACGCATCAAGTCGTCCAGCTCTGGCGCGCTATCCTGGATGAAATCGCTCCCCATGTTTTGCTCATTACCGAGACGAATGTGCCGCACGCGGACAACCTGTCCTACCTGGGAGACGGCGAAAACGAGGCGCAGCTGGTTTACAATTTCGCTTTGCCGCCATTGGTGCTGCACGCCATGTCCACCGGCCATGCCGAGAAGCTCAGCCGTTGGGCGCAATCGTTGGTTTTGCCTTCAGACCGGGTGACCTTCTTCAATTTTTTGGCGTCGCATGATGGGATTGGGCTCAATCCGGCTCGCGGTCTGCTGGACGAGACGGAGATCGACGCGTTGGTGTCGCGAACCCTCGAGCACGGAGGATTTATTTCCTACAAGGACATGCCGGATGGATCTCGATTGCCATATGAAATGAACATCAACTTCCTGGATGCGCTCTCGAATCCCCTCTCGGCCGAGCCGAAGGAATTGGCGGCGCGCAAGACGCTGACCGCGCATGCCATGATGTTTAGCCTCCAGGGTGTTCCCGGGATTTATTTTCATTCCCTGTTTGGCTCACGAGGCGACCGGGCTGGCGCCGAGACAAGCGGCATTCCTCGCCGGATCAACCGCCAAAAACTGAAGGGCCGACAAATCGAAGCCGAGCTGGCCGAGTCGGATTCGATTCGCGCCCTCGTTTTTCGGGGATTCGAGAAACTCCTGGAGGTCCGCCGCAGCCAGAGCGCGTTTCATCCGCGGGCCGCGCAAGAGGTCTTGGCCCTCGATCCTCGGGTGTTTGCCATTTGCCGGAATCCTTCCGATCCGACAGAACGTGTGGTTTGTTTGCACAACGTTTCGGACCAGACCGTGCGCTTATCGGATGGCCTCGGTGGTTTGGAATCCTCGCATGCCTGGACAGATTTGTGGACGGGGCGGCGTTATGGAAAGGCGGGGGCAGGAGATTCGATAGGCGCCGGCATTCAGCTTGGCGCCTATGAGACGCTCTGGCTGAAAGCCGATCGCATCTGTTGAAAGGAATTAGACCGGCAATCTTCTCGCTGTTTTCAATGGTGAAGGCTCGTTCGTTTCGAGTTCAGAACGGACACTATTGTGCTAAGGGACGACCTTCACTCGGAAAAAACGGCTCCCAGAAGTCGGAATAGCGTGTTGCGAATCAACAAATTCGCCAGGCATGATGAGGTTGCTTGCCTCATCCCATGTGGATAGGTCTGCCGAGGACTGCAGCACAATTTGCTGACCCGGGTTGGCGTGAATCCGAAGGTGCAGCGTGGCATCGGTTTGAGTAACAACCTCGAGTCGCGGCGGCGTGAAGATTCGGTCGTCATCGACTATCGTCACCGTGGCAATCGAGGGAGTTCCCAAAACGACATCTGCCGGGGTTCCATCCATAGTCGAGAGCTTAAGGCTCAGAGTTTCATCGGATTCAGGGGCGCTGTCATTATTTAGCACCCGGTGCCAATCAAGGGTCTTACTCAACTCGCCATCTTGGAAAGACAACGCTATGACGTTGGTCAGATAATCCCCATTCAAGAAACTTGCCGATCCATCTTCAAGGGTAATTCTTAGATCGACTGCCCCGTTATTGCCTTGATGGCGATACACCGTGATTGGAACCAGGAAAGATCCATTCTCAGCGACCTGGTAGGTTCTGGCGCTGAACGAGAAAGTGCCGGGCCGCTGGTTGTCTCCCGTCAGATCCCCGACGGGGGCTTCTTTGGACAAAAGGATCAGTCCTTCGGCAGAATACTTTGCCAGCAGAACTGAGGCCTCCGGATTGCGCCAGGCTTGGATCAAGTCCTTCGTCACAGGTCCTGCCAGTAGACCCAAAATTCGGCTAACCTCTTCCATCGCGGACCCAGGTTCAGCGCCATCGCCGCCGGCTGTGGCCAGCAGTTGGTTGCCTGCGCCGATAATTGCGACGGTTGTTTCAAGGGTAGCATAACTATGGCTCGCCCCAAACTGGCTCGCACAATGCTCGAGCAACGACTGCACAAGCTGAGGTTGCGAAAGGCTCACAGGGGTATTCATGCGCACCAAAGTTGACAATTGGGCCGTCAGGTTAGATGCAGCCTGCAGCATCACGCCCGGAGAGGCTGGATCAGCCACAATTTGAGCAATCGTTGAAATGGTGTTCTGAACTTGGGCGCCGGCGGCCAGCACTGCCGGGCCGGCGGGTTGATTTGACCACGCTTCCGCTAGGGGTTCAAAGGTGAGCAGATTGATCGAATCCGGGAGTCCGAATGCGGCTCGCAGGATGGTTTGGGCTTCCGGCAGAGCACTGGGAGGGACCTGATCCGTCATGGCCTGCAGCAGAGTGGTCAGAGGTGTAATCACGCGGGCGTCCAGCGGAGCGGTGAGGGGAGTATGCGTGGGCAGGCCGGTTGCGAGATCAAAGCCTCCTGTCAGTACCCAGCATCCTTCAGCAGGATTGATCACCCCGTCGTGATTCAGGTCGTAAACTGCAGGATCAAAGGTCAGGCTGAAACGGCCCTTGCGATCCGTTTGCGTCCTGGGTTCTGATTCGTTCAGAATGCCGTTACGGTTGGCATCAAGGAACACCGTGCCATTGACAATGTAGCCATCGACTGCAACGCCTTGTATTTGCTGATGGACATCCAAAATGAATGGCGCGCTTACGACCTGGTCTTTATCGTTGCGAACAAGAACATGGTAAGTGCCGGCATGCTGGAGTTGGACATTGGTTAAGACCAGGGACGCCTCAGGTCCCGCTTGCACGATGGCATCCTCGAAAAGCCACTCATACAAAAGCGGCTCGGATCCTTCGGCCTGGGCCGTCCAGGTTACGGTGCCTCCCACAAGAACGACTTGGTTTGTGGGGCTGAGTACTATCGTTGGAGGCAACTCAGGTTCGACAACAACAACGACAAAGCTCATGGTGCTCTGCAATGGGGGAGTGCCGTCGTCGCTCACCTGGATGGAAAACCGATTGGTTCCGGGATCTTTTGGGGTCCAGGCCAGCAGGCCCGTCGGGGGGCTAAGCTCGGCATCAGCGGGGCCAGACAGCAGACTTAAAGAGAGATGGTTTTTGGGTTCGTCCGCATCCGAGGCCCTCAGCATCAACGAGAGGGTGCTCCCTAACTCCACGCGCTGGTCTGCCACAGGTTGAAGCATCGGCGGGAGGTTGACCTCCCGCACAACGATTTGGAGCGGTTGGACAGTGCTCAGCGATGGATCGCCATCATCGGTCACGCGGACATTCCATATGTAGGTCCCAGGGCCATGGTTTTCCCCCGGTGTCCACTTGAAAAGTCCTTCAGGGGTAAGACTGGCCTGGCTGTCGGGTCCGTCTTGAAGCGAGAACTCCAAACGCTGGGCTGGGACATCCGGATCCGTTGCCAGGAGAAGGCGGCTGAAGTCGTGGCCTTCTTCAACAATCGACAGCTCGGAAAGATCGAGCAACGGGGGGTGGTTGATATCGTGCAGGACGAGAGTAAAAACCTTTTCGGAGGCCAAGCCGTTCGAGTCAACGACACCCGCCACAAAGCTGAATGATCCGGACTCTTCGGGCACGCCCTGGAGCAATCCATCTGTGGATAAGGCCAAGCCGCCGGGCAGCGAGCCCTGCTTGAGGATCCATGAATACTGTGACAAGCCCCCGGTCGCTTGGAGCATCGTTTGGTAAGCGTCTCCTTTGCGGCCGGATGGGAGGATGGCTTCCGTGGTAATACTAGGAGGACCGTAAACGGTCAGCGAAAAAACACGGGTGGAAGACATGTTCTCGGTATCGGTCGCCCGTAACGTGAGTTGGCAGGTCCCGAACCTGTCCGGTTGTGGTGTGATGTTCAGGGTGCGATTGGTCCCTGTGCCTTCAATGCGCAATCCGTCAGCAGAGATCAGGATTGTATTCGAGCATGATGGAACAATCACAAGTTGGTCTGCAGCCGTTCCGGTATCCCTCACCGAGAAAGACACGGAATGGGTGCGGTTCATCACCATGTATTGCTCCGGGATGGACGAAATACTGGGAGGGGCAGGCAGAGGCAGAATCTTCACAGGCTGCAGCCGATTGACCGTGGTCTTATCGCCAAGTTGACCCCAAGAATTGAGGCCCCAAGCCCAAACGGAGCCGTCAGACTGAATGGCGAAGGAGGACTCGATGCTTAAGCCGAGAGCGCTCCAGTTGGTCATCGAACCAATGCGTGTGGGGACGCTGCGGTTGATGAGTGTGCCGTCGCCCAACTTGCCGTTTGAGTTATTGCCCCAAGCCCATAGGGAACCGTCGACCTGGATGCCCAGCGTGTGCTCGGCACCTGCGACAATGGCCTTCCAGGATCCGGACGGCTCCACTTCGGCCGGCACATTCCGATCGCTGTGCCCCCCATCGCCCAGCTGGCCGCTGGAATTCCACCCCCAGGTCCAGACGGTTCCGTCGCTCATGATTCCCGCACCGTGCCCATAGCCGAGGCTCGCATCCATCCAGTCTTGAACGGCGCTCATTCGGACTGGAACCTGCGTATGCGAATAGCTTCCGTTGCCTAACCTGCCGAAATAGTTGTCTCCCCAGGCCCACAGGGTGCCATTCGTTCTCTGACCCAAGCTGGCAGCGGCACTGGCAGCGACAAAGTGCCAGTCGGCGGCGTTCCCCACTTGAGTGGGTATGCGAACATCGGTGGTGTGCCCCAGCCCCAACTGCCCTACTTCGTTACGCCCCCAGGCCCACAGGGTGCCATTTGTCTTGACGGCCAGGGAATACTCGGCGCCGGCCGCGATGGTTGCCCATTCGGCTGCACCCAGTCGTGTCGGTCGTGTCGATCGGGCCGTGCTGTTATTCCCCAACTGACCCCGGTTATTCCCTCCCCAGATCCATAGGGTGCCGTCGCGCTTCAGGGCCATGGAGTGGTTCTCTCCCGAAGCCACCTCGATCCAGTCGGTGTCCGATCCCACCGCCAGCGGTTGACTGGAATTGCTGGTGGTGCCTTGACCCAGTTGGCCTTCGGTATTGCCTCCCCATGCATAGAGGCGTCCGTCCGTCTGAAGCGCCAGCGTATGGATCGTGCGTCCGGCAACCCGCACGCGTGATCGGATTTCCCTGACAGTCAGTGTCAGTTCTTTCGTGACCTTGATGGTCTGGAGGTCTGTAAGTTGGACCACGAAAACAAAGGTCCCCGCGAAGGCAGGAATCCCCGACAACGTTCCGTCCGAACTCAAACTCATGCCCTCGGGCAAATGCCCCCCGATCCACTCCCATCTATAGGGCGGAATGCCTTCGGATCCTTGCAGGGAGAATGTGAATGGAGTTTCACACCGAGCTTTGGGCAAGGTTTCAGTGGTTATGGTCGGGGCACTGCTCACTCCATTTACGGTCAGGGTGACCGGTGTGGTGATAACGGAGCCTCCGAGATTGACCAGTTCCACAGCATATGTTCCTGCTGCCGCGTAAGTGACATTTTCCAGGCGAAGCGTGGCGTTTGTGCCGCCGAGGACATTGCGACCGTTCAACATCCATTGATATCGGAGTCCGTGGCCCGTTCCAAGAGCGCTGAGCTCGACTGTTCCACCCAGAGCCACATCCTGGGATTGTGGCCCGGCCAGTAGAACGGGGGCGGAGATATCACGCGTCAGGGTTTGATCCCAGTCAGCGGTGAATTGCCACCAGTTGGGTATGCCTTTCGTGCCGTTCGGAATGCCGTTGGTGAAACCCGGCATGCTCTGCATCCAATAAATGAACCAATACGAACTGTCAGGTGCTGGCGCTGGGCTGAGCGGCCAATTGTATTCCCGCCCCATCCAAGTGTTAAAGTCCACCGCTTGCCGTTCGCCGGCGCCGTCGGGACGCCAGTCGGCGATATCGCTGAACACAACGGTCTTGTTGAACCAGTCGTAGTTCTCGATTGTATTCGGAGGCATATGGGACCAGCCGCAACGCCCCATGATCCTCTGGGTGCTGTTTCCACCGACAAAGATGCTCCAAAAGAAGTCGCTGCTGCCCTCCCGAACCTCGTAGACGTGACTGAGCATGACTTCGAGTTGATGCATATGGTTCTCGATTGCTTCGCAATGGCTCCGGCGCAAATTGTATTCATAGACAATGTAGGTATTCCTGTAGATCGGCAGATCATTAAACCGACCGCTATTACTGATGTCGCCGGTGGTTGGGCTGGACATGTTGGACTCCTGCAGCCCGCGCGCATCCTCCAGGCGAAACCCGCCCGGGTTGGCTTTGAAGCATGGGAAATCGCCGTCGAAGTAACCGTGCCAGATCCAAAACTCCCGCACACCGAGATCCTCGACAAAGTGACGAGCATTGATCGCTGCCATGATTTGCTCGTAATCCAAGAACCAGGCGCGAATCCCGTCTGGGTTGACCCACGAATAGGGGCCGGCAGGGGTGTGCTGGTAAAAGGTATAACTGGCGATCACTTTGTAGCCCAGAGAGGGGCGGGCGCCGGGATTCTTGTAGGCTCGAAATCGGCTTCCTTCTTCCAAGATGAACTTGCTCCGATGGGTAAACAGGTTGATTTCTTCTCTGATCTGTTTGATCGTCTTGGGATTATCCCACCAAAAGTCGGGCGCTTTTGTTGTGTCCAGGTTCTTACCGTCCGGGGTGGGCAGGAACTGGACCATTACGACAGGGATGATCTGAATCGATCCGTCCATAGGTGTTGCCAAGAAGGACGGGATTTCATTCTGAATGGGCTGCTGCAGTGGCTCGGCAAACATCGTGCCTCCGACCATTGCCGCAAACACTGCCAGAAAGATGGTTTTCGCTTTCTTAATCCACGTGCAAATCGCCATAGGTCGGATTGGAATTAGAGGAGTGTGGGTGTTAATAGTGATCGTTGGTTAGAGGTGAATAAATTATCGCATGGCGTTTGTTCGGCGGGATATTTCACGGTTTGGAGTTATGGAGCAAGCATGTTCTCTGAAATGTCCGGCCCCTGCGAAAAGGTTTGCCAAGGCATGGGGTTTTCACGGATGAAATGAGGTGTGGCACGGAAGCATGGGTATTCGTCCGATTCCGGCACGGTTTGAGAATGGGGTTTAGCTGATGGAATATCCCTTATTGGCTCGATATGAAACGGCGCGCGGAGCGGCGGTCGAGGTAATCCTGGACCAGTTCATGGATTACATTGCCTGCCGGGGGTTGAGTCTTTATCCAGCCCAGGAAGAGGCGATGCTGGAGCTGTTCGAGGGTAAGAACGTCATTCTCAACACCCCGACAGGTTCCGGGAAATCGCTGATGGCAACCGCCCTGCATTTCAAGTCTTGGTGTCAGGGGCGTCGCAGTGTTTACACCTGTCCTATCAAAGCGCTGGTCAACGAGAAGTTTCTCGCCTTGTGCCGCGAGTTTGGGCCGGACCAGGTGGGAATGAGCACCGGAGACGCCACGGTGAATCGGGATGCGCCGATCCTGTGTTGCACGGCTGAAATATTGGCCAATATCGCATTGCGCGAAGGGGCGAAGGCGTCCGTGGATGATGTCATTATGGACGAATTCCATTACTACGCCGACCGGGAGCGGGGGGTGGCCTGGCAGGCGCCGTTGCTGACGCTCCCGCAGACGCGGTTTCTTCTGATGTCGGCCACGCTGGGCGATACGGCCTTCTTCGAGGCCGAACTCAAGGCTTTGACGGGAGCCGAGGCTGTGACCGTCCGATCGGTGCTTCGGCCCGTGCCCCTGGAGCATGAGTATTCAGAGGAACCGATCACCCGGACCCTGGAGCGATTGATGGCCGAGAAGAAACTGCCGGCTTATCTGGTGCATTTCACACAGATGGAATGCGCTCAGAGCGCCCAGGATTTCCTGAGCGTGAACTTTTGCACCCGCGAGGAAAAGAACGCCTTGGCCGCGGCCGTGGAAGGCTTCAAGTTCACCAGTCCCTATGGGCCGGACATTCGGAAGTGGCTGAAGAACGGGATTGGCTTGCATCACGCGGGTCTCCTGCCCAAGTACCGGGTTTTGATGGAGCAATTGGCGCAAAAGGGATTGCTCAAGGTGATCTGTGGCACGGACACGTTGGGTGTGGGGATCAACGTGCCGATCCGGACGGTCGTGTTTACCAAGCTGTGCAAATTCGACGGGGAAAAAACCGGCATCCTCAGCGCGCGGGATTTTCATCAGATCAGCGGCCGCGCGGGGCGGAAAGGCTTTGACGATCGAGGTTGGGTGATCGTGCAAGCCCCGGAACATGTGATCGAGAACAAACGGCTGGAACAAAAGAACACGTCCGATGGCAAAGCAAAGAAATTCGTTCGGCGAAAACCCCCGGAGAAGAATTTTGTGTCCTGGGACAAGAACACGTTCAATCGCCTGGTGGCATCCTCGCCCGAGCGATTGGTTTCCCGATTTCAAGTGAGCCACGGCATGTTGCTGAACGTTTTGAGCCGGGATGAGGACGGGTGTCTGGCCATGCAGCGGTTAATTCAAAGGTGTCACGATTCGCCCAATGCCAAACGCGATCATCGCCGGCGCGCCTGGCAACTGTTCCGGTCTTTGCTGGACCGCAAGATCATCGAGTTTGTTCCTCCCACGCCGGACGGGGCCAAATTAAGGGTTAATGTCGATTTGCAGGATGATTTCTCGCTGGACCAAGCCTTGTCGCTCTACCTGCTGGACACCTTGAAGTTGCTCGATCCGTTCGAGCCCGACTATGCGCTGGACGTGCTGACTCTCGTCGAGTCGATCCTCGAAGATCCCGATGCCATCCTCAATCGCCAGTTGGCCCGATTGAAATCGCAGAGGATCGCCGAACTCAAGATGCAGGGCGTGGAATATGAAGATCGGATGCTGGAACTCGAGCAAATGGAGTATCCCAAGCCCAAACGGGAGTTCATCTATTCGACCTTTAACGAGTTTGCCCAACGCCATCCATGGGTGGGACAGGAGAACATCCGGCCCAAGTCGATTGCGCGCGAGATGTACGAAGGCTGTCTGTCCTTTGCCGATTACATCCGGCAATACGAACTCCAACGGTCCGAGGGCCTGCTGCTGCGGCACCTGTCCAATGTCTACAAGGTGCTGTCTCAAACCGTCCCTGACATGATGAAGACCGAAGCGGTTTGCGAGATGGAAACTTTTTTTGGCGTCCTCATCCGCCAGGTGGACTCCAGCTTGCTCGATGAATGGGAACGGATGCGCGATCCCACCTCGGCCGCTCGCAAAGAAGAAGCCGAAATCAGGCCCTCCGGGACTCCGGAGATCACCGATGTCACTCGAGATCGACCGAAGTTTACGGCGATGATTCGCGCTGAGGTGTTCCGGTTTCTTCGGACCCTGGCCTTTCGGGATTATCCGGAGGCGCTCGCCATCCTGGCAAACGACCAACACCCGGACGGCACCCCTTGGGATCCCGAGAGATTGAAGATGACTCTCGAACCTTACTATGTCGAACATGAACGCATCTGCCTGGATCCAGACGCCCGCAATATCCGCCATACTCATGTTCTGACGGATCGGATTGCCCCCAATTGGTTGGTCCAGCAGATGTTGGCCGATCCCCAGGGGCTCAATGATTGGATGGTTGAATTCGAGGTCAATCTGTCCGAGTCCAAGGCCCAGGAACGTCCGGTTTTTACTCTTCGTCATATCGGGGCGGTGGGTTCCTCATAAAGCCGCCCCTCAAACCGCCCCAAGGCATTGGGGTTTGTTTTCCGGCTTATCACCCGATGGTTGCCTGGAGGCGCAGGGGCGTGAACTTCGCCGATCTTCAAAGAACATTTCATTGCTTGTTTTGGGCGCACCCAGTTGAATCCAGGAAGACCTCCCGGTAAGTTATCTCATGAATATTGTGCAGTCGGGCTTCTTTCTGGCATACTTCGCCCTAGTGGGCTGCACCGCAAATGTTGACACCGAGCATTCTCATCCGGGACCGCCGGATTGGGAAAGCCAGCGTCATCGAATGGTCAAGGAACAACTGACCAGTCCTGGACGGGATATCACGAATCAACTGGTCATAAGTGCCATTATGCAAGTTCCTCGTCATGAGTTCGTTCCGGAGGAGCATCGGGCGCAGGCCTACGAGGATCATCCTTTGCCGATTGGCCATGGGCAGACGATTTCTCAGCCTTACATTGTTGCATTCATGACCGAGCAACTCAATCCCCAGCCTTCGGATCGGGTTTTGGAGATTGGAGCGGGCTCGGGATACCAGGCGGCTGTATTATCGCGTCTGGTCGCGGAGGTCTACACCATTGAGATTGTGGATGCGCTGGCGCAAAGAGCGGCTCGGGATTTGAAGCGTCTTGGATACGATAATGTCAGGGTCAAATCGGGAGACGGTTATTTGGGCTGGCCGGAGCATGGGCCGTTTGACGCAATCATCGTGACTTGCGCTCCAACGCAAATTCCAAAACCTCTTTTTGAACAGCTCCGGGAGGGCGGCCGGATGATAATTCCTGTAGGGGAGATGCATGACCAAATGCTGTATCTTCTGGAGAAGCGGAACCGGGAGGTGATCCAAAGAGCGGTTTTGCCCGTGAGGTTTGTACCGATGACCGGCGCAATCCAAAAACACTAAAGCGATATGGATCTGCCCTCCTATGCGATTGGACAAGCGGTTTTTATCCGGACAGACCAGGCGGACTACGAGGAAGAGATGGTGCCCTTTCGCACATTGGACGAGTTGGTGAGGCTCTGTACGACTCTTCAAGCCGGTCGCATGCTGGAGAGGGTCATTATCTTTTCGCTGGTCAATGGAGAACCGCACGCAGTGACTCTGGGATTTCTGAGCGCGACGAAGGGACAGCGGCCTGATCAGGCTCATCCCATGATTGAGGAATAAAAAAGGGCCAGAAAAACTGGCCCTTTTGGTGATAGGATCTCTCACGCCTTCACCGAGGCGCTCAGAGGCGCAATGAACACTCACTCCAGGGGATGGAGAGTGTCATTACTGACAGGATCCCTCTGTCAATACGATACAACCGTGGGAGGTTGTTCAATTAAGTAGACGTCCGAAATGGATTTTGGTTTCAAATTTTTTCAAAAAAAAGAGGCAGGCCAAGCCTGCCTCGCTGTGACTGGATGTGGGGTGGTTCAGGCCTTCTTAGCAGGCAAAGGAACCACAGGAGTCAGCATGCCGGCCTTGGCAGCTACGAAATAGACCACGGTGCCCACGATGAACGCCGCAACTGGCGCGGCCGGGACCGGGTAGATGTTGAGGATTGGCAGAATGCCAACGACAAATCCGAGGGCCCAGGAAACCCAACCGGCGGGATTGAAGCCAGCGCGCGGGCCGGACCAGGTTTTGCCATTCAACAGATAGTCGACCATCATGGCGCCGCAGATGGGGCCGAACGAGGCCCCAATGATGTTGAAGACGATGATGGCTTTGCCCGCGAGGCCGGTGAGAGCCAGGATGATGCTGATTGCGGCGCCAATTCCGACCGAGATGAACGGATTCACGTTGGGGAGGGTGGTTTTAAAGCTGTTGGCGGCGATGAAGGACGAGAAGCAGGCGGGAGGGAAGGCGGCCACGGCGAGCAGGAACATGATCAAGCCAGCGCCCTTGCCCGCCATAAGCACTGGGACCAAACCTGTGCTTTGTAGGATTAATTTCCCCTTGCCAGCTTCCACGGCTGTCTTGCTCAGTTCCGGATTGCCGTAGGTGCCGGCGACGACCAGGACCGAAATACCGGCTGTGAGGACGATGGCGAGCGCCACGCCCACGATGCCGCCCATCGAAACATCCTTTTTGTCGCGGCTGTTGAGTCCGAAATCAACCCCTGCGGCGCCTGCGGTGGCAAAAAAGCCGACCACATAGGTCATCATCACCGCCAGAACTCCAAACGCACTCAAGGCGGCCGGGGCCGAGGCATCAACCTGTTTGTGAAGTTCCACGAGCTTGGAGGCGTCAAAAGTGCCGAGTCCGCCGATGGTTTTGGCGAGGAGGAGCAGCAGGATCGCAATGGGAATCAGAGGCAGGTAGGTGGCGACTTTGGCGACATATTGAATGCCCTTCAGACCGACAAACGCCGCGAGCACTCCCCAAATCACCATGATGGCCTTGACGGCCGCGCTGCTGGATTCCAGGCCAAAGAAGACACCCAAGGCCTGAGCCGCAAAGAAGGTGTTGACGCCCAACCAACCGAACTGGAGCAGGCCCATAAGGAATCCGGGCAGGAGGAAGCCTCCGGTGCTGCCAAAGGTCGAGGTGCCGACGATGTAGAGGGGCAAGCCGGTTTTCATGCCCAGCATGCCCGGGACCAGATAGAACAAAAAGTGACAGACGAGCGCGGCCAAGACCAGGCTGATCAAAGCCCAGCCGAGTCCCTGGGAGAGCAGCCCGCCCTGATTGGGAGCGTTGACAGCATCCTGCCAGAAGACAAACCAGAGGAAGATTCCCGCGTAGGTGGGAGCCGTGTTGGTGTACCAGGGGGCGCGCTTGTTTGAGGGATTTGGCACCGCGCTGGTGATATACGATGGCAACTGGATATTAGCTTGGTTCATGGCCGATGGTTATCCAACCTTTACCCAAGATCGGCAAGCCAAAAGTAGGCCGGGAAAGGCCGCATCCCGGTGGGTTTCCGGGAATAATCTGGTCAAAAGACTGGGGCGGTGGCATTTTGGTTTTTATACGAAATGAGAGACTGCCAGATGCCGAACAACAGGCCGGGGAGCGCAGGCAAGAGGGCTTCCTGGGGATGTTACCTTGGGGTGGTTATTCTGGGGGTTTTGGCGGCGCGGCCGATGGCGGCCGATCGGGAGTTTGGCTTTGAGGGCCCTGAGATATTTCCGTTGGATCGGAACATCAGCCTGCTGCAGGCGGCTGATCTGAATCGGGATGGACTGACCGATCTTGTGGTGGTCAACAACAACCGATCTCGGATCAATCTGTTGATCAACCAGACAGGAAAGGACCGGCAGGAGATTGTCCCTTCGGGGCGAGACCGACAAGAACTGAACGCGCTTCCGCCTGATGCGCGGTTTCGGATTGAATCGTTGGCCTCGGAGAAGCGGATTTCATCGATCGTGGTCGCCGATCTTAACGGGGATGGTTTACCTGACTTGGCGCATTTTGGTGAGCCCAAGGAGTTGTGTTTGCAGTTCAATTCGCCTTCCAACGCCTGGAGAGTCGTTCGGAAGTGGACGATTCCGGACGGACAGATTGGACCGAACGCGCTGACGTGGGGGGACATTAATGGAGATCACCTGGCCGATTTGATGCTATTGGGGGAAACGGCCATCCATGCCCTTTACCAATCCAAAGAACAGGGCTTTCAGGAACCCGAGAGGCTGCCTTTTTCTGACAGCGTTCGGGCTCATCAGATCTTGGATATCGATGGCGATTGCCGGTCCGATTTGCTTTTGATCAATTGGGAAAGTCCGTATCCATTGCGTTTTCGGCTTCAGGATGAAGCGGGTTTGCTGGGGCCTGAGGTCCCATTTCAACTGGCGCCGGTGCGTTCGTTTTTAGCGGACGATCTGGATCGCGACGGCCAGACCGAGCTCATCACGGTCGCTCAGAACTCAGGGCGGGCGCAGTTGTCCAAGTTTGAGCGGCACCGCGCCGAATCGGCCGGTGGCGGTTTTCGAAAGGGGCAGTTTGAGATCATTCCCTTGCCGAAAACGACCAAGGCCAGGCGAGGCATGGTGTGGGCCGATCTGAATCAGGACGGCCGTGTGGACTTGGTGGTGGCCGATCCCGAGAGTGGACAGATCGGTTTTTACGCGCAGCGATCCGACGGCCGTTTGGAGAATGGCCGAGTATTTCCTTGTTTCACGGGGGTGAGCGAGATGTCGAGCGCGGATTGGGATGGCGATCAGAGAGTGGAGCTGTTTTTGCTTAGCACGGATGAGTCCCAGATTGGAATTGCTCAATTGACTCCGGCCGGTCGGATCCCGTTTCCTTCCAGCGTGGCGGTTGAGGGCAAGCCTCTGGCGCTGGCGGTGGGCGTCCCTAAGCCGGGGGTGTCTCCGTTATTAGCGGTGATCCTGGACCAGGATGGGCGTCGCGTTTTGTGGACGAAACCCTTCCAGGGAGAGGCGTATTCACAGCCGCTGAGCAAGGAGTTCAAGACGAATCCCGACGGGCTGTTTTGGCACGATGCGGATCAGGACGGTCTTGTTGACCTGGTGATTCTGATTCGTTACGAGAAGATCAAGATCCTTCGGCAGCTTGAGAAGACCGGGTTTGAAGAAATTGATCTGGCGCCTCCGGGAGGCAGCAGTGAACAGCCTTGGGCGACCCGTTGTGACATCGATGGGGATGGAAAGACGGAGCTCTTGGTGGCGCAAAAGAATTTCCTCCGGGCGCTGGTGCTCCAGAAGCTTGCCAACTCTTCTGAAAAGGATGGGGCGGGCGGCTGGAATTTCCTGGTGAAAGACCAGATCAACGGGGCGAACGGGCAATCTCGAATCGTCGGGGCTGCCGCGATTCAGAAGGCCACAAATCGGATCGCGACCTTGGCGATGTTGGATGCCGAACAGAAGACCCTCAGTTTATGCGAACGGGATTCTGCCGGGGTCTGGCAGATCGTGCGCAACCTGCCTGTGTCGAACACGGCCTTCAGCCGTCTGGAGACGGTGGCGATGGGGGAAGGCGCTGCGAGAACGGTATCGTTTCTTGGGCTACAAGCGGTGGCTCTGATGGATTTTGATGGCGACTCCTGGGCGTTGACCGAATTGGGCAGTTACGAGACATTGATTAAGGATGGTTATTTAAGCGATGTCGTGACGGGGGATCTGGACCAGGACGGACTGCGTGACCTGGTATTTCTTGAGACAGCCAAACACCACGTTGACCTGGTGCGATACAGTCCGCCCCGAGACTTGGTTGCAGCGGCCCGATGGCAGGTTTTTGAGGAACGCTCCTATCGGGGAGCGGCAGCGGACATGACAGAACCGCGCGAGGCCGTTGTGACGGACTTGACTGGGGATGGGAAAAGCGACCTGGCGATCCTGGTTCACGACCGGGTGCTTTTGTATACCCAGGAATAGCGAGTTACGTCGGCTCGTGGAGGTGACGTTCGATGATGGCCTTAAGGTCCGGCAGACGAACCGGTTTGCTGATGTAATCATCCATGCCGGAACTGAGACATTTCTCGCGGTCGCCTTCCATGGCATGGGCGGTCATGGCGATAATCCGCAACGGCCTGGAGGAGGAAAGCGACCGGTCCAATCCAGGAAGGGATCGAATCCGACGGGTGGCTTCGTAGCCGTCGATCACCGGCATCTGGCAGTCCATGAGGATCAGGTCATAGGCCGAATTCCTGAGGGCGTTCAAGACTTCCGCTCCATTGGCAACTGCTTCAGCGGTGTAGCCTAGTTTCTTGAGCTGCTGGAGGGCGACTTTTTGGTTCACAGGATTGTCTTCGGCGACCAGAATGCGGGCTGGTTTAGTGGTTTCCTGGGAGGCAACAGGGAGGGCCGGGGGGATCTGGATCCAGGGAACGGGAGATTCCGGAGGAGATCGCAGAAAGCTGGCATGAACCGATTGGACCAGAAGTCGACCCAAGGCGGCATGACGGATGGGCCTGGAGAGGCTGGCGGCAACTCTCATGATTTGGAGTTCATCTGCTTCTTTCCCCACGCTGGATGGTGTCAAAAGAATCAACCGGGTGGAAGCCAACAGCGGTTCAGATCGGATGGCCTGGATTATGGCGAGGTTAGCGGTGTCGGGAAAGCGCAACCCGACAAGGGCCAGGTCGTAAGGATTCTTATCGCGGGCACGACAACGCAGTATCTCCAGGGCCTTGCCGGCATTGGCCGCACCGCCATTTTGCATCCCCCAATGATCGGTCATGTGGTGAAGCGCTTTCCGCGCTGAAAGACAGTCGTCGATTACCAGGATGCTCAGCCCCGCCAGGGACTCCGTGCCCGGCAGGCGGGGGGCGGCGGCGCAAGGCTGCTTCTTGAGCTTGACAGTGAACCAAAACATGGATCCCCGCCCGGGCTGGCTTTGGACTCCCATCTGTCCTTGCATGAGGGTGACCAATTGACGGGAAATGGCCAATCCCAGGCCGGTGCCGCCGTATTTTCGCGTGGTGGAAAGCTCGGCCTGAGAAAAAGGCTGGAAAAGCCCGGCTTGTGCCTCGGGGGTGATCCCAATGCCAGTGTCGGCGACCTCGATTTTGAGTTCGACCGAATCCCCGATTTCCTCCGCAAGACTCAAGGTGAGAGCAACCTCGCCTTTCTCTGTGAACTTGACACTGTTCCCGATCAGGTTCAGCAGGACTTGGCGAAGCCTGACGGGATCGCCGCATAAACAGACCGGGACGTCGGCGGGAAGGCTGTAGTTGATTTCCAAATTCTTGGACCGGGCCTTTTCGGCCAGCAAATCGATCGCGGTTTCAACGACCTCACGCAGGTCAAAATCTGTCGATTCCAGAAGCATTTTGCCAGCTTCAATCTTCGAAAGATCGAGAATATCGTTCAGGATGGCGAGTAAAGATTCCGCCCCCGAGCGCACGATGCGTGCGTAGTCATGCTGTTCGGGGGTCAAAGGGGTTTCGAGGAGAAGGTTGATCATGCCGATGATGCCGTTCATTGGCGTGCGAATCTCATGGCTCATGTTGGCCAGGAATTGGCTTTTCGCCTGGTTGGCCGTCGCAGCCGCCTCGGCCATAAGCTGGCTTTGTTGGATTGCGTCCTGGAGTTGCTGATTGATGAAAGCCAACTCCTGGCTCGTGTTCTCGGCATCTTCCTTCGTCTGTCGCAAGGCTCTGGCAATGCGCGCTTGCTCGCTGACATCGCGCGCAATTCCCTGGATCCTCACGGGAACACCGTCCTCGAAAATCAGACGACAGCTGAGTTCAAGAAAAACCTGATTCCCATTTCGCGGCAACATGGCAAACTCCGCGGGGGTCGGGCTCTGTCCAAAAGAGAGCTTTCGCATCCAATCGTGATATCGCTCAAAATCCACCGGAGCTACGAACTGATTGAGGTTCATTTTGAGGGCCTCGTTGAGGGAATAGCCCAACTGCAGTTCACCGGCTCTGTTCAGCGAGAGGAAACGCCCCAGGAGATCTGTGGTAAGAATGATTTCCCGGGCGTTTTCGCACAAGTCGCGGTATCGTTCCTCCAGGAGCGCGCGTTGATCCCGTTCCCGTTGGAAGTGGAGGGTTTGGTTATATAACTTTTTGCGCAAAAGTACAATCCAAACACCCGCTGCCGTTAGGACGGCCAGGTTGCCCAGCCAGAACGCGAGCGGGAATTGTCTTAGGGAAGGACTGAAAGCTATGGATTCGACAGGCCGTGAGGCCACAATCATCCCCTCAGAATTCGCGGGAGTCTGAGGTGAGGCGCTGGCTTGAGGGCCGTGACTCAGGGAGGAGATCAGCAGAAAAACGATGAAAATTGCCCGGGCGGGTGCGCCTTGCATAAGGCTCTGCGAGAACGCCGTGGGTGTCATGATTTGAGCGACCCTTCGACGATCATAAAGACACACCACCTTCCCCTCCCTCCATGAAACGATCGACCTCATTGGCACTTGTCAATCCGATCGGGTCCAGCTTAGATCGAGCATGTGCCCGTTGGCAAGGAGGAACTTGCGGGTTCGCCGAAAGGTTTTGACCGGGGGACGGTGACACGATAAATGATTGATGAATCCTGGCGGTCCCAGGAGAGGTATTAACGCATCATGATTGCGCCGACAGCAAATTGGGCTCTTTTCGCTTTGGAATCGGATCTCACCTATGTGTGGGAGAAGGCCACGATTGAGGCCAAGGGCATCATTATCATCCTGACAATTTTCTCGATCTTTGCGTGGTCGATCATGGCTTCCAAGGCTATGCAGATGCGCCGCGCGAAAAAGCTGAACCGATTTTTCCACCAGGAGTATCACGCGCAGAAAGCCGTAATGGATATTTACGAGCGTAGGGTTCAAGTGGAGGGATGTCCTCTGTTTTCTGTCTATCAGGAGGGTTGTCAAGAACTGGTGGGGCGGCAGAAGATGATTCCAGCCACGGCTCCGCCGGGGCGGTTGAGTCTGAAAGCGATGGAACACGTGAAACGCGCATTGGAACGGTCGGTGGCCCAGGAGTCGCTCAAGTTGGAATCAGGACTCATACTGCTGGCGATTGCGGTGAGCGGGGCGCCATTTCTGGGATTGTTGGGCACCGTTTGGGGGGTGATGAGCACCTTCAGCGCCGTGGGGATCAAGGGCAGCGCGGATCTGACGACCATGGCGCCAGGCGTGGCCGCGGCGCTGGTGACCACCGTGGCTGGATTGATGGTGGCCATTCCCTCCATGTTTGGCTACAATTGGCTGGTTCACAATCTGAGGGTGCTCACTGTTGAATTGGACAACTACGCGCAGGAACTGATTTCCCGAATGGAAATCGAATGCCTGAAAGACGATGAACGGGAATAAACCGGAGGCCTCGCGTCAGCCAACAACCGGCAATGGGATTCTGTGCGCCAAGTGCGATCATCTGAATCCCGGCGGCAGCAACACCTGTGGTTTCTGCGGATCCCATCTCCACATCTCCTGCTCCAAGTGCGGGCATCGAAACGCCCGGGTCCTGGCGCGCTGCACCCAGTGCGGACATCGGCTGCACCGTTCCCTCTGGCGCCGCTGGCAACGGAAGTTTCTAAAAAACGGCCAGAAGGTTAAACCGCTCTACGTCGCTTTGCTGATCATTGCGATTCTGGTCACCTACAAGGTCATCATCAAACTGGCGGAGTATCGCCCCCCGGGTCCGAATTGAGTTATGCGGCGGTTTTCTCAACGCAACAGTCTGGTCACTCTCAGCGAGATCAATATTACGCCGTTGCTCGATCTTGCCTTCGTGCTCCTGATCATTTTTGTCATCACCACGCCGGTTCTCGAGCAGGGCATGCAGATGAAACTGCCTGTGGGAGGCAAGCCTGATCAGCAAATCAACTCCCGAAACATCCGGACCGTCGAGATCAACGACCACGGATACATGCTTGGCAAAGTCCCCATGAGTTTGAATCAGATCGAAACCGAGCTCGTCAAAATTCATCAGAATAACACCAATTTGTTTGTGTATATCCGGGCCGACCGAAACACTCCCTGGGAGAAGGTGTTCACCGTGGTGGACCGGTTGACCACCTGCGGACTTCGGAAGGTCGTGTTCCGGTCCGAACCGCTGGAACGACATCGATGAAACGGGTCCAATACCAATGTCTGGCGGCTTCAACGGTGGCGCATAGCCTGCTTGTTCTGATTGTGTTCCTGGGCATCGGATTCGGTTCGGCACAGAAACGGGAGGTAGACCTTCCGATCCTCGAGGTGATTCCGTCGCGATTGGTGGATGAAGCCGTGTTCGGGGGGGGAGATCCCCGGCCTCCCGGGCCCGAGAACAAGACCCCTGAAAGACAAGCTCTCCCTGCCGCACCGGCCAATCCGCCCCCCATAAAACCTCAGCCCGCTTCCGAGCCTCCGCCCTCCAAGCCGGAGCCCGCTCCGAAAAGCGATTCAAAAGCCCCCCCCGAAAAACCGATCGATCCCCCCAAGGCTGCGGAACCCGCCAAACCGTTTCCATCGGATGAACCTTCACCCGCGCCGGTCAAAACCCCTCCCAAGAAGGCGCGGAATATTGATTTATCCCAACGCAAGACCCGATCCGAGGTGTCCGGGATTGTCCCCCGGAATACCCAGCGTGCCCAGCAGGAAGCGGCCGATAAAGCCCGTCGGGAAGCCATCGAAAATTGGCGCGGCCAAATCAGTGGCGCCTTAGGTTCCATTCGCCGCAATCTCTCCTCCAGCACCACCATCGAGGTCTCCGGCGGCGGCGTGGGGGGCACCGGCGGGGAGGCCTACGCCAACTATGCCCAGGTGATCCGCACCCTTTATGACCGGGCCTGGATCGATCCGGAAGAAGTCGCCGATTCCAACCTCTCGGTGCGCGCTGCAATCGTCATTGCGCGAGACGGACGGATCTTAAGTTCCAGGCTGGTTCGGCCGTCAGGAGTCGCCGCCATGGACAAATCCGTGCGCCAAGCCCTGGATCGGGTGACCCGTGTGCCCGCCTTTCCCGCGGAGTCCAAGGACATCGAGCGCACCTTCAATATCAATTTTAACCTGAAAGCAAAAAGATCATTAGGATAAACATGATAAAAAATTCGATTTCACGTTTCATTAAAACTTTACTTTTGTTGTTTGCCGTCGCAAAAGCGATCTCTGGATTTGCCGCCGACACAGACATTGACATCGACCGCCAGGGGCAGGGATCCCGGCTGATCCCAATCGCGCTGAACGGATTCAGCGGCGAAGTCGATCGGGTGTTGCGCTTCGACTTGGAGGTGGCCGGATTCAAATGGGTGACTGGGGACGACGCGCAGTATGTCGTCTCGGGCCGAAACGACGCGAGCGTGACCGGCCAGTTGCAGGATCGGATCAACAAGTCGGTGTTGCTGTCCAAAGCTTACACGGGAGGAACCCTGCGGGTGCAGGCTCATGCCTTTGCCGACGATATCGTGCTCGCATTGACGGGGCGCAAAGGCATTGCCCAGACCAAGATCGCGTTCCGCATCGAGACCAGCGGGGTCAGCGAGATCCACATGGCGGATTACGACGGAGGCAGTCTCAAACAGTTGACGAGCGACCGATCGATTGTGGCGGCGCCCTGCTGGGTGCCGGAAAGGCGGTTATTGCTCTACACGTCCTATATGAAAGGCAATCCGGATATCTACAGCCATGATTTGGGATCGGGGGATCGCCGGATCGTGGCCCGTTATAGCGGACTGAACACCAGTGCCGCTGTTTCTCCGGATGGGCGTAAAGTTGCCATGATTCTCAGCAAGAACGGAAGCCCGGATATCTATGTGGCGGATATCGACGGTGGAAATCTGAAACAGTTGACGTTTACCAAGGAAGACGAATCCTCGCCCTGCTGGTCGCCGGACGGCCAAACCCTTTGTTGTGCCTCCCGGCAGCGGGGCAGGGCCGAGCTTTACCTCGTGCCGGCCGCCGGAGGGGCCATGAAACGGCTGAACACCATTGGCGTCGGGACGGCGACCGAACCCGATTGGTCGCCCGATGGAAAAACCATTCTTTTCACCACGACGACCGGGGGGTTCACGATCTGCGCAGTCTCCGCGCGCGGGGGCAACGCCGAAATCCTGGTGGCGGGAGAAGATCCCTCCTGGGCTCCCAACTCGCGCACCGCCATTTTTACCCGGCGCACCAGCGGACGGCGTGTCCTCTCTTTGCTTGACGTTCCCACGAAACAGGTGAAGACTATCACCCAGATTTCTGGAAGTTGTTCGCAGGCCAGTTGGGCCAGATAAACTTAAATGACAAACAAAATGAAACGCTCTGCTCTAGCTTATTTGCTGATCCTGGGAGTCCTTCTGACTTTAGGCGGGACCGGCTGCAAGAATCCGAAGAAACCCCTCACACCTATCCCCGCCGCCAAGGCCTCTCCAACGACCCCACCGCCCCGTGGAGCCATCGGAGGCGGCAATGTCGAAGGACTGGGCCCGGGAGCCCAGGGGATTGACACCGCCATCACACCCAATACCACCGGTATTCCGGCGGCTGGTCTGGAGAATTTCGAGGATCGGCAGGCCGATCGCGAGGCCTTCAGAGACTTCACGATCTACTTTGATTTTGACCGGTCATCCATCCGCGCCAACGAGACTTCGAAACTGCAATCGATTGCGGACCATTTGAAACAGAATCCCAACGACGATCTCGCGATCGAGGGACACTGTGATGAACGGGGCACTTCGGAATACAACCGCTCCCTGGGCGAACGTCGGGCTCAGTCGGCGCGCGAGTTCCTGGTCAACCAGGGCGTGAGCGCGGCGCGCATCCGAACCATTAGTTACGGAGAAGACAAACCCGCTGTCATAGGGACCGATGAGGCCGCCTATGCCAAGAATCGCCGTTGCGAGTTTCTCAAGCTTTTGCCCAAGACAAACTGATGGGGAACAATCCCTTTGTTGTTTTCTCCCCCCGGCTGTTGATTTTGTGGCTTTACTAAATCCGGCCGGGGGCTTATTTTTGCGGAGATCGACATGTTTATGAATGTGATGTTTGCTGGAATGATTGGCGGCTGGGAACTGGTCCTCATCCTTGCGGTGGCCTTGGTTTTCTTTGGGGCAAAACGTTTGCCCGAGTTGGCCCGGGGCTTGGGACAGGGCATCAAGGAATTCAAGAAAGCCACGCGCGATGTGTCCGATGAATTGCAGTCCGCCATGGATGATACACCGCCTTCGAGACGGTATTCTCCGCCCAGCCCTCAAATTGAGGCTCCAACGGAGCCTTCCGACACTCAAACGGTGAAAAACGATCCTCAGAAGACCTCCGCTCCCAAGGTGATGTGAGTCGGGATCTGAATTTCGAATACTGATCCAACATGCCCAAAGAATGGGAGGAGACGCGTCCTGAGGATGACGAAGAGGACGGCGGAGGTGAAGTGAAGTCTTTTCTGGAGCACCTAGAGGACCTCCGATGGGTCCTCATCAAGGGTGCGGCGGCTGTCTTTGTAGGATTTATTGTCTGCCTGATAGCGGGAAACTGGTTGATGGGCGTTCTCAAATGGCCTTTGGAGAGAGCCTGGAGCCAGACTCCCGGCACCAATCACTACCTAACCGTCCTGGTTGGGACCAATCGCGTAATCTCCTCCCGGTTGGAAGCCAGTGATCTCGGTTTTATCCACCTGCAAACGAACCAACACCTAGTCCTAAGGCTGACACCCGTCACCGTGGGGACGAATGTCCTGCTTGCGTTGCAACCGGAAACCAACTACCCGGACGACATCCTTCCTAAGGTGAAGATTGATCTGCTGAATCTATCCCCGGCGGGCGGTTTCATGGTGGCTTTCCAATTGGCCCTGTACGGGGGAGTTGTCCTGGCCGCCCCGTTCCTGATCTTTGTCATCGGCCAGTTTGTCGTGCCGGCCATGAAACGAAAAGAGAAGAAATACGTTTTCCGCGGATTGGGTGTGGGCACCGGGCTATTCTTTGGAGGGGTCTTCTTTTGTTATCTGGTTCTGATGCCGCTGGCCTTGAGGGCCTCGCGGTCGTATTCAAACTGGTTGGGGATTGCGGCCGACCAATGGACAGCGGAGGCCTATATCAGTTTTGTATGTAAGTTTATGCTGGGCATGGGATTAGGATTTGAGATGCCCGTAGTTCTTCTGATTTTGGTGAAGCTGGGCATTCTGGATTACGCCCGGTTATCCGCCATGCGGAAGTACATGATCATCGTCAATCTGGTTTTAGGGGCGGTTCTGACGACTCCGGAAGTATTGACGCAAGTGATGATGGCAGTGCCCTTGCAAGTGTTGTATGAGATCAGCGTCTGGATTGCCTGGTATTGGGAACGACGGGATCGAAAACGGCAGGCTGCTGAGGAAGCGTCAGGCACGGAAGCTGCTTCTAACTAACTGAGTTCGGATGGATCCAGATTAGGCGACCGAATTCCGGGAAGAGTGGCGAAACAAAGTGGGAACATTTTGGAAATCGCGCTTTACAAAATCATGACTCCGGGTAACGTGGAGCAAAATTTCAATTTATGCGCAGTTCAATTATTTTGGCAATGGCAGGAACGGTGGCGGCCTTAATGACGGCGGGTTGCGCCGGTCCGGAGCAGAAGTTGGGCCGTGGTATACGCAATTCGGTGGAGTTCGCTCGCATGGGCGAAATGCGTCGGTCGATCGAACAGACCATGATTTTCGACAGTCCGCAGGCCGGGATGGCGACGGGAGTGATTCGGGGCTTCAACCGGAGCGTGGCGCGCACGGTGGCGGGAGCCTATGAAATTGCGACCTTCCCTCTCCCAAGCTATGATCCGGTTTATAAGCCGGTGGTGCCCGGTTATCCGGACGCTTACAGGCCGGGGCGCGGGGCCACAACATTATTTGACAGCGATGCCAATCTCGGGTTTGGCGGTGGCGAGGTCTTCCCCTTGGTTCCGGGGAGTCGCTTTAGGATTTTTGACTATTAATTGTTGAACGGATTCATGGCGCCGACACCTTTCTGTTGGCGCCTTTTTTTTTATGGGCATTACCCGGTTTTCTCCCGGCAAGGTTAATTTCTTGTTGAATATTCTGGGGCGGCGTCCAGATGGTTTTCATGAACTGGAAACCTTAATGCATCCACTGGCATTCGGTGACACCCTCCATTTCGAGGTTGCTGACTCGGGGGTTGGCCTGACCTGCAACGAGTCCGCGCTGCCTGTGGATGACACGAATTTGGTGGTGCGCGCCGCCAAGGCTTTTTTTCGGGCTGGAATGGATGGCGGGGTCAGGATCCATCTGGAAAAATCCGTTCCATTGGCGGCCGGCCTGGGTGGAGGAAGCAGTAACGCGGCGAACACGTTGCTGGCATTGAATCAGCTTTTCAACAACCCGTTTGGTTTTGAGAAACTGGCGGCGATTGCCGCAGATCTGGGTTCCGATGTTCCGTATTTTCTGCAGTCCAATCCCGCTCTGTCCACTGGGCGCGGGGAAATCATTCAGCCCCTGGAGCCGTTTGCCCCGCTGAAGAACCTGGTTTTTCTATTGGTTCATCCGGGATTTGGCGTGGCGACCTCCTGGGCATACCAGCAATTATCCCAGTTTCCGGAAATCCAACGGGGCCAACCCGGACGTGCCGCACGATTGGCCGAAGATCTTCGGAGGAGAGATATCTCGGAGGTTGCGGGAGAATTCTACAATGCGCTTGAGACGCCAGTGATGTCCAAGTACCCCATTCTGTTGATGTACCAGGAATTCCTCCGTTCGGAAGGCGCTTGTGTCAGCCTGATGTCGGGGAGTGGCTCCACGACATTTGCGATATTTCGAACATGGAGCGAAGCGGCGCGGGTTCAAGAGATGTTGCTTGGACGTTTTGGATCCGGGCTATGGTCCAAGATCGTGCCCATCGCCTAAAAAACTCGTTGCATTAGCGGGCCGGATCGTTAAGGTTTGGACTGGTCTGTCCGATGGTGTAACGGTAGCACAGAGCCCTTTGGAGGCTTTAGTCATGGTTCGAATCCATGTCGGACAGCCATTGTTCGCTTGGCGTAAATCATCTTAAACAGGAGAGATACCATGAAACGCCTTCCTCCGCTCTTGGTTATTCTGACGCTTTTGTTGATTGTCTGCTTCTGGAGCCTTCGATTTAAATCCCGAACTCAGATCAATGTCCCGGATTGGTCGGCGTTGCACGCCAACAAGGGCCAAACGGCTCAATCGACGGCTTCGTCCTCAAGACTCAACAAGCCGGCGGATCTCAAGGAAAAAATCCGACAAGCCCAAGCCAGAATTCAATCGGGGCAAAGGGATCCTGACCAGGCTCGTGATCGGATTGGAAAAACCCTCCTGGGTCGATATGGGGATCAGAGACTTCGCTCGCAGTCCATCGCTCAGCCGCCCCTGCGCGGCCAGCCGAGGGGTTATGGCCAAAAGGTGTTGAATCCGGCTCAACAGCAGGCGATTGCCCGGGTCCTGACGCTGACCGGCTCAGGGACAGAGCTCCAGATGGACTCGGCCCTGGGCGTGTTGCGGCATCTTCGCGGCGATCTGTCGCCGCTGGTTGCGGACTCGCCCGATTTCCAGGTGGCGCAAGCCTCCGGCGACTATGCGGGCATGGCGGTGGCGACGCTTCAGTCCATTTCTCAAGTGCTCAACGTGCTGCAGCCGGCCGAGGAATTCGTGGCCAGGCCCGCGGCGCCCGATGAACTGGGGATGGTGCATGTCAAGCTGGACCAGCAATTCCAAGGACTTTCGGTTTACGGAGCCCAGATCATCGTTCATTTGAATCCGGAGGGCCAGCCGCAGGAAGTCCATGGCATTTACTGCCCCAGCCCCGTCATGATGCCGACGCCTTCTGAGGAGATCGGCGAGGTCGAGGCTTTGGCCAAGGCCCGGGAGGCCGTGGGCATGTCGACTGTCGAGTTGGTCCCACCCCGGGTGGAACGTCTGGTTTACTGGGATCCCAACCGATCGCCTGTGGTCAGTTACCACGTGGACTTAACGCCGTCGGCTGTGGAACAGTGGCATGTTTTTGTGGCGGCCGCGGACGGCTCGATATTAAAGACCTTGTCCGGCGTGCGATCCGCCGCCGCAACGGGCCAGAGCCGTGATCTCTTTGGCAACGTCAGGCCGGTGAACTCCTGGCAGCAGAACAACACATTTTACGCCATCAATACCTCGTTGCCGATGTACAATGCGGCAAGATCTCAGCCCACGACCTACACCAACATGTTTGGCGCCGTCTGCATTTTCGATGTGAAAAAGGCCGATGTCGACGAGGCTCTGAAAAACGGTGTCACCTATGTCACTTCATCCAACAAGGATCAGTGGGATCCGACAGCGGTGAGCGTGATGAACAACTTTGGCCAGATCTACGATTATTATCGGACCACGCATAATCGGAACTCTTTTGACAACCAAGGCATTAATATCACCGGTCTGATCCACGCGCGCTTCAAGGACAACAGCGGCGCGCTGTATACGGACAATGCCTTTTTCAATCCCAGCATGAACATCATTGTTCTTGGGGACGGCGAAGTGAGGGCCGATCCAGGCATGCTGCCGGCGGCCCTGGACATCACGGCGCACGAGTTCACCCATGGCGTCGTGGATCACTCGGCGGCCTTCAAGTATGAGAATCAATCCGGCGCCATGCATGAGCATATGGCCGATTACTTTGCCTGCATGATCGATCGAGACGATTGGATCAATGGCGAAGATGCCGTTCGCCAGTCTGGCAAAGCCGGATCTCGGGATTTGAGTGACCCCCACAATCCCAACGTGACCAGCCCGGGCCCCAAGACCATGGCCGAATACCGCAACCTGCCAAACACTCCAGAAGGCGACTTGGGCGGGGTGCATGTCAATTCCACGATTCCCAGCTATGCCTGTTATCTTTTCACCGACGGCCCGGGGGGCATGGGCAGGGAAAAAGCGGAAAGGATCGTTTATCGCGCTTTGATCCAATATCTGACGCCCAACACGCAGTTCATCGACTATCGACGAGGCCTGATCTCCGCCGCCAAAGATCTCTATCCCAATGGCAACGAGGCGGATCTCATCAAGCAGGCCTTCGATACGATTGGATTGAGCGAAGGCGAATCCACTCCGCCGCCCGTTCCGGTTCCGGCGACCAGCGGCGGCGAATACATCCTGTTCTTGCGGGCTGAGTATGAAGTCGATCCTTGGGATCCATTTGGTTTTCCCGAGTTCGCCGGGTATGCCATGTATCAACTCGATTCGCAGGGCCAGTTCCTGCTGGTCGCTCAACAGTATCTGAGTTATGTGCGCCCCGCCATTTCCGGGACAGGGACCTGGGCTTTGTACGTTGGGCAGGACAATAACGTTTACTGGACTGACGGCATCAGTACCGAGCAATGGACTGACACCGAGGATGTGCGCACGATCGCCATGTCAAAGGACCTTCGTTACATCGCGTTCACCACGATCGACTACGATTCCGCCATCTCGATCCTGGATACCCAGCAGGAGACGGTGCGCACCGCGCCCTTGAACATTCCGACCAGCGGCGATCCGGTCCGCCTTGGCTTTGCGGATGTGATGACCTTTAATTGCCTTAATGATTTTGTCTATTTCGATGCCTTCACCGAAGGACAGCTGGGGCAGGCCGAATACGGTTGCTGGGGCTTGTACAGCCTCAGGATCAAGGATTTGGATTGCAAAGCGGCCATGCCTCTGACCCCGGGCCTCCAGGTCGGGAATCCGACATTGGCCAACACGCAGGGTCACCTCCTCGTTGCGGATTATGTTTACACCACCAACAACCAGGAAACCCTCGGAATGATCTCGCTGGATCTAAACCAGAAACAGATGGGGATTCTGATGAAGGGACTGGATATGTTGGCGGCTCCTTCGTTTCGAGGTGACGACAGCAAGATCGTTTTCCAGACCTACGAAAACGGCATGTATTACCTGAAGGAAGCGACCTTCGCCCCCGACCACTTGAGCCTGAATTCAGGATCGGTCAACGGCTTGCTGTGGTCGGTCAACGAACTGGCTTATCCGGTTGGTTTTCGTTCCGGCGATTACAAGCCTCCCGCTGGAGAGTTGGTCATCCAGCCGGCGCAGCTTGTGTTCAACCCGGTGCCGGTGGGACAAGCGGTGACCAACGACCTGCAGTTCAAAAACCAAGGCAATGCCGACCTCGAGATCATTGCGACTACGTTGGAAGGGGCTGATATCGATGCGTTCGATTTTGGCTCGGTGGTGCAAAAAGGAATTGGACCCGGTCAAACCCAGACTGTAAAGCTGGTATTTCATCCGAATAAAACCGGCCCGTTGAGCGCCAATCTTCGGGCTAAAACTTCAGCTCCAGGCCAATCGGATCTGGTGATTGCCTTGCAGGGAACCGGTCAAGCCTCTCCCGCAATCAATGCGACCAATCACTGGCGTCAAGTCTGGGAGGACTTCCAGAATCTCTACTCCTATTTTGACCATAAGGAGATCGATTGGCGAGGCGTTTATGCCCAATACGCCTCCGAATTCGCGAATGTGACCGCGGAACAGTTTGCGGAGAAGGTCAATCAGATCCTGCAAAGCCTCCACGACTGGCATGTCGTGGTGAAAAAGCCGGATGGGACTTACATCGGCTACGAGGGGAGTTACGTAAAGAACTGTTCCGGCAGCCTGTTTGCCCGGTATACCGATGGCCAGTCCTATACCAATGTGAACAAGGCCGGCGTTATTTATCATGCCTGGGTTGACCATGACATTGCCCATGTTTTGGTTGATACCTTGACCACCAGTGCTTTTCAAACGATCAGCGATGCCGATATCGAGAACATTTTCGTGACCTACGTTAATGCCGCCGGCTTCATCCTCGATATCCGCGACAACAGTGGTGGCAATGAAATGAACGCCAAGAAGCTGGCCTCGCGGTTCACCGATGCCGCCCGCACTTATGGATACGTCCGACCTCGAGTGCCGGATTCAATGCCTTTCCAATACGAAGACTTTATCCCGAAGACCCTGGAGCCTTCGACCGGGACTCGATTCCTCAAACCAGCGGTCGCTTTGATTGGCCAGCGCAATATGAGTTCGGCCGAGTGGTTTACCTTGATGCTCCGGGCTTGCCCGAATGTGATCCTGATAGGCGATCGAACCCGTGGGGCATCCGGCAATCCCACCACCCGAGCCATCCCCGAGTTGAACGTCGAATACGATATCAGCACTTGGATTGCCTACACCGACCTGAAGATCGCCTTCGAGGATCGGGGGATCCCACCCGCTATCCACGTTCCAGCCAGCCAAAGCTACAGCGACGAACAAGGCCGGGATTTCGTGCTTGAACAGGCCATCGCTTATCTCCGCTGGCGTCAAAACCAGGGAACCGCCTTGCCGCGTGTGTCCGGTGCCTCCGATCTTGACCAGGACCGCCAGCCAGATATCGATGAGTACCTGGCCGGCACCAACCCGGCAGATCCCAAGTCATGGTTCGGTTTCCAGTCCTATAAGGTGAATACCCAGGCGGGCGGAGGCAATATCCTCGGATGGTCCAGCACCGCCGGCGCCCGCTATTCCCTCTGGCGATCCACCAGCCAGCCGTCCGGGTTTATCTTACTCAAATCGGACATCACCGCCACACCACCGCTCAACCAGTATACCGATACCACGGCTGATCCGCGCAGACCCGTTTATTACCGATTGGAGCAGCAATCGAAATAGGATTCGCTGGCATTGTTCATGCTGTAAAGAGTTGTCAGACAGTGTCATGATCGGAAGTGACACTGGAATGAAAGGAATCCAATGACAACTCGAGACGATCGTCGAGAACAACCCTCCTCCCGGTTTAATCGGTCCAAGGCTACGACATCCGCCTTTACCATGGTGGAACTGCTGGTGGTCATCACAGCCGCAATCGCGCTGCTTGTTTTATTCCTGGTTTACACTCAAAAAGCGGCTGCAAGGCGGCAAAGAATTGAGTGCGTAAATAACTTGAAACAGGTCGGTCTTTTATGTCGTGCCCAGGGGGCCGAAAATCGGCTCTTTTCCGCTGGAGGTAACGTCTCCAAAGTCTTGACCAATACTCCAGAGACCGATGTGATCGCGATGTTGAAAACAATGACGAATTTGGCCAATCCGCGTGTTTTTGTTTGCCCTGCGGACAGAAAACGGTCGCCCGCCTCGAGCTGGAGTGAATTGTCGCGCGATACGGTGAGTTACTTCTTCAATCTTGAAGGCGGGGAAGTCCACCCCAATGTATTACTGAGCGGAGATTCGAATATGACGACCAACGCGGTGCCTTTGTCTCCGGGGATTTCGGTGGTTACGCCGGGGAGCGCGATGGGGTGGACTCGCGATCGCCATCAAAATGCTGGCAACGTGGCGCTGGGCGATGGCAGTGTGCAGCAGGCCACAAGCGCTCGGCTGGCTGAGTGGATTTCCAAAGGGGCTCCTATGATGCTTTGGATCCCTTAAGGGTCTGAGAGCCTGTTTGAAAATTCCAAGGGGCGCTGTTTTCGCAGAAATGGCCGCATGGCGAGGCGCGACGAAGGAAAATATCCCTGGCGGATCTTTGACTGAGGAGCAACGAAGCCAGGGGGCCATTTCTGCGAAGTCTTCGGGCGGCGGCTCTTTTGCCCGGGGCCAGCGTTGGCTTGGACCTTACAGCCCCCATCGGGGATGCTCGGCCCCAGCCGCCTTGGCCCCAGCCAAAATCCCTCGCCGCAGCACCCCTTGTAATTTTCAAACAGGCTCTGAGGGGGAAACCGGAGGTGCGCTGCCGAGACGGGACGGATGCCGATCCCCTTGCTGAAGGATGAGATCTTTGGGATGCTGCGGTGGCTGTTATCGGGACAGTTCCAGACCGTTCACCCCATGCAGAGGCCGGCTGGTGATCACGCCGATGCCTCGACCCCCAGTGGGGCCTGGCAACCCTGGGACGGCGTTGTAATAGAGATAGTAAATGTCCGTTTTAGAATTGTATACCAGCGAGATCTTATGGGCGTATTGTTTATCCAATCCGCTCGGATTGCCACCAGCCTGATACAGCGGTTCCGGATGCGTCGTCCAGTGAACGAGATCGCGTGAAAAGGCGATCATAATGTGAGCTCCGCCTCGTCCCACCCCAAAATAGAACATCGTCCAATGGTCGCCATCCCGAAACACCTTGGGATCGGAGCAGAACTGTTCGTCAAATCCTTTTGGCCTGTTCCGAATTACCGGGTTGGCCGGATAACGCATCCAGTTCATGAGATCTGTGGAAAAGGCAAGACCGATCTGCTCGATTCCGCCGTTGGCCGCGTTGTAGAAATTGAAATAGCGGGCCTGATGTTCCACCAGCCAAGGCTGGTAAATGCAGTCCTTTTCCCAGAAGGCACAATCGGAATCGAAAACCGAGAGGACGGGCTGGTCTTTGGCGCGTTTCCATTTCAGGCCGTCTTCGCTCACCGCCACGCCTTCATAACCTGGACGCAGCTCATACCCGCCCTGTCGGGGGTAGGCGCCATAGAGCGTCCAGTATTTGCCCTGGTGTTTCTTCAGCACGCGGGGAGCTTTCAGATCATAGGATTCATAAAGGAAAGCCCCGATGACGCAACCCCCATGGTCAAAATCCCCTTTGGGGCCAAATCCCATTGCCAGGCGGTAGTTGTGCCAGTGCAGCAGGTCATCGCTTTCGGCGATGAACGACTGGTAGCCCTGTCCATTAAATCCGACAAACGTCATGTGCCACCGGGCATCCCCCGGGATCTGGAACACAGTGGGAACATCGGTGCCGAGGATATTGGTGTGTCCCGGAATTGGGGGGTGTGCCGGCACTACGTGATGTGGCCAGTAATGCCAATGGCGGAACGGGGCAGACCATGCATCCAGCAGAGCGGGAGGGATGTCCTGGGCGCTGGAGGTTGCGATTCCGGAAGCTTCGAGGCTCGCCGAGGTTCGGGTCTGACCCGTCAAGAAGATCCACACCGCAAAAAGGGAGAAACGAACGATCCTTTTCATAACGACACCAGCATAAGAGGTTCGAAAGGGATCCTCAACGAACAACTGGAGTTTGACGCGACAAAAAAAGTCGTAGCTGCGATAAAATTTGTCGCGGCAGATCGGGATTCGATGGCGGATCGATGGACATCATCGGGTGGAGTTGGATTCAACCCAAGGAAAGCGGAGCTTAGTGTTTTGGCCTTGATTTCACCGGCAGGATGGAAGGAAGATCTGTTCGCACGGGCGCAGAAAAGCGATTGAAAAAATGTCTCAGAGCCCAGGGCAGGTTCAATATGCGCGCCCCAACTCGTGATTCAGTTGAGAAGCCGAGGATCTGACGTAAGTTAGTCCCGAGAATATAGGTTCTGCTGAGATGGTTGAAGGCAGTTTCATGCTTGAAAACGCCTCCTGGCCGGTGGTCCTTACAGACGGTCAAGGGATCATTCTACTTGTGAACCAGCCGGCGGAGTTAGCGTTTGGATTGATTATCGAGGGGAAGACATCACTAGCCGAGTCTTTTTGGGCCTCGGAAAACTCGGTAACAGTGCCTCAGTTTCTGGAAAACGTGGCTGTTGCGCAACGCACGGGCGTAACGGTCAAACTGCGAATCAAGAGCGGTGAGATCCAGGAATTCCATGTCTGTGGTTTCCCCATATTATGGCAGGGCAGGAAGTGTCATGTGCTGCAGTTGTTCGACGGGAAGATGTCTGTCTCACCACCTTCCCCTCCGGCATTCGGGACGACGGGGACTGCGGCCACGGAATGTCATTTGAACCAGAAACAGAGGCTGGATTGCGCCTTGCAGCTGATTCGGACGGTGGTTCTGGACTTCAACAATGCACTCACCAGCATCTTGGGCCATACATCCTTGGTTCTGGCCAAAATGGAAATGGATCATCCGTGGCACAGCTCTTTGGTCGAGGTGGAGAAATCAGCGGAAAAGGCGGCGGAAATCGCCAGCGACCTGGCGGCGTTCAGCCGTCAGGACCGCGAGACACGGTCTTTGGAGGCGGGGAACCTTAACGATTTGCTGCGCCGGACCGCGGAGTTGTTTCAGACGCCCAAGCAGCCCAAACTGAATTGGAGTTTGCGGTTGGAGAGCAAGCTTTACGCGGTGAATTTTGATGAGGCGAAGATGCAGCAAGCCCTCATGAAGATCCTGGATAACTCCATTCAGGCGGTGGCTGAGGGAGGCCGCATTGCCATCCTGACCCGTAATCTCGACGTCCAGGAATCCTGGAGTGATGGCAACGTTGCCCTGACTCCGGGGCACTATGTTTGCATCGAAATCCTTGACGACGGGTGCGGGATCGTTCCGGAGGCGCTCCCACGGATCTTCGAGCCTTTTTATACCACCAAAGCGAATCATCGCGGATTGGGCTTGGCCTGGGTTTATGGGATTGTGACCAATCACGGCGGCAGTGTGGCGGTATCCAGTCGGCCCGGCCAAGGGACCAGCGTTCGTGTTTATTTGCCCGCAACCAAGCGCATCCTCAAGGATCAGACCTTCAACACCGAGGACCTGATGGGGGTCGAGACCATATTGATTGTTGATGATGAGGACCTATTGTTGACGATGGGGCAGATGGTCCTCTCTTCGTTTGGGTACAATGTGCTCACAGCCAGCAGTGGCGAGCGGGCCATTGAAATCATCAGCCAGCAGAGCACCCAGATTGATCTTGTGATCACCGATTTGGTGATGCCCAGTATGAGCGGACGCGAACTGATGGATCGACTGAAATCGATGGCGCCCCATGTCAAGATCTTATGCTCCAGTGGTTATGTTCGGCCTGCCAGTCACGAAGAAAGCGAGATCTACCTGCAAAAACCGTTCACCAGCCAAGATCTTCTCCGCAAGGTGAAACAGGCGCTCTCATGATTTCAATTTGACATAAGCTGAATTAATCTGTTTCCTTGATTTCGGATTTCTTATGCAAATTGAAAGTCTTAAGATGTTCTGTGATCTGGCCGAAACAGAGAGTTTCACCAAGGCAGCCCAGATCAGCGAGGTCACTCAATCAGCTGTCAGCCAACAGATTAGTTCCTTGGAGCGGCAATTCCGATCCATCCTGATAGAGCGGAGCAAGAAAAAATTTCGACTGACTCGGGAGGGGCAGGTTCTTTACGATTTCAGCAAGCAAATTATTCAAACTTACGAGGCCTTGGAAAGCAGGCTTCAAGAGATCAAGGATGTCATCTCGGGGACCATACGGCTGGCAACGATTTACAGCATCGGTCTCCATGATTTGCCTCCCTATCTGAAGCAGTACTTGAAGCAGTATCCGACGGTGAATGTGCATGTGGAGTATCGGCGAGCCAACCAAGTTTACGAGGATGTGTTAGGCAACGTGGTGGACGTTGGATTGGTGGCCTATCCGGTTCGGGATAGCAAGCTGGAGATACACTCCCTCCGGCGCGACCGGTTGGTGTTGATCTGTCATCCGCAGAATCCGCTGGCCCGGTCAAAGTCCACGAAGCTGGAATCCTTGGCCGGGTACAAATTCATCGGCTTTGAGCCGGACATACCGACTCGGAAGGCCATCGATAAGATATTCAAGGATCACGGGGTGCAGGTTCAAAACGTGATGGAGTTTGACAACATAGAGACGGTCAAACGGGCAGTAGAGATTGATGCGGGCATATCGATTGTTCCGCAGGCTACTGTGGCCCAGGAGGTTGCCAATCAGACCCTGATTCAGGTCGATATTGAAGACGGCGAGTTTTATCGTCCCCTGGCGGCCCTTGTGAAGAAGAACAAGGTGTTATCACCTGCGATGAAGCAGTTTCTGGCCACCCTCAAGGGGCAGGGCTAGCGGGGTTGAACCTCGGACTGGCCTGGCGTTTTCCAGCCTCCCATGAAAACGTTGCGCAGAAGCAGCCGGATTCGGGACAGGGACGATCAGGTATTCAGCACTTTAAGGGCTTTTCGACTGTTGGAGGTACGGAGAACGAGAAGGCCCGTCTTGGATTTTTGAGCGGTGGCGCAGTAGGCATAATCGATGTTGATGCCCGCCTCAGACAGCTTTCGTGCGATGGCCCCCAGTGAACCGGGTTTGTTATCGCCCTCAATCAGGAGGACTTCGGATTCGATAGCCAGGCTGCCATGTTCCTGGAAAAGGCGCAGGGCCAAGGCGGGGTTACTCACCACCATCCGGATTACATTGTAGTCCACAGTGTCACCGGTCGAGACAGCGAGAATGTTGATTTTGGATTTGGACAATTCATCGCAGACCCGCGCGAGGGCTCCCGGCCGGTTTTCCAGGAACAGGGCCAACTGTGTGGTGAGGCGAATATCATTCACGAAGGGGGAAGATAGCACCAAGGAGAGCTGTTTCCAAATGAAGAGAATGTCTTGTCGGTAAACCAATGTTTTTTGAGGGATTTCCTGGAATCACCGGTCAGCTGGGGGAGGAGGATTCAGCTGCGCTGAGTGTCGGTCTGAATTTCGGGACCTCGGGGTATTCGAAGATGGCGTTTTCAAAATTGCGCATGACGATCCGATCAGGGCTATGGCTCAGGATGTAATCGGGATTGAGGGGAATTTTGCCGCCTCCCTGGGGGGCATCGATCACATACTGAGGAATGGCATAGCCGGAGGTGTGACCCCTGAGGCTTTCCATTATCGCAAGGCCTTGCTGGACGCTGGTTCGCAGATGGGCGGTTCCCTGGATGAGATCGCACTGGTAAAGGTAGTAGGGTTTGACGCGGCAGATCAGGAGTTTATGGACCAGGGCATGCATGACCTTGGGATCGTCGTTAACGCCTTTGAGCAGGACCGATTGGTTGCCGAGGGGAATGCCGGCATCTGCGAGGCGTTCGAGGGCTTGCCTGGCTTCGGAGGTGAGTTCCCGGGGATGGTTGGTATGGATGCTGAGAAACAGGGGGTGGAATTCCTTGAGCAACGCGCATAACGCAGGGGTGATGCGCTGGGGCAGAAAAATGGGTATGCGAGAGCCGATCCGCAGAAATTCGACGTGTCGGATGCCGCGGAGTTCACTCAATAGGAAGGCGAGCTTTTCGTCGCTGATCAGGAGGGGATCTCCTCCGCTGAGGAGGACATCCCGGACGGAAGGCGTGCGCCGGATATAATCAATTTGACGTTCGAAGTCCGGGTGGAAATCATAACCTGAGGCATTGCTGACCAAACGGGAGCGGGTGCAATATCGGCAGTAGGCAGCGCATCGGTCGGTGACGAGAAAAAGGACTCGATCCGGATAGCGATGGACCAAACCGGGTACGGGACTATGTTTTTCCTCGCCGCACGGATCGATCATTTCCCAGGACGTCGAATGAGTTTCCTCGATGCGGGGAATGACTTGCCGACGAATGGGACAGTCAGGATTTTGGCGATCGATCAGGTTAAAGAAGTAGGGAGTGATGGCCATGGCCAACCTTTGGTCGGCCAGGAGCGCGCCTGTTTGTTCCTCAGGCGTGAGTGTTGGGAGAAGAGTCTGGAGTTGGGCCAGGGAAGTGAGCCGATGCTGCAATTGCCAACGCCAATCGTTCCACTGATCATCCGAGACCGTTCCCCACAAGCCTTTGCCGGCTGAGAAAAAGGCTTTGAGGGATTCCTGTTCCGGTCTGTCATCGTCTCCGGTATCCCTGCTGTTAACAGTGGATGTTTGCATTACGGTGAACTATAGATTTGAACCTCTTGGTGTCAAGGGGGTGGCTGAAGAAGGTGTCAGGAGATAGACAGGGCTGCACGCTGGTTTTTTTTGCATTCGATGCGGTTGTTGATAAGGTAATACGATGTTAAAGATCGCGGATGCCGGAGTAAAACAAAAGTCCAGGCCGAGCGGACGGGTTCGCTCCAAGTGTCTTTCGAGTTTCTTGTGCGACAAGCAGAACGAGCGGGATCACAGGGACTTGCGGATTGACAAGGTTGGGGTTCGAGGGCTGCGCTACCCGATTCAGGTGTTGGATAAAGCGCACGAACTCCAGAACACGATTGCGACGATTGGCATGTATGTGGATTTGCCCAAGGAATTTAAGGGAACCCATATGAGCCGGTTTATCGAGGTCTTGGAGGCCCATGGAGGGATCGTTCACGTGAACAACATCCCTGACATCCTCGCGGCGATGCAGGAAAAACTAAAAGCCGCCACCGCCCATTTGGAGATGGAGTTCCCCTATTTTCTGACAAAACACGCCCCTGTCTCTGGGCTGTCCAGCGTGATGGACTACACGGCGCGCTTTATTGCCACCGCCTGTGGGCGGGAGATCGATTTTATTTTGGGCGTGTTGTCGCCGGTCACCACGCTCTGTCCCTGTTCCAAGGCGATCAGTCGGTATAGTGCCCACAACCAGCGGGGCGTGGTCACGGTCCATCTTCGTTCTCCGCGTACGATTTGGATTGAGGACGTGATTGCGATGGTAGAGAGTTCCGCGAGCTGCGACCTTTATGCCCTTCTGAAGCGTGAAGACGAAAAGGAGGTGACCGAACGAGCCTACGAGAATCCGGTCTTCGTCGAGGATCTGGTGAGGAATGTTGCTCAGAAGCTTAAAGCCCACCCTGATGTTTCATGGTTCAAGGTAGAAGCTGAGAATCATGAAAGCATTCACAACCACAATGCCTATGCCTGCATCGAGAGCCATCCAGCGGTTTAGCATTTATAAAGTATTGTTTTCGAGTTAGATGCGTTGGTTGTTTTTTGCGGAATCGGATGCCTTCTATGAACGAAGCGATGATTTTAGATCATTCGGGTGGGCTTGGAGACAAAAAAACTGAAGATTTTTGTGGCGTGTTTGCTTTTCTTTGGTACATTCTCCGCCTTCCGAGCCTGGACTGGTCAGGTTTGGGATTTGACCGATTAACCGGAAGTAATCATCAAGTTGTGACTGCGAAAAAGACCACAATAAAGAAGGTTGGCGTGACTCCCGAGCCTCGGCTTCGGGCGACTGGGCCAGCGACGGTGGCTTCCATTCTTGGAGCGTCGGCGCACAAGTCCGGACCGCCTGTGATGGGCAAGAACGCACATCCGGAGTGGGAGAGGTTTTATCGCAACCTGATCGACTTGCGCGAACGCTTGACCAATCAGATGAGCGGTTTGGCCAAGGAATCGGCCGAAGAGATATCGGGATACAGCCTGCACATGGCCGACTCCGGAACGGACACATTTGATCGCGACTTTGCTCTGAGCCTGCTCTCATCGGATCAGGATGCCATTTACGAAATCGACGAGGCCCTGAAGCGAATTCAGAAAGGCACTTACGGCATTTGCGAACTCACCGGCAAACCGATTCCCAAGGCCCGGTTGGAAGCCATCCCTTGGACGAGGTTTACGGTGGAGGCTCAAGCCCAGCTCGAAAGAGAGGGCGCCCTGCGGCAGCGTCGTCTTGGCGCTCTGGGATCCGTCGACAGCGTGGGATCCGCCGAAGTCGAAGAGGAAGAAGAAGTCGAAGAGCGTGGCTCCAAGGAAAAGGAATAATTTATGCCTCGAGAAATTGTGATATTGGAGTGTACGGAAGCGCGAAAGGAAGGAAAACCTCCTTCCCGCTACATGACCACCCGGAACAAGAAACTCAAGACAGAGAAGGTCGAACTGAAGAAGTTCAATCCCTTCCTCCGTCGGCATACCCTGCACCGGGAAATCAAGTAAAACGCTATGGCACGGAAAACTAACACCGACAAATCGGGCGGGCGTTCCCGCGGCCGCAGTTCCTCCTCGGAACTCCGATCACAGCGCCCCAAGCCCAAGATCGATTTCACCATCGACGCCCTCGATTTTAAAAACGTCAACCTGCTCAAGCAGTTTGTGACCGATCAGGGCCGTCTGCTGCCCCGTAAATACACCGGACTGCCTGCGCATTATCAGCGCACGCTGAGTCAGGCGATCAAACGGGCGCGTCAGATGCTCCTCATGAAGTAATTATCCCGCCTGTCCTTGCCGCGAAAGGACGGGCGTTTTTGTAGTCTACAAATGCAAATGATTCGCAAAAAGCCTCCTGTCAGGTCTCTGGGGAGGATGAGGATTTCAAGCTCCAGGTTCGGTTTGGCCGTTATTCTGGGAGGATGGATTTATTATGGGCTGTATGGGGCCATAGCGTGGGGAGCCGATGGCAATTCCATCAGGGTTCTGACGAGTTTCTTTCCGGTTTATTGTCTGGCGGTGGAGGTGGCAGGGGATGGGGCATCGGTGGAGAACCTGTTGCCGGCCAAGGTTGGTCCTCACGATTACCAGCTTGCTCCCAAGGACTTGAGGAAGATCACGCTTGCGAATTTAGTCATCATGAATGGGCTGGGACTGGAATCCTGGCTGGAGCGGGTGATTCAACAACAGACTCCGAAGGAGCGTCCGCAGATGGTTCGGCTGGCGGATGGATTGGATGATGAGCTGATTCGGGAGGGAGCCTCAGGCCATTCTCATGGAGACAAGGATTCGTCGGATGGGCACGGACACGAGCATTCCGACATCAATCCACACATCTGGTTGGATCCATGTTTGGCTGCGCATGGAGTGACCAACATCATGGAGGCGATGATCAAGAGCGATCCATCGAGGTCGGAGGGCTATCGCAAGCGGGCGGAGGTGTTGATTGGGCGATTGGAGGCATTGCATCGGGAATACGAGCGAAGGTTGGCGCCGGTGAGGGCACAGGCGTTTATCACGCATCATCAGGCTTTTCCGTATCTGATTCGTCGTTACGGTTTGAAACTGGCTGGAGTATTGGAGGAGGTGCCGGAGGTCGAGCCTTCGGCGCGTCATCTGAAACGGTTGTCTCAGACCATTCGGGAACAGAAGGTCCGGGTGCTTTTCGTCGAGCCGCAATCGACTTCCAAGATTGCGGGTCAATTGGCGCGCGATCATGGGATAGGTTTGGCGGAACTGGATCCCCTGGAGGTGGGGCCTTTGGAAGCAGGGGCGTATGAGCGGTTGATGCGGCAAAATCTTTCGATCCTGGTGAATCAGCTTCGATGAGCGTGGCTTGTCCGGTTTGTGCGGCGGTGGATTTGGCGATTGAAGCCCGGGGAGTGGAAGTTTTGCTGGGGGATCGGCAGGTTTTGCGCGGAGTCGACCTGATAGTTCCCCGGGGTGAGGTGGTGGCATTAATCGGGCCCAACGGCGCCGGGAAGACGACCTTGTTGCGGTCGCTGATTGGGTTGGTGCCGCGAACTGCGGGCCGGATTCGATTGTTGGGAGAAGACGACCTGGATCGGGCCTTGCCTCGGATTGGCTATGTGCCTCAGCGGCTTGTAGTCGAACGGAATTTCATACTGAGCGCCCGGGAGTTTCTCGCGATTCGGCTGCGTCGGACCCGGGGGTGGTTCTGGCAGTCGCACAAGAGCATCGACGCGTGTTTTGGGGAGGAGTTGGAGCGGCTGGGGGTTTCCTCGTTGTTGGATTTGCCTTTGGCGGCGTTATCCGGGGGGCAGTTGCAGCGGGTGTTGATTGCGTTCAGCCTGCTGGGGCGTCCGGAGTTGCTTCTATTGGATGAGCCGACCAATGGAGTGGACCAGCCGGGGGAGAAGACCTTTTATGAACTGATTGGGGAAGTGCATCGGCGGCATCGGTTGACGGTGGTATTGGTGTCGCATGATCTTTCGATGGTCTATCGGCAGGCGACCTGGGTTTACGCCCTGAACGGGGTTGTGTGCTGTCAGGGTCCGGTGGATGAGGTCATGAACACCGATTCGTTGAAACTGGCCTACGGCACTCACGTATCTCCTTATCATCATCAGCATGTTCACTGAGCCTTTCATGCAGCGGGCCTTGCTGGCGGCGTTGTTTCTGACGCCCTTGTGCGCGTTGTTGGGGGTATTCGTCACGGCCCGTCGGCTTGCCTTCTTCAGCGATACGATTTCGCACGGGACGCTGGCGGGGGTGGCGCTGGCTTTTTGGTGGGGATGGAGCGATCCGACAGTGCCGATGGTTCTTTTCAGTCTTTTGATGGCTGCCGCCATCTTGTGGTTGAAAGAGCACACCGAACTGCTCACCGATACGATTATGGCCCTTTTATTGTCGGGATCGGTTTCCCTGGCGATGATTCTATTCTCGTTTCTGAAGAGTTATCGGGGGGAGGTGCATCGCTTTTTGTTTGGGGACATTTTGGCGGTGGGGGCCGGGGAGGTCGTGGCGGCGGGGGTGTTGCTGGCGGTGGTGGGGACCGGACTTTTCTATCGTTTGAGCGATTTAAGTCTGGTGACGGCTCAAGAGGATCTGGCGCATGTATGCGGGATTCGGGTGCGTCGTTTGAACTACCTGTTTTCTTTAGTCTTGACCCTGACGGTGGCGATGAGCATCCGTTTGATGGGAATCATTTTAGTGAGTTCGTTGCTGGTCATACCGGCGGCTGCGGCTCGGAACCTGAGTCGGAACTTGCGTCAGCACCTGGTGGGGAGCGTGGGGGTGGGGGTGTTGAGCGGATTGTCGGGGACGATGCTTTCGTATGAGCTGGACGCCCCATGTGGCCCGACTATTGTGATGGCGGCCATCAGTTGTTTTGTTATGACGCTGGTGGTATCAGGATTAGCGGGTCGCCGTTTCAAAGGGATGCGTCATAGCGCCTAGAGTTTTGGTCTTTGTTCGCGGTGCCAGTCCCAATCGGAGTCTTAGGTTTTCGAGGGCCGGAGGAGCTTTGAAAAGATCAGGTCTGCTTCCAAAAGGGTTTCCCGGGAACCGATGTCAAACCAGAGGCCGGGGACCTTCCAGGTATGGACCGGGATTCGGGGATAGAGCCATTGGATAAGGCGGCCAGGTTGGTCAGGATTATTGCCTTCGGCGACGTATTGGTGGATGAGAGGCAGGACAGCCTGGGGATAGAAATACAGGGCGATGCCGGTGAGTGTGGATTGCGGATGATTCGGTTTTTCCTCAAAAAAGAGGATGCGGCCTTCCGCATCGAGGCTCAGCGCATTGTATTTCTTGATCTGCTCGAGATCCCCCACATCATAGAGGCCCAGGACAGGGGTGTTCTTGGCGAGGCAGAAATCTCCGAACTCGCTCAGTGGCTGACTGAAAAGGTTATCGCCGGCAACGACGACCAGGTCATCATGGATGTTTTCCCGGGTGAGCACGAGGTGGAGATCGCCAATGGCGCCGAGCTTATTGGAGTCATCGGTGGATCCATCATTAACGATGGTGAAATTGAGTTGGTTTTTTCGCGCGTGGCAAGCGTCGGCCCAGCTCTGGAAATGCCCGGCAAATTTCGCGTTCGTCACGACATAGATTCGGTCCAAGGCAGGAAGACCAGCCAAGTTGTCGAGCACATGCTCAATCATGGGTTTTCCGGCGACTGGAAGCAGGGGTTTAGGTTGAGTCAGGGTTAGAGGATACAGCCGTGTGGCGTAACCTGCGGCGAGGATCAGGAGTTTCATGATTAATCTTTAAAAAGACACGGAGCGGCTTTGCGGGCCAAGTTCTCAGAACGAGCCAGAATTTCCGAGGGTGATTCACAGGTGAAGGCCGCCTGAGCCAATTCCTGGGTGTCGCTGAACCTGAGCCGGCGGATAAGGTATTTGGTTTGGGGCACCAGGGAGCAGGCGACGCTGAGCTCATCGACCCCTAAGCCCAGTAGCAAGGGGATCAGGCTGGGATCACCGGCCATCTCACCGCAAAGGCCCGTCCAGAGACCGTGGCGCTGGGCCGCTTGCACGGTTTGGTGGATGAGCTTGATGATGGCGGGGTGGGTGGGTTCGTAAAGGTGAGCGATTCGTTCATTCAATCGATCCACGGCGAGGGTATACTGGATGAGGTCGTTGGTGCCCAGGCTGAAGAATTGGACATGATTGGCCAAGGCGTCGGCGACCAGGACGGCCGAGGGAATCTCGATCATGGCACCGATTTCGAGATGATCATTGAAGGGCAGGTTGTCCCGGCGCAGTTGTTCCTGACATTCGGCGACCAGGGCATTGGCTTGCTGGAGTTCATCCAGTCCCGAAATCATGGGATACATCATCTTTACGTTGCCGTACACGCTTGCCCGGAGGATGGCTCGGAGTTGGATGCGGAACAGGTCGCGTTCCTGAAGGCAGAACCGGATGGCGCGCCAACCCAGGAAGGGATTCATTTCCTTGGGCAAATGGAGATGGCTCAGGAACTTATCGCCCCCCAGATCGAGGGTGCGGATCACGACCGGTTGAGGTTTCAGAGCTGAGGCAACCTGAACATAAGCCTGAAACTGATCTTCTTCCGAAGGCAGAACATCCCGGTTTAGGTAGAGAAATTCAGTCCGAAACAAACCCACACCCTCGGCTCCGGCGGCTTGAACCGAACCGGTGTCCTGGGCTTGCTCGATGTTGGCTGAGAGGATGATCCGCCGGCCGTCCAGTGTGATCGCGGCCGCGTCATGAACCGATTCGAGTTTCTGGTGCAGATCGAGCTGTCTCCGAACGAGATGGCCGTATTCGAAAAGGGTTTGATCGGTGGGGTTGAGAATGACCAGGCCGTTGAATCCGTCGAGGAGCACTTGTTGGCCGGTAATCAGCTGGGAGCTGATGTCACTGAGCCCGACGACGGCCGGGATTTCAAGGGAACGAGCCAGGATGGCCGTGTGGGAGGTTTTGCTGCCGACATCGGTGGCGAAGCCGAGGATCTTGGTGCGATCGAGTTGGGCAGTCGTGGACGGGGTGAGGTCCTGACTGATGATGATGCAGGGCTGGGTTAACTGGTGAAAATCGGGGCCGTAATCCCATCCCAGCATGTTTCCCAGGACGCGGGAGCAGACATCTCGCATATCGGCAGCCCGTTCACGCAGGTATTCGTCATCGATGGCGGCGAGAGTTTCGGCGTATTTTTGAGCGACCTGATGAAAGGCCTTTTCGGCATTGACCTTTTGGTCACGGATGAGGCGGATGGTTTCATCCATCAGGGTTGGATCCTCGAGCAGCAACAGGTGGGCCTCAAAGATCAAGGCATCTTTTGCCCCCATGGCGGCGCTGACCTGTTTTTGGATCTGGCCGATCTGTTGTCGGGTTGTGACCAGAGCATGTTCGAAACGCTCGATCTGAGCTGGGATTTCCTCATCTCTGAGCTGAAAGGCGGGAACCTCTTCCTTGCGGTTGCCCAAAACAAGGACGCTGGCTCGGCAGACACCCGGAGATACCGGGATGCCCCGGAAGACCTTCTCACCAAGCCGCGTTGCAGTGGGCATATCGGATGAATACGCGTTTTTTGGATCTCTGAAAACGAAAAATTGTAGAAACTGCGTGCCAGATTCTTACGAATGCAGTAAGTCAAGACCATGGATAGCGGGCGGCGGATCCGGAATTTAGCGCTGGTGGGTTTCATGGGGACAGGGAAGTCTTCCGTGGGACGACTGGTTGCCAGGCACCTGCGGTTTGCCTTTATCGACAGCGATGTCCTGATTGAAGCCCGATTGGAGCGGAGCATTGGTGAGATTTTTGTTGAAAAGGGCGAGGCCTGGTTTCGGACCTATGAACGGGCGTTGGTGAAAGAGTTCGAGGGGTATCAGGAGACTGTTCTATCGACGGGAGGAGGCTTGGCGGCGAGCGAGGGGAATCTGGCCAGCCTGAAACGCCATGCTCTGGTGATTTGCCTGTGGGCATCGCCCGAGACGATTTGGCGTCGGGTTCGACGCCGCAGCCATCGGCCATTGCTGCAGGTGCCCGACCCTTTGGCCCGCATCCGCGTTCTCTTGTCGGAGCGGGAGCGATATTATCGGCAGGCGGATGTGCTCATCAATACGGAATGGCGGTCGGCCCAGCAGGTGGCGCAGCAGGTGATTCACCAGTTTCGTTTGATCGGCGGGGTGGGGGGATGACGGCAGGCGCTGTGATAGGGTCCACCAGCGCGGAGAGGATTATGCTGGAGAGAGGGATTCGAGAGAAGGCGAGGGGGCTGGGATTCAGCGCCTGCCGTTATACCCATGCGGAGCCGCCTGGGGCGGCGGCGCATTTCCGGGATTGGCTTCGGCGGGGATATCAGGGTGGCATGAGTTACCTGGAGCGGACTGCGCCGAAACGTTGTGATCCGCGGCTCGTTTTGGATTCGGTTCAGAGTCTGGTGCTTGTGAGCTTGGACTACGCGGCGCCGGAGCGAACCGGGGCGGGATTGCGGCTGGAGGGGGAACACTCCGGGGCAGGACGGCCATCCTGGACCGGTTATGTGGCCGCCTATGCCCGCTATCGGGACTATCATCAGATTATGGGTGAAAAGCTGCAGGCGCTGGCCGATTTCCTTTGCGTGCAGGCAGGCCCGAAAATCCGGGCTTTGTGGTATGTCGATACCGGCCCCTTGCTGGAACGGGATCTGGCTCAGCGGGCCGGCCTTGGTTTTGCAGGCAAGCACACGAATCTGATCCGGCCGGATGCAGGAAACTACTTTTTTTTGGGCGCCATTCTGACAAACGCCCGGCTGACGCCAGATGTCCCCGAGCGAAGCCGATGCGGCCGGTGCGAGCGCTGTCTGGCGGCCTGCCCGACCGGAGCGATCCGGGCACCGTATGTGCTGGATGCCCGCCGGTGTCTTTCCTATCTCACGATCGAATGGAAGGGAGCCATTCCCGAGGAATACCGGACCTGCCTGGGGACGCGAATTTTTGGCTGTGACGACTGTCTGACGGTGTGTCCCTGGAACCGTTTTGCACGGGAATCCCAGGTGCTCGGTGAGCAGGCTCGTTCAGATCTGCGCGCGCCTGATTTGGTGGATCTCCTGAGGCTCGGGGAGGGGGATTTTCGCGTTCGATTCGGTCACACGCCCCTGGCCCGTTTGAAGCGCTGGGGATTGCTCAGGAATGTGTGCGTGGCGTTGGGCAACGTGGCAGACGAACGGGTTTTGCCCCTGCTCGCCGAGACCATGAGGGGAGCAGAACCGCTGGTGGCGGAGCACGCGCGGTGGGCCATCCGTCAGATTGAAAGCCGGAGGTCCCGATGAAGGGGAGGGCGTGAAAGTTTTTTTGCGAGCATGATTGAATTCTGGCACAGGCTTCTTATAGTGCGCTCGGTTTAATTTTGAAACAATGAGTGAGCGTTTGGATTCGACGGGAACCTGGAGCATACAGGCGGCTCGGAACACCTTTAACATTGATCGTTGGGGGGCCCACTATTTTGACATCAACGAAGAGGGGCACGTCGTGGCGCGGCCGCTGCAGGAAGCGGGGGCGACCGTCGATTTGACCGATATCATCGAGGAAGCCAAGGCGCGGGGATTAAAGTTTCCCCTGTTGGTACGTTTTCAGGACATCCTGCGGCACCGAGTGGATGCGATCAATCTGGCATTTCGCAATTCCATCGCGGAGTATAACTATCAGAACCGATACCGCGGGGTGTTTCCGGTCAAGGTGAACCAGCTGCGGGAGGTGGTGGAGGAGATCCTGGATGCGGGAAAACCTTACCACTTTGGTTTGGAAGTGGGGAGCAAGCCGGAGTTATTCGCCGGTTTGGCCCTTCAGCATCAGGCTGGCAGCTTGATTATCTGCAATGGGTACAAGGACTCCCTTTTCATCCGGATGGCTTTAATGGGATTGAAGTTGGGAAAGAAGGTGGTTTTGGTTGTCGAGAAATTCGAGGAACTCAAGCAGGTGATCACCGTCTCACGGCAGTTTGGAGTGGAGCCGTTTCTGGGCATCCGGGTCCGGCTCAACAGTAAAGGGGCCGGAAAATGGGCGGAAAGCGGAGGGGAAAACGCCAAGTTCGGTCTGAGCACGGCCGAATTGCTGGCGGCGACCGAGCTTCTGAGGAAAGAGGGATTGGCCCATTGCTTCAAGCTGCTGCATTTCCACATTGGCTCTCAAGTCCCGGATATCCTTACCATAAAGAAGGCGGTGCAGGAGGCCGCCCGTTTCTACGCCAAACTTTACCAGATGGGTTTTCCAATCGAACATCTCGATGTCGGCGGCGGATTGGGGGTGGATTACGACGGGAGCCGGTCGGCCTTTGACAGCTCCACGAATTACACGCTTCAGGAGTATACGAACGACGTGGTTTACTACCTGGCGGATGTCTGCAACGCGGAAGGAGTTCCGCATCCCGAGATTGTCAGCGAAAGCGGCCGGGCCATTGTGGCTCATCACAGTGTGCTGATCGTGGAAGTCCTGGGATCCATCGCCAAGACGCGCCAGTGGGATCATCTTCAGTATGGGGAGCAGGAACACGCCCTAGTCCGGGAACTCCTCGACATCCGAAAGGGCCTCGGCCGTTTGAACAAATTGGAGGCCTACCATGACGCGTTGGAGCGCAAGGAAGACGCCTACAACATGTTCACCTTGGGATTGCTGAGCCTCGTTGACAAAGCCAAGATTGAATGCTTGTTTTGGGAAATCAGCCAGGGGGTAGTAGACAGTTTTCGAGGACAGGCTTACATCCCCGAGGAGATCCGGTTGCTGGAAGACGCCCTGGGGGCTCAGTACATCTGCAACTTCTCGGTTTTTCAGTCGCTGCTGGATCACTGGGCTTTGGGCCAGCTCTTTCCCGTGATGCCTTTGAGCCGGCTGCACGAGCGGCCGACGGATGAAACCACGCTGGTGGACATCACGTGCGACTCGGACGGGCGGGTGAAGAAATTCATTGATCTTCGCGATGTCAGGGACACCTTGCCATTGCACGCCCTGGGGCAGAACGGCAATGGCACCGAGCCTTATCACGTCGGCTTTTTTCTGATGGGCGCCTACCAGGACATCATGGGGGATTTGCACAATCTGTTCGGGCGGGTCAACGAGGTGCACGTGTTTCTGGATCCCGATGAGCCGGCGGGTTACTACGTCGAGGAAATCATCGAAGGCACCACCATTGGCCAGGCGTTGGCCGCGGTGCAGTACGACGAGAACGAGCTCAAGCGTCAGATGAAATCTCAGATCGACGAAGCCATTCATAATGACCGTCTAAAACCGTCGGAAGCGATGCGCCTGCTGGATGAATACGAGCGCGGCCTGAAGGAATACACGTATTTGACGTTCTGAGCGAATTCGCCGCATGGACGCCCCCGAAAACAAAGCCGAACTTCTGCGTGCGCTGGGGCGTTTGGTGCGGGGCCTGTCGGCCTTATTTTGGGGGATGCCGTTGACCTTGGTGGTGGGCGTGCAGACGGCTCGCACGGACTGGCTCAGGCCGCTGGGGATTCTGCCCTCTTTGCTGACCAGCGGACTTTTATTGTATGGCCTGATTCAGATGAGTGGATTCCAGACGCGGGAACGTCCGTGGCGAGGCGCGTTGGAATGGGCCAAGCTGCTGGCGCTGATCAACCTCGGCTTATCGCCTTTTCTGTTCTGGTGGCATTTTCTGCCCGACTATCCTTTCTATCAGTGGATGGTACTTGTTTTAGCGGCAAACGGTTTGCTGTTTCTCTACGTTTTGAACGTGGTGTTGCAGCGGTTGGCGGCCATGCTGCCGGATGAGACCTTGAGATTGGAAACCCGATTTTTCGCGGCTTTGGACCGGTATTTAATATTGGCCACGCTCGGTTTTGTGTTTTTGTATTGGGCGTTTCGGATCTATGAACCTCTCCCCGAGCTTGTGGTTTGGGTCCTGCGCTGGATCGAGCAGGTCCGGCTCGGTTTTGTGGTTCTTCTTGTGCTCTTGCCGTTATCGATCACCATGGCTTTGCTGTGGAAAGTCAAGGAGGTCATCTTGAGCGGTGTGTTCAGCGACGCGCGGTAACGCTGTCGCTCATGCCGATCTGCGGGGCAAGGACCCGAAGCTGGATTAATTTCCCGACGATCGTGGGGCGGCTTGCTGCCATTGGTCATCCCTTGCCTGGCGGGCGGCCTTGAGCGCGCCTTTCGCGACAAAAGTCTTGTAATTCTCCCCTGTGACACTGACTCGCGGATTCTCATATCCGGCCTCGATCAGGAGGCGCTGGAGCTCGGAATCCAGGTGGCGGATCCTGCTGGAGCCGCCGGTGAGGATAATATTCTGAAGCAGTTCCGGCACGCTATCCGAGGGAGCCCGGGCGATCAGCAGCTGTGCTGATTTGGAGATGCGTTGGAGCAACTCCTCGCCGGCTGATCTGAGCAACGGACCTAAATCCAGCTTGCGGCGTTTGCCTCCAACGAGGACGCTGGCCTCCACCGGCGAATCCAGGAGACCGACAAAGGCATACTTTTCCTTCAGCTCACGGATGGTGTGGAACGAGAGATCGCAATCAGGGTAGGTGGTTCTCACGGCCTCGTCCAACAAGGCGTCCAGACGATCTCCGGCGAATGGAAAACTGAACTGATCCTTGGCGGTGGGATAATAGCCCTGGATTAAGCAGATATCGGTTGTCCCGGCCCCGCTGTCGATGAACAGAGAATTGCTGACCGGATCGGTGTAGTCGGGATTGTGGAGGCGGGACTCATCGCGATAACCCAAGGCGGCGAGGAAAGGCTCGGGAATCACAATGATCCGATCGAAAATGCCGGCCAGTGTTTGCCGCATGCTTTCAAGGGCGGACCGATCGGCGTTGGCGGGCAGTCCGACCACGGCCCGGATTTCGGTTTCCGGACTGGGGGCCAAGCGGGCTCGGAGGTGCATGGCGAAATCTCGAGCCGCCTTGAGATCTCGCAGAACTCCATTGACCATCGGGTATGCCAGGCTCAGGTGCAAGCGATGCCGGAGGGCATCCTGGCCAAAGAGGATGCGGGCGTTTTCAGGAAGCAGGTTATCAATCATCCCCTCGCCGGCGTATCCGACCACCGTGGGGATGAGATCGCACTGAACCTTGTCCGGAGTGTCGGCAAAGGAAGCCTGGAGACAGGACGTATTGGTGCCCCAGTCCAAGCCGACATGGAGGATTTTCGTGGTGTCGGGAGCTGTGTTTCCTTCCGGGGCGATGCCCTCAACGGTTTTATTCATGGATTTGTCCTTCTGTTGATTTAGCCAATCATTGCATGATCGTTTATCGTGCGCAATGCGCAACCTCCGACCCTGAACCGCAAATGAAACGACTTAACCGCGAATCGACGCCAATCCACACGAATCATGGCCGGCCAAATACGAAGATCCTGAAATACTGCGAACATCGATAGAATGTCTGGGACGCAGCCGATGGGATGCTTCCGCTTCCATTCGTGTCTATGGGCGTTAATTCGCAATTCGATTTTTCTTCGGAGCATCTTATGCTCGGTTGAGAAAGCGGCCGTCCTTGGTTTTTTCATGGTCAAAGGCTCCTGGACGGGACCGGCTTCTGATGTTGTTGATCGAGCACGACGTCGATCGTTCCAGGAATATCATCGAACGAAAGGCGCTGATTGCGTGGAGATGCGGCACGGTCATTCCACCGTTGTTCATCCCACATTTCCTTCTGGGGTCCCACGCGCTTGTAAGGGCCTTGCGATTGGACCAGGAGCAGGTGTCTGGAGTTGCGGAAATGGTTGCTATTGCCCAGTCCCAGCTGTGAGGCAACCAGGGACTGGATTTCCTGGCCGACCACTCCACTTAGAGTCTGAAGCACTTTCCGGGTTAAACTCTCTGCCATGGCTTCCTGCGACGTCCAAAGATCTCGGATCCGCTTCTGTTCACTATCGAACATGTGGCGCAACTCCTCTGTTTGCCGATTCGAGGGCAGCGGAGTATGGCGTGACCAAGAGGCAATCGAGCGGGGCAGTTCTTCCTGCAGGATACGGTTGGATTCGTAGAGGTTGCCCGCTTGTTTCAGGATACAAGCTTGGCGAAAGGCGCTGACAATCTGATCCCAGGCAGCCGGCTCCTCAGATAAGGGAGCAGGGGAAACCTCCTCCCCTGCGGTCCACGGCAAAACGGTGTTGGTCAATTCTCGCTGCATGCGACAGGTCAAACCGCTCGAAGCAAACCGCATGCCGCACATTTTACTTTGCACGACACCAGTTGGATCGATTCCAACTTCCTGGGTTTTTAGGGAATGCGGGGCTTCGCCGCTCTTCCAAGACAGGGATGACTGGGGCAGTTTTTTCCGTTATGCGGCAGAAAGTGCTAGTCAAGCACCGATGGCGGCGGCGAGGAAGGAGGAGCAGCCGAGGCCACTTGGGATTGGGCTTGCCCGATTTGGTCGCGGGTCATGAGCAGGGCGAGTTGATCTCGTTTTTGAGCGGCTTCCGGGATATTAGACAGGGCAGCTTTGGAGTACCAGACGTAAGCTTGCTGAAAGTCTTGGGGTAATCCGGCTCCCATTTCGTAGAGGAGCGCCAGGTTGAATTGGGCGGAGGCATCCCCTTGTTCTGCAGCCCTGCGAAACCAGAATGATGCTTCTCGCAGATCCTCGGGCACGCCCCGTCCGACGGCGAATTGACAACCGAGGTTGTACTGGGCTCGGGCATCATTGAGCTCAGCTCCTTTGCGGTAGTATTCGGCTGCCAGGGCCAAATCCTGGGGGGTGCCTGTGCCGGTTTCGTACATCCAGCCTAAATTGAGCCAAGCGCCGCCCAAGCCTTGGCGGGCGGCTTTTTCGAACCAAAGGCGGGCGTAGGGCCAGTTTTGAGCGACCCCTTTGCCGTCGGCGAAGAGGTTGGCCAGATTGAATTGGGCCTGGGTCTCGCCATTTTCGGCCGCCTTGAGATACCATCGGAAAGCTTCAGCCAGATTTTGTGGAACTACCCGGCCGATGTCATACAACCAGCCAAGATGATACTGTGCCTTGGCGTGACCTTGATCGGCGGCCGCCTGCAACCAGCGGAGGGCCTCCCCTCCGGCTTGGGTGTCGCCAGGTTCTGACAGGATGAGTGCGGCCAGGCTGTATTGGGCCTCCGCATCGCCGATTTCGGCGGCCTTGGTCAGCCAGCGCAGGGCCTCGGACAGATCACGGGGCATCCCTCGGCCTTCGGCGGCCAATCGGGCCAGATTCTTGCACGCCATCAGATCGCCCTGCACAGCGGCCCGTCGAAACCAGAGAACCGCAGCTGGCAGATCCTGATCGATTCCATGCCCACGTTCCAGCATGACGGCCAAGTTGAATTGGGCCTGAATCAAATCCTGTTCGGCAGCCTTTTGCATCCATCGGACCGCCTCCGAGAGTTCGGCGGGACTCCGCCCTTTTTCCATAAACAGGCTGGCGAGGTTGAACTGAGCGCGTGGATGATTCAGCTGGGCTGCTTGCCGGTAGAACCTTTCCGCCTCAACCAGATTGCGGGGAATTCCACCCCCTGTATCATACAGCCACGCGAGGCGGAAGGCCGACTCTCTCTCGGCTTCCAGCCAATCGCTGTCCTTCGGTCCTTCTTCCTCGGCTCGATCGGCATGGGCGAGCCCGCAAGTGGCCGCCTGCTCGTACCAATGAGCCGCGGTGGACAAGCTGGATTCGACGAGTAATCCGCGTTCATAAAGACGGGCCAGCCGATATTGCGCGATGGCATGTCCTTGGTTGGCCGCCTCTCTCAACAGGTTAAGGGCCTTCAGTTGTTCTGTTTCGTCCTCAGACCGATCCAGCGCCCGGACTGCCTCCTCATACAGGCGGTTCATCCGTTTGATCGGATTCGACTTGATGGGCCAAAGCTGTTTCCAGTTCATGACCGGTCCGGGTGGATTATGCCCGTAATCTGTTTGTTACATCAAGCTCATGCTGGACATCATGCCGCGGCTCCATGGATTCGCAACCTCATACCGTTTTCCAATGGGCAATCGCTGGATACAAAACTCCACCTGAGGATTTGCAGGGACTCAAAACAGATTTGCCCGATGTCCTCAAGGGATTCTATTCTGGGAACGCCATGACTGCGAGAGTGAGTGTGCTTATGCCCGTTTTTAATGCGGCAGCCACGCTGGAGCGTGCCGTCATCAGCATGGTTCGTCAAACCCTGCAAGATTGGGAACTGATTGTGGTCGACGATGGATCCACGGACGAAACGCCCAGATTGATGGCGCAGTGGGCGCGACGGGATCCGCGAATCCGGTGGGTGCGACGGCCTCATCGGGGGATCGTCGCTTCGTTGAACCAAGGATTGGCCTTGGCGCGGGCGAGGCATTTGGCTCGGATGGATGCCGATGACATCTCGACCGCAGACCGTCTGGAGGAACAATGGAGCTTTCTGGAGCGGAATCCGGACATTGGTCTGGTGGGATGCCTTGTGGAATTTGGCGGAGATCGGCTTCGTTATGCCGGCTATGCTCGGCATGTGGACTGGATCAACTCGCTCAGGAATCCCATTGAGATACAGCTCGGGCGGTTCGTGGAGTCTCCCTTTGCTCATCCGTCGGTGATGTTCCGGTCGGATCTGCCTGCGAAGCACGGCAATTATCGGCAGGGAGATTTCCCCGAGGACTACGAGCTCTGGCTGCGCTGGCTTGAGGCGGGTGTGGTCATGGCGAAAGTGCCGAAAGTGCTTCTGAGATGGAACGATGCTCCCCATCGGTTATCGCGCAGGGATCCGCGTTATGATTTGGAGGCATTTTATCGGTGCAAAGCGGTTTATTTAGCGCGGTGGCTGAGGCGGGAAGCGGGGCGGCGACGGTTCCTTGTATGGGGAGCGGGTCGCCTGACCCGCCGAAGGGTTGGCTACCTGGAAAAGGAGGGGATCCGGATTGACGGATATATTGACATCGACGACCGGAAGATTGGCCGGAATTACCAGGGGCGCCTGGTTTTTTCGCCGAACGAAATTCCTTCCCCGAGCGACGTTTTTATCCTGGGATATGTGTCAAAGCCAAACGCGCGCGAACTGATCCGGGAGCGATTAGTCAAGCGCGGGTTTGCCGAAGGATCCGATTTTCTTCTGGCGGCTTGATCGCGGGTTCAGGCTTTTCGATTTTTGCGGGCAGATCCAGCCTTCTTAGCGGTTGGTTTGGCGGCCCGATTGCGGGAGGCTTTGGAGGGTTTCCCGGGAGGCTTGGAGGTTTTCGGCGCGGTTTGCTGGTGAATCGCCTCGCGCATCCGGTCGAGTTTTCGGTCCACTCCGGTTTTTGCCCGTTTGAGGCTGGTTTGGGTGAAGTTGATGGCTTCGCTCAACAAGGAGCAGCCCTTCTGAATGCGTTGCGCATAGCTTCCATCCTTCAGCTCGATTCCCTTGGATTGAAGAAACTCGCTGAGATGGTTGTAGAGTTCGTCGGTTTTGACTTTTTTCATATCATTCAAACAGGTTCGTCAGACATCAAGTTTACGCAGGGCATGACAGGCTTCCATTACAGGCCTTCAATCCCTTTATAACCTCAATGACGATACAATTCACCGTTTTTCATTTGAAAGCGATCCAGGATCGGGTCAGGGTAAGCGCCGGATATCGCCATGAAGATTGAATCGATGCATATCGGCATGAGAATTCATCATCCCCAGTATGGATCGGGGGTGGTAAAGGCGCTGACCGAGCACGCGGCGGAGGTGCGCTTTGAGGACGGCGTGCGCGCAATCGCCCCCGAGGTCAGTGGCATTCAGCCGGCCGAGCCTCGAGTGGCCTTTGCCGGATTGGAGCAGCCGTTGGATCAGTTTCTGGAACAGGCCTTGGAAGCCCTGCTCCAACGGATGGGATGGGAAAAGCCCGAGGCTGTCGTGGACGAGTTGGGAACGCGATGGCAACGAGGCCGCATGGTGCTGCATCCCTCGGATGCCACCCTGCAGGCGAAGGAGATTCCCCTGGAAGTGTTCTTCCATAAGATCATTGGAATCCGAAATCAGCTTCGGGTGTTGGAGCAAAAGATCAATGCCCATTCAGTATTGAGTGACGCGGACAAGATCGAAATGCAGCAGTATGTGTCCCGGTGCTATGGCGCGATGACCACCTTCAATCTGCTGTTTGCCCGGAAAGGTTCCGAGTTCAAGGGCACAGGACAGAAATAAATGCGATCGAGATGGAGGGCGCCGCAGAGGAGATCCCTCGGCTGGGGTTACCTCAGGTAATCCATCAGGGATCTGCTGAGAATGGTGGCGCCGCTTTGCAGGGCTGCCTTGTAAGCGTTCTGGGCCTCGTTTAGTCGGACGAGGGTTTGGGCGAGGTCGGCATCGGCCTCATTTGAGATGAGGACCTCGATCGAGTTTCCGCGGGTTTGGGCAACCGTCGAGGCTGTTTCGAGTCGGCTTTGGATGGCTCCGTTGGTGCCGAGATGGAAGAGGATGTTTTCCTCGTCCTTGGCGAGGTTGACGCGATCGGTTTTTACGATAGTCTCCGTGTCGCCGGCATAGAGGTTGTCTCGAAGGGAAATCAAATGCTGAAAAAAGTCGGCGCCGGAGGTTGCATCGACAATCAGCCCGCGGGTGCCGGTGGTGGCGGTATTACTGCCGGGCACCTGAACGGTGAGCATGGTATCCTCCGCGATTTCGTTTTGGGGAAGGTCCGAATTTCCGTTGTAGCTAACGCTATTGACCCGGCCATTGGTCTCCACAGGGCCAAGAGTAAACGGGGGTTTATCCGTTTGAGTGCCGCCGAACAGATAGTCGCCTCGGTGTTTGGTGTTCGCTAATTGGACCGACTGCTCCAGGAGTTGATTGATCTCGATGGCATAAATGCGCAACTCTTCGGGTGATTTGGTGTCATCGGCCAGAGTGGCAATTTCGCCGGCGCGGTCGCAGATTTTCTCGAGAGACTTGATGGCCATGAACGAAGCGCCAGCATATTCCTTCAAGGTGGAAATATTGCGCTGGTATTGGCCGAGATTTTTGCTTTCGTTCTGCAGGTCGATCACGCGGCGCATGGCGGTGGGATCATCCTCGGGCAACTGGATCCGTTGGCCGGTGGCAGCCTGGCTTTGCAGACGGTTTTGTCGGACTGCGAGTTGGCTGAGTTGATCAACCAAGGTGTCGGGAAAGGTGTTGGCGGTGACTCTCATAGGCGATTACCTAGCGTTTCAGGGAGATCACGGTGTCCAGCATTTCGTCGACCGTGTTAATCAAACGCGCCGACGCTTCGAACGCCTTTTGGAATTTCATGAGTTCGGTCATTTCCTCGTCCAGGGAAACTCCGCTGTAGGAATCGCGCTGGCGTTTGAGCAACTTTTCGACCACCTCCTGATCAGTGAGTTGATTGTTGACGGACGAGAGCGACTGACCGAGGGTGGCGACGGTCTGACCATAACCCTGGCTGAAGCTCTGGTTGTTCAGGGGTTCAAAGGTGGCATTGCCCAGCTTGGCCATGGCGAGGGCGGCGGAATTATCGCCTGGCGCGGTCGCGGAGCCACTGGCTTGGACCAGGGCGGGATTGTTGAGCAGGTCAACGTTGGCTTCGATATCGCCGGCGTGGGTGCCGTTGAAGAATCGGGCGCCGGTTGAGCCGTTCAGGCTGAATCCGGCGATGTGGATCTTGTTGACCTCATCGATCAGCAAGGCGGCGAGGCCGTTCAGGTCTTCTTTGAGTTTGCGGACGTCGCGGTCCCGGGCATCGATTGTTCCCTGCATTTTGCCGCCGGTTAATGTCAGGTTTTGACCGGCCGACCGGGTGCGCGCCAGCCATTGTCCACTGCCGGCATCGTGGATTTCGAGCGAATCGATTTTCTGATTACCCAGGATTAAGTCCTGACCTTCAATGGCCACGTCGATCATGCCGTTGGCTTGTTCGACTGTTTGGATGCGGGTCAAGCCGGCGAGTTCCTCGATTTTTGCCTGACGGGTGTCTCGCAAGTCATTGGCCACGCCGAAACCATTCACCTCGCTATTGAAAACCTGGTTGTTCAGGCGGGCAATTTCTTCGACCAACTGATTGACCTTGTCGATGTCTGTTTGGAGGGATTCGTTCAGGAATCCCCGCAGTTCCCCGAGGCGCTGATCGACTTGGTTAAACTGCGTGGCCAAGGTTTGGGCCTTCATCATGAGGACTTGGCGTTCGGCCATGGAAGTGGGATTGGTTGCGAGGCTTTGGAAGTTATTGAAAAGATCGGACAATCCCTCGGCGAGGCTATATTGCGCGCCGACCCCCTCCGAAGCGGAAGCGCTTTCGGCGGTGGCGGATTGGCGATCGATTTCCTGCCCCAAATCGGCCTGGGCATATTGGAGGGCTTGTTGCTTGGCTTGGAGATAGCCGCGGGTGCTGATTTCCCCTTGCAGTTGACGATCCACCAGGGTGTTGCGCAACTGCTGGATGGCCACGCCGTCCGCCCCCGTTCCCTGGGGGCCGATGGCGGAGGGCACAGCCTGAGAGGTCTGAATGATCAGGCGCTGACGGGTGTAGGCGGGATTGTTGACGTTGGCCAGGTTGTGGCCGGCGATTTCGACCCCCTGCCGTTGAGTTTGCAGGGAGCGTTGGCCAAGGCTCAGGGTTCCGTAGAGGTCCAACATGATCCGTTGGGGTTATCCGACGGCCTCGTATCGAGCCGTCGGGGGGAGATTGGCTGAGAGGAGGGAGCCGGTGCCTGTGTAAAGCGTCGGGCGCAGCCCCGGAAACAGGCTGTTCATGAAACGTTGCATGAGATCGAGACAGCGGCTGAGTAGCAGGTGGTTTTGTCGGACGCGCCGCTGGATGCGCAACAAGAGCTCGTTATTCTCATCGACTAAAGCTTGAACCAACGGACGGTAATCCTCCGGGAGGAGCGGGATGATCTCAGCAAAGGCCGCGGGGCGAGGCTGTTGAAAGGCCGCGGCGAGTGCCTGCTGGCATTGCTCCCGATGACGGCGCGCGGCTTGCACCGCGCCGGATTGTTGATTGACGGCCGACACGGTGCTCAACACCTCATCGACCGCATGGCTGAGCACGAATTCTTGTTGCTGATCCAACAAAGCCAGCATTTCTCCGTACTGTTTAAGTTCGTCCCGAAGCGCTTCAATCAAATTGTCTAAATGCGGTATCATGAGAGGCAATCAATGTTGTTGACGTGGGGTGGAGAACGGCTGGATGGCCGGCTTGGGGCTGGCCCCAGTTTTAGGGGAGGGCTTTTGTCGGGAAAGCTGTTTCTCCAAGCTGTCGGCGAATCCGAGCGCGCCGGATTGGCTGATGCTGTCGGCCAGCTGCTGGGTAATCATTTCCTGATAGATGCTACCGCTGACCGAATCGTTCTGAATGTCAGATGAAAAAACCGTTTTTTGGGCATCCCTGAGAATTTGTCGCAGCAGGATTGCCTCAAACTGACGGCTGATTTCGTGAACCTTCTCCTGCTCGGACAGGCGGGGATTTCCGGCCAGTTTCTCAATCGGCAGGTGCGATGTGGGGAGGGATCGTTGGAGGGGGGGGATATCCATGGTTAACGCAGGATTAACTCGGCCTGAAGAGCGCCGGCTTGTTTCATCGTCTGGAAAATGGCCATCATGTCGCGGGGAGTGACACCCAGGGAATTGAGTGAGGTAGCCACTTGTTCCACAGTAGGAAGGTCGGGCAGGGCCACCATAGGAGCCTTCGTCTCGTTGACCCGGGTGTCGGTGCTTGGGGTCACCACTGTCCGTCCCTGTTGGCTGAAGGCATTCGGTTGGGAAACATTCAAGGTTGAAGCGATGCTGATAGTGAGATTGCCATGGGAAACCGCACAGGCTGAGATCCGGATTCGGGAATTCGCAACGATGGTCCCGGTGCGCTCATTGATGACGATTCGCGCGGGAGTGTCTGGGGTGATTTCAATGGCCTCGAGACGGGCGATGAAGTCCACCGCTGAATCCTGAAGACCCGGCGGCAATTCGACTTTGATCGTTGTCGCGTCGATGGGAGTGGCACTCTGGGTGAATTGTTCGTTGATGGCAGCGGCCAGTCGGGCCGATGAGGTGAAATCCGGTTCGCGCAGAACAAGTTCGAGGCTGTTGTCCCGGACGATTGTGGCCGGGATCTCGCGTTCTACGATGGCGCCATTAATGATTTGGGCTACGGTAGGGTGATTCTTGGTCACTGTAGCACCGCCCGCGCCCCCTTGACCGCTCGAAAAGCCGCCAACTGCCAAGGGACCTTGGGCTACGGCATACACTCTTCCGTCGGCGCCCAACAGAGGAACCTGCAGCAAGGTGCCGCCCTGCAGTGATTTGGCATCCCCCATGGCTGAAACCACGACATCCAAACGAGTGCCGGGTTTGGCAAAGGCTGGGATATCAGCTGTCACTATAACCGCAGCGACATTCTTCGATGACAAGGTCGAGGAAGGCACCGTGATGCCGAACCGTTGCAGCATGTTCCCGACGCTCTGGACGGTATAAGTGGGATTCTTATCACCGTCGTTCGCCAATCCTGCCACCAGACCATAGCCGACCAGCTGGTTGTCGCGGGCACCTGAAACCATCACCAGGTCCTTGATGCGAGCCGAAGCCGCACGGGTTGAATCGCAGGCAAGCAATCCGATCCCCAGACAGAGAACTAGATGAATACGGAAATTCATGGTCAGCGATCTTAAAATGGCGTCACCTTGTCCCAAATCCGGCCAAACCACCCCTTCTTTTGAGCCGAGGTAGCCACTCCCTTTGAGACAATCTGAATGCTGACATCAGCAACATTGTAACTGAATACGGTGTTGTTGGCGGCAATGTCCGGAGGTCTGACCAAGCCGCGCAAGATGACATCTTGGTTTTCGCCGGAGAAGGCCGTATGACGGGTGCCTTCAATCATCAGGTTGCCATTTGGCAAAACGTCCACGACGCGGACAGCGATGCGAGAGGTAATTTTCTCAGTGCTCCCGACCTGCCCGCTGCCGTCAAAATCGTTGGCGGAGTCCCATTTCAAGGCGGGCATCTGGCCCTTATGAGTGAGCAAACCGCTGGCGTCCGGCGAGTAAAGAAATGTTTTCAGGGCGATATCGGCCGAGCTTTTCTTGGACGTTTTCGTATTGGCGTCTTTGCTGGCGGTGCTGGATTCCTGCACAACGATGGTCAGGATGTCGCCCACCCGGCCGGCTTTCCTGTCGGAAAACATCGCCCGAGAGGAGTCTTCACGCCAGAGGGAGTCGGCATGAACGTAAAGGGACAAGGTTGCGGCCGTCGCCAGAATGGCGCCGCTTTTACATATGGATAAGCACAGTCTGTTCATTTTGCACTTTGGCTCGGAGTTCTCGTTTGGATTGCAGGTTGCGCACGCGAATGATTTGGCCAGGCGTGCCTTCTTCCAGGACCTCGACTTTCAGAGAGATGGTGAGAATTCCATCTTGCATGCTGGCCTCGACGATATCGCCTCGCCGGACGACGCATCGGGGACGCACCGATCGGGCATAAAGAGGCGTTCCTGCCGCCAGGTAGCTCGCGCATTCAAATTCCGTCATTCCCGGCATCCAGGAGCTTAGGGGTTCTCGCAAGGCCAGAATATCCCGCTTTTCCAGCAGGACATCAGATTCTCCAATGGTCTGGCCACGACGCAAGGCGGTCTGGGTCACCCAGACAGGCTTGAGAACTTTGGCCTGCAATGCCATTTGCCAGGTGCCAATCAGTTCTCTTTCGGTCCGCAATTGGAAACGAACAAGAAACGTGGATTGAAGCCCGCGCGGCGGCAAATCCAAAAATTGCAGCTCCAACGGTTCCTCGGGAACCGGCACCGCCGTCCAGGCACGACCCAGGCGCAGTTCAAGTTCGCCACGCTCCTGAACGACTTCCTTCTGCAAGGCATCCGTCAACATCTCCCTGACTTCCACTTCGTCCAAGGTCCGAAACCGCCGCGCCACCCGAAGATCGCCGCAATCCAGGGAATTGGTCGGAGCTGAATTGGGCGAGGTTTCCCGCCAGACCGCCAAAAGCTTGGACGCCGGAAATACGGTGGTCTGTCCAAATGCCGGCGCGTCGCCAACCCGGACATGCGGGACGGGTGCGTTGGTGAAAGCCGATAAGAGATCCGCCAGGTAGATCCCCTCTGCGCCGACCAAAACGACAGGGGCCGCCGAACGATCGTTCGGGACGGTTGTTTGGATTCGTGAAACCGCAGTGGTGCGATTGGCCGCCTTCGGGACGGGAGAATTGGAGAAGGGGGCGGACTCGCCAGCGTGGATCAGCTGAGCGGATCCAACCCCCAGGAAGGTCAGTAAAATAACAGCAATATTTGTGCCACTTTTTTGCATTATCGTCTTAGATTATTGCTGGTTTGCATCATTTCGTCGGAGGCTTGAACGGCTTTTGCGTTCACTTCGTAAGCCCGTTGGGCCATGATGAGGTTGACCATTTCCTCGACTACTTTGACGTTGGATAATTCGAGGTAGCCCTGGGCGAGTTCGCCGTAGCCGTTTTCGCCGGGGCTGCCCTGTTCGGGGGCGCCGGAGGCGCCTGTTTCGACATAAAGGTTGCGGCCGAGGTTTTGGAGGCCGCTTGGATTGGCGAATCGGACCAGCTGCACGCGAAAATTCTGTCTGACGCCCGGACCCGAGAGGGTGACTTCGCCGTTGGAGGCGATATTGATCGAGGTGACTCCTGGGGGCACGGGTTGGAAACCACCCTGCAAAGGCAATCCGTCGTTGGTCGTGATCCGTCCGTCGGCCGACAGTTTGAGGGCTCCGTCGCGGGTGTAGGCAGGGGTGCCATCTTCGAGTTGGATTTCGAAGAAACCATCTCCTTTGATGGCGACATCGAGGCGTTCACCGGTTTGGGTCAGTTCGCCGGTGGTGAAGACGCGGGAAGTGGCCACAGGACGGGAGCCGTGACCAACCTGGACGCCTGTGGGCAGAAGGTTGCCCCCTCCTTGTTCGGAGCCGGGGCTGCGGGGCGTCTGGTAGAGCAGGTCTTGGAACTCGATTTTGCTGCGTTTAAAACCGGTGGTATTGACGTTCGCCAGGTTGTTGGCGATGACGTCGAGGTTCATCTGCTGGGACTGCATCCCGGAAGCGGCGGAGTAAAGTGCGCGGAGCATAGCGGATTGGACTTAAACGTTATTGCCCAGGACGTTGATGGCACGCGACATGCGTTCGTCGTTGATCTGAATTACTCGTTGATTGGCATCGAAGGCGCGCATCACATAGATTAACTGAGCCATTTCAGTGGTGGGTGAGGTATTGCCTCGTTCCAGGCACCCTTGTCGGACGGACACATTCTCGACATTCCTCGATTCCAAAGAGGGGTGATCGGCCATAAAATAGCCGCCACTAATGGGAATCAGAAGTCTGTAATCATTAAAATCGACGAGTTTAAGTTTCCCTTTTACATCGGGTCCTTGGCTGACCTCTCCCGAGTTTGAAATAGACAAGCTGGCGGAATTATTCAAATCCAACTGAATCGGGCCGGATTCACCCTGGACCACATAACCTTCTTTAGTCATCAACTGTCCTTGTGAGTCGAGCTTGAACTCACCATCGCGGGTATAACCGCGAGAACCATCGGCAAAACGGACCTCGAAGAAGCCTTTGCCATCGATCGCCACGCTGGTTTTGTCCCCATTGGCAATGATTTCTCCAGGGCTCATGTTCAAGCTGGAGTTTAGTTTGGTCAGGACGCTTGGGCTATTGATGGAGGATGTCGAGAGGTTTCCCGCGGGGACATTGGAAAGTGAGATTTCAGTTTTCCGATAACCTGGGACGGATGAGGCGGCCAAGTTCTGTGCGATGGTTTCTTGCCAATCGCTGTAGGCGGAGAGGGCGGCGGCAGCTTGGTAAAGACTGATGTTCATCGCACATGCTTCTTAGCATGGTCTGTGCCATTAAGAGAAGATCACTGATAACAAGTGTGTTATGACTGTTCATTTCTTGAATCTGGCAAAACCTGCCCCGTGAAAAACGAAAGGCATAGCAATTTTTTCCGTGAAGATTCTGGGAGGCTCGAAAGAGAAGCGAATTGGAGGAGCTGAAAAGCAGGACGGTTCAGTAGAGACACTGGATTTCGACGCATTGGCCGCAGGAACACTGGATTCGGATGGAAGTCACTCGATCCCCATCTTTTATAACGGACACCTTCGGATCGGCGGTTGCGGTTGGGTTGTGGGGATGGGGCTTGGAGATGGAGACTATTTTGGGGGGGGCATCCTGGGGCGGGCGATTGACGGGAGCGGTCAAGGTGGCGGGGCGAAATACGGCCTGGCTGTTTTGGGCGGCCGCATCCGAAGACAGGGTTAAGGGGATAAAAGAATCCACCATGGTTTAGAGAGAAGCGCTGGAGGTTTTGACTTTGAGCAGGACCGTAACGCGCCGGTTCACTTCGTCTTCGGGCGGGTGGTCGGGGAGGGGAGTTGTATCGGCCATGCCTGTGACTTTGCGGACTTGAGCGGGATTGACGCCGTGTTGCTGCAGCAGGCGTCTGGAGGCGTTGGCGCGGTCAGCGGACAATTCCCAGGAGCCGTAATCCTCGCGTTTGGATTTGCTCCCTTTTTCGGTATGACCCTCCAGATCGATGAGGAGATTGTCATATCGGGAGACCTCCCAGGCCAAGGTCGTAAAAACCCATCGGCCATAAGGGGTAAAGTCGGTGGAATCGGGCATGAAAACCGATTTTTTGGCGCGGTCAAAAATATGGATTCGCAATCCTTCGGGGGTCAGTTCCAATTGCACATTCTGTGGACCATTCTGATCGGATGTTTGCAGCGACGTGGAAAGGTCCTGGACAATTCTTCGCAACATCCGCAACTCCACGGCGGAGGCCGAATCGAAGTTGCCGCTATTGCTTTTGACCGCCTGGGTTTCTTTGTTGGGAATGATTCCGGTGGATTCTTTGGTGACCGAGGCGAAGGGATTTCGGAAAGCTCGTTCGATGGCCTGTTTAATGCGGGTATCCTGGGAGGTGAGCCACAGGCAAAGGAACAGGGCCATCATGGCCGTCACGAAGTCGGCATAGGCCACTTTCCAGGCCCCTCCATGGTGCCCATGTTTTTTTCGGCTCATAAAAGCGATTCTCGGAGTCTCAGGACGGTTTGCTGGGAGCGTTCAGTTTTTTGAGCATGGCCTCGAGTTCCTCGGCGCTTGGACGAACATCGGTGGAGAGTCCGCGTCGTGCCACCTCGACCGCCATGATGGGGGCCATGCCAGTGGCGAAGCCAATGACGGCCGAGGCAATACAGCGGCTGTAGGCGAGTTCTGACACGTTAACAAACTCGATGTTGACGGCCAGGGGATTGAGAAAGCCATAGGAAAGAAAGATGCCAAGAAAGGTTCCAACCAGGGCAGCGGCGACCTTTTCTCCGATATGCTCGATGGGGCCGGCGATGGCCCCCATGGTGATCACGATCCCCAACACTGCAGCCACGATGCCGAATCCCGGCATGGCATCGGCCGCCTTGGTCAGGACGCTTACGGGGGCGTGGAACTCCTCTTCCATGCTTTCGATTTCGGTCTCCATCAGCAAGCGCAGTTGATCCGGTTTGATTTTGCCGTCCACGATGGGCCGCAGGCCGTTGCAGAGAAACTCGACCGCCGCCTTATTGTTAATGAAACTCGGGTATTTGCTGAAGATGCTGCTGTTCTTGGGATTCATGATGTGTTCCTCCAGGGCGATCATGCCGTTGCGCCGTCCCAACAGGAACAATTCATAAAGGGATTTTAGCAAGTCCTCATAAGAGAGTTTGTTATAAGGGGCTCCTTTGAGCGACTGGATCATCTTGTGGACCAGATCAACCAGCACTTTTTTCGGAGACATGATGATCAACGCCCCTAGGGCGGCGCCGGCGATGATGATGATTTCGGAGATGTGAATCAGGCTGTTCACATAGCCGCCAGCCATGATGAAGCCGCCGAGGACGGATCCGAGCACGATAATGGCGCCTATAATGATGATCATGGGGAATTAACAGCGGAGGAGGTTCATCTGGCCTGATGGTCGAATCGATTGAGATAAGTCTTGATGGCGAGGATGGCTTGGGCGTGAATCTGGCAGATGCGCGATTCGGTCAAGCCATAGGCTTCGGCAATTTCACGGAGACGCAGGTCTTCAAAATAATAGAGAGCGAGAACCTTGCGCTGGATTTCGGGGAGTTGCTCCAGGCGTTCGGCGATGAGCCGGGCGATTTCGCGGCGCGAGGTTGTTTCTATCGGGCTTTCCTGGCTGTTGTCTGCGATGCTCTCGTATTGTGTGGGGCCTTCCTCGCTATCGCTGGTGATTGCGGCATCGAGGCAAACAAAGGTGGTGGGGCGGATTTCCTCCAGGAGCTGCTGGTATTCCGCGAGGGATATTTTTAAAGCTTTTGCCATCTCGATTTCGCTTGGAACGGAGCCTTTGGCCTGTTCCAGGGACTGCATCGTTTCCCGGACTTTGCGGGCTTTTGCGTGGATGGATCGAGGCACCCAATCCATTTTGCGCAGCTCATCGAACACCGCTCCGCGAATCCGAAGACTGGCGTAGGTTTCCATGGAGGAACCGCATTTGGGATCATAGTTGCGTATGGCATTGAGCAGGCCAACCAGACCCGCACTCTGAAGGTCTTCCAAATCCACGTGCGGGGGCAAGGTCATCGCCAGCCGTCCCACCACGGTTTTCACCAGGTGCAGGTATTCCTTGACGCGTTCGTTTTCAGCGGCACTGCCTGGGGCCGCTGGTTTGTATCGTTGTCGGACGGTTCTCGCGGAAGGGGGGGGCTCTAAGACGATGGCATTCATGGGTTATCGGGGAGGGTGTTCAGGCCTTGGGGGGATTGGGCTGGCCTGCACCCTTGGCATTGTAAAGGGCGGTTTGCCGTGCAAGAGCGGCATTCTGAAGTTCCCGGATCCAGACTCGGCCCCACCAACGCATGAGCAGTCCGGCCACGTAGGCCACAACGCTAGCTTTCCAAATGATATCTGGCCAGGGACTGTTTTGGGCTAATCCCAAAGCAGTTCCGATCAGGAATCCCAACAATCCGCCTGTTATCATCAGTAATTTCATGTTCTTCTGGCCGTTTCCGACTGGCTAAGCAAAAGGTTTGCCAGCTGGATCATCCCCGGAAGATCGAAGACGGAAGTGCCTTAATTGCTGGGGAATTGGCGGTAAATGAGAAGATCTGCTGAGGCGGGCAGGAACTCACCAGGAATATTTTGCCCAGCGCTGAAGAATCGCAAGGAGCATTTTGTGCCTAAGACCAAGTTCCAAAGTTTCCCCCAACGCGTTTCCTCATCGAGGTGGGTCAGGATCAGGTCTGCCGGGTGATAGGAGGAAAAAGCCTTGATCTGGGCCAGCAGAATGGAAGTCTCATAGGCGGCGTTGAGCACGAGGTGGATGCAGAGGGCTGGCAGAGACGATAACAACCGCTGCATCGAATCCCGATCCGGCGAATCGGGTGCTGCCATGCCAGGAAGGTCAATGAAAAGCAGGTCTGCGGTTGGATCCGGACCCCGGGCGGGTTGGGCGCGCTCCAAGTTCACCCCGAGCATGTCGCAGTAAACGGTCAGATTCTCCGCCAGATTGGCGGTCGAACCGTCCAGACGCCAAACCTCGACACGCTGCTGGTGAAGCAGGACCGATTTGGCGAGCCATTTGCACAGACAGGTGGTTTTCCCGCTGCCGGGTGGACCCATCATGAGATGAGCTACAGGCCGGCCGGGAGGATCTTGCGGAGGAGGAGGCCAGAATTCCCGGAGAACCTTCTTCAGCAACTGGATTTCTTCTGTCAGGTTTGCCGGGACCTGTTTTCCGCACAACATGAACATCCGATCGATGATCTTCTGGATGTTGACGGGAGTCAGACCGGCGTTTTTCAAGACCACCTCGGATCTCCAGCCTGAGGTAAACGGGGCGGAAGAAGGGGTTTCGGGCGTGACGGGGGGAGAGGAGGCGCGGTTTTCGATTTGGGACATCGGAGGCTCGAGCCTTGGCGCAGGCTGTTCCTGAATCGGGGAGCCGGGGGAGACCTTGTCGGCGGCGGAGGTTTCTGGCGGCGGCAACGATGTGGCCTCGGCAGGACGGTAAGCCAGGACTTCAATTCTGGGTTTCTGCCAAAGTCGTGCGAGGCCTTCGGCGGGCAGCTGGCGGACATTGATCACGATGGCATCGGGGCCGAGCTGGGCCCGGATTTGGGCCACGGCGTCGCTGACGGAGTCTGCAATGAACCGCGAGACTTTGATGCCATCCATCACTTCCGTGATTAAACCTTGCCTTCCGATCACAGCAAGATCTTTTGTGGGATTTGATCCATTTCAAACATCGTCGAGGAGTTCCGATTTTGAACGCTGGGCGGGATTGGTGTCCAAAAAACTACCCACCACTTGACACGTGGTGTAAAAAAGTAAGGCATTTGTTACTTGAGGGTGTCGCTAGCGGGTAAGGGGACCTTTCGAAGGCCCAGAGACGCTAGTTTGCAAGGAACAAAAGAACGGAGACTCTGGAATGATAAAAGTTCAGAACTTAGTCAAGGCCTTCGGGCCAAAAGTGGCGGTCAACAACGTCACCTTCGCCGTAGGACGAGGGGAAGTGCTGGGCTTCCTGGGACCGAACGGCGCGGGCAAATCAACCACTATGCGAATGGTGACCGGTTTCATTCCTCCGAGTTCTGGAGGCATTCAGGTCGGTGGATATGATATGCTGGAGGAATCGATTGAGGCCAAACAGATGATCGGCTACCTGCCGGAAAACGCCCCGCTCTATGCAGATATGACCGTCTGGGGATTTTTAAATTTTGCGGCGGAGCTTCGAGGTTTCAGAGGGCTTCAGCGCAAGCAGGCTGTGGAAAGAGTGATCGAGATGTGTTTTCTGGAAAGTGTCATTCACCAGAGTGTTGACACCCTTTCGAAGGGATATCGCCACCGGACATGTTTCGCCCAGGCTGTGATCCACGATCCCGACATCCTGATCATGGACGAACCCACCGATGGTCTGGATCCCAACCAGAAACACGAGGTTCGGGAGATTATCAGGCGAATGGGATCCAAAAAGGCAATCATTTTTTCCACCCACATCCTGGAGGAGGTGGAAGCCGTTTGCACGCGGGCGATTATTATTGATCGGGGTCAGATTGTCGCAAACGGCGGTCCGGCCGAGCTCAAGCGGCAGTCGGCGATTGCCGGTTCGGTGACCGTTCGGATCTCTCAAGTGACCGGTGCCGAGGTCAAAACAAAACTGGAATCCCTTTCCGGCGCCCGCAAGACGACCATTTTGGAGGAGCGTCCTGAAGGGCTGACCGCCCGGGTGTTCCCGGCAGAGAAAACAGTCGACGGCAAACTGGCCCGTCAAGTCGGCGAGGCAATCGCCCAGGCGGGCTGGCGACTGGAGGAGTTGCATACCGAAGAAGGCCGATTAGATGAGGTTTTCCGCAGCATCACCCTGTCGGACACGAACCGGGAGATACGCCAATGAAGAATTCACGACACATTGTTACCATCGCCAAAAGGGAACTGGGGGCTTACTTCGCCTCACCGGTTGCTTACGTGTTCATCGTCATCTTCCTTTTGTTATCCGGATTTTTCACGTTTATGGTCAGTGAGTTTTTCCGGCGCGAGGAAGCCTCGTTATTATCCTTCTTCCTGTGGCATCCCTGGCTGTATCTCTTTCTGGTGCCAGCGGTGGGGATGAGGTTGTGGTCCGAGGAACGCCGCCTAGGCACCATTGAGCTGCTGTTGACCATGCCCATCACCTCCTGGCAGGCTATCCTGGCCAAGTTTTTGGCTTCGTGGGTTTTCCTAGCCCTGGCCCTGTTCCTGACCTTTCCACTGATCCTGACCGTAAACTACCTGGGGGATCCCGACAACGGAGTCATCCTGTGCGGATATCTGGGCAGCCTGCTTTTGGCTGGTGGATATCTGGCCATAGGCAGCATGACATCGGCCTTGACCCGAAATCAGGTGGTGAGTTTCATCCTGTCAGTGGTGATTTGCCTGTTCCTGATTCTGGCCGGTTGGCCCCCTGTCACCCGGATGCTGGAGCAATGGGCGGCTCCCTGGCTTGTTCAAGGCGTGGCCTCATTCAGCGTAATGACGCATTTCGAGGGATTCCAGCGCGGAGTGGTGGACACCCGTGATCTTTTGTTTTTCCTCTGTTTGATGGGATTCTGTCTGTTTACGACCGGGGTCATACTCCGCAGTCATCGTGCGGGCTAATCGGTTGAAAGGAGTTTTATATGGATGCGAATGTCAAACCCAGCAAGTCACCGATCACGTCCTATCTTTTTTCTTCTGCGGGCGTGGCCATTATGTTCGTCATCATGGTCGCGATCTACGTGATTTCGGGCGCTGTCCGTCAACGTTTCGATCTGACGCAAGAAAGACTCTATACGTTAAGCGATGGAACCAAGGCCATTCTCAACGGATTGGACACGCCGGTGGAAATCCGTTTCTACTGCTCGCAGAGCTCGAGCGAGATGCCGGTCCAGCTCAAGGCTTACGCCCAGCAAGTCGAGAATCTCCTCGACGAATATCGGAAGGCGTCCCGCGGCAATATCGAGATTCGAAAGTTCGATCCTCAGCCCGATTCGGACGCGGAGGAATCCGCCAACTTGGATGGGGTTGAGGGCCAAGGCATTGGCATGGGCATCGCAATGGGAGGCGACAAAATCTATTTGGGAATGGCCGTCAGTTGTCTGGACGCCAAAATGGCGCTGCCGTTTCTTTCGCCCGAGCGGGAAAAGCTCCTGGAATACGATCTCTCCAGAGCCATCGCCCAGGTCAGCAAACCGTCGAAGCCAGTCATTGGAGTCATGACCGCGCTGCCCGTGTTCGGCGAATTCAATCCGATGATGATGCAGGCGGGACGCATGTCGCGGCAGAACCCCTGGGTTTTCATCAGCGAACTGAAGAAGGACTTTGAAGTCAAGCAGATCGACATGGGCGTCGACCAGATCGAGGAGGATCTCCCGTTGCTGGTGGTGATTTATCCGCGTGAGATTTCCCAAAAGACCCTTTATGCCTTGGATCAATATGTTCTGCGCGGCGGCAAGTTGATTGCCTTCCTGGATCCCTTGTCCTTTATGGACAGCCGCGGCAACAATGCCATGAATCCGATGCAGCGAAACCTGTCCAGTGGGGCGACGCTGGAACCGTTGCTGAAGGCTTGGGGGCTGACGTTCGACGTCTCGAAGGTGGTGGCCGACCTGAATTATGTCACTCACGTCGGCCGCGGAACGGTTTCGACGCCCATGCCCGCCGTGCTCTCCCTCACTCGCGAGGCTTCCAATGCGGACGACGTCGTGACCGGCCAGATCGACAGCCTGCTAATGGCTTTTGCCGGTGTTTTTTCCGGGACTCCAGCCGATGGATTGAAACAGACGGTCCTGTTGAAGACGTCGATTAATTCCCAGCTGGTGGAAAAGATGCTCGCTGAATTCTCCGGCGAACAGATTTCAAAAGACTTTATTGCGGCCGAAAAAGAACAGAACCTCGCCATTCGATTGACGGGCAAGTTCAAGACGGCTTTCCCCGATGGAAAACCCAAAGATGCTAAGGCCGATTCGGCGGATGACAAGAGCAAGGACACCGCGAAGGAGGAGTCATCGGAGATTCCAGGTTTGAAGGAATCGAAGGGAGATGGGGCAGTCGTTTTGGTCGGCGATTCCGACATGCTTCACGATCAATTCTCGGTCCAGATCCAGCAAATCTTCGGACAACAAATCGTAATCCCCCGCAATGGGAATCTGACGTTTGTGCAGAGCCTGGTTGAGCAGATGGCGGGCAACAGCCATCTGATCCAGGTGCGCAGCCGGGCCACCATGAATCGGCCCTTCACGCTGGTGAAAGACATCCAGGCCAGAGCCTCGAAGGAATACCAGCGTCAGATTCAGGATTTGGAGAAGAGCCTTGCCGACACTCAGCAGCGTTTGAATGAGCTGCAACAGCAGAAGAGGGAGGCAGGCCAACGTTTTATTCTGTCGGAAGAACAGAAGAAAGAAGTGGAGAATTATCGGGCCAAGGAACGCGAAGCCAAGATCAGGCTTAAGGAATTGCGCAAGAACCTCCGGAAGGACATCGACTCGCTCGAGATCCGTCTGAAATGGCTCAACATTGCGGGAATGCCGTTGTTGGTGACGATCTCCGGCATTGCCCTGGCCACCATTAAACGCAAAAAGACCGCTGCCAAATGAACCGAAAACAATTCATGATTCTTGTCGTCGCCGGCGTCATAATCGGCGGCATGGGTTGGGCGCTGTTTCTCAAGCGCAGTGCTTCCTGGCAAACCGGCATTCCGGGTGCGACCTCTCGTTTGTTGGGTGATTTTCCGATCAACGATGTGGCCCAGGTGCTTATTCGACAGGGTACCAATGCCCTTCATCTGGCCAAAGGAGAAACGCTATGGCAAGTCCAGGAACGCAGCAACTATCCGGCGAATTTCAGCGAGATCAGTGAACTGGTTCGCAAGCTCTATGATTTGAAACCCGTCCAGTCCGTGAAGGTCGGTCCTTCGCAGTATGGCCGCCTGGAGTTGTTGTCTCCCGGCCCGGGCACCAATACCGCCACCGTGGTCGAGTTCAAAGACAAAGGCGGCAAAGCTCTGGCCACTCTCTGGCTGGGGAAGAAGCATACTCGAAGTGCCGGCGAGGACTCTCCCTTTGGAGGAGGAGGGGGCGGATGGCCCGATGGCCGTTATGTCATGGTTCCCGGGGGAAGTCCCGCGCCCGTGTGGCTCATCGCTGATCCCCTGTCCAATGTCGAACCGAAACCGGAATCCTGGCTGAACAAGGACTTTATCAAGGTCGAGAAGCTGAAGTCGATTTCAGTCACACCGACGAATGCAGCCCAGGCATGGTCGTTTGCGCGCGAAACCGAAAGCGGTGATCTCAAGCTCCAGGACCGAAAGGAGGGAGAAGAACCCGATGCCAACAAAATCACCGGTCTCGTCAACGTCTTGTCTTATGCCACCTTCAACGATGTCCTGGCTCGAGATGCGGAGGCCGAGAAGCAGCATCTGGGCGAACCGGTGGGAGTTGCCCTGGAGACCTTCGAGGGTTTTCATTACAAAATAAAAATTGGCTCGGCCGCTTCTGGCGACAACCATCCCATGACCATCGAGGTCTCGGCGGATTTCCCCTCAGAACGAACTCCGGGCAAGGATGAAAAACCCGAAGATAAAGAGAAGCTCGATAAGGAGTTCAAGGACAAGCTCGATAAACATAAGGAGAAGCTATCCCAGGAAAAGGCCTGCGAGAAGTGGATCTATCTCGTCTCCAAGTGGACGGTCGAGAACCTGTTGAAAGATCGAACGTATTGGATGGTCGATAAGAAAACTGAAACCAAAGCCGAGGAAAACGACTCATCCAAAAATCCTGAGGAGGAAGAGGATATTTCCATTCCCGGCCTGCCCCCTATTCCAGCCGATCCGACATCCGACAAGGATGTGGGCTCTGAGCCCCAGTGATAGGAGTCAACCTCTGGCAGATCGATTCAACCGGTGCTGATAAGGCGTGGAATGGGGCGCTCGGTCTATCGTCAGATGTTCTCCCGTGCCCCACAGGTTCCCCGGCAGGCTCAGGAGTGTTTTGCACGGTCGAAACCAAGGGTCGCGCGCCGACTAACGGCTGGACGCGGCGGTTTGGATGGGATATTCTCTCGCTTATGTCGAAAGCAGTGAAGAATGCCGCTTCACAGGCTGCTCCCAGCGAGGACATGCCCTTTGAGCAGGCTCTGCATCGTTTGGAATCCATTCTGGAAGGCATGGAATCCGACGAATTGCCCCTGGAAACGCTCATCGCCCGTTTCGAAGAGGGCACGAGACTCGTTCGTTTATGCCAGGCCAAGCTTGCGGAAGCGGAGGTCAAGATCCAGCAATTAGAACAAGGCCAGGACGGGGAGTTGAGCCTCAAATCCGTGTCTTTGAACCAGCTTTCCAATAGCGATTAGGTCCGAGTATGAGCCGTTACCTCGACATGGTTGATCACCCCTCGCATGTCAAGAAGCTGACCATCCCCCAGCTGCAACAACTGGCCGAGGAAATCCGCCAGGAATTGATCACCCAACTCTCCCGGCAGGGCGGACATTTGGGGCCGAACCTCGGGGTGGTGGAGTTAAGCATTGCCCTTCACTATGTTTTTTCCACCCCGAAGGACAAGTTTTTGTGGGATGTGAGTCACCAAACCTATGTGCACAAGCTGCTGACCGGTCGCAAAGCCCGGTTTTCGACCATCCGGACCACCAACGGTCTGGTGGGGTTTTCCTCGCGATTCGAAAGCGAACACGACTGCTATGGCGCCGGTCACGCGGGCACGGCATTGTCCGCAGCCCTCGGCATGGCCGTGTCAAGAGACCGTTTGGGAACCGATGAGAATATCGTGGCGGTCATTGGCGATGCCGCCCTGACCAATGGCATTTCCTTCGAGGCCCTGAACAATATCGCCCAAAGCACACGACGATTCATTGTCATCCTGAATGATAATGAATGGAGCATCGCCAAGAACGTTGGCGCGATTGCCGCCTATTTAAACAAGCTGATCACTCACCCTTCCTACAACCGGTTGGAAAAGGAATTTGAGCGATTTGTCCGGCGTTTTCCTGTGGGCGATATCGCTTTGAAACTGCGACACAAGGCTGAGGAGGCCCTCAAGGGAGTGGTGACCCAGGTGACCCTGCAACCGAACCAGGACCCCGCCATCTCGGATGGGCGCGGGGGCTACGGCAGCAGCCTGATCTTTGAGGAGATGGGATTGCGATACCTGGGGCCGATTGATGGTCACGACTTGCCCTTGTTGATCAGTTCGCTGCAACATGCGCTGCAGGCCGACCAACCGGTGGTTCTGCACATCATGACCACCAAGGGCAAAGGTTTCGAGGCCGCCTTAAAGCAGCCCGAGCGATTCCATGGCACCGGGCCGTATGACGCGAAGACCGGAATTGCCTTGCCTTCCCCCGCGGGAGCGCCCCCCAACTACCAGGACGTTTTTGGATCGGCTTTGGTGAAACTCTGCCAGCGCGATAACACCCTGGTGGGAATCACCGCCGCTATGCCCAGCGGAACGGGGCTCAAGGCCCTGGAAAAGGCCTTGCCCAGTCGTTTCTTCGATGTCGGCATCGCCGAGGAACACGCCGTGTTGTTTGCCGCCGGCATGGCGACCATGGGTTTCCGCCCTGTTTGCGCCATCTACTCGACCTTCCTCCAGCGGGCCTACGATTGCATCATTCACGATGTGGCGCTGCAAAAGCTGCCCGTGATTTTCTGCATGGACCGCGCCGGCCTGTCGGCCAGCGACGGACCCACCCACCACGGGCTGTTCGATATCTCCTTCCTCCGCTCCGTGCCGGACATTATTGGCATGGCTCCCAAGGATGAGGATGAATTGGTCGATATGATGTACACCGCCACCCGCCAATCTCTGCCGGTTTTCATCCGTTACCCTCGAGGCGCGGGAGAAGGGGTCTCCATCAAGGACCAGCCCGCTTTGCTGGAAATCGGAAAGGCGGAAGTCCTCAAAAACTGGGTTCCGGAGAGGGAGCCGCGCGTCGTATTGTTTCCTTTGGGCAACATGCAGGCTCTGGCGCGCGGCGCTGCCCGGCAATTGGAGGCCGAGGGTTATAATATCGCCCTGGTCAATCCGCGGTTCTTTAAACCCCTCGATCAGGAGTGCCTGTTGTTTTTTGGACGAGCGGCCGATGTGGTGGTCACGTTGGAAGACCATGTCCTGATGGGCGGTTTTGGCAGTGGCGTTCTCGAATTGTATTCGGAGCACGGCGTGGCCACACCCGTCGTCCGTATCGGCTGGCCGGATCAGTTTGTCGAACATGCCTCCTGTGTCGAGGACCTGAGACACAAGTATCATCTGACCGTGGAACATGCGATAGCTCAGATCAAAGCCCTTTGTCCCCTGTGTCAATCCGGCCTGGTCCGGGCGAGCGCCTGAATCGATGAACGCCTTGTTTATGTCCCAATCGCTGTTTCCTTCCGCAACCTCCTAATCCCTCGTTCGCCCTATGGCCTATCAAAATACTACTCCTCCCACCGGCGAAAAAATATCGATTACTGATGGATCTCTCCGCGTGCCGGACCATCCCATCATACCCTTTATTCGCGGAGACGGCACTGGCCCGGATATTTGGGCGGCCAGCCAGAAAGTGTTCGATGCCGCTGTGGCCAAGGCCTATTCGGGGCGTCGTCGGATCCATTGGTTTGAAGTCTTTGCGGGAGAGGCTGCAAAGCAAAAGTATGACCATTGGCTGCCCGACGATACCGTCCAGGCTTTCAAGGAGTTTCTTGTCGGTATCAAGGGTCCTCTGACGACCCCGGTCGGCGGTGGCATCCGATCGCTAAATGTTGCTCTTCGCCAATTGCTCGATCTTTATGTCTGTCTGAGGCCAGTCCAGTATTTTCAAGGGGTGCCCTCGCCCGTCAAGCATCCCGAGAAAGTGGACATGGTGATCTTTCGGGAAAACACCGAGGATATCTATGCCGGCATTGAATATCCGGCCGGATCTCCTGAAGTCCAGAAGGTCCTTGATTTCCTGGCGCGTGAGTTTCCCGAGGACTTCAGCAAAATACGATTTGGCACCGCGCAAGCGATGAGCGAATACCTCAAGCTCACCTCCCCTCAAGCCGATCTCAGCCGGCTTGAAATTCAGGTCGGGATTGGAGTCAAGCCGGTTTCCTTTGTGGGAACACTCCGATTGGTCAAGGCGGCTCTGGATTACGCGCTTCGAGAAAAACGCCGCAGTGTCACCCTGGTGCACAAAGGCAACATTATGAAGTTCACCGAAGGGGCTTTCCGGGATTGGGGATATGCGGTCGCTGAACGCCTGTATGGACCGCAGGTTTACACCTGGAGCCAGTGGGAGCGCACGCGCAAAAGCCGCGGTGAGGCGGCTGCCGTTGAAGAGCAAAAAGCCGCTCTTCGTAATGGAGCCATTCTGGTCAAAGACGCCATTGCCGATATTACGCTGCAGCAGGTGCTGACGCGGCCGGAGGATTTTGACGTCATCGCAACGCTCAATCTGAATGGGGATTACCTTTCGGATGCCCTCGCGGCTCAGGTGGGCGGGATCGGCATCGCCCCGGGTGGCAATATCAATTACGTCACGGGGCATGCGATTTTTGAAGCCACCCACGGCACAGCTCCCAAGTATGCCAACCTGGACAAGGTGAATCCTGGCAGCGTGGTGCTCAGTGGCGAAATGATGTTCCGGTATCTTGGCTGGATCGAAGCAGCCAACCTCATCCTGAAAGGCCTCAATGGAGCCATTGCCTCCAAACAGGTGACTTACGACTTCGCCCGTTTGATGGAGGGGGCGACCGAGATTCGTTGTTCAGCTTTTGGAGACAACATCGTTTCCCATATGTGACGGATCCGGGTTGCAGAGACGCCATCCCGTTCGAAGGCTAAAACGAATCGGGGCAGGGGCGGGCTTCCGCATCAGGCCGCGGGGTAGGCCGCCATCACCTCGATCTCAATCCCGGCTCCCTTGGGGAGCGCAGCGACCTGGACCGTGGAACGGGCGGGGGGATCCCTGCGGAAAAATTCGGCATAGATCTTGTTCATCAAGGCGAAATCCCGCAGGTCTGTCAGGTAAACCGTGCTCTTGATGACATGATCGAAAGTCAACTTTTCACTCTGCAGGAGAGACTGAATATTGAGAAGGACCTGCCTGGTTTGAGCCTGAATATCCCCAGACACCAGTTCTCCCGTCGCAGGATCGACCGGGATTTGTCCCGAGCAGAAGAGAAGATTCCCCGTGCGCACCGCATGGCTGTACGGACCCAACGGCGGAGAAGCTTGAACCGGGCGAACCACTATTTTCGAATTCATGGCAATCGGTTTTTTGAGAAGCATATAAACCGTCAGTCCCTGCCGGTCAAGAATCCTCCCCCTCCTGCGGCCGGCCGGCCTGATTCTGATTCGGCACCGACTGAATTCGTGCAGGAATATCGCCTCTGGCCCGAAGGAGATTTTTTAATTAAAGGGTTGACCTTTGATCGTGAAAAAGTTTTGGTTTACTTTCTTAAGTCTGCCTGACCACATCGGGTGAGAAGTAGGCTTTTCCGCCTGGAAAGGCGGCTGGGCATCGATGAAACAGACTGAGGTATGGAAACGCATAACGGCCATCCAACACGAGCAACAAGCTGGCGACGGACAAACGGGCGGCAGTTGCGGCTTTTGTCCTCGCTGGCGGTCGTTGCCTCCGGCTTGGTTCCCGAAATAACGGTCCAAGGCTTTGACGCCGCCAAAGTCCTCGCTTTTAGCTTGGGACCGGTCACGGTGAGACCCCATACGGTCTTTTCGGAAGTATATAATGACAACGTTTTCTACCTGCCGGACAACTTAAATCCGATTGACGATTTCATTACCATGTTTGGGGCGGGAGCCTCTTTCTCGATTGGACGTGAAGTGACCGTGAACCCCTGGATGGATTTCTTCGAGGAAGAGGCCAATTTCATCACCGTCGATTACAATTGGGTGCATCTGGATTATCTGGATACCAGCTATTTAGATGCCGACAATCATACGGTTGCGTTGCGAAATCGGTTCAGAGGCAATCGCCTGGCCGTCAAGGGAAATGACCGGCTTGCGATGATAACGGGACTGGTCGGAGGAGGGACGACCTATCGACAGAAGGTCGAGCAGTTGCAGATCAATGATAATTACCTGGTCGAGTATAATCTGAGTGAAAAAACCCGATTCTACCTGAACGGATCTCACAACACGAGTGACTACGAAAAAGCGACCCCTTTCTACGATATCACTACTTGGCGGGCCACCACCGGTTTCGGCCATCGGCCATTTTCCCGGACCTCGGTCTTCGGAGAGTTTCATTATGGGCAATCGCTTCCTGATCCCAACACCGAGGGCATGGTCAAAGGACCTTCCATGGATTTCTTCGGCGGATACCTGGGTCTGCAGGGCCGGTTTACGGAGCGGTTGTCCGGGATGATCAAAGGAGGTTATGAAGTCCGGTCCTATAGTGACGGGACTGATGCGGAAGATTCTCCGATTATGGAGGTTTCCCTGAGTCATCGTTTTCGCAATAACACCGCCACCACATTGAGTTACAGCCGGCAGGAGAGCCTCTCGGCCGAATACGCGGGCGTTCTTACGACATTGGATGCTTTGCGATTGCGCGTGGATCAGAGGTTCGGAGGGAATGGGCGGTTCATGGCCTCAGCGACCGGAAGCCTCAATTGGAGTGACTACGGAGATACACCGGGTTTGGAGGGTCGCAAGGATGCGTCTTACCAGATCAATCTGGAGCTGATCTACATGATCAAAGTCTGGATGTTGGCCGGCTTCGGATATGAATTTGAAATGTTCGACAGCACAACGCAGGGAATTATTGACTACGATGTAAACCGCGTTACGCTGAGGATGGTTATTGGCTATTGATTATGATCGTTTTGTTAAAACAGATGCCTGGCTGGCTGTGTGTTTATCTGTTCCTTGGACTGAGCATGCCGGGAATCCAAGCCCAGGTCACCAATGAAAACCGATACTTGATTGCCCCCCAGGATATTTTGATTGTGGATGTGTTCGGTGAAAAGGAATTGAGCCGTGAATTCAAGGTGGAAGCCAACGGCGAGATCACCTATCCCCTGCTGGGGGTCGTTAAAGTGGGCGGAATGCCGACCACGGAGGCGGAGTCTAAGCTCAAAGAACTCTTGGCGAAAGATTATTTGGTGGATCCCCAGGTGACCGTCACCGTCAAGGAATATCGCAAAAGGATCATTACTGTCGTGGGTGAGGTGACGAAACCCGGGGCCTTCGAGCTGCCCGGAGAACAAAAGTGGACGATCCTCGATGCGATTGGCCAAGCGGGGGGACCCACGAAGGCTGCCAACAAGAAACGCATCCAGTTCACCCGCCGGGGCAAGACGCAGGAATTCAAGATCGAAGATCTCCAAATGATTACAGACCCGGACCAAGTCATTTGGCTTGAGCCGGGTGACAGCGTGAATGTGCCTCAAACGGTATGGTAAGTTGATTATATGATGGAGACCGGATTTCACGAAGAATCGGATAACAGCATGGCAGAGGAGAACATTAATCTCCGGCACTACTGGCACATCATTCTGGAGCGGCGCTGGCTGGTGATTACCGCCTTTATTTCCATCTTTGCCTTGTGCCTCATCTACCTCTATCGGGCCCCGCGAATCTATCAGGCAGTCACGCGGCTTCAAATTGACCGCGAGACGGATAATGTTTTAAACCTACGGGAGGGATTTACGCTTGAATCCCGAGAGCAGGACTATCTGCAAACCCAGTACAAGAACCTTCAGAGCCGAAGCCTGATCGCGTCAGTTGTGGCCCGATTGAAACTGGACAAGGACGAACGGTATTCGGCTAAGCGCGATATTGTTAAGGCGGTTCTCGACGATATTACCGTTTCACCCATTCGCCTCAGCCGGCTGGTTGAGGTGAAAGTAGAACATACCGATCCACAGCAAGCCGCTAACATCGCCAGCAACTTGGTGGAAATATTCGTGGACAACAATTTAAACCAGAAAAGCCTGGCTTCGTCTAAGGCGGGGGAGTGGCTCGAGCAGGAATCGGACGCGCAAAAGAAGATCATGATGCAGGCGGAAGAGGCGGTCTACAAAGCGCAATCCGAGAACATCTCTCTTGATGACACGCAGAACATCGCCCTCCAAGCCCTCAAGCTGGCCCAGGAGGAACTGGTTCGCGCCCAGAGTCGGGCCACCATCGCCCAGCAAACCGATCTCGAAGTGAAACGAATGCTCGCCTCCGGTACCCCCGTGGATAGTATTCCTCAGGTCGCTTCGGACAAACTGATACAGGAACTTAAAGCTCGATTGGTCATCCTTCAGGCCGAACTCGCCAACCTGCTCAAACGCTACAAAGACAAGTACCCCCTCGTGATCCAGAAGAGAGAGGAAATCGAGTCCCTGGGCAAATCCATCCAGGCCGAATCCGCCAAGATCATCGAAGCCATCGGTAACGAGGCCCGCCTTTGCAGGAGCCAGGAGGATAGCCTGAAAAAGATCGTCGAGGAACGATCCAAAGAAGTGATCAAACTTGGCGAGTCTCGGGCCAAATACAACCAACTGAGCCAGGATGTTTTGCTGAATCGCAAGCTGTACGAAATCATTCTTCAGAACCAGAAAGACAACAAGTTGATGGCGAGCAGCAAGATCAATAACATGCGGGTCGTCGACCCTGCCTATGCGCCTCCTAGGTTCATCAAACCGCGCATTGTCTTGACGCTGATTCTCGGTGTTATTGGCGGCTTGATCGTCGGTTGCGGCATGGCCTTCTTTGTGGATTACCTGGATGATTCCATCAAGACCCAGGACGATGTCGAACTCCACCTGCGGCTGCCGTTTTTGGGTTATGTTCCCAACATCAAGACCAACAGCGTAATCGAGCGTGATCTGCAGTCGCATCTCCATCCGCAATCCACAGCCGCCGAAGGATTCCGTACCATCCGGGCGGCCGTTGCCCTGATGCCCAAGGCCAATACATTCCAGCTCATCGCTGTGACCAGCACCATTCCATCGGAAGGCAAATCGTTGCTGGCATCGAACCTTTCTATCGTCACGGCTCAGACCGGTCTGAAGACACTTCTGGTCGACGCTGACTTGCGCCGGCCTTCCGTGCACAAGGCCTTCCAGCTGCACAGCCCGGTCGGACTGTCGGCCTATCTGCAAAACGAAACCGAGCATCTGGATGATATCATTCACAAGACTGAAGTTCCCAACATGGACGTGGTCTGCTGCGGCGCCATTCCCAACTCCCCTTCGGAACTGGCCGGATCCAAACGCATGAAACAGTTTCTGGAAGAGGCCCGTCGGCGCTACGATCGAGTGTTCATCGATTGCCCACCCGTCTCAGCGGTCAGCGATCCGCTGATTATTGCCGCCATGACGGACGGAGTTCTTTTCGTGACCAAGTTCAACAAAATCCGTCGCGAACACGCCCGAAAATCCGTCCAGCGCATTCAGGATGCCGGCATCCACATCCTCGGTGCTGTCTTGAACAACATCGATTTTGAGGGCAAGGACTCGTATTATTATTCCTATTATTATTATCAGAATCGTTATTACGCGAGTCACTATCGTAGCGATGGATCCAAACAACCGGTGTTGAAAGAACCCGCATCAAAAGGGTGATCCAAAATCCTTGCTGGCGGGCGGCGGATCATGTGAGCTGATCGAATCTGCGAGGGCACTTAAGATTTCAAAAATCAGATCTAGACTCCCGATGGATCGAGGGGATCGATCTGCGAGCGTTTTCAGCATAGCCAGATCCGGACAACATCCTTTTCCCCTTCCGATCAAAAATATCGTGGGGTGAAGTCCTGTGCCGCACCCCATTTTTACCGATCGTATTGGATGCTGCTCGTGGACGACCCAGTGCCGCGTCTGTATGATATGGGTACGGCCTGTCCCAAAAGAGTACATTCCGACCCCTTGGATCCAGCCGAGAACTGGAGGTCTTCAAGAGTTTTGTGGGCCATAAAACGCTCCATGCCTTTGCCGCTGGAACCTTGATGTTTCAGAATCAGCTGGTCCGCCGCAGGTTAGCGTGCAATAAATTGTATTGTTGACTTGCATCAGGACGATGGAATGGATATAAACGCCTCGAATGTCGTTTCCCATTTTTAGAGCGAAGAAGAAGAAACCGGATCGGATTGTCGTCATCGATTTGGGATCCCGCTCAACAAAAGCTATCTATTTAGAGCGGACCCAGGGGCGTTACCGCCTGGTGGATTTTGTCCTCATTGATGCTCCCCTGAGCGATGCTTCTCCCTCGGTCGAGCTATATGCGGAAAACCTCAAACGTGTTCACCATGCCTTGGGGGCCAAAACCAAGCATCTTACACTGGTTTTAGGAGCAGGAGACTCACTGATACGCCATGCAGAAATGCCGATGGTGCCGGTATCGGACATCCGTTCCATGCTCAAGTTAGGAACCAAGACGTATTTGCAGCAAGATCTTTCGGGTTATGTTTTTGATTGTCAAATACTTCCTCCTCGAAAGCTCGGAGCCCCGGCGGAGACCTCAAAAGGAACTCCGCGATGCAGAGTCATTGTTGGCGGGGCTCGGCAGCAGTTGATCGAAACGCTGCAGACTGCTGCCAAGGCCGCTGGGTTAATGGTGGACGGCATTGTCCCGGGGCTTATTGGTCCACCGAACGCTTTCGAATTGGCGCAGCCGGATATTTATCATCGCGAGGTTATTGCCTTGATTGATTTGGGATTCAAGCATTCCACCATCTGCGTGTTGGAGGAGGGTGACCTGATGTTAAGCCGGGTGGTGGCGATTGGCGGAGATCGCTTGACGAGCGGATTGGCCGAATCCATGAACATCGGCTACGCCGAAGCCGAGGGAATTAAGATCGGCATGCCGCAAGAAGTGGCATCAAACTTGCAGTCCCTGGTCGCACCGTTGGGGCGTGAACTCAGAGTCTCAATAGATTTTTATGAGCACCAACAAGACAAAACGGTCAGCCAGGCGTTTGTATCCGGAGCTTCGGCTCGATCCGATTGTATCATGGAAATGATCCAGTCAGAATTAATGATTCCATGCAAAGCATGGAGCCCAATGACTTTTCTGGAAGCATCCGTTCGGGCGGATAAACAGGAGGAACTGGAGACCGCCGGTTCGCAACTCACCGTTGCCATTGGCGTGGCGACAACCCTCTTTTAAATCAGTATGGCCATTGTCATCAATCTGCTCGCCGAGCAACAACTCGCCGAGGAAATGCGGCTGCGCGATCCGGCGCGACGCACCCTGATTGGCGCGGGGTATGTTGTGGCAGCGGTTCTGGTTGGCTGCCTGTTTCTGTGGCTGAAGAATTGGGTGGCCGCAGAGGAGTTGATGGGGCTGGAGATGCGCTGGCAAAGCCTCCAGAACGACAACAAACAGGTCATGGACAACCTGAAACAAGCGTCGCAGTTGGAACAACAATTGGCGGCTCTGGATGGTTTGTCCACCAACCGTTTCCTGTGGGCTCCTGTGCTCAACGCCCTCCAGTATTGCCTGGTCGACGGGATCGAGGTGTCTCGCATTCGCACCAAACAGGCGTTTACCGTCGTCAAGAAAACCGCAAAATCCAAGGACACGAAAGCCCCAGCCGCCACCTCCACCGAGTCGATAGTTTTGACCATCGAAGCCCGTGACTTTGGCGGACAAGGCGGTGGCAAGTTTGATCAATTCCAAAAGTCGATCGCTACCCAGCCATTTTTTCAGCCCCTGCTTGACGACTCCGGCGTAAAACTGGTGCAGTTAAGCCCCCCAGTAGCTGACCAGGAAAACACCAATCGCAACCATGTCGTCTTCACGGTCGAGAGTCAGTTCAAGTCACGGACACGATAATTTATGGGCGCCTTATCCAAAGAAAAACGCGACTCCATCATTCTCGTCATTCTGGGGACGGGTATTCTGCTGGCCGGCATTTATTACGGTCTCGTTGATCCGCAGTTGAAGGGGCTGAGAAGCAAGAAAGAACGCTACGAAGCAGCTCTCGGCAAAGTGCAGCAGGCGGAGCGGTTGGTGAAACAGGCCCAAAAAGTCCAGGACGATCTGCTCCTGGCAAAAAGCCGCCTCGAGGAATGTGAAGCCAAAATGGCAACCGGAGATTACTACACCTGGAGTTTCAAACTGATGGAGCAGTTCATGGCAACCAACCAAATCCGACTGCTCGATGCCAGCCGCCCGCAGGACACCGAGGTGGGTGTTTATGCCGATTTCCCTTACAAGGCCGTGAGGTGCACTCTGAAGGCTTCCGGTTACTTCCACGATTTCGGCCGGTTTTTAGCGGCGCTGGAAAACTCGTTTCCCCATATGCGGGTCGAGGGCCTCGTCCTCGATTCCGCTCAAGGGGCCAAAGACGAGAATTTGGAAAAATTGACCCTTCAATTCGACTTAATCACCCTGGTCAAACCTGCCGATAAGAACATATGAGGAAGTGGATAAGCAGCTGGTTTTGGACCGTGTTGGTTTGCGCTCAGGCCGATGTCGGGCTTCAGCCAGCGCCTGTTCCCGCCTCAGCGACAAACTCAACCGGCTTGTCGTCGTTAGCGACCAACCAAGTCAAGGTCCTCCCGGCCATGCCTGTCTCCGTTTTTGAGTTCACTGACTCCAGCCGCGATCCTTTTTTTCCCCATTCCGACCGCTTCAAGAAAAAGGCTGTGGCGGTGACCAATGCCCCGCCGGATCCCCTGTTGGGTTTCGAACTCATTCTCAATGGCATTACCGGAGTCCCCGGACGCCGTATGGCCTTGATCAATCGTCGCGCCGTGCAAGCGGGTGAGGAAACCGAACTTCCCGGCCCCCAGGGCAGGCGCATCCGGGTGCGTTGCGTGGAGGTTCTGGAGGATTCCGTGGTCGTCCTCATCGGCAATAGCAGTCAACCCAAAACGCTAACGCTGCGTCAGTAATTCGAAAAGGAAGCATGTTGTTTTTATTTCAGATATGTTAAGAAAACTGAAGCACGCCGTTTCCCAAACCGTTGTAGAAGCATGAAAACAATAACTCGAACGAAGTCGATGATCGGTGTTCTCCTGGGATCGCTTCTTCTGGTCATGGGCCAGGAAAACCAGCCGGCATCCGTCAGTCCGGCGGCCACCAACCAGCCGGCGATCGCGCCTTCCGCCGTGATCGAACCTCCCCAGGTTCCCTCGGCGGCCGGTGAAACCCCGGTCGATCTCGCCATGCCCGATCAGGGAGCCGATAGCCAGGAGATGGATGAGGTTATTCCGGTCGTGCAGTTTGAGGATGCGGATCTTTTGGACGTCATCCGGATCCTGGCGCGCCAAGCGAAGATCAATTTCCAGTTTGATCCAAAAATCACGACCGCTCTGGGTCCCGACGGCAAGCCACTGCCCGTGCCCCGGGTATCGTTTCGGCATGAAAATGTCACCGCGCGACAGGAATTGGAGGCGGTGCTGCAAAATTACGACATGGTGCTGGTGCCGGACAGCAAAACTCGCATTGCACGAATCACGTACAAGCAACCCGGAGCCCCGGAACCCTTGCTGACCAAGGTGGTCCAGCTCAACTTCAGCAATCCAACCAATATGGCCATGCTGCTCAAGGCCACGCTCTCTCCCCGTTCCCAGGTCATCCCGGACTCGCGCACCAGCCAATTGGTGGTGCTCACCACGGAAAAGGAAATGGAGTCGGTCGACCAGTTGATTGCCAAACTCGATACGTCCACCCGGCAGGTTCTGATCGAAGGCAAGATTTTTGAGACCATCGAGAATCCTCAATCCGTCAAGGGGATTGACTGGTCTGGCACCCTCGAGGCTCAGCACGTCTCTTTCGGCAATAGCCTTACCACCGGCACCTATGACTTCACCAAGTCAAAGACCTCCACCACCGCCCTGGTGCCCGGAGAAACGACGACTTTACCAAGCGGGCGCACGATCCCAGGCACGGACCAATATAAGACGGTCAACGGCAGCAAAAGCACATCGGATTACGTCTTGAATTCCGTCCTCGGCGGGGGCGGCATGAGTTGGAACACCCGAAACGGTTTCACACCCGATATCGGCTTCCTGAATGCCGACGGTGTTCACGCCGTCCTGTCGTTCCTGAACAAGCAGTCCGATACGGAACTCCTGGCTACCCCACGAACCGTCACCCTGGACAATGAGACTTCAATTCTCGAAATCACCAAGGCTTATCCCATCTTCCAAATTACCCCGGGTTCCGCCAACAGTCCGGCGGGAGCCCAGGTCCAGTATACCAACCTCGGCACTATCCTGACAGTCACTCCTCGCATTTCCGGGAATTCCAATATCACCCTCAAAGTGACTCCAGAGGTTTCCAATATCGAGTCCAAGGATACTCAGACGATCAATGGGGAGCTGAACATCGCGAACATTTACGCCATTCGCAAGATGCAGACGCAGGTCTTGATTCCGAGCGGGGGCACTCTGGTCATGGGCGGGCTGATGAACGACTTCAAAAGCAAGGGATTTACCAAGGTGCCCATTCTGGGAGATCTCCCTGGCATTGGATTGGCCTTTCGTCAGGAGAGCAAAAAACGGCAGAAACAAAACCTCCTGATCTTTATTACTCCCACAATCCTGCGCGATGCCGATTTCACTCATTACGAGGAAAGCAACTTCTTGAAAACCCGTCCGGAGGAATCCTTGGGAGGCAAAGAATCCGCCTGGGATAGTGGCCGGCCTCATAATTGGAAGAAATCGAGCGGCAAGAAATCGCCATAGGGCTTGGCTCATCGAACGATCCGAGAAACCGGTATATGAACAGACTGACCCATTTCATTCGTTCTGCCAGCGATGGGGACCGGGCACCGACAGTTTACCGCGGCCTGCTTATCGCGGCCATCCTGGCCGTCCTTGGTGTATCCGCGTGCGCGACTCGGGCTGAAGGCACGGTGACTACCCTGGGCGGGGGGCCTGTTGATGGAATGCCAGCCCACGGTTATCGGGATGGCGCCACCCTGCAAGAAGCGCAGTTTTACAGTCCTTACGGATGCGCTTTGGATAGCACCCAGAACTACCTCTACGTTGCCGACCGTGATAATGGCCGGATTCGAATCTTGGATCTCGGCGCAGACCTCACTCAAACGTTGATGTCCGGGCTGAATAAGCCGGTGGCGGTTGCTGTCGATGAGAACGACAACCTGTTTGTGATTACTCAGGGGGATGGCCGCCTGTTGCGCCTGGATCCTTACGGCAACAGCACGCTGGTGGCATCCAACCTGGTGAACCCCACCGCGGTCGCGATTGATCCCTCAGCCGGTCTTTACGTGACCGAGTCGGGGCCTTCGAATTCCACCCCTCCCAAAGGCGCCGTGAAGCAGATCAGCCTGCCCGGGGGGGTGACGCGGATCATTGTTGACGGGCTGGATCGGCCTGCCGGTGTCGCTGTGCTTGACAGTGGACTCCTGGCGGTCAGCGAATCCGGCCGTCATATTGTCAAGTTTCTCAATCCGACCAATGGACAGACGGTATTGACTGTTGGAAAACCGGGGCAGCCGGGTTTTCGCGATGGTCCTGCTACCACAGCTTTGTTTGATCAGCCCGAAAAAATCGTCAAAACCCCGGCCGGAGATCTTGTGCTGGCCGATCGGGCGAATCATCGGGTTCGAATCATCAGCCCGAGCGGAATTGTCTCCACGCTCTATGGCGTCGATCCCGATCTCTGGGAATGTCCGTACGAGGGCTGGCTGGATGGCTCCACGCGCTATGCGGAAGCCCGAGAACCGGTCGGGCTCGCGGTGGCCAACGACGGTACCGTTTATGCCACCGAAGTCTATTATCACATTATCCGGAAAATAACGGTCGCAGGCGGCACCGGGGGAGACACGAATGCTGTCGCATTGGCCCCCATCCTTGTTCCCAACACCGGATACTTTCCCATGGGACAAGTGATCCAGGTAATCAATCCAAACGCCAATCTTTTCTTCGCCAGTTCGGTCTACTACACCACGGACGGAAGCGAACCAACAACCAACTCCCTCCGTCTTGTCTTCACAAACCAAGTCAGCTCCATCTACTGGCATGAGTCGTTGCGCGATTTAACTTATCTCAAGGTCAAGGCATTTCTCAGCAATGGCACTTCAGCAACCGCCACGGGGATTCGCCCCACCGAGAACCAGATCGGCGTTCATCGGGACGTCCATGCCGGCATTGGGGCCGGTGCCATCATTCCCGTGACGATCAATCTTCGAGAAGCCACCACCATCCAATCCCTCCAATTCCGCGTCGAAATCACCCCCAAGACGGCCGAAACCCCCGAACTCGTCGATGATTTTCAGGCGTTGAATGTCGACACCAACGACTTTATCCCTTTGCCGGTTTCCAACAAGGATGGAACGACATTTACAGCTTACTCCTATAGCGTGGGTAAAACGAAGGGACTGGCGATCAGCTTTATCGGCTCCTTTGCTCAATACGAGGTGGACCGTTTTGCTGTTGCGGCCATGTTAACTGTGCCGATTCCAAACACGGCCAGATCGGGCGACAGTTACACCGTCAGAGTGCTGGAGGCCACAGCCACTTCCGATGCGGCGGAATCACCTGTGATCCTGACCGTCATGCCGCCCCGAACGATCCAGGTCGACAACATCCCGTATTCTGTCGGCGATATCCACCAGGGTGTGTGGTATAATGCTGGTGATTTTGGCGGACAATCTCTGGACAACGCCGATGTCAACGCCGTGTTTTATGCCAGCGTTGGCATCAGACTCCCCTATCAATATACCGATGTATTCGATGCCATGGATGTTTTTCCTGAGGACTTGCCACCGGTGGCGGGAGGCGATGGCCAAATCCGATTCCTGGACTGGCAAACCGTCTTGTTGCGATCCCTTCGCATTCCGGGTTTCACCCGGAATTATCAGCGCAGTTGGTCCGAGGGGGGACATCGCATTTCTTTTGACGCCGATTTCCACACTGGCGGTGGCGCCAGCCTGGTTCCGGCCCAGGACCAAGCATCGACAGCAGCGCGCTTCTGGAAGCGATCAGCCCAATTGATCGCCCGTCCCGTCGAAAACGCCAAACCCGGGGAATTAGTGCGGGTTCCGGTTTTCCTGCAAGTCGAATCCGGCTGTCAAATCTCCGGCCTTCAATTCCGGGCTCAGATCCGGTCTGCCAGCGGCCGGGCTGTCAATGGAACGCGCCCCGATTTTATCCCGGCTGGGAAATTGCCCCAGTCCTTCAGAAAACTCAGTTTGGACTCCAGCGAGATCGCTGCCGCATGGAATATTGGGGATATCCAACCTGCCCTCGGGGGCAGTAATCTGGTGGGCTACCTGCGATTCACGGTGCCGATTGAAGCGCAGCCGGGGGACAGTTTTGACGTCTGTTTCAGCGGTGCGGATGGAGCGCCCGACATCAAAACCCAATACGATTTCGAGACATTTCCCGCCAGCGTATGGGTCCTGACTCCAGCCCAAACCCCCCAGAATCCAATGTCATACGAGTGGACGACCCATTGCTTTGGCAATCCGGCCAATCCATGGGCCCAGGCTGACGCCGATCCGGACTTCGACGGCTTATCCAACCTCCAGGAATATCTCCAGGGCACCGATCCCGTCACGTTACGCTTGCAGGCATCGCGCGCGGACGAATCCAAACCGAACTCCTGGAAGTTGCGCTGGTTTGCGCAGTCGGGCAGACAGTATATACTGGAAGCAACGGACGACCTGAATTCGGGTCTCTGGAGCGCGGTTGCCTCATCCATCGAAGGACAAGGCGGGCCGATGGAGGTGCAGACACAATCCCTGGATGCGGGTAATCGGTTTTATCGGATCCGATTGCAGGCCTCGGGGACCTCGCCGTTGTCCCAGATCAACCGGCTTCAATCGTCACTCAAGTCAATTCCCCAGACAAAGTAAAATCCATCACCTATGACTCACCCAAGAAATCAAAAGGACCCGTCCATATGACCAAACAAATCCTCAGGATGATCGTTGCCCTGGTGGCAGGCTCGATGCCTCTGATGGCCCAGCCCGCCCAAAGTGTTGAGACCCTGGTTAGCACGGGTTTGATCGAGCCCTTCGGCGTAGCGGCGGACGTTGTCACCAACGCGCTCTACATCACCGATAGTGTCAACAATCGCGTGGTTCGTTTTAGCGAGGCCGGGACATTGACCACACTGGCCGGCATGGAGGGCACCGTTGGAGATGCCGACGGATCGGGCTTACGCGCTCGTTTTTTCAGTCCGCAGGGCATTGTCGTCAGCGACGGCAAACTCTTCGTGGCTGATTCCGGCAATCATCGAATTCGTGCCGTGACTTTTGATGGGGTGGTGACCACCGTGGCGGGAAGCACAGCCGGAAAGGCCGATGGGCAGGGCCTCACGGCCCAATTCAACGCCCCGGCCGGCATGGCGGTGGACGCGGATGGCAACATTTTCATCGCCGATGTGCTGAACAACGCCATTCGCAAGCTTACTCCAGGCGGTAGCGTGACCACCGTTGTGGCTACCAACCTCTATCGTCCGTCAGCCGTGGCACTGGCCAACGATGGACGGCTTTTTATCGCCGATTCCGGCGATAACTGCATCAAGCTCTGGCAGAATAACAGTCTGACGGTGCTTGCGGGACGCGATTCGCGGTCGGAGTTTGGAAATGTGGACGCTGTTTTTGCCTCGGACGCCCGTTTCAACAATCCTCGAGGGCTTCTATGGAGGGGTGACGAAAATGGATTGTTGGTGAGCGATTCGGGAAACGGCCTCATTCGACGGATCTTTTACAACACCAACATGACGTGTTATTCGGTGGAAACTTACGCGGTCTTGGGCAATCCGGGAATTAGCCATCCGGTCGGTTTGGCTCAAGACCAAACCGAGAGTGTTGTCGTCGCCGATCTGGGACAGAACAGCATTCTGCGGCTGCCTTCCTCGCTGGTTACCCTGCCAGCGGTGAATCCCCCTCGCTTGGGCATTATCATCCTCAGCACCAACTGGCTCTCGGGAATTGTCTATGCCGATTTGTTGGATGTTACCAATAGCACTTTCAACAACGACAACGTCGTTGCGGTCGTCCATGAGACCGGAACCGAGGTCTTTTACTCTTACGGCGACACCCGGAACCCACGCGCTGTCCCTGATCCGACTCGCGACAGTCTGAGTCCCCCTCCCTTTACTCCGGGTCCAATCGGCTATATTGGGGATCCTATCGAGTTGCTGCTTCCCTTGACTCTGGTTCGGCCGATCACGCCTGACGTGACCGTCAAGGCGATTGGCGTGGCTCCAGGCCGCAAGCCCAGTCCGGTTGTGGTGGGCCAGTTCCGTTATCAGGTGGCCAATCCTTCCATCGATGGGATTAATATGGCGGGATTCACCATTACGAACTCCACTTTCGGGGCTGAATTGTACTATACCATCGATGGCAGCGAACCGACCACAAACTCCACCCACTATCTGGGCGGCCGGATCAGCATCTTCAACGGTCTCACCAATGATGTGGTGTTCAAGGTTCGAGGATTCAAGGAGGGCTACCATCCCAGCAGCGTGGTCATGCAAACGTTCCTCTTCAAGAATCTCAAAACCAGCAGCATTGGGATCAACCAGACTTTTGAAGCGGCGCCCGGCTCCACCATTGTGGTGCCCGTCGGCATGAATTTGCTTTCGGGAGACCGGTTGCGCTCGCTCCAATTCAGAACCGAGATCAAACCGGAAACCGCCGCCGCCCCGGTGTTGCCGACCAACAACTTCCGGGCCATGGTCGTTACGAGCAACGATTTTATCCAACTCCAGGTTCCGGCTGTATCCGGCAAAACCGCTGTGGCTCAAACTAAGAGTTATCTGAACGGGAATACCACGGGTGTCGCTGTTGCTTATGTGGCGACAAACTCCTTCTTTGAGTTGACCGAAACCGGACCGGTTATTTTGCTGGCCGTTCAGATTCCAGCCAGCGCCCAGGCCGGGCAGGTTTACAGCCTCTCCGTTTTGGAGCCTTCGGGAACCCTGGATGGCTTCCAAAGCACCGTGGTTCTCTCGAGCCTGGCTCCGACCACAATCAAAGTGTCCACCGACTTGGGCTACCTGGTGGGGGATGTCTCGGGTTACCCGGGCGTCACATGGTACAACGCCGGCAGATTCGGCAATACCAACCTCAATAACAGCGATGTTAACGTGGCCTTTTATGCCTCCATGGGGCTGCGGCTGCCGTATTCTTTCAGTGATATCTTCGACGCGATGGACTCTTATCCCATGGATACACCGTCTTCAGTGGGTGGCGATGGCCAGATCCGATATCTGGACTGGCAGGTAACCCTGGATCGATCCCTGCGGTTGAATACCAACAATTGGTGGCGGCAATTGACGGAAAATGGCCGTCAGCCTATCCGCACTCAACTGAGCAACTCGCCTGATTCGCCGGCTGAATCTTATGATAACAGCGGACTCGCATGGTTCCGTCAGGCTCGGATCGTGGCCGGTGTTGTGGAAAACGCTCAACCGGGGCAACGCGTGAGTGTGCCAATCTATCTGGAGGTTCAGCCGGGATTCCAAGTGGCGGGATTGCAGTTCCGCACTTTGATCACACCGATGAATGGTGGACCTGAAATCGCGCAGCAGGGCGATTTTGCCCCTGCGGGTGGAATTCCCACGCCGCCATGGAAGCTGAACGCCGCCGCCAATGATATCCTGCAGGGCTGGGCTCTGGGAAATTTCAGTCCCACCCTCCAGAACAAAATGCTGCTCGGCCATATTCGTTTCGTCATCCCTTCTGGGGCTGTGTCCGGACAGTCTTATGCGGTTCAATTCACAGGGGTGGATGGCGCGCCCAACCTCGATACCCAATATGACTTGGAGTCCATTCCGGGATGTGCCTGGGTTGAGTGCTCCGCCCAGCAGCCCGCGGAGACAATGTCCGATGAGTGGAAACGACGGTTCTTTGGCAGCTTGACGCATCCGTTAGCCCAGGCCGGCGCTGATCCGGATGACGATGGTGTCGAGAACGCCCGCGAATACGCCGGCGGGACCAACCCGGTCAGCCTCCGCATCCACACCGGCCAGTTGCTGAGTCCCACGACCACCCCGCAGGGTGTTGTCCTGCGATGGTTTGGAGAATTGGGCAAGTTTTATCTCATCGAGAGCAGCGCCAGTTTGCAGGACGGTGATTGGCAATCGATAGCCGGAAATCTGCAAGGCCAGGGCGAGGTGATCGAATATGTCGTTAAAACCGTGGCCGGCAATAACCGGTTCTATCGAGTCCGAACTCAATAACTTGGAATGAAGAGGGAAGACGGTCGCCGTGTCCAGCGGCCGTCTGCCCGAACCATGATCAGGAATGCGACAAAGTTGACATCCTGAAAAGCAAAATGACTGTTGTGCCCGTAGATTCTAGCAGTATACCGGTGCGATCGTTCCTTCCATCCGGCTGTGGCCTCGAAGGAGATCAGGAATCCGTTTTCGGTTGGCGTCCGTCCTGGGCTTTGAGAATAACGAGATCACGGTTTGCATCGAAGGCAATCATCCAGTCTCCAGTGTTTCCATGAAAAATCTCAGGCCGATTCTGATGTTGTTGGCGTGCCTGGCCGTCACCGGCAAGGCTCAGACCGTTGATTCGGTGATCACTAATGGATTGTTCGAGCCCTACGAAGTGACCGTGGGATCGGACAACGTCTATTACCTTGCTGATAGCGCCAACCACCGCATTGCCAGATACGATCCGTCCACCGGCTTTCTGACGACGCTGGCCGGATTGACCGGTGAAGCGGGTTATGTCGACGGGCCGGGTTTTTTCGCGCGCTTCAGCACTCCGCGGGGTGTTGTGTTCGCCCGGGGCGGTCTGGTGGTCGCCGATTCCGGGAACAACCTGTTGCGATTCGTGACTGTGACTGGACAGGTGGCCATGGTCACGACCCTGGCGGGATCGACCACGTCGGGTAATATCAATGGCGCCGGCGCGGCTGCCCGCTTCAATTTTCCTGTGGGTTTGGCGGCGGACTCTCAAGGCAATGTCTACATCGCTGATTTTAAGAACCGCGCGATTCGCAAATTGGATTCAGCGAACACTGTCACCACGATCGCCACCGGCTTTTCGCGTCCGGCGTCCTTGGCTCTGGACGACGCTGGCAAGATCTACGTTGCCGACAGCGGCGATAATACGATCCGAATGATCGATGCCCAGGGGCGAGTCAGCCTGCTGGCTGGAAATATCTATGGTCTGTCCGGATCCCGGGACGATTACTTTGCGACAAACGCCCTCTTTGCCGCGCCCGGCGGCCTGCTTTGGGCCGGGAATACCCTTGGGCTCTTGGTCAGCGACACAGGGAATCACACCCTGCGCAAAATCTTCGTCGATCAAGATCTCAGCGATTATTTCGGAACGGATGTCTGGTCGGTTTCCACTTACGCCGGCAAGGCCGGAGAACAGGGTCTCGTCAACGGCCCGCTCCTGTCCGCACGCTTCTTTGGTCCGATGGGACTCGCCAAGGATTATGACAACGGCATACTGGCGGTGGATTCCATCAGCGGCGCTCTTCGACGCATTCAAGTGGCTCCCCCCCGTCCCCCGGTGAGCGATCCGGTCATCGGTTATGTCATCTTTATCATCGACGAAAAAACCGGCGAAAAGAAATCCAAGCTTGTTCCCATCGAGGACACGGTTTTCTACAATGAAACGACGATTGCCATTCTGGCCGAGCCACACACGGTCACCTACACTCTGGGGCCAACCCCGCAGATTGACGAGCCAGACTCGATTCCCACTCCAATCCCTGGCATCGTGGGTGAACGATCCCTGCCTTATTGGGACGGCATGTATCCCGACGAAGTCCCGCCGTCGTTGGTATCCCCTCAACCCGATTTCACTGTCAAGGCTCTGGCTACTGATCCTCCGCGGCGCCCGAGCAATCTCATCCGATCCCGAATGCAGTTCCGAACTGCACCCCCCGTCATCCTGGGCGATAATCCCGCGCACTTCACGGTCTTGACGGAGACCGCCGGCGCGCAGATCTATTACACCATCGACGACTCGGTGGTGCTCACCAATGATACGACGGTCAATGGTGTTCAAGGCCCAATCCTGAGCGGGGATATCGTCTCCCTGAAAATCACCAATAATATCACATTCCGGGCCCAAGCGTTCCGCGACCATTTTCAAGCCAGCCTGCCCATCAGCAAACAGTTTTCCCCCACGAACTTTAATGCCAACCGGTTGACGTTTGGCTTCGAAAACGGCGAGGCATCGAGTCGGTTCATTGCCGCCGCCGGCCAGACTTTCTACGCGCCTGTGACGCTCTCCCTGATTCCAAACCAGAAAATGTACACCCTCCAATTCGGCGTCGTGGTGACCAATCTCATCGGGCCGAAGGTCAATAGCGGATTGTGCGAATTCGAGTCCATGCTTATGGCACCCGTAAAGGGACAAGAAGGAGCCTATCACCAGATTCCTCCTGCCGTGCCTCTCGATCAGGTTTTCCTTTTTACCAACGACATCTCCACGAACCTTGATTCTCTGTTTGAGATCGATTTGCCATCGGGTTTTCCTTCGTCTGTTTTTGAAAACTACAACGGTGAACCGGTTGCCAGCCTGCATTTGAAGAACACCAACAATAACTTACTCATGATCGGCTGGCTGGAGCGAGTAACCAAGACCAATTTGTACAATACGAAAGAGCAGGACCTGATTGCCTTTTCCATTGCTCATGATCGGCTTTGGAAGAGCTCGGAAGGCAAGGTCATCGTCGGAGGCTACAGCTTTACCGTGCCGACCAATGCGGCCCTTGACCAGGAGTACCAGATCAAACTCATCCGTCCTTCGGCAACCTCTGATGGAATTTCGGCGGACGTTTACATTGAAACACCCACTAACAATTCCCTGGGGCTCGGGTCGATCAACGCTATTAAGCACGTGAAGGTTGGGAGTGCCCGTTATGTGGTGGGCGACGTGGCGCCGTTCCGGTGGTTTAACGCGGGCGATTTCGGCGAGGGCTGGCTTTTGAACAATGACGTTGTTCAAGTCTTCCAGAGCATGTTGTTTCCGGGGACCAATTTCATGACTCTTTACGGATACGGTCTGAATAGGCCCCCCGAGCAATCCGATATGTTTGACGCGATGGATTCGTCGGATTCTCTGAATCACCTCGAGCGAATGATGTCGAACGGCGCGGATGCGGAGGAGATTGACAAGATCAAGTTTGGCGACGGAATATTGGATGTCACCGATGTCTACGTTACTTTCCGAAGGTCGCTCGATCCCAGTTTGAAATGGTATGCCCGGTTTTGGTCCAACGGTGTGCTTAACGCCGAGGAAGTTCCCAACACATTCCGTGGTGAAGCGGATCGCCCGGCAATCGATTTCTCGAATCGTCAAGCCGCATCGCCTGCCGAGTCCCTGGCTGGAGTCGGTTCCACCAGCCCGCCTTCGGTGGTGTTTTCGGCCGGAGACATTCTTGCCAGAGCCGGTGAGAAGGTGACGGTTCCGATTCGCGCCTCGATTACGGGGCCTCATCCAATTCGGACTTTGCTGATGTTTCTTCGAGTGAACGCGCTCGGGGGTTCGCCGGCGCTGGATCAGAATGTGGTCTTCCGACCGGCCACCGGGATTGGGCAGCCGACCTTTTCTCAGCCCTTATCCACGATAGGCTATGCTGCCGCGTGGCTGAACAGTTCAGCTTCCGGGCTCTGGGGAGACACGGAAGTGGGAAGCCTGGATATTATAATCCCGTCCACTGCGGCAGCCGATTCCGTTTATCGGGTGGAATTTGCAAACATCTCAGCGTCGCCGAATGGATTGGGGCTATTCCCGCAGCAAGTTCAGAATGGATTGCTGGCTTTGCGGGATTTATCGCAGTCCAGCTGGCAGGATCTGATTCCCGATCACTGGCGTTTGCGTTACTTCGGCGAGGTGTCGAATCTGCTGTCCGACGCCCTGGCTGATGCGGATGGAGATGGCGTGCCCAACTGGGCCGAATTCAAAGCCGGCACAGATCCCGTCGATGTTCGCTCGCGCCTCAGGCTCTGGGCCAGCAGGATTCGGAATGGCCTCGAAGCGGGAGCGCCTCCCCAGGTGGTCGTCAAATGGCCCTCCGTCAAAGGCAAGAAATACTTGGTCGAAGCCGCCCTGGAGGTTTTTGCAGCCGAGTGGGCGACTTTAGTGGACGGGATTGAAGGCACTGGTGGGGAGATGGAATACGCGGATCCAGATTCCAATGGACTGGCCAGGTTCTACCGGGTGCGATTGAAGGAATAACATTCAGCAGTTGCAGTTGGATTGACTTCTTGGGTCGCTTTCGAGATGTTCAGTAAAACTTTTTTCGGATCTAATGAAAGCGATGGAAATCTCCAATCATGGTTGCGCGGATCTCCGGCGAATCGATTGTGAGAGCCCGAGGGAAACCTTGAAGTGTTTGGATAGTCTCGGTAATATGAAGGTCTTATGAAATCAATGGCCCTAAACATCGTGCTGATCGCCCTGTGTGTCGTGTTGGCGGGGCTGCTGTTTGTCCAGAAAAAGCGCTCAACTGAGCACGAAATCAAGACGGTGGCCAGCATGTCCAGCCTCTCCAACGATCTGGTGCAGGCGAGTTCGGACTTGCTGCAGGAGAAGAATGTAAAAAGCCAATTGGAAACCAACCTGGCCGAGACTGTTGAACAGGTATTCACTATCTCCAACCAACTGACAGAGGTCTCTGAAAAGCTGGCCAAGGTCGAATTAGAGGCTGCTGAGGCCAAGGCTTCGGTGGAAGCAGCCAAGCAGGAAATGGCCCGGCGTGAGGCGAAAATCACCGATCTGGAATCGCAGCGAGAAGATCTATCACGCCGAATGGGGGATCTGACCAATTCCATCACGGGCCTGGAACAGCAGATTCAGGACACGGAAAAGAAACTCTCCGCTTCGGAAGGCGACCGGGCTTTCTTGCTCAAGGAATTGAAGCGGTTGCAGGCCGAGAAAGCCGAATTGGAGAAACAGCTGAACAGCCTGGCCTTCCTTCGCGAACAAGTCCATAAGCTCCGCGAAGAGCTCTCCATCCAGCGAAGATTGGATTGGATACGTCGGGGTATCCTGTCCGGAGGATCCACGATGAAAGGAGCAGAGCGATTGCAGGCGTTACCAGCCAAACCAACGCCACAGACCAATTTCAACCTTAATGTCGAGCTCAGGCAGGATGGCACTGTGAAAGTGGCGCCGGCAGGCACTAACGCCCCCGCGCCAGCCACCAACGCGCCTCCGCCAAACAAGTAAGCGCCTCCTGGCGCGCCCGTCAGGCCGTGATTTGCCCTTGACGACTCGGATCGCCTCCGATGGAATCCAGTTATGAGTCCAACCGGCAAACGTTTGAATCGTCGTGGCTTTCTGGGCTTTCTCGGAAGCAGCGTGAGTGTTCTGGGCCTTTTGCCATCGTCAACATGCGGCGTTAGCGCGGCGGATGGTGTTATCGCCAAGCCGCCTGGAACCGGCATGCGACTTGGCTTGGTAACCTACAATCTCGCCAAGGATTGGGACATCCCGACCATCATCAAGAATTGCGAGAGCACAGGTTTTGAAGGCGTGGAATTGCGCACCACGCACGCCCACGGCGTGGAAGTGACATTGACCAAGGCCCAGCGCGCCGAAATCAAGGCGCGTTTTCAGAGTTCACGTGTCCAATTGTTTGGATTGGGCAGCGCTTTCGATTATCACAGCCCGGATGTTGCCAAGCTCCGCAAAGACATTGAAGCCACCCGGGAATACATCCTCCTGGCGGCCGACGTAGGAGCTTCGGGAGTTAAGGTTCGGCCCAACGCCTTTCCCAAAGAGGTTCCCAAGGAAAAAACCATCGAACAAATCGGACGTTCCCTGCGGGAGTTGGCTGAGTTCGGAGCCCAGCATGGAGTCGAAATTCGTCTGGAGGTTCACGGAACCGAGACTTCACTGGTGCCGCATATCAAGGCGATGTTGGACGCCGCCAACCACAAAAACGTCGGCGCTTGCTGGAATTCCAACCGGACCGATCTGGCGGGGCAGGGGTTTGAACACAACTTTGACCTCCTGAAAGACCGCATCTACGAGGTGCACCTCACCGAATTATACGATGAAGGCTATCCCTATCGTCGGCTGATGCAGCGCCTCAAAGAAATTGACTACCGGGGATTTTGCCTTGCCGAGATACCCGAAAGCCCTGATCCGGTGCGGCTGATGAAATATTACCGGGCGTTGTGGCTATCCTTCTTGGCTTGATGGCCAGAGTTCTGCATCCGAGAACTTAAGTCTATTCCCAATGGAGGGGTGATCATTGATGAGCGGCGCAGTTCCGCCGAGGGATCCAACGGCCACGCCCATCGCCGGGTTTTCCAGGTGGTCTCGTTTCCGAGGAGTAGGAAAGGATGCTCGGCGGCTGAGGGCAACACCTCTTCTGATGGTGGTGGTTTTCTGTAACATTTTGAGAACTAAAGTGTCTTAGCGTTTATATATTATACATCATGCCAGGTCCAAAAAAGAAAACTCGTCGGAAGCTCCTTGTTTGGGGAGGGATCTTCATCGTTTTGGCTGCCGTATCTGTGTATGCGGTCTTTTTTCGAAATCGACAGAATCCAACCACCGTTCAATCCGAGAAGGTCTTGCGTCGAAATCTGATCGAAACCGTCACGGCGAATGGCAAGATTCAGCCGGTGGTTTTTGTCAAGATCAGCCCTGAGGTCAGCGGTGAGATTATCGATCTGCCTGTCAAGGAAGGACAACAGATCCATAAGGGCGACCTCCTCATGAAAATCAAACCGGACTTTTACGAGGCCAACCGCAATTCGATGGAGGCGAACTTGAAATCGTCCCTTGCCCACAACAATGTGGCAGCAGCGAATCTGGAGAAGGCGGAGGCGGAGTTTAAGCGCTTTCGCGATCTCTTCGCCAACAACCTGGTTTCCGAATCCCAGTTCCTGGATGCGAAAACAGGCTACGATGCCGCCAAAGCCAGCAGCCAGCAGTCCGAGCACCAGACTTCAATGGCCCGCGCCTCACTGGCCCGCGCGGAAGAGGAACTGCGCAAAACGACGATTTATTCGCCCTTGTCTGGAACCATCAGCAAACTGAACTCCCAGCTCGGCGAGCGGGTCGTGGGTACGGCGACCTACCAGGGCACCGAGGTCATGACCATTGCCGACCTCAACGATATGGAAGCCCGGGTTGATATTGGGGAAATTGATGTGGTCCTGATCTCGGTGGGGCAAAAGGCCAACTTGGAGGTGGATGCCTTTCGCGATCGAAAGTTCAGCGGCATTGTTTCTGAAATCGCGAACACCGCGAAAACCCAGGGGATGGGATCGCAGCAGGAGGCCACCAAGTTTGAAGTCCGCATCCGGATCCAGGAAAAGGAGGCATTTCGCCCAGGCATGTCGGTTACAGCCGAAGTGGAAACCCGCATGCGCACCAATGTTCTGACCGTGCCAATCCAGAGCGTGACGACTCGAATGCCCAAGGACACTAATGCGATCCAGCAGGTCGCCAAAGCGTCCGCTACCGCCAACCGGCCTGCCAAGGGAAACCCATCCACCAATCTGACTGCGGCGTCCAATTCGTCAACAAACTCAACGGAGTCAACAAACTCAGTTCACTCGGCCCATGCGACCGCCCCCTCTAAAAAGCCCAACGAACCCCCCAAACCGATCGAAGTCGTGTTTCTGGTAGATGGCCAAAAGGCCAAAATGGTGCCCGTCAAACGCGGGATCAGCGATGATACCTATGTCGAAATCACTGAAGGCCTCCAAGAAAACCAGGAGATCGTCTCTGGGGGATACAAAGCCATTAATCGGGAGTTGGAGGATGGCAAGAAGATCAAGGTGGACAATACCAAGGCGGCCCAGGATAAGACCGAGGGCCGTGAAGAACCCGCTCATTAGCGCATGATTGCCAGCAGTCCATCCTCGCCCAACCAAGCCATGATCCGGCTCTGCAAACTCGTCAAGAATTACCAGGTCGGCTCCGAGACGATCCATGCCCTGCGCGAGGTGGACCTCGAGATTGCCCGGGGAGAATATGTTGCCGTGATGGGCCCCTCGGGTTCGGGCAAGTCGACTTTAATGAATCTCTTGGGTTGTTTGGACACCCCTACCTCGGGCGTCTTTGAGCTCAACGGACTTAATGTCGGCGAGATGGATGACAACCAGTTGGCGGACGTGCGGAACAAGGAGGTTGGTTTTGTCTTTCAAACCTTCAATTTGCTTGCGCGATCCAACGCCCTCCACAACGTGGAATTACCTCTCATCTATGCGGGAATATCCGCCGAGGAACGCCGCGAAAAGGCGCTCAGCGCACTGAACCAAGTCGGGTTGGCCGATCGGGTTCATCACAAGCCCAACGAGCTGTCAGGCGGCCAGAGACAGCGTGTCGCCATCGCCCGCGCCCTGGTCAATAATCCATCCTTGATTCTGGCTGATGAGCCAACCGGTAACCTGGATTCCAAAACAGGCGAGGAAATCATGGAGGTCTTCGAGGATCTTTACCAGAAAGGCAACACCCTGATTGTGGTGACTCATGAGGAGGACATTGCTCGTCATGCGCGTCGCATTATCCGGATTCGTGACGGCAGGATTGCTGCGGACGAACAGCGGGTGGATTCAAGCCATAGGGCGAGGATCGGTGTCCAGACAGCCGGTTCTCACTCGGAATCAGCATGACGTGGGCATTTGAACTTCGCGAAGGACTCCGGGTTTCATGGGGAGCCTTGCGTGCAAACAAGATGCGTTCCACCCTGACCACTCTGGGGATCGTGATCGGAGTGGTGACCGTGACCTTGATGGCGACCGCAATTGAAGGCCTCAACCAGGCATTTCTTAAAAGCATCTCCTCCATCGGGTCCGACGTGGTTTACATCGAAAAATTTGCCTGGTTTGGAGATGAGGAATGGTGGAAGGTGCGCAATCGCCGCGACATCCTGCTGGAGGATGCCCGGCAGTTAGCCCGCCTAGCCGTGTCGAGCCTCGCTGTCTCACCTGTGGCCGATACCTTCCGTTCCGTCCGCTACAATAATCGCAGCGCAAGCGGCGTTCAGATTGTCGGTTGCGGTTCGGAAATGGAAACTGTTGGCAACCTGACCTTGACCGCAGGCCGGTTTCTTTTCCCGGAAGAAGTGGATGGCGCCCGTCCGGTGTGTGTCCTGGGGGCGGACTTGGCGGCCAATTTTTTCCCCCATGAACCCGCCATTGGCAGAAAGATCCGCATCCAGGAAAGCGCCTATGAAGTCGTTGGCGTTGTGGCGAAGCTGGGATCTTTCCTGGGCGTGTTTAACATGGACAACCGCGTCATGGTTCCCATCACTCGATTCATCAGCGACATCAGTCGATGGCCAAACGTCACCATCGCCGTCAAAGTGAGGAATCTGGATCAAATCGGAGATGCCGTTGAGGAACTCAGGGGCGTGATGCGTCGTATCCGACGATTGCCTCCCGACCGGCCTGATGATTTCGCCGTGAATCAACAGGACGCCTTCATCAAAATGTTCAATCGCCTGAGCACGACCATTGCCTCCGTGGGTCTCTTCATTACCGGGTTGTCGTTGTTTGTGGGTGGCATTGGCATCATGAACATCATGTTTGTCTCAGTCGCCGAGCGTACCAAGGAAATTGGCCTGCGGAAGGCGCTCGGAGCCCGACGACGCACGATCCTGATCCAGTTTTTAATGGAGGCCGCGTCTCTCTGCCTTTTTGGCGGGGTTCTGGGGTTAGTGCTGGCTTTCCCTCTGAGTTTGTTGATGTCCCATTGGTTGCCATCCTCGATGTCGTGGATCATTGTAACGATGTCATTGACCATTGCCCTTTTGACCGGGTTGGTGGCGGGTTTTATGCCGGCTTACCGGGCTGCCCGCTTGAGTCCTGTCGAGGCCATGAGAAATGAATAAAACCAAGTCCATACCCGCACATCCATGAGACTCAATACCGAGATCCGGGAAAGTTTTCTGATGGCGATGGGGGCGCTGACTGCCCATAAGCTTCGCTCGGGTCTGACGTTGCTCGGAATTCTTGTGGGGGTATTCTCCATCATTGTGGTAATGACCGCCATGAGAGCGCTTCAGAATGTGATGGAGACTGAACTTAGCCAATTGGGCGCCAATACTTTCCAGATTCAAAAATGGCCGGCGATGCCTGTCGGAGGCCCGGATGGCTGGGAGAAATACTGGCGCCGACAAAATCTGCGTTATCCCCTGGTCCAACAACTGCGGGATCGTGCGACACTGGCCCAAAGCGTTGGAGCTTCCTCCTGGCTATGGAGCGGCGAAGCGGTTTCTCGATTCGAAAAAACAAATCCGAACGTGGGCATGGTCGGGGTGACCCCCGAGGTTTTCGATGCGCGCAACTGGGTTGTGGAAGAAGGACGGGCGTTAATGACGACCGACTTGGATAGCGCGCGGAACGTTTGTGTCCTGGGCAACCAACTCGCAAAGCTCCTGTTTCCTCACAGTTCGCCTTTGCACGAAACGATCAAGTTCAATGGAATCAAATACATCGTCGTGGGCGTTTTGGAGGCCAAAGGAGGCATGGTCGGCGGTGATCAGGATCGATTCCTCGCCGTCCCGTTAACCACCGGCCTCAACCGTTACAGTTGGTATCGCAGTCTCGAGATAGTCGTTCAAGCCAAAGACCAGGCTTCCTTCGATGATACGATCGAGCAGGTGCGGGGCGTTCTGCGCTCTGTTCGAAAAGTGCCCCCGGGAAAGGAGGATGATTTTGACATCTTGTCGAATGACTCTCTGATCACCCAGTTTCGAAGCATTACGTTCGCGGTTCGAATCGGGGTGGCCGCCGTGAGTTCAATCGCCTTGCTGACCGCCGGCGTCGGCATCATGAACATCATGCTTGTGTCGGTGACTGAAAGAACTCGGGAAATTGGGATCCGCCGCGCCATTGGCGCCCGGAAACGCAACATCATGAGCCAATTCATCATGGAAGCGATTGCCCTGTGCCAAGTGGGAGGTGTGGCAGGTGTCGTCCTCGGGGTCCTAGGAGGGAACTTGGCGGCGGTTTACCTGAAGGTGCCTGTGGCAATTCCCCTGGATTGGGTGGGAATCGGCCTGGGAATATGCTGTTTGGTGGGATTGGTATTCGGAACCTATCCGGCCTATAAGGCCGCTAATCTCGATCCAATCGAGTCCCTTAGATACGAGTAATTCCTGAAAAGAATGAACCGCTCATCCGCCTGAAAATCTCAAGGCCAAATGAGCGGTATGAACCATGGCAGCCAGCTGATTATGCTGGGAACCGGTTATACGTCGCAAATCTGAATGGCTTGCTCCAAGGACGTTAATGGATCCCGCGCGGGTACGAACTCCTGGCCAACAAATCCCTTGTATCCCGTTGCCACAATGGCTTGCATGATGGCCGGGTAGAACAGTTCCTGGGTTTCATCGATTTCGTGGCGCCCGGGATTGCCCCCGGTGTGGTAATGTCCAAAAGCCGCATGATCGGCTTTGATGGTTCGAATGATGTCTCCTTCCATGATCTGCATGTGGTAAATATCATAAAGGAGTTTGCATCGCTCGGATCCAACTCGTTTCACCAGTTCCACGCCCCAGGCCGAATGATCGCACATGTAATCTTTGTGATCGACCTTGCTGTTCAGGAGTTCGACGCAGACGGTGACCTTGTGTTTTTCGGCCAGGCTGGCGATGCGCTTCAGTCCTGTGACACAGTTCTCGAGCCCCTGTTCGTCACTCATCCCGCGGCGGTTCCCGGAAAAACAGATGATATTCGGGAATCCGTATTCCGCCACCTGCGGGATCATGCGTTCAAAACCCTCCACGAGCTTGTCATGATGTTCAAGACGGTTGAATCCGAATCCGATGCTATCCGGGCCGTTGCACATGGCGCAGACCAGACCGTGCTTCTTCACGACCGGCCATTCTTCCGGCCCCAACAACTCTATGGATTCAATCCCAATTTTTTTGGCGGCCAGGCAGAGATCCTCGAGCGAGATCTTGCCGTAGCACCAGCGGGAGACCGAGTGGCGAATCCGGCCTTTGCGGGCTGCCGCGGGCGCGGCGGTGACGGTGGAGGTGATCGAAGATCCGGCAGTGCCCAGGACCGCAGTCCCGGCAGCCAGATTCCTGAGGGCAGATCGACGCGACATCATGATGTTCTCGGAGACAATCAACAGTGGCTAGAAACTGGATGCCGCTGTGCGCGCGCGGAGAATTCAAGCACACCCAACGGCCGCCGGTGCATTAAGTTACTTCTTTTTGAGGGTTCGCATGAAAGCGGCCAATTCCTTGATCTCGTTTTCCGTGAAGGTGTCTGTGTAGGCCTTCATGATTTGCTTGCCATCCTTCTTAACACCCTCTTTAAGGGCCTTGATAATGGCCTCGTCCTTGATGGAATCTTGAACCTTGGGATCACTGTAGTCGCGAGCCCCCATTTTGATGCCCAGTTTCGTGTCTCCTTTGCCTTCCTTGCCATGACAGCCGGCGCACTTGGCCGCCCAATTAGTCTTGGCATCTGCCGCCTGCAGCATTCCCATGGAAAGCGCCAGCATTCCCGCGATCAATAAGGTGGTCTTCTTCATAAGTCTCTGTTTCGTTTTGAGTTCAAATCGGACCTAACTTAGCGCAGTCCAGGCTCGATTGACAAGTTTGGATACGCGTCAACTTTTTGACGTCGTTCTTGGGTTCTTCATTCATCCCGAACTCAACGGATCCTGCGCCGATTCATCCTGGCCATCAATTCGTATCGAGCGCAATCAATGAGGACGGCCATAAAAATAATCGCACTGGTAATCAGGGGGTAGAGATAGGGATTCGCGTTAAGGATCACGAGCCCATTTTCCACCATCTGGATAAGCACGGCGCCCAGAACTGTTCCGGGGAATACTTTGCCGCGTCCTCCAAACAGGCTGGTTCCTCCCAGCACGGCGGCCGCAATGGCTGAAAACTCACGCTGCTGGCCAAAAGTCGGCGATACTGCGCCCAGTTGGGCGAGCGACACAATCCCCCCCAGAGCGGCGCATAATCCGCTGATCACATAGACCGAGAAAAGCCACAACCGCGTATGGACTCCCGCTTTGCGGGCCGCCTCCGCATCCTGGCCTATGGCATAAAGCTGTCGTCCAAACGGCGTGCGCGCCAAGATCCAGTGCGCCACCGCGACTGTGCCCGTGAAAAGCAGCAAAGGTATCGGAACGCCCAGTATCCGGCTGCTCCCGAGGTGCAGGAAGCTTTCGGGCAGATTCATGGCTCGGGTTTGAGTGATCCACAATCCCAGTCCTCGGCCCAAATAAAGCATCGCCAAGGTGACAATGAACGCCACGATTCTTAGTCGTGTGACCAGAAAACCATTCACAGCGCCAAATACCAGTCCGACACTCATCATCCCGATCAGGGCGGTTGAAAGCGAAAAGCCGGCCAACATCAGTTTGCCCGCGAACGCCGCCGCCACGAACATGATGGCGCCTACCGAGAGATCCACTCCGGCTGTGAGCAGGACAAAGGTCATTCCGGTGGCAACGATGGCCAGGGATGATGATTGGATCAGGATGTTGACCAGGTTCGCGCCATCCAGAAACCGGGGTGAGAGAATGCCAAACACGATCAGCACACTGGCAAACAACAACCAGGAAACCTGGTTGAGCAGCATCAAGAGAAGGCGCCGGCCGTTCATCTGGGGAGTCCCTTGTCAACCGAGGGCGAAGTTACGCGCTGGATCGGATCCATCAGGGCTGCCCTGAGAAATCGCTCACGGTCGAAATGAGGCCGGCACAGTTCGTCATGGATCTCGCCATTGGCCATGACCAGAATGCGATCGCACATGCCCATGAGTTCCTCGACCTCCGAAGAAATCAGGATCACGCCAGCCCCCGCGGCCGCAAGGTTGACCATGAGACGATAGACCTCATACTTGGCTCCGACATCAATGCCGCGCGTGGGTTCATCCAGGATGAAGACGGCCGGGGCATTCAACAGCCACTTGGCAAGGACGATCTTCTGCTGATTGCCCCCGCTGAGCTGATTGACCGCGCCGGTCATTTGGGAGCGCGCGCTCAATCCAACCGCTTTGGCCATATCTTTCAACACGGAGTCGAGCCTTTTTTGCCGGAGCACACCCAGCGGGCCCCCCACGTGCTTTTCCAGAGAAACCAAGGCCATGTTGTCCCGGATCGAGGCTGTCGGGCAAAGACCTTCATCCCGGCGGTTTTCCGACAGAAAAGCCAACCCTTGCTTTATCCGCGATCGAGGGCCATGCCGCCTAAGGGGCTTTCCCAGCAGTTCAAGGGTCCCCGCCTCGCAAGGCTCCAAACCAAACAAGATCCGTGCCAACTCCGTCCGGCCTGAGCCCATCAGCCCGCCGATGCCCAGGATCTCGTGGCGATGGAGTTGAAAAGAGATATCCGCAATGATACCCGACTGAGAAAGCCTTCGCGCCTCGAGGACCACGTCTCGGCTGGGTTGAACCTGCTTTTCCGGATAGAATTGACTCAGGTTGCGCCCCACCATCAAGCTGACCATGCGATCTATCTTGAAGTTGCCAGTCGGACCTTCGCCCACCACTTGGCCGTCGCGCAGCACCGCGATCCGGTTGCTCATCTGCAGGACATCCTGAAGAACATGCGAAATATAGACGGCCGCGATCCCGCTGGACTGCAGTTGACGCAGCAGACGAAACAGATGCTCGCACTCTCGCACCGTGAGCGATGTCGTCGGTTCGTCGAAAATGATCAGTTGCGCATCGATGCTCAACGCCTTGGCAATCTCCACCAATTGACGTTCGCCTGGAGACAGTTGGCTCACCAAAGTGTCGGGCGCCAAGTCCAGTCCGACTCGTTCCAGCAAGGCTTGGGTCCTTTTCCGCAGACTTCGGCGGTCAATGCTTCCCCCCCAATAAAACCGATGCCGCGGAAACGCGGTCAGAAAAAGATTCTCGCCAATGCTCAGATTGCCAAACAGATTAAGTTCTTGATGAATAAACGCAATCCCCCGGGCCGAAGCATCCTGTGGATTTCGAGGAGCATAGGGTTTTCCCATGAGAGTCATCGTGCCGCTGTCCGCCTGAAAATTGCCTCCCAGGATGTTCATGAGCGTGGATTTCCCGGCCCCGTTTTCACCAACTAATCCCAGCGTCTGTCCGCGGCCCAAAGCCAGAGAGACATCCTTCAACACCGGATTCCCAAAAAAGGACTTGTTGAGTTGTGAGAGGATCAGCAAATCCTCCCCTGAGGATTCTCCTTTCCTCTGCACGGGAACCGATAGGGCAGGGGGGCTCACGGCTTTTCCAAGCAATTCTTAAACAGGTTCTTCGACAGGAGGAGTCTCATTTTGAGTCCAACGGCTTTTGATCGAGTCGAAAACGGCGGCCAACAGGATCACCAAGCCTTTGACCATCATGATGACAAAGTGCGAAAAACCGGCCAAGTTAAGGCTGTTGTCGATCAGGGTAAGGAATAAAACGCCTGACAAGGTCCATAGGATCTTCCCCTTGCCCCCATAAAGACTGGTGCCACCGATGACGGTGGCCCCGACCACGTCCAACAGAATCCTCTGCACCAACACCGGATCTCCCGTCTCCAGCCGTCCCGTGTAGATGATCGAAGCGCATGCCGCGCAAAAGCCGCTGATGACATAGGTCATGACAAGAACACCCCGCACGGGAACCCCGGAAATCAGGGCGGTCTTCGGATTCTGTCCAACGGCAAAAATCCATCGTCCCATCAGACAGCGCTCCAGGATGAAGTGAGCCAGCCAGCCAAGCAAACAGGTCAATGGCAGGGCTAATCCGATGTTCTTGCCGATCGATACAAATCCTGGCGGCAGCCCCCCGATCTTGCGCGATTGAGTCAGCCAGATGGCCAGTCCACTCACAAACATCATTGTGGTTAAGGTCACAATAAAGGCTGGCATCCGCAGCCAGGCAACGGCCGAGCCGTTTGCCACTCCCAGCAAAACGCCCACAAGCACCATCACCACGACCCCGGCGGATGTGGCCCAGATGGAACCCGCCAATCCCCATCCGGCGTGGCTCATGACAAATGCGCCGCTGATACTAGCCAGGCCGATCGTCGATACCACCGAAAGATCAATCCCGCCGGTGATCAACACAAATGTCTGCCCCACGCTCACCACGAACAAGGGCAGAAGGCTCGACAGGATGTTCTCCAAGTTTTCCAGTGAGCAAAAACCGGGGGTAAAAGGGGTCAAAACCAGAAAGTAAACCGCGCTCAAAAAGAATACCAGGTACTCCGAGCCGACCATCCGCCGAATTTTCGTCGTCATCATCGGTTGGTGAAAGGCCCAAGTCATGGTCTCGGCGAATTCGTCACTGTTTTCAGAAGCGGGCGCGGGAGACATCGCTCATTTTTTAATTTGCGCTCCCCACATCCGGGGGGACATTTCCTGCAAATTATCCTGGTGAATGACAAAACCGGGATCCTGGATTTGCGCCGGGACGTTCTTCCCGGCGCGCAGATCCAGGATGGCCTGGATCGCGGTCTTGGCCTCGAAGTAGACGTCTTGAACCCCATCCGCATCCAGGTAGCCTTCCTTCAACATCTGATAAGCGGTGGCGTCCCCATCGAATCCTCCCAGCAGGATATGACCCGGTTCGCCGACCTTTTTGTATTTGCTCGTCGATTTGAGCGCCGAGATGACCGAGGGAAACAGAAAGTCCGAAGAGGCGAAAATGAAATTGATGCCTGGATGCGCTTGCAAGGCGTTGACAGTTCCCGCCTGGGCTTTTTCCTGATTCCATTCCGTGGGGATTCTCGCCACGACCTCGATGGCGTCCGTGTTCTGTTTCATCACATCCTCGAAGCCGTCCCGGCGACCGATCGCGTTCATATCTCCGAGATCCCCAATCAGGATCATGGCCTGGAATTTGCCTCCGATCTTTCGGGCGCGCTGGACCATATGCTCGACCGTGGCTTTCGTGATGGCATAGTTGTCCGCCACAATCGTCACGGATTTTGCCTCGCTTGGATCAGGAGGTCGGTTGAATAAAACCATCGGAATGCCGGCATTATTCGCGGTTTTAATCATGGGAAGGATCGTTTTGGAGTCTTTGGGGACCACGATGATCCCATCAACCTTGCGGGTGATAAAATTCCGGATCTGTTCCAGTTGACGATTGGCGTCTCCGTCGGCGATGGCTTCGAGCATTTTGATGTTCTGCCGGGACAACTCGCTTTTGAACGCATCCAAGGCTGCGACCCAGAATTCGGTTTGCAGCGTCTCAAAGGACACTCCGATGGTCATCTGCTTGTCTGCCACTTGGCCGGATGGATTACAGCCAACACCGGCCACAAGAACCAGGAGACTCGCCATGAACAGTGCTAAATGGGATTTCATAGTCGGCGCGAGTTTTAGAGGTTTCTGTCCTTGAATGCGAGATTATCCTCAAAGCCGGGGATTCACAGCCTTCAGGAGCGGATACAACGTCCGATAAATCGCCAGTCGTTCCTCGTAAATCCGGGACATTTTCGAGTCCGGAACAAACTCGCGGTCAAAAGTCACTGTTTGGCTGACGGCTTCCTCCAGACTGGCGAAAACACCCGATGCCGTTCCGGCGAGCAGTGCGGCCCCCAGACAGGCCGATTCGCGACAACGCGGGGTTTGAATGGGACATCGTAGGATGTCAGCCTTCATCTGGAGCCAGAGAGGAGATTTAGCCCCGCCGCCAACGGCGACCATCTGGGAAACGTCGATGCCGCTCTGCCGCATCGTCTCCAAATTGATCTGCAGTTCGAAGGTCAGTCCTTCCAGGATAGCTCGCGCCACTTCGTGACGCCCTGTGGCCATGGTCAAACCCAGGATCGCCCCTTTTGCTTGCAGATCGCAGGTGGGAGTTCCGCTGCCGATCCAGTGCGGCACCACCATCACCGACGTGGGATGATCGGGCATGCCGGCATCGATGATCTGATAGGGATTGAATCCGCCGCGCTTGGCCTCTTCGACGTCGCAGCCGCAAAATTCGTCACGAAACCATTTAAGCAAAAGTCCTCCCACGTGGTTCAGCGCAAACGTGAAGTAAAAACCATCCCGGGCGTGCAACGTGCAGGGATAAAATCCATCATACATCGCCCGCGTCAACGCTGGGGCGGCAAAGGTCGTCGCCAATACCTCAGCGCTGCCCGTGGATACTATGCCGCGACCGGGCCGAATCACACCGGCTCCAATGGCAGCACAGGGCTGATCGTGCCCTCCTGTGACGAGGCGCACTTTTCCAGACAGTCCCACGGCGTCCGCGACTTCCTTTCGAACCATGCCGACCTCGGTTCCCGATGGGACCGGCGACGACAAAAGGTCTGGATCAATATCGAGCCTGCTCAGAAGATCCCAGCACCAGGTCCGCTGTGCCAGATCAAAAGCCATCGTCCGGGAAGCCATCGAGTAGTCAATGACTGCTTCGGCCCCGAACTTTCCCAGGATGAAATCCGCGTAAGTCATGATCTTATGACTCCGCCTGAACACCTCCGGCTGTCTTTCCTTCAGGTATAACAGCTTGACCAGCGAGTTGATGGGATGCGGCCGCATGCCGGTCCGCTGAAATAATTCGAAGCCGCCAAAGTGGTCCTCACACCATTTTGACTGGGGCTCGGATCGATAATCCATGCCCAGAATGGCCGGATGCAGCGCGTGGCAACTGCAATCCACAGGGATAATAGCATCGCCCTGAACCGATATGCTTAAGGCCCCAACCTCCCGGATTCCGCTGGTCCGAACCGCCTGTTTCAAGGCTTCCTGGCACAAAATCCACACATACTCCGCGTCCTGTTCCGCCATGGCAGGCTCGGTGCAGTGAACCTCGTATTCCTGGTAGCCATGACCCTTGATATGTCCAGCGGGATCAAAAACAATGGCTTTGCAGCCCGTCGTCCCAACATCCAAGCCGATCAAATGCATAAAACCTCTCCCTTCAAGTCGCCTCCCTCAGAAGGCTCAGGCCAACAGGTGATCCTGCATCTTGCGGGTTTGCATGAGCAGGGTTTCCGGCATCGATTCCAAATCTTGATAGCTTATAGGTCGATCGCGGGGAACGTCTCGTTTCAGCACACAGTCCTTGGCAAGACCCAAAGGCAAAAGTCCTTCCTCGCGCGCCACTTCCACGCGGTCAATCGAGCCCCGATAACAATACTCCCCGATGGCATCCAACGTCTCACCGGCTTTCAAATCCCGTTTGGCCATCGCCAAACACTCTGAAACCGGACGGCGCATAGGATGCCCGGATGATTCGCCATAGATCACCGCCTGAGCGGCCGTCAGCGGCACTTCGATGCTGCACAAATGATAAGGACGAAACAGGAGGTAATTCGGACCCTGTCCCATGTCTCTTTGGATCAAGCCGTGTTTCAGGCGTGGCTGGTCTGTGGTGAACACGATAAAGACACCCGGATGCACTCCAATCGCAAAATCCACCACTCCCCCCCGGGTCAACACGCCTCCCTGAGACTCGAGACAGAACACCTTGTGCAATGTATCTCGGGTCGCCGCAGCCCCATGCATGCCCCGAATGTCCGGCATCAGGCCGGTCGCGTTCGATACACTGCACATTTCCACCGCCGTCTTCGACCCATCCACAAACTCACAGAGCATCCGCGCGCTCATGTCACGGGCTCGGGCGCGTTCGGCCAACTCTCCGGGGGTGGCATAAATGTTGAGCGGATTGTTCTTCCCTTTGCCTGCCGCGACGATGTCAAAGCCCAGCGCCGTCGCAAAGCGGTAGAGCTCGACAATCGCCGCCGGTTCATCCCCTGCGGCCAGGGTATAGACCACTCCCGCACTCTCAGCCAGACGCCGCAGGATAGGGCCCACCGTGACATCGCACTCCACGTTCATCATCACAATGTGTTTCTTGGCCTGGATGGTCTCCAGGGCAATCTTGACCCCCAATTCCGGCGAACCCGTGGCGTCAATGACCGCCTGGATCTCCTTCAGGGCCGTGACCAGTTGCCAGTCTGTCGTGGCCACAAACCGGCCCGCTTCAATGGCCTTGCGAGCGTCCTCAAGTCGATTGGTCGAAACCACAAGAGCGCGATCCACCCGAGCCATCGCATACGCTTGTTCGGCTCGCTCGAAGGTTACATCGACAACGATGGGGATGCGCATCCCCTTCATCAGCTGGACCTGACACAAAATCTCCTGCCCCATCTGTCCGACTCCCACCAATCCCGCAAGGACGGGTGTTCCGCGTTGATGAAGTTCCAGCAGTCTTTCGTTGATTGCATTCATCTCAAATCTTTTATGTTATCAAAGCTATGCTCCATGATATCGGCTCATCCAGCCGAATCAGTCCGGTTCGATCATTACTTTCAATGCCTCGCCGGACTTGGCAATTTCAAAGCCTTCACTGATCCGGGACAGGGATTTGGTGTGCGTGATGAAAAGCTCGGCCCGGACCTGTTTCCGACTAAGAACCCTCAAGGCTTCCTCATGGAACGAAGGATGATACGAAAACGATCCGACAACCTCGATCTCCCCATAGTGAATCCGGTTTCCATCCAGATGGGTCGTCGGATCGGCCTTGGGCAATCCGCCAAACAACACGACCTTACCCCCTCGCCGGACAATCTCCACAGCTTGTGTCTGAGTCGCCGTCACCGGGTTGGCGCAAATGACCACATCCGCCCCAATCCCATTCGTGAGTTTGCGCACCGCCTCGACCGGGTCCTGCCGGGTGACATCGAGGATGGCATCCGGAGAGAACTTTTCGGCGCCTCGACGGCGTGCCGGCAAGGGTTCGGCAAGAATCACTCGCGCTCCGCGGGCCTGGGCCACCACCGTGTGCAAACAACCCACCGGGCCGGCCCCCATGACGACGACCGTCTCTCCCAGCGTCGTTTTGCACTTGGCGTGTGAGGCCAGAACCGACGAAAGCGTCTCGGCCAATGCCCCTTCCGCAAATGACAATCCTTCCGGCATCCAGTGGACAATCCCATGGGTCAAGACCGACCTTGGAATCATCACCTGTTCGGAAAACCCACCGTCCAAGCCCGGTGTAATCCCCAAAAGTTTGAGGTCCAAACAGAGATTATAAAGCCCGCGCCGGCAGTAATAACACAAACCACAGTGAATGTCCGGCGCCAGAGCCAGGCGATCCCCCGGTTTGTATTCACGGGTCTCTCTTCCTATCGCCGTCACCACGCCGGCCAATTCGTGTCCCTGAATGAGATGAGACACTCCCGAGGGCGGTCCTTCCTGCCACCGCCTCAGATCTGATCCGCAAATGCCACACGCTTTCATCTCCAATAGAAGCCCATCCGGGGGACAATCCGGGGCCTGCGTGGGTCGAAGTTCAATCGTCCGAGGTCCGATAAGATAGGCGGCTTGCATGGTTTCGAGTATCAATGGAGGATTCAATCGATGCGGATAAGTCAGGGTTTGGATTGCGTCAGGCGATCGCCGACCGCGCCTCCAGGATGAATGATCGCAAATTGCTGCCGGGTGTAACCTGTCACCTGCATGAGCGCAATACAGACCGCGTCAAAAACCGAAATGACCGCCAGCGTGCTCGCCGTGGCCAGCATGTTAAATGGGTCAGGCTCGCGCTCGACACGAACACGCATCACCAAATCGCTCTGGCGGCCGAGCAAAGAATCCGGCCGCTCGGTAACGCCAATCAAGAAAGCGCCCTTGGTTTTGATGGCTGGCAGCATTTGGACAATCTCATTCGTGTTCCCGCCCTTGGATATTGCGATCACCACATCGCCAGGTTGCACCACCCCGAGCCCGCCATGAACAGCGTCTCCTGGGGAAAGAAATGACGCCGGTCGTTCCACACAACACAACGAGTGCGCAATCTTCCTCGCAGCTGCCGCCGAAGTCCCGACTCCGGCCGTCAGGATTTTACCCCGACAACCCGCGAGTACTTCCACACACTTGCTTAATGCTGCAGGCTCGATAATGCCAGTCAGCTCTTTGATGGAAGCGGCTTCAGCTTCCCAGACCCGGCATGCCAAAGCCCAGATGTCATTATTGTCGCTTGCCATACCTTGATTCAACCACGATCCCTTTGGCTTATAAATCATGAACTGGGCATCCGCTAGGAAGCTTCGATCCTTTTTTGGGACAATCGAATCGTCATCCCATTCGCCTTTTGGCACAGCCCGGACAGGGCGCGAAAATCTCTGCGATTTAATCTTCCCCAAATCCGGTTGGTTGTGGCAGTCTGTCCCGGAAAGCCCATGTCCCGAGGAAATCGGCCCGCAGCTTGGGCGCGCAGCAGATACTTTGGGATAATCTTGGATATCTGGCGTTGTTCTCCTGCCGCCAAGAAACCACGGTTGTCCAAAAAATAGGCTGGAAGGTGGGGCCACCTTCCAGCCTGGTGACATCAAGACCGGACAATGAATTGCCCGGTTTTGACGGGATCAGTCAAGCAGGGGTTACTTGCGTACTCGATAGTAACCGCCTCCTGATCCTATGGAGATGGTCGCTGGATTGGCGGTTCCCACAGTCGTCCAGGATGCTGTAGGACCGAGGGACGCTGTGAACTCGAGTGTTCCGCCTGCCGGCGACCATCCAATCACGATGTCATTGCCCGATCGGGTGATCGAGGTGACAATGGGACCCGTGATGCCGGCCAGAGTGCTGAGCGGTGTGCCTGTTCCCGAATTGTAGAGAGCGGCGACTTCCGCTTCGCTCAATACGCGGTTCCAGATCGCGATATCATCGATCTCGCCTTCCCATTCGCGTCCACGAGAACCCGGATTTTCCCCGATCATCAGCGGGAGAGCGCTGCTGGCGAGGACAGGTTTGGCGGCGTTTTTCGCGCGTAAGACACCATCGACATACATCGCCGTGCCAAACGCGTTGGTATTGGCATCGCTAATCGCGACAAAGTGATGCCACTTGCCGTCATTGACAGAGGGAACATCATCGGCGCCCTCGCCCACACCGCCCGCGTAGGCGATGGCGTTACCCTCACTGCGGCGCGCAATTCGGTAATTCTCTCCTTCGCCCTTGGAAAGCAAGCACTGCCAAGCCGTGTCAAAGGCATCGACCTTGAACCAGCCGGCGATCGACATGCTGCCCCCTGGAAACTCGAGTTCGTTTTCATCACCCCCGGTGATTTCCACAAACTGATCGGTGCCATCGAGCTTGATCGCCTTGCCAAAGCCCGACTTGCCATCCACATACGCCAAGGCATTGGTTCCTCGGGCCGTCCCATGGAAGTTTTTGACCGAGTCATACAACGTTCCATCGAAGTTCCAATAGGCCTTGAGACCCTCAGCAAGGTCAAGCGGAGGCGGAAGGAAGTCACTTAACGGTTTGCCGGCGCCATTATTGAAAAGAATGGCAATCTCCTCCTCGGTAAGCACACGGCCCCAAATGGCGATTTCATCGAGTTCGCCATTCCACTCGCGGCTGCGCGCATCAGGGTTATCGCCGATTATCACGTTCTGGGTGCTGTTCTTTGTGAGCACAGGCGTGCCTTCAATGGTCCCATCGAGGTTCCCATCGATGTAAAGAGCGGTGCCGAACTTTTCAGCAGTCTGATCGGTAATCGCCACGAAATGATGCCAATTCTCATCCATAACCGGTACGGCCCCAAGGGCATCAGTCAAACCGCCCGCATAGGACATGGCGTCCGAGGCGTTGTTGCGGGCCACGCGCCAGCTGCTGCCCTCGCCACGGGCAATGAGACACTGCCACGACGTGTCGAAGGCGCCCACCTTGAACCAACCGGCGATGGACACACTGCCACCGGCAAACGCCAGATTATTCGCGCTGTCGCCGCCGGTGATTTCGACACACTGATCGGCTCCATCCAATTTGAGCGCTTGGCCCAATCCTGCTTTGCCAGCCACATAGGTCAAGGGAGCAGTGCCTCGGGCTGTTCCATGGAAGTCATTCACCGAGTCGAGGAGATTACCGTCAAAGTTCCAGTAGGCCGCTACTCCGGAGGCCACTGTGGCAGGCAGGAAAACCACCTTCGTATTGGCGGCAATCACATTATTAAACAGGTCTTTCACGTTGTTAACCGTGATGGTGTATTGGGTGCCCTGGGTCTGCTTGGGCGTCGTAAAAACGACATCCTGTTTGTTCTTTAAAACCGGCGACGAGAGCGTCAGCCCTCCATCGATCGAGTAATTTGCAAGCGTTGTGGCGCTGGTGCTCTCGACCGGCTCGCTGAAGTGGACAGTCACCTGGTCATGCTTGGGGCTGCCCTCAGCCGACAAGATGGTCGGGGGGCTGATGTCGCTGACAACCGTGATTGCGACTTCCGTGCTGTTGACGGAGTTGCCATTCGGAGCGCTGACTACTGCCCGGTATGTCCCGGAGTCCGTTGCTTTGGCATTGACGATCGTGTAGCTCTTGCCTAAGGCATTGGCGATGTCGCTGCCGTCCTTTTGCCATTTGACGATCACCGGGAAGTTGAATCCCGTGGGATTCACCACCCCATCCACCGTCAGAGTCAGGTCCCGGCCGAGTTCGATCTGGGATGGGGCCGTGGGTTGTACGGTAATCTCCGGAGTGCCGGTTGTCGGGCGGATATTGCCGCCGATCCAGGAACTGGAGATCAAAGGCAACGATCCAGCGGCGGTCGTGTCGCCTTCCTTCCGAGTGGCGATCTGCAGGTAATCGCCGCCCGTACCCTCCTTGAGATAAGCGAAAAAGGCGTATTTCTTGCCAGCCACCAAGGCTTGCGGCTCCGACGTCGTGGAGGTCACTCCATCATCATTTAATGTGTCAGGCTCTACGAAGGTGTCGCAGCAGTCCGTTTCCTCCGCAATTTTCACCGCATTGGCCTCTCTGTCGTCAGGGCTTAGCCAAAACTCGGAGGCGTCATCGCTATAAAGGAAGAAACGATATTGGCCAGATTCAGTCGGAATGAGAAAACCCGAGACTTTCGCTCCGTAGTTCTCCGCGTAAGCACTGGGAGTGCTCAGAGTATCCAGCATACGAATATCATCCGGCGTGCCCGCCAGGAACTTGTCGCTGCTGACCAGGTTGTCAACGGTTGTCCCGCTGATATCGGTGTAAATATCCATTTTCACAATCCCGGGCGTGTAATCCGTCGTGAATGGCGATACATACAAGGTGACTTCATCACTGGTCAACGTTCCAGCAGACGTCGTGACGATCGCCTTGATTTTCGCCCCGTCGTCAGCGGCGACGGCTTTGATGCTGATCGAGGTCGCGTTGCTGTCCGGAATATCGGTTCCGTTCTTCGTCCATTTGTAACCACTGACGGTGACGCTTGGAGGAACATCCAGGCCGACCGAAAAGGTTGCGATGCCTCCAACCAGGACATAACGGTCGACGGGTTGGGAGAGAATCTGGGCGCCAGCTGAAGTGCTGAACGGGGATAGATACTCGCCCGGAATCGGCAGGGTCGCGTCGATCGTCCCCCCCGGATCTTGCACCGCAACGGCAACATTGTCTCCTCCACCTCCTTCTTTGAACAGGACCTCGACATAATACGGTTTACCCTTGGTGAGGGTAATCTTGGCGCCGCCGTTGGCGGGATCCTTGGTCCCCCACTGCGTGCTTACGAACGTCGACGAGTTCTTGGTGGCGGCATCGCCACTGCTGGCAGAATCCCAGATGCGCGGATTACTCCATCCCCCTTCCTGGGCAATCAGCTTCTTGTTGGCCGGATCATCATCGGTGCTGAGGAACAATTGCGATGTGTCGTCCGAGCAAATCCAAAAAATATAGTCGCCGGTGGACGGTGGATAGAAGTAGCCCTGCATTTGGGCCCCGTAATTATCGGCATAAGCGTTGTTGGCGGCGGTGCCGATGTCCCCGGTGGCGTTCCATTCAAAATACGTATAATAATACTTTACATCAGGATTGTCAGGGAACTTAGCGTTGCCTGTGAGATCGGTAATGGCCGTGCCACTGCCGATATCGAGGAACCCCTTGGCGCTGATGGTCCCCTGGGGGGTGGCCGGCGCCGCTCCAAACACGGCGCTTCCGCACCAGCCTAATGCAATGAGTGCTGCGAGAAGTTTTTTGGAAGGTTTTCGAGACATAACATCTCCTGTTCGATAAGGTGTCGTGGCGTGATGAATGGTGACTATGGGATACTCGCCCATCGTATACCATTGGTTCCAGCTATCTGAGTCGCTGGTCACACCAACCCCTTGTTGGGCGAGTTTTCTTTACTAAATCCTTTCTAACCTTGCAATGATAAACGATACAAATATCATGGTGTCATGTCGATTCTGTCCTGGCTTGACCCATCACTAATCGGCTTCTATTATTCCAAAAAATCAGAGGCAGTGAGTTATTCCTGAAACAAGAATCACCGATTCTATAGGAGGTGTGCGGCAAGTTCCCACGGCCTTGCGAGTTGTTGGTCAGGCGGTTTTATGTATGGCAACCCTAACGATGCTTATCCTGTGTACGACGACGATATGGGCATTGAGTTCGAGCCCGCAGTCGGCCCAGGCGCGGACTGTGGCCGAAGCCGATGATCGAGTTCCCCAGCCGCAGGCGGAGGCGGCGGCCCTGAAGCGGGAAGCCGTGGCTGTGGCGATCCGGGTGTCCGAAACCTATCCCCAGGATGCCTTGAGCTTCGCACTCCTTGGGGCGGCGTATTACAACACCGGGCAGTCTGAAAAGGCGATCAAGCATCTTCAGAAGTGTCTCGAGTTGAGCCCGAATCAATCGGACGCCTATGAAGTCCTGGCCCGAGTGGCTTATGAGAAAGGGCAACTTGATGAAGCCGTGCGGCTTTGTCAGGAGTCGATCCAACGTGGTCCGGCAAATCCCCAAGTCCTGAACCAACTGGGACGAGCGCTCATGGATCAGGGAAAGACTGCGCAGGCCATCGAGATTCTGCAACGCGCTGTCCGTCTGCCCAAGCCTCTCAGCGAAAGCAGCTATCTCCTCGGACAAGCCTGCCTTCAATCCGAAAACTACTTGCAGGCCAAGGAGAGCTTTCAGCGGGCCATCGCCTTGATGCCTGACCATACTCAGGCGTTTTTCGGGCTCTACACCGCATGCCAGCGGCTGGGACAAACCGAAGAGGCTGCCCGGTATCGCGAGCAGTTCCAGAAGCTTGAAGCAATCGATCGCCGATCCTTGACCGACCGTAGCGGCCGCGAGGATACTCTGACCGGCCTCCCGTTGGTGCGCAAAACCGTCGCTCAAACCCTCTTCGGCGCCGCCCAGATCTATAGTGTTCACAACGAATCGGCTAAAGCGGCGGAGCTGTTCCTTAAATCGGCCAGGCTCGACACAGACAATCCCGTATATCGGCTCTCTCTCGAGGCGCATTATGTGAAGCTTAAGGCATTTGCGGAAGGACTGGCTGTATTCAATCAACTGATCTCCGAACAGCCAACGAGCAGCTTGAATCACCTTTTTTTAGGACGGTTTCATGGCCGGCTCGGACAGTTCGAGCCAGCCGAACAAGCTTTTCGAAAGGTCCAGCAGTTAGCCCCCCAATGGGCTGAAGGCTATCGCGCACTGGCCGAACTCTACCTCCGATCCAATCTCAAGCCCGCTGAGGCGCAGTTACTGGCCCAACGCGCTGTCGAGATCGAACCTACCCATTCACACTATTACTTGCTGGCAGTCGCCTGCGTGAAAAACAAAGACCGCCCAGGCGCCAGGGAAGCCATAAAACGGGCTCTCGCCTTGAACCCCGGGGAGAACAGGTATCAGGAATTCCTCCAACAGCTTGGAGAATTGCCCTAGGATGATTACTATGCCCGATACCAATCGCCCCTATCCATTCCTCAAACCATGGATTTCGTTCTTATGTCTATTCGCCTGCCCGATCATGGCCGGCGAATCCCAATGCCCCATCCAATTCAGCGACGTCACCCGTCAGACCGGCATTCGCTTTGTCCACACCGACGGCAGTTCCGGCCGTCGTTACATCGTCGAGACCGTCTGTTGTGGATTGGCACTGCTGGACTTCGATCGGGATGGAGACATCGATATTTACTTCGTTAACGGAGCGCCCTTGCCCGGTTCACAAATCGATCCGCCCCCGCGCAATGCGCTCTACCGAAACGACGGTGGCTGGAAGTTTTCCGACGTTACTGCGATAGCCGGGGTAGGGGATACCGGTTATGGACTCGGGGTTTGCACCGGCGATTATGACAACGACGGTGATCTGGACATCTATGTGAATAACTTTGGACCCAACGTGTTATACCGCAACAATGGCGATGGTACTTTTACCGACGTGACTCAAATGGCCGGCGTCGCCGCGGGAAACCAAGTCGGGGCCGGCGCCTCCTTCCTGGATATGGATGGCGATGGCGACTTGGATCTCTTCGTGGCCAACTACGTGGGATTCACCTTCGAAAACCATCGGATTTCCTACATGAGCGGCTTTCCCTCTTATGTCGGCCCCCTGAACTATCCTCCAACGGCCAATGTCCTCTATCGCAACAACGGAGACGGCACCTTCACTGACGTGAGCGTGGCTTCCGGCATTGCCGCCCATCTCGGTTCCGGGATGGGGATGATCTGCGCCGATTACGACAATGACGGCGACACAGATATCATCGTGGGAAACGATCTGAGCGCCAACTTCGTTTTTCAAAATGACGGCACCGGCAAGTTCAGGGAGGTCGGAGCCGCGCTTGGGCTTGCCTACGACGTCTTGGGTAATGTCCACGGGACTATGGCTGTGGAGTGCGCCGACTGGAACAATGACGGCTGGCTCGATTTCTACATGACCGCCTACCAGCGTCAAATGGCCACGCTTTACCAGAACAAAAAAGGGCAATTCTTTGAGGATGTCTCAAGGCAAACCGGGGCGGGCAGCGGCACTTATCCCAATGTCACCTGGGGTACCCGCATGGTCGACTTGGATCATGATGGATACCGCGACATCTTTATTGCCTGCGGCCATTTGATCGACAACGTGGAACAGTTCGATGACACCACCAGCTACCACGCCCGCAATATTCTGCTGCGCAACAATGGCCAGGGCCGGTTCGTAAATGTGTCCGACCAATGCGGAGACGGATTGCTGCCCAAACTCAGCAGCCGCGGGGCTGTCTTCGACGATTTGGACAACGACGGAGACTTGGATGTCGTCATTCTCAATTCGCGACGCGAGCCCACGATCCTGCGAAATGAATCGAAGTCTCCCCATCATTGGGTTCAGGTGCAACTTCGGGGGGGGAAATCCAATCGCGACGGCATCGGCGCCCGGGTGACCGTCCGGGCCGGTGACCTCACCCTAATCGATGAGGTCCATAGCGGGCGCAGTTACCAGAGCGATTCCAGCAAACGGCTTTACTTTGGACTCGGCCCGCGCCAAACGATCGAACAAATCCAGGTCAGGTGGATCGGTGGAGGCGTCGATGTGGTTAAAAATGCCGGCATCGATCGATTGGTGACTGTTGTCGAAGGCAGCACCCAAGTTCCTCCCCCGGAACCCGCTAGCAAGCCATGATCGCTGAAACTGCCCTCGTCCATTCACCCATCCGCAAGCGCAATCGCAGGTGGAGAACCCGCCCGCTTCATTGGGTCGCCTCAGTGGGTCTCCTCTTCGCGACACTGATGGGGGCGGGCGACCACCCCTCACCATTTCTTCTTCGTGATGTGACCCGACAAACCGGAATCCCCTTCATGCACACCGATGGCAGCTCCGGGAAACGTTACATCGTCGAGACCGTTTGCTGCGGACTGGCAACATTCGACTACGATGGCGATGGCGACATTGATATCTATTTTCTTAATGGAGCCCCCCTTCCGCCTTTGAAGATCGATCCACCACCCCGGAATGCTTTATACCGGAATGACGGCGGTTGGAAGTTCACCGATGTCACCCAAGCGGCCGGGGTGGGCGATGCGGGATACGGTCTCGGGGTGTGCGTTGGCGACTATGACAACGACGGTGACCCTGACATTTACCTCAACAACTGCGGTCCCAATGTCCTCTATCGCAATAATGGAGACGGGACTTTCATCGATGTGACGCAAAGCGCTGGGGTCGCCAACGGTCATCAGGTTGGGGCTGGCGCCTGTTTTTTAGACATCGATAAGGACGGCGACTTGGACCTGTATGTTGGAAACTATATCGATTTTACACTCGCCAAACATCAAAACCGCTTTGTCAACGGGCACCCAGCTTATGCCGGCCCCATGATTTATGGTCCCGTTCCCGATACTCTCTACCGTAACAACGGAAATGGCACGTTCACTGATATCAGCCGCGAGTCCGGAATAGCGGCTCATGCCGGCACCGCGATGGGTATGGTCTGTGCCGACTACGACGACGATGGCGACACCGACATCATCGTTGGCAACGATGCGATGGCCAATTTTGTCTGGAAAAACGATGGCGCCGGCCATTTTGAAGAGGTCGGCCTGTTCTCAGGCTTGGCTTATGATCTTAACGGGATCGGCCTCGGCACCATGGGAGTGGAATGCGGGGACTACAACAACGACGGACGACTCGATTTCTACATGACTTCTTACCAGAAACAGTGGGCTATCCTCTACCGCAATCTGGGCAAGGGATTCTTTGAAGACGCCACCCGCGTCACGGGTGCAGGCACTGGCACGTTCAACCATGTGACCTGGGGCGCCGGTCTGGTTGACTTCGATAACGACGGTGATCGCGATCTTTACATTGCCTGCGGGCACCTCCAGGACAACGTGGATCTTTGGGATGACACGACCAGTTACGAGGCCCACAACCTCTTGCTGGAGAACACAGGCGAAGGTAAGTGCACCGATGTTTCCGCCGACTCTGGTGACGGCTTGGCGGTGAAACTCAGCAGCCGCGGCGCCGCGTTCGATGACCTCGATCATGATGGAGATATTGACGTTGTTGTCCTGAATTCGCGACGGGAGCCTACCCTCCTGCGTAATGACTCTCCCCGGCATAACCATTGGATTACACTCCGCCTCCGCGGCAGCCGGAGCAATCGCGACGGCATCGGCGCCAGGATAAAACTAATCGCTGGCAACTTAACGCTGGTCGACGAAGTCCATAGTGGCCGGGGTTACCAGAGTCACTATGGCATGAATCCCCACTTTGGCCTCGGACAGCACACGCGCATCGACCGTATTGAAGTCCGCTGGATTGGCGGCGGAACGACTGTCGTAAAAGACTTAGACGTCGATCGCCATCTCACCATTAGTGAGTAAGAGCCTGTTTGAAAATTCCAAGGGGCGCCCCTTGGAATTCTCAAACAGGCTCTAAGGGCTCCTCAGTCCGTCACAAGCCATTTCCTCAATATCGAGATGCTGGGGATGCCGGGTTGAGCCGAGAGGATATGTCCCGCATCATCCGTGATCACGGTGGAAGGCAGAGGCGGTTCCTGGTCGAGCGCTTTTGCATAATCCGCAACCGCTTCGGCGCGTTTGGTGGGCGGGATATTGACCAGACGAGAGGCGGGCTTCCACTGCTGGGCAAAGGCGCCCAGCTTTGCATTATCGTCTGCCGCATCAATCGGGACCGCGATAAGGTCGACTCCTTCTGGACCTAACGCCTCTTTGAGTCGTTTGAGAGCCGGCAGATCCGAGAGGGTGGATGCGGCTGAGGTCGCAAACGAAATGTAAACCCGCAAACGCGCCGGTTTCGCGGCGCTGTCCAAAGCACGGACTGGAAAGAACGGCCTGACGGCGGATCGCGGTCGTGAGGGGGGGGGCATTGCCCGATAGGTTTGGCGTGTAAAGGGTTCGCCGGAGGGAGAATCGGCAGAATTCTCGTAAACCGTAAGGAGCGTTCCCTCCGGGATGGACTTTGTCGACGCGGTTTTGCCCGATGGCCATCGCACTGAGACGGAGGCAACCGTCTCATGGGAACCAATTCCGATGATCATCGTTGCGGAATGTTGGGTGGACCAACCTTCCCCGCATCGATGTTCTCTCACGATTCTGGTCTTGCCAAGATCGACTGACACACGGGCGCCGAAACCGTCGCGGCAACCGTATTCCTTCGAAGGAGTGGCCGTTCGATTCCCACCCACAAAGCGGATCGCCATCACGCCTCCTTCGAGTCCCGCCTCGGGCATCTTGTTGCGGTAGAGGTTGAACAGCGGCCGATTGGCGTTCACCAACGCCACATCCAGCCAGCCGTCGCGATCATAGTCCAACACGGCAAAGCCCCGGCTGTCCGCCACATTGTCCAAACCCGAAAGGCCGGAGATGTCTTCAAAGGAACGGCCTTGGCGATTGGCGAAGTAACGATTGCGTTCTCCGCCGTGGAGCGAATGGACCCAAATCCGATCTCCCTGGCGCTCAACTCCCGCCAGTCGCGCGTCGATCTGCGGACCGAGATTGTCGGGGGGCGGTGTTCGCTTCCATTCCGGAGAGAAACGAAAGCTGGGACGCGACATGTTTTCGTCCGCCCGAACCATGGTGCGCCATAGGTTGCTTTCGAGGTCCAGGTCAGAGGCCAGTTCCTGTGGCGCAGTGTAGTATCCGCTCATCACGTAGAGATCAAGGAAAGTATCATTGTCAAAGTCGGCAAAGCACCCCCCCCAGGACCACCCGATTTTCTTGACGGTCATGGCGGGAGGTTCCAGACCCGCAACCTGCCTGAACTTGCCATTCGATTCCCTGTGATATAGAAAATTGCCATTGGCAGAGTCAGCGAACAACGGATTGAGCCCCGGAATCCTCGCGGTCATCCGTCGGCCAGCATCGCTATACATATTCGAGATGTAGAGATCATCCCGGCCGTCATTGTCATAATCCCCAAACGACGCGCCCATCGAGAATCCATAAGTCGTGAGACCCACCTCAGAAGTCACGTCCTTGAAACCTGCGGGTCCGTCGTTTCGAAACAACACGTTGAGACCCCAATCGTTGGGGATATACAAATCGGGTCTTCCATCCTCGTTGTAATCACACCACGTTGCCTGAAGCGAATTGCGCCACAAACCCACCGTTTCGCTTTCCGGGGCGATCTCGAAACGACCTTCCCCACGGTTGACGAGCAAGACATTGGGAGGACCCAACTGGTCCAGCACCGTAACACCATGGCTCCGCTTATGTTCCATAAGACGGCGACGGAAATCCCTGGCTTGTTCCGGCGAAAAGAACTCATCCGGCCAGTCAAAATCTCCCTCTTTCGCTGCCTGCGCATAACCTCCGGATGAGCCCGAGCCCGATGGGGCCGCAGGTCGGTATGTGCAGAGATAGATATCCAGCAAACCGTCCCCATTGTAATCAGCCGCCGACATGGATATGACCGCCATCGGCATGAACTTGGGGATGGGATACTGGTAAAACACGCCACCACGATTTTCCAAATAGCTCGTCCTCAACAGGCTGCGTCCAAGCATCACATCCAGATCGCCGTCATTGTCAAAGTCCGCAAAAATCGCGCAGGTCGTATGCCCGGGCAAATCCAGCTTGTACGCCGCCGCTTCTTCCGTGAATGTCCCGTCGCCGTGGTTGATCAACAGCATGTTTTTCCCCAGCCGCACGCAAATGTAAATGTCATCGAAACCATCGCCATTGACATCAGCAATAGCGATGCCTTCTTTCTGATTGACCGAAATTGCGGCAAAATAGGGATGAGGCAGGTTCTTCATCCCCTCTCGATAGTGTTTCAGGTTCGCTTCGTAATGCAGGGAGCGCCGCAGCATCTTGGGATCCTGGGGCGGACGCAATGCCGCATCCAGCACCTCGACAAACAGACGTTTTAGACTGCCGTTCCAGCGCATTTCCTCGGTTTTCCAGCCAGTAATCTGCCAATCGCCGGCCTTGCCCTCTGCAGTTTTTGAACGTCCCCAGTTCAATCTCATCTTGGCTCGCAAAGAGCGCCATTCACCTGACTTCATATAGGCTAAGCCCTCAAACCGGCCCGACGCTTCATATCGAAACATGTCGCCGTGGGGGTGCTCGCCATCGATGATCTTCAGCTTGGCATGCTCAAAAAAGGCAACCGCATCCATTAACGGCCGCCATAAGTCCGGTTGTATCCCTTGTTTTGAACCTTTTTCCAGCGGCCAGAGTTGTGACTCAGCCATCAGCCCCTTGTTCGTCGTCATCTGAGGCGCAGGACCGATATCGATCCAGGTGACCGAAGACGCAAATATCGATGCCGCTTCCGATTCCGATTCTGGCAACCGCAGATTCAGCATGCCTTTGGACAGCAGGCTCATCTTTCGCGCCAGCACAAGTTGAGTCTCCTCGGAGGCAATCAGCGCGCTGATGATGGCATCGTCGGTTTGCGCCGGTACACTCGCCAGAACTCCGTCCGGCTTCGCCGATGCTTTTGTGGGCCAGTGATCATAGATTTTCCATGCCGGATATGACAAGGCCAGCACCGCCACGAGGCGTAATAAGACCGGTTGATGCCGCCCAATCCACAGGGCCGCAACCACAAGGAATCCAATGACAACACCGAGCCATCGCGCATCCAGGATCGCCCACAAGCCAACGCCAAGCCAAGCCGCAGCCAATAAGACCAGAAAAATCGCTGGCTTGGGCCGGTGATTGGACAGGGCTCGAGAAGGGGGCTTTATCAGCCTCTCGGAATCGTTCCCCTTGCGCGACGCAGACCGGTCAGTATTCTTTGGATTCTGTTTCATGCCTCGCGATTTTTTGATCTGTTTTTTTCTTGACACATTTTCTGCCTTTTTGCAATAATAGAATCCGTGAACACGAATCGTTTCTCCAGGGGGGCCGTGTTTTTCTCCAGCCTGCTTTTTTCCATGGCGCAATTCACTCAGGCCCAGGAAGTCTTGTGGACCGTCGGTCTGGATGATAACGGGTGGCCGTGTCCCAGCGCGGCCGGAGGGCCTGACGCCTGTTTTGTCCAGGAAAACGCCGTGGTCAATCCTCTGCCGGGCTCTCCATTCAGCCCGGCCGCGGATCAACAGTCCGATAATGATTACTACCTGGCCGGCGACTTCTCGATCGTTATCCCAGGCAACGGCGAATACGACCCCGTGGGCTTGGTCGATGTGAATGAGGAGGCCGCTGAACGGGCTTTGACCCCCGGGAATTCCGAGTTGCGGTATCACTTCAACCTGCCTGCTAACCTCAAGTCCACTGACCTGCTCTCCGTCACTTTTGATGCCTCAAATCTCGAAACCGATGGAATCCCGGATCCGCGCTATGGCGTCGCGGTCTATTTCAACGGCGTCCTGGTTCAGCCTCAGATTGTGATCCGCCCCGCCCAGCTCGATCTCGAGTACAGCACGGCTCCATTTACTTTGGAGAGCGTCGATGCCGGTGTGGGGCCGGGCTATGACAACATTGTGACTCTGAGAGGCACCGATTATAGCGCCGATGGCGGTGGGCGATGGATGGGGGTTGATTACGTGCAGATTACTAAAGAGGCCACTGCGGTGCCCAAGCCGGTTTTTCCGTGGTCTGTCGGCAATGAAGACGATGCGTGGACCGCCGGTGACGGGGGAGGGGCCAACGCCACTTTTGTGGAAGGGAATGGATCCGTTAATGCCTTGCCGGGAAGTCCCACGAGCAGCGAAACGGCAAAAGGCGCGGACAACGACTATTATTTCGCCGGGGTATACACCAATGTCATCGCCGGTAATGGAACCTATCAACCCGTCGGAACGGTTGCGGTGAACGAAGAGGCCGCCGAACGCGGATTTGCCGGGGCTGAAAACGAGTTGCGCTATCACTTCAATCTCCCGGTCACCCTGCAGCCAACCGACCTGGCGGCAGTCGCCTTTGACGCTCTGAATCTCGATGCCACCGGAATAGACCCCCGTTATGGAGTCGAAGTGTATGTTAACGGAGTGCTGGTTCAGCCGGAGATCATCATTCGGCCTGCGCAACTGGATCAGCAGATTACCACCCCCCCGTTCACCTTGGCCAGCGTCAACGCCCAGGTGGGGCTTGGCGCTGACAACATAGTCACCCTGCGCGGCATCAGCTATAGCGCCCAGGGCGGTGGCGATTCGCTCGGGATCGACTTTGTGCGGTTCAAACCGATGCCTCCGCCGCCTTCCATGCCGTGGTCGGTGGGTCGCAACGACAACGCCCAGCCAGCAGGCGATGGCGGGGGACCCAACGCCACCTTTGTCCAGGAAAATGCCACCATCAATCCGCTCCCGGGCGTTCCGAACAGCCCCGAGACCGATGGTCAGGCCGATAACGATTACTATTTCGCAGGCGTCTATACCACAGTCATCCCCGCCAACGGCTCTTACACGCCCATTGGCGACGTTGCGGTAAATGAAGAGGCCGTTGAACGCGCCTTTGCAGCCGCCGACAATGACCTCCGTTTTCACTTCAATCTGCCGAGCACACTCACTTCCGATACCAAACTCACCTTCAGCTTTGATCCCATGAGTCTGGATGAGAGCGGAGGAGATCCTCGCTATGGCGCCGAGGTTTACGTAAACAATGTCTTGGTCCAGCCGGAGATTGTCATCCGACCCGACCAACTGAACCGGACCTTCTTTACGCCCGCCTTTTCGCTCTCCCAAGTCAATGCTCAGGCAGGTCCTGGTTACGACAATATCATTAGCCTGCGGGGTGTGAATTATAACGCCGACGGTGGTGGCAATTGGATGGGATTCGACTACTTCAGGCTTGATCCCGTCCTGCCTCCTCCCTTCCCACTGGACGTTGGAATGGATGACAACTCACAGTCGGGAGGTGTCGGCGGCGGTCCCAATACCATCTTCGTCCAGGAAACCGGAACCAATCCGCTCCCAGGCAATCCGGCCGGCGGCGAAAGAGACGCGTTGAGTGATGACGACTACTATTTTGCCGGGGTTTACTCCAATGTGATTCCGAAGGTGGTTGAGTTCTACGATGGAGTGGATTACCAGCCGGTCGGGACGATTTTGGTCAATGAATATGTTGCCGAACGGGCCTTTGCCGGCTCGGACAATGAACTGCGTTATCACTTCAATTTGCCGTCGACCTTGAAACCCGCCGATCAGTTGGTGGTCAGCTTTGATGCGGTCAGTCTGGATGGGACGGCAGATTTGCCCGATCCGCGCTACGGCGTCGAAGTCTACTTCAATGGCACCCTGGTGAAACCCGAGGTCGTGATTCGGAACCCAGAATTGGATGTCGATTACATGACCGAGCCTTTCACCCTGGCCAGCGTCAATGCGCAGGTCGGACCCGGCTATGACAACATCGTGACGCTTCGAGGCATCAATTATAATGCCGACGGGGGCGGCAATTGGATGGGACTCGATTACGTTTCCGTGGATTCCATGCCACAGCCGGTGTTTCCATTGGCCGTCGGGCTCGATGACGATGGCTGGCCGATCGGAAATGGGGGCGGGCCAAACGCCTCGTTCGTGCAGGAAAACGGAAGCATCAACGATCTTCCAGGCAATCCCAAGAATCGGGAAGTGGCTCAGCAAGCAGACAACGATTATTACTTTGCGGGCGTTTACAACAAGGTCATTTCCGCCAATGGCGATTACACTCCGGTCGGCATTGTCACCCGCAACGAAGAATCGGCCGAGCGCGCTTTTGCCGGCTCGGACAATGATCTGCGATACCACTTCAATTTGCCCGCCACGCTCAGTCCGACCAACCAGGTGGTCGTTACCTTTGATCCCTTCAATCTGGATGATCCCTCCGATGTAAACACAGATCCCCGGTATGGCATTGAGGTTTATTTCAACAATGTCCTGGTCCAACCTGAAATCATTATCCGCACGAATCAATTGGGCGTCGCCCAAACCACTCCTCCCTTCACTCTGGCCAGCGTGAACGCGCAATTCGGTCTTGGCCCGGACAACATTGTTAGCCTCAGGGGCGTGAACTACAACGCGGAAGGCGGCGGCAATTGGATGGGGATTGATTATGTCCAGATTAGCGCTCCCGGCGCGGGCGAGCCGCCCAAGTTCCTGCCGCCCACACTGAGCAATGGAAAACTGACTCTCACCTGGACCGGGACCGGGATCCTCGAATCGGCTCCAGCTGTCACAGGCCAATGGACTACCGTTAGCGGTAATCCCGCCTCCCCTTATACTGTGGACGTTGTGCTGACCGAGACGGCCCGATTCTATCGCCTAAGAAAACCGTAGGGAGAACGGTCTCGAACCGATAGAGATGATCGCTGGCAGGAAGAAATCGTAACTACATTTTGTCTTGATCTAAAGATGCCGTTCGACAGCCTTTCTCCCCGTCGTGCCACCTCCTCCAAGAGGCACCACGATATCCTTGGCTGATGTCCGACTTTGAGGTTTTCTGGACGCCGACCAGCGGAGTCTTGTATGCTCAATTATCCATGTTTCCAGAAAGCATACGTTACTCGATACGGCCTGCAAACCGATGGCCTCGGCGTTTGATACTTGGGTTCGTGTTTAGTCTTCTGGGCGCGATCGTATTGGCCCAGGAATCGGTCCATCCGCTTAAACCGCCCGATCGATCGAGCCCGCGCGCTGCATTGCGGACGTTCCTCGAAGCCGGCGATGCCATGGGCGCATTCCTGGCCCGCGATTATATCCCGTCTCCCACACGCGCCGAATTCCACACGTTGCAGACGATGGGGGACCCCATTGTGCAAGGCCTGGACTTGAGCGGCGTGCCCCCAGCGGCAAGGACCAAGATCGGACGGGCGGCTGCCATGACTCTGTATGTTACTCTCAGCCGCATTCCACTTCCGCCCTTCGAAGAGATTCCCGACGCCAGCCAGCTGATGCCCTCCGCGGGCACCAATGTCACGCGATGGGTGATTCCCAATACCTCAATTGCGCTCGAACGATCCCCCGGGGGTCCCCGAAGTGGTGAGTTCCTGTTCTGTGCCGATACGGTTGCCAAAACAGGAAAATTCTATGAGCGGGTGAAGAAATTGCCCTACATCCGCCCCGTTCCTCTCCAAAACCTGAACGAACTCGTGGCCACCGGCGGCGGATGGATGATTCCGCATGCCTGGATTCGAGCGATGCCTTCTTGGCTTCAAGCCCCCCTGGCCAAGCAGGCTGTTTGGAAATGGCTGGGGGTGTTCCTCCTGTTGGGGGTGTATGTGCTGTTGACGCGGATGGTGTTTCGATTCTCGCGTCGCGGCAGCAGTCAGCACCCGTTCCTGCAAGCATTAGCTCAAGCCATTCTGCCTGGGTTTATTCTGCTGGCCACCCCCGCCTTTGCCTACCTGGCCCTTGTTCAACTCAACCTGCGGGAGGGCGTCGGTGGCATCGTCGAATTGCTGGCGACAGCGATCACGTTTCTTGCCGGCGCCTGGATCTCGTGGCGCCTCGCCCATGTCGTGGCCGAGGCGATCATCGCCTCGCCCCGCATCGCCCCCGAAAGTATCGATGCCCATCTCATCCGCATCTGCACGCGCTTGCTGGGCATCGTCGCCGGCGCGACGCTGTTGGCTTTGGGAGCTGATCGCCTGGGATTACCTCTCTACGGAATCATCGCCGGTCTGGGCGTCGGAGGACTGGCCATTGCCTTGGCCGCTCAGCCAACCATAGAAAACCTGATCGGCGGTCTCAGCCTCTTCGCAGACAAACCCATTCGGGTCGGCGATCTCTGCAAATACGGCGAGGAGATCGGCAGCGTGGAAAGCATCGGAATCCGTTCCACAAGGATTCGGGGAATGGACCGGACCTTGACAACGATTCCCAACGCGGCCTTATCGAGAATGCCGGTCGTGAACTTAACCCGGCGCGATCGGATGTTGATCAAGTGCGTCCTCGGCGTCCGCTATGAAACCAGCCCGGAACAACTGCGCTTCCTGCTCGCTGGAATTCGCGAGCTCCTCCTGAGTCATCCGCGCATTCATCCTGAGACGGCTCGGGCGCGATTGATCGGCTTCGGTGCCTCTTCCCTGGACATCGAGATCCATGCTTATGTGATCACGAGAGATTGGCCCGAGTATCTGGGCATTCGAGAAGACGTGTTTCTTCGAATCATGGACGTCGTCAAGGAAAGCGGCACCGGGTTTGCATTTCCATCGCAAACCCTTTATTTCACTCGTGATGACGGACTAGATAGCACGCGGAGCCAGAAGGCCGAGGCTCGTGTGCGGGAATGGCGGGAGAAGGGCACTCTGCCTTTTCCTGACTTCTCCCCGGAGCAAGCGCGACAGTTGCGTCACTCGCTCGTCTTTCCCCCTCCCGGTTCCCTAGGATCGCCTGTGGCTGGAATGTCGACCGCAACCCGAGCGCCTTCCCCCCCGATCTCCCCTTGACAGCAGCCGGGAGCGAGTCCCCTTACTTCGATATCAGGGCCTCGGATAACTCGGCCCTCCGAAACGGGCGGTTCATGGGGAGAGATCAAGGATGCTGCGACCTTTGCCTCACCGAATCGGGCGGGGGGATCAGGTCCGCGCGACTTGGCATAACAACGATCCGTCGGGCCCAAGAACCTGAACCAACAACGGCATCTGGCCCACGGCGTGAGTCGAGCAGCTCAGGCAGGGATCATACGCGCGAATCGCGGCCTCGATACGGTTGAGCGCGCCCTCCTTCACAGGTTCCCCATGGACGTAATGCCTCGCGACTTCCTCGACGGCCCGGCTCATGGCGTAGTTGTTGTTCCCGGTCGCCACGATGAGATTGATCTTCTCCAGGCGGCCTTGCTCGTCCACCCAGTAATGATGCCAAAGCGTCCCGCGCGGTGCTTCGATGACGCCGACGCCCTCCCGCTTGGACGGCCGGGCAATCGTCCGAATGTCCGTCGAGAGGATGTCGGGTTCCTCGAGCAGTTGGTGGGCGCGCTCAATCGCGTAAAGATTCTCAATGAGCCGCGCCTGGTGATAATATAGGGAACCTTCCACAGTCTTTCCTTTGCCTAAACGATGGAACAGCTCAAATTCCTTTTGCGCCAGCGGAGTGGAGATTTTTTCGGCGGTGTTCAGGCGTCCCAGCGGACCCACCCGATAAACACCACCGGGCCAGCCGAGTTTGCGATGATACGGAAACTTCAAGTAACTCCAGTCCTCAACACGTTCGGCGATGTGGTCAAGGTATTGATGGCCATCGAACCGTTCAAGCGGATGTCGTTGCGGATCCACCATCCTCAGTGCACCTTCGTAAAGCGTGACGGCGTTGTCCTCGCTGACCATCCCAAGATAGTTGGACGGGAACGAGGCGAACACGTCCATATCCTCCGCGTGTTCCTCCATCCAACTTTTCATAATCGCAAGCCCCTCTTGCGCATGGCCGATCATCGTCTCGACACCGGCCAGCATCGCGTCGCGATTGCCAACAGATAACGCTCGGGTGACCCCCCCTGGCACGGCAAACTCGGGATGGATCCGCCTTTCCCCGAGACGCTCGATGATTTCCTGTCCATACTTTCGCAATGCGATGGCCTTCAGGGTGAGCCCCCGATTGGCCTCGTAAAGGCCCGCAACATTGCGGATCGAGGGATCGGCATCAAAGCCCAAAATCAAATCCGGCCCGGCGAGCTCGAAGAAATGCATCGAGTGCGACTGAATGATTTGGCCCATGTGCATCAGCTCTCGCAGCAACCGCGCCGGTCTTGGCGGCTCAATTCCCAGGATCTCATCACAGGCCTTCGCCGATACCAGGTGGTGGCTGACGGGACAGATGCCGCAAATGCGTTCCGTGATCAGCGGCATTTCGTAAAACATCCGGCCTTCGCAGAACTTTTCGAAGCCGCGGAATTCGTTCACGTGAAGACGCGCTCGCGCAACGTTGCCGGCATCGTCGAGGCGGAGGGTGACCTTTGCATGGCCTTCGATGCGAGTAACCGGTTCGATGGTAATCGTCTTAGACATGACGGTTCAATGCCAGTCAAGGTTTTTGCCCGTCAACGCCGGTTTACGGCCTGCGGCCAGTTCGAGGAGGACATGCAGAATGGCTTCCGGTGGCGGCGGACAACCCGGCAGGTATACGTCGACCTTGACGACCTGATCCAGCGCCCGAGCGTCCTGCATCACCGCAAGCTCCGGATCCTTTGGGACTCGGCCCTCGAACGTGCTTTCGGTTTCGACGTAAGCCCGATTCAACGCCGCACAGCAACCGACCCCATTGCGCAATGTCGGCACGCCGCCAAACACCGCGCAGTCCCCCAGGGCCACAAGCACTCGGCAACGCGCGCGCATTTCCCGGGCAACACGCTCGGTCGAGGAGTTGTTGATGCAACCCTCCAGAAGGCCGACATCGACCCCTTGGGCAGGGGGGTGTTTCAGGTCGGTAATCGGTGTGGCGTGGAGCGAGGCGTGTTCGAGCAGCGTGACCAGTCGCTCATCGATGTCGAGCAAGGACATATGGCAGCCCGCACAACCCGCCAGCCAGTCGCTCGCGATTGTTGCTTTGTTCAACATGAAGAGTCCTTCCGTCATTCGAGCCGGCTGAGTTGATCGAGCGTCTCGTGCGACAGGCTTTCCCCCATCCGCCGGGCCAGGTTGGCAAACGTTTGCCAGGGCGCTCTCACCGATGCTGGCGGCTGCAGCAGGGGGACAACAGGCAAACGCCGGGCTTCGAGGTTGATGATGTGGCCGCGTTGTTCCGCCCAGATTGGCGATGGCAACACCACGTCCGCCGCATCCGTCCAGGACGAGCGAAAGGCAGCCTGGACGACGCTATAGCCCAGAGACGGCAGCCCCTGCCCGTTTGCCAAATCGTCGCCGAGCAAGGCATATAAGGCGTCGCCGCGCACCGGATGCGGATAGAGACCCAGCCGTGCCGCGCCGATGGCATTTGTGCCCCGGACCAGGGGCAGGAAACGCGCCTTCGACGGCAGTGAACGCAATGCCGCGTAAACCGTGCTGCTTAATCCCGAACCATAAAGCAGCACCGGCCTTTGCGCCGGTTCGATGGCTTTGCGCAATTGCACAATGCCACTGATCCGAAGGTGGTAAGTGGTCTTCAATTTTTCAAAAGGCGACGCCGCATGGAAGGAAATGTCCTCGAGATCGAGATGGAATTCAGCCCAAGGATCGAGGTCAGTGGATTCGTCGTTGACAATCAGCAGGCGAGCCCCTTGGTCGAGCGCGCGACGAATCAGATGATGCAGCACTTTCTGGTGTTCGCCCGGATTGCCTCCGATGAGCACTAGGCAATCGGAGTCAGATACGTCGCGCAACGACGCCAGGGCGCCAAGCTCCAGCGGCGGAACCTCGCCTTCGAGCAGCGCGACCTCGCTGCTCTCCAAAACCTCATGGAAAAAGCATGCAAACGCCGCGAGAGACTCCGAGGGAAGCCGCGGTGAGACAACGCCGGCCACCAACTGGGCTTCGCTGAATCGACCCGCCACCCGAGCCAGCGCTTCTTCCCAATCGGCCTCGACTTGATGGTCGCCGCGCCGGATGAGCGGTTTCAGAATCCGCGCGGGTTTCGGTTCGAGGACTTCAAACCGCCCCTCCGCGCAGAGCAATCCCCCGTTAGGGGCGTTCCAATCCCCCTCGATGCGCAGCAGGTGATTGTCGAGCGCGACAGCTTGGATGCCGCAGCCCATCGCGCAACCCACGCAGGTGGCGGCTGTGCGTGTGAAATGCGATTCGCGGCCAAGATAAACGCTCCCGCGATCCTGCAACGCACCGGTTGGACAGACCTGCAGGCATGTGCCGCATGACACGCAGCTCGATTCGCCGAACGGCACTTCGTCATCGGCGCACACCAGGGTCCGCGCGCCCCGCTGAGCGAGGCCGAGCGTATGGTTGGCCGCAATTTCCTCGCAGGCGCGGATGCAGCGGCGGCACAGAATGCAGCGGCCGTGGTCCATCACGAAAAACCTTCGCGATGCGTCCAAAGGCCAATGCTTCCGGTAATCCGGGGCGTAAGCCCAACATTCGAGCCCATGCTCGTAACCGAGCTTTTGCAGCTCACAATCGGAGGTCTCAACACTGCCGCTGACCGGACAGAACATGCAGTAATGGGTTCGCTCGGAAAAAATCAGGTGCAGGGTGGCCTTGCGTGACGCGAAGATCGCGGGTGTGTCCGTGCGCACGACCATGCCTTCGGTGACCGGGAAAGTGCAGGCGGGCTGGAGCCCGCGTTGCTTTTCGATTTCTACCAGACAGATGCGGCAGGCGCCCTGGGGCTTGAGCCGCGGATGGTGGCACAACACCGGGATGCGGATTCCGGCGGCGGCTGCCGCCTCATAAACCGTCTGTCCGGCTTGCGCTTCGACCACGCGGCCGTCGATCGTGAGATGAACGAGATCCGTTCCGCTCATGGGGCTTCCTCCCCTGAAGCTGTCGGTCGCGGCAGCCCCATCCGGTCCAGCCATTCCAGGTCGCACCGCAAACAGCGCTTCGCTTCCGCCCGCGCCGCAGCCTCGTTCAGGCCAAGTTCGACTTCGCGGAAATTGCCTTCGCGCTCGGCAATCTCGAGCTTGGCAGCGAGGGGACGATGCGCGCGGCTGTAGTCATCGAGGTTGTGCTTTGACGCGATGTCATGGCGGGGCGTCATGAAGCGCGGTTTGGAGGTCCGGCCGGTGCGAACCCATTCATCAACGGCGATGGCAACCAGGTTGCCATGGGCGATGGCCTCCACGATCGTTGCCGGGCCGGTGACAGCGTCACCCGCGGCGAACACGCCGGGCTGGCTCGTGACAAAAGCGTCATTGACCTCGATCGTTCGGCCGCGTGTGATGGCCAACTGTTCCGGTTGCATCCAGGATAGATCCGGCATTTGGCCAATGGCGGGTATGAGAATGTCCAACAGCAGCGTGTAACTTTCAGCCTCCATCGCCACCGGCTTGCGGCGGGCTGTATCGTCAAAATTCCCCAGCCGCTGGCGTACCAGGCGAACGCCGGTCACACGGGTCTCGCCAAGGATTTCGGCCGGATGGACCAGGGTGTGGAAATGAACGCCTTCATGGAGGGCGCCCTCGATCTCTTCCGGCAGGTGCGTTGCCGGCATGTCGTCGCCCGTGCGGCGATACATGACGTGGACCTCCCGCGCCCCGAGCCGCAACGCGACGCGCGCGGCGTCAATCGCCACATCGCCCCCCCCCACCACGCCCACCCGCTTGCCCTGCAGCTCGGGATAGGTCGCCGTTAGTGCCTCGCCGAGCGCGCGCCGGCAGGAATCCAGCGCGGTTTCGCGAAGAAAATCCAGACCTGCGACGACGCCGGCCTTCTCCTCGCCTGGAATGCCTAAGTGCCGGGGGCAATGGGCGCCGATCGCGAGCACGACGGCACTGAAACCCAGCCGCTCCCGCAGTTCGTCGAGCGTGAAATCACTGCCGAGAGTCTGATCGCAGCGAATGTCAACGCCAGCCCGTTTGATGTTTTCGATCTCAAGAAACAGCGGTTTCCGCGGCATGCGGTATTCCGGGATCGCACAGCTCATCATGCCGCCGGGTACGGATAGTTTCTCGAAAACCGTGACGGCATATCCGAGTTGCGCCAGACGCAACGCCGCGGTCAAGCCCGCCGGGCCCGAGCCGATCACGGCGATCCTTTTGCCGGCAGCTGTTCGGCGTTGTTCCGGCGTGCCGAGCGGCTCAGGGGTCCACGGCACCTCCCGTTCATGTTCCGCCATGAACCGCTTCGTCAGACGGATGGCGATGGGTTCATCCAATTCCGCGCGGCGGCATTTCGTCTCGCAAAACGCCGGGCAGGCACGGCCGCAGATGATCGGAAACGGATTCCTTTCCCGATGAATGGCAAGGCCTTCGGCGTAACGGCCTTGAGCGATCAGCGCCAGATAGGCCGGAGTATCGACACCGGCCGGACAGGTGTTCACGCATTTGGCGCGAACCAGTTTCTTGCACTGGCCGGAGGGACAAAGCCGTTCATCTATGTGGGCGAGTACTTCCTTTTCAAAGAAATGCAACACGGACATCACCGGTCCGGGCGTGCGCTGGCCGAGGCCGCATAGCGACGAATTCATCATGTGCGCCGAAAGTTCGCGAAGTGCCTCCAAATCCTTGCGCGTTCCTTCGCCCTCGGTGATCCGCCGTAGGATGTCCAGAAGCCGTTGGCCGCCGATTCGGCATGGCGCACACTTGCCGCAAGACTCGGCGGCTGCAAACGTGAGGAAATACTGGGCCAGTTCGACCATGCAGGTGTCGTCGTCCACCACAATCATCCCGCCGCTGCCCATTACGGCGCCGGCTTCCTGAAGAGAATCGAAATCCACAGGCGTGTTGAGCGAGGAGGCCGGCAGGCAGCCGCCCAGCGGACCCCCGGTTTGCACTGCTTTGAACAGCCGGCCACCCGGAATACCGCCTCCCACATCGAATATAATGTCCCCCAGCGGAATGCCCATAGGAACCTCGATCAGGCCGGTGTTATGGACTTTTCCCGTAAGGGCAAAAACCATCGTGCCCGTCGATTTGGGGCTGCCAATGTTCTTGAACCACGACGCGCCCCTCAGGATGATGCGGGGAGACATCGCGTAGCTCTTGACATTGTTGATATTGCTGGGTTTGCCCCAGAGCCCGCTGACGGCCGGAAAGGGGGGGCGCGGGCGGGGTTCGCCCCGGCGGCCTTCCATTGAAGCGATGAGAGCGGTTTCTTCGCCGCAAACAAAGGCGCCCGCCCCGCCCTTGAGCGCGATTGAAAAACTGAACTTGGTGCCGAGGATGTTTTCACCGAGGAGACCGAGGTCGGTCGCCCGCTCGATGGCGGTTTCGAGGCGGTCAATAGCCAGCGGGTATTCTTCGCGGCAATAAATAATGCCTTCGCGGGAACCCATGGCATAACCGGCAATCGCCATGCCTTCGAGAACCGCATGCGGATCGCTCTCGAGAATCGAGCGATCCATGAACGCGCCAGGATCACCCTCGTCCGCGTTGCAGATGATGTATTTCGTATCGCCCGGGGATTTGCGGCAGAGCTCCCATTTCGTGCCGGTGGAAAAACCGCCTCCGCCCCGCCCGCGCAAACCGGATTCCTTGATTTCGCGAATGACTTCCTCCGGCGACCAGGAGCTGAGCACGCTGCCCAGCGCGCGATAGCCGTCACGGGCGATGTAATCCTCAATTTTTTCCGGGTCAATCAGGCCGCAGTTGCTGAGCACGATGCGCATCTGCTTGCCGGTGAATGGCAAATCGCGAAACTGAGGGAGGTTGAGGATAGCTTGAGGTTCGTTGTCCGGCTGTTCCCCATCGGACAGGCGGCAGATGACCCATTCGCGTACCGGTTGGCGGTTGACCACGTGTTCGTCGACCAGGCGCGCGACCTTGTCGGATTGAATATTCGCATAAAGCACGCGCGACCCGCCATTAAGCTGGATATCGACCAGCGGTTCCTTCGCGCACATCCCGATGCAGCCAACGCCGACAACCTGCGCGGCCACGTTCCGGCGCGCGATTTCCTCTGTGATGGCCTGCAACGTTTCACGAGCCCCCGCGGCGATTCCACAAGTGCCCGTGCCCACGCAGATTACCGCCCCGGCCCGGGCCCGGGTTGCCAGCGCCTGCTGAAGCGTTTCACGCAACGGCGCTAGATCCTGGATGGAATGAAGCCGGGTCATGGAGCGGTTGTTGAAATCACTCGAGGACCTTCACTCGCTCAACAAGCGCCTCGGCGCTCAGCCGAGCACAGACTTTGTTGTTGATCAGTGCGACCGGTGATATGCCACAGGAGCCAAGACAATAAACGACTTCAAGACTCAACCTGTAATCGGGTGTGGTCTCGCCCGGCGCGATGCCCAGGATCTCCTGCAGGGCCTCAAGATTTCGGCCGGCCCCGCGCACGTGACAGGCTGTGCCATCGCACACTCGCACCAGATTCCGGCCGCGCCGTGTCAGATGGAATTGCGCGTAAAAGGTGGCCACGCCATGAATGCGGCTTAACGGGATTCGTGTCTGCCTGGAGATCAAGTGGATCGCCTCGCGCGGCAGGTAACCGTAAAGATCCTGTGTCCGCTGCAGGATGGGAATAAGAGAACCCTTCTCTTCCTTGAATTGTTCGAGAACACGACTGAGACGGGAGAGGTCGGTCGATGGTTCTGCGAGGCCTTTTCCAAGTCGGCTCTGAGGCGCTGATGGAGTCATAAGCGGGTACTCGATTGTCTGCCGGGCGCCCCATAATTGTTTGATATTTTCGATCCGTCTACAAGCACATTTTCACAGAACCCGCGACTCAGCAGCGCGTATTCATGAAGGGTTTTTCACAGTTTAGGCCGCTGGCGGGTGACAAAGGCCACGGCCATGGCCAGATTATCTTCCCCCATGGCGGCTTGGAAATCGGTGAGCGACAGGTGTTGGGGCTTTGGCTGGCGTACGCGCCAGTGCATAAAGAGGCTGATCACCAGACGGCGGAGCATGCCCAGGATCCAGAGGCCTTTGGTGTTGCGCACGCGGCAGCGGTCATCATTGAGCGAGACGTCCAGGCGTTGGTGGGTGCCGTTCTCAATGCCCCAACCTTGGCGATTGGCCCGCAGCCACTCTGGGGCGGGCAGTTGCTGTGGGGAGAGGTCGGTAATCAGGCCGACGGTCTCGTTTTTGCGTCCAACATGCTGACGGGTTAAAAGAGCAACCTGAGCAGCGAAGGGGAACCCGATGTCCTCAGCGGCGGCCGGGCAGCTTTCCAGTGTGCGGCTTTCAGGAACGCCTTTATTTACTTCGAGGGTTCGCGCCCGGGTGGGTGTCGACTTTAGAGGGGGAAAAACCCGTTGGGGGAACGGGGACG
>JAKLHY010000059.1 GCA_022709905.1 Verrucomicrobiota bacterium | reverse complement strand
AATAGAGGTTCAACTCAGAGCAGAAGAGTTAGGCTATGTATGACTTTTCATCGCCAAATTTATCGCCAAAATGTCAGGTACTAACAATCGAACCGATCGGAAAGATGGCCGAACACCCCGGATTGACCCCGACCGCCGCCGGCCAGCCGGAGCAGAAGATGCCGCCCATCATCCACGCCCCGCCCCGGAGCCTCAAAATCTAAAACGCCCATGGCCTCCTTGATCCGCTTCAAAGACAACGAATGCTTCGTCTCCCTGGAAAAAGCCCACGCGTACGTCGAGTTCTACCCCGACGCCAACCAGCGATTGGGATTTCACACCGGCCAACTCCTGCATTATCGGCTGGAGCCGTACCCGGAGGCCGGCGAGGGCGATAGCGGCCATTCGCCGGGACCACCGGAGAAGTTAACCCTGGCTTTTGCCACCGCCGATATCGCGCTGCTCGGCTGGCGCCTTGGGCGTATCGCCGATGAACTCCGCGAAGGCCAACTGCTGGCCGTCCGCACCCTCCCGGATCGTTACGCCCATCTCGATCCCGCCCCAACCCGCGTCGCCCAAATTACCGTCACCCCCATCAGCAAAGACGCCGCTTAAGGCTGAGGTGTGCCCGGCGCAGAGTGGATTCGCGGCCGACAGCCCCCCTGGGGAAAACCCTGGGGAACCACGCGAAGAAACGTAAGCCAAGGAGGTGGGGCCAACCGGTTTTGTTGCGGTGGGGACAAAGCCGGCGGTTTTTCAGGGGAGAGAGGGAAAACCGCCGGCTTTGCCGCAACAAACTAACTTCGGGGAAAGGTCTTCGCGCTTCTCATGCCAGCGTGTGCTACCCTCCGCCACACCGGTGCCGCTGGGCTGCCACATGGCTGCAATTTCCGTGCGGCTTTTGTGTGCCGCAATTCCCTTACCAGATTAAGGGGTTGGGCGTGCGTTCGATTATTCTGGACTTGGATGCCCTTCCGCCAGCGCGAAAAAAGTAACTTCCGACATGCAATTTACCCGTTTGCTGAATTTTTTCACGTTTGCCTATTATAGAACGAACTGCACACTTTGCGCAGATCACTCTCCTGTGATTCGTCGAGAAAGAGTATATCAAGGTGCTCACTGGCATTAAAAACTGCCGCAAATATCGCTCCAATTTTCTCTACAAGGCCCTTGTCCGGCCCGAACACTGTTTTTAGACAAAGCGCCACACCAACCTGTTGTGCATGACCATAATTAACTCTCGCCAGATAAGCCGCCTTTACACTTGGATCACGCTCAAAAAACCGGCAAAGTCGTTGTTTTAAATCTTGCTCTGGCTCTCCATTTTGCTCGCCCACATAGCGAATCTCTGGGACTTTGATTTCTTGAGGTTTCTTCATCTCAAATCCTATCCACTTAAAAATATAATCAAAACTGGCTGGCAGCATTAGCCGCCTCCTCGAAGCTTGGATACACGAAACCCCATGCTATTACTTCGACTTGATTGGCCTTAAAGCTTAATGTCTCGAGAATGGACTCATCCAGTATTCGAGCTACGTAAACTGGGGATGGCCACTGCTGGATCGGGAAAAGGGTTTCTCCTTTAATCTTTGTAGATAAAAGCAAACAAATAATGTCTTGTCCCAGGATACCAAATCCTTGACCGCTTAAAGGTGGTTCAATTTCCACCAAGGCATAATCATTTCGCGTGGAATTATGTAGACGCCCTTTCACAAAACAGGCTCTTGGGGCAGCAAGTTCCGAAAATTCGCCGACTGTCGTCAAAAAATAGTCAGGCCTATTAGAATGGCTTTGCAACATTATAAACGCTTATAATCTGTACCTGATTCACTGAAGTACCGGGAATGAAGACAACTTCCGGAACCTGTATCGCTCCTGGCGGAGTCGTGGGGCCAGGAGCAGCAGGTCCGTACCTCACACCTACAGTGCTAGTGATTCGACCTTGTGCTACCCAATTACCTGCGTTGTTTCCAGGCAATCCTGCAGCAGCGCGGAAATCATACACTGATTCCGGGTTTACGGTTGTCCAAAAACTTCCCTCTCCCCTAGCATCGCCGCCGAACACCCTATACACTTTAGCTCCCTTCCGTAGTCCACCGGTCGGACAAGGCTTCGGCGTGAACCTGCCAGTAAACATGCTTTCCGCGGCCCCGAAGAGGCCGCCCCCAATGGCACCTCCCAGCGCATTGGCGGCAACATCCCCACCGCTCAATCCGGGATATATGGGATCTCCTGGAGCTGGAGCATTGCCATTGATTGGAGTCATTATCGCATTGACAACGGCACCAACAATGATTGCTAGCACGATAGGGTTCTTACCATTGGGATCAACGTAATTGAGAGGAGAATTGTAGTTGAACTGATACAGGTTTATTCCCCAAGCTTCCCCCAACGGGTCTCTATTTGGCCATCTTTGCCGGTCAGGTGTATAAAACCGATAGCCGTAATAATACAGGTTGCGGTTGTAGATGTTTTCTTTGGAGGAAAACCGGAACATGTTGGCGCTGGCCAGCGTCCCGCTCGAGCCCAGCATCCGGCCATACGGATCATACCGGTAGGATGCAACCACCGCTTGGCTGCTGTCTACCAGCGTTGTGATGTTCCCGTTCCCGTCGGCATGGTAATAAGCCGTGCTACCGCCCGAGGTACGGGCCAGCATCCCCCCGATCCCCCCCGCGCCTTCCAGCGTCCCGCTCAAGTCCAGGCCCCGCGTGTAACGCACTGTCGCGTTCCCCCGCGTCTCCACCACCCGCATCCCGTCATACACATACCGCACCGTCTCCGTCGTCGTCCATCCCCCTCCGCTCCACCCTTTCTCAGTGCGCTGTCTCAATCGCCCTCGCCCGTCATACACATACTCCGTCCGGTAGGCCCCGGGATTGTTCACCACGGTCAACTGGTTCTCGTCGTCATACTCATAGGTCGTCGTCCCGGCCACCGTCATGTTTCCGTTGGCATCGTGGGTGTAACCGTTGGTCAACTGATTGAGCGTGTTGACTGTGTAACTGGTCACCGCTCCCCCGTTGGTCCGCGCCAGCAGGTTCGCCGCCGGATCATACCGGTAACCCAGGTTCTCCGTCGATTGCCCCCCGCTGCCCAGCGCCTTCTTCAACTGCCCCAGCGCGTCATACGTGTAGGTCACCGTGCTGTTGTCCGTCCGGGTCTGCGTCGACCGTTGATGGGCCGGGTTGTAGCTGTAGCCGTGCTTGCTCAGGATCGTTCCCCCGCTGTTCCGAAGGCTCGTCTCGGTCAGCCGCCCGGAGGCATCCAGGGTGTTCTGAATATAAGCGCCGTTAGGCAGGTTGACCCGCTGCACCAACCCTCCCGCTCCCGAGTAGATATAGCCGTAGCCGCCTTCCGGCGCGGTGATCCCGCTCAACCGCCGGGCGGCGTCGTAGCTGCCGCTCTGCGCCCAGGCGCCTCTGCCGGCCTGTTGCACGGTCAAGCCCGTCCGCAATCCCGGCACACTGGCATGGTAGCTGTAACTCACGGTGTCATTGGCGTAAGGACCGTCTTCGCTCGATAACCGCCCCGCGCTCGTAAAACCATACCGCGTCGTCCCCGTCGCGTCCACCTGATTAGTCACGCGCTTTATAGCAAGCGCTTTGTTGGCTTATTTGTCATTAATATGGCTTTGACCCCATTGGCTTACCGGCGATGTCGGGGGGCGGCAGGCTCGTTCGAATGAATTGCCTGCCCATGGCGAAGATGCTTGGTGCGCATCGAACACTGACCAAGCCGTTTGATCGGCAGGAACTGTTTGCCGCCGTTGACTCTGTTTTGAAACCAGCCTAGATTCACGGCCATGCAGACGGCCCTTGCCTACCCGAAATTCTTGGTGGGGGAGATCGCTTTTTCGTTAAATGGATATTTCCTCCGGTTGGGCTTCGGGATTCTACTACATCCGGGAGTTTTCACCACCGTCGCTCGGGCAGACGCCGAATGGCTGGATCTCGAGCAGTGGTCAAAGATCCGCATCATCACCGCTTCCAAGAAGGAAGATCCATTGTCGGACACTGCCGCCGCAGTCTCTGTCGTAACGCGAGAAGATCTCCAGCGGACCTGGGCCACAAGTGTGCCCGAGGCGGTGCGCTATGTCCCGGGGGTGGAGGCGGCCCAGATAAACTCCCACGATTGGGTGCTCACGGTGCCGGGCCTGAACGGCTCCTACGCCAATCAACTGCTGGTTCTCCAGGATGGACGCAGCATCGTTTGCGATGCCGGGTTGTTGCCCCAGTCATTTGTGCTTAAAGCGCCTTAAGAGCCCTATGGACAAATACCTGTGGCGAAGATTGTTCCCAGGGGGTTTTCTTCTGACTGCTGCGGTCGTGAATGGCTCTGCGCCCCTCGAAGCCCCGAGACGTCCCTCGACAGGGAGCTCCGCAATCCGTCCGGGTTGGTTTCGCTGGACGTTCCTCAGGCGAATCGGATGGCTGATTGGGTTTGGAACGTTGCTCTTGACGGCTGCCTCCGAATCGCTCCAGATCACCAATATTTCCCAGCTATATCAGACGCCTTCCGAAACCGCGGCTTCCGGCGTGCCCGTGAGTCTAACCGCTGTGGTTACCTACGCTGATCTTTCCCGGAACATGGTATTTCTTCAGGACAAAACGGGCGGCATGTACCTGACCGCTGCCGGGATCACGAACGAACCTAGCCCGGGAGATTTCGTAGAATTAACGGGACAAGCAGCCGTCGACGACCGAATCACCACGCTCACTCGGCCCACCCTCCGCTTCCTGGGCCGACGACCGTTACCCACACCGATTGTGGTGACGCGGCTCGACGTGAATCGCGAGCGACTCTCCGCACAATGGGTTCAATTCACCGGCCGGCTGCGTTCGTTCAATCCCCAGCAAGAACGGTTTCAGTTGGAATTGCTCAGCGGGAATACCCGGTTGGGCTGTACCGTACGGCACTCGCTATCGAACAAGGTCGATCTGGATTCCCTGCTGGGAAGACGCCTCCAAATCCAGGGGGTTTGGGCCAATCACTACCAAGGGAATCGGGTGGTCGGCAGCACCCTGTTCGTGCCCGAGCTGGCTTGCCTCATCCCGCTCGAACCACCAGCTGTCACCCCGGCCCAATTCCCCGTGGTGCCCATCGGACAGGTCATCGCCGCCTCCGCTGTGGGTGAGTCCGCCCCCCGCACCCGGATCCAAGGCGTGGTCATTCGCAAACGGGCACCGGGGATTTCTCAGCCCGGCGCAGCGGTGATCCGTGATCCGACCGGCTCGATCCAGGTGTTCTTCGTCAACGAACAACAACCGATCACGGTGGACGATCGACTGGATGTTTACGGCTTTCCCACGATGTGGAACCAAGAAGTCACTTTGCAGGATGCCACCTATGCCGTCTTGCCACCCCAAAATCCAGCAAGCCTCGCCAATGCCGGAGACCCACGCCGGTCCTCGGCCCCGACGGTTCTGCGCCGGATCCAAGACGTCCGGGCGCTCACCAAGGCTGAGGCAGCGCAGGCTTTACCGGTCCAGCTCCAGGGAGTCATTACGTATGCCACCGCCACGGACCCTTACTGTTTTCTGCAAGATGACACGGGCGCCATTTTCGTAAGGGTTCAGCAAACCGAACTCCGCCCCGGTCATCTGGCCGAGGTGGAAGGTTTGACCAATCCAGGAGGCATCGCGCGGATGATCGTGGAAGCCCGGGTACGCATCCTGGGCGTGACCAACTTGCCGCCCCCCCTGAAGGTGGAACTGAGGGATCTCATCAGCGAACGCTACGATTGCGCCTGGGTCGAATTGGAGGGAGTCGTCCACTCGACCGAAGGGGTGCCGATCTCCCTGCTCCAGCTCAGCACTCGTCAAGGCGACTTCGAAGCCTCCCTGCCGCTGGATCATGCCGTTACTGCCAGCCCCTCTTGGATCGACTCTCGGATACGGTTGCGAGGCGTCTCCACGCCAATCCTGGATAGCCGCGATCAACTGCTGGGTTTGCGATTGCGTGTGCCCAGCCGGGAATTCATTGACGTGTTAACGCCAGCGCCGCCAGATCCCTTCGCGGTGCCAGCTCGTCCCATCGCGGCCATCCGACGGGGTTCGCCGGCCCTCCTGGGACTCCATCGAGTCAGCGTACGCGGTAGGGTCACCCTGGTGGCTATCGGCCAGGAATTCTACCTACAGGACGAGAGTGGTGCCCTGCGCATCGTCTCGATCCAAACCAACACCCTTAGCTTGGGCGATTCCCTGGAGGTCTCCGGGTTTCCCCGGGTCGATCCCCACGGCATATTCCTGGATGGGGCGGTCTTTCGACCCGCTCGGAGTGTCCAACGGATTACGCCCAGGTTGGTCCGCGCCGAAGATGTCTTGCCCCTCGGACGCTATGACCAGGAACTGGTCACGATGGAGGGATTCCTGCTGAATGATGCCGGCGGATCCACCCAACCTTCGCTCCTGGTACAGAGTGGGGCCGCCACCTTTCAAGCGCAATTCGAAACCGGCAGCAAGCAACTCCCCGCTCCCGTTTGGCGTACCGGCAGCCGGATCCGACTGACGGGACTGTGCGCCGTGCAGCTGAGCGAGCGCGATGTGCCTCGGGCGTTCCTGCTTAAGTTGCGCCATCCTGACGATGTGTTGGTTCTGCAGGGACCTCCCTGGTGGCGGCCGCAATATATCCTCCCCATCGGCATCATCTTCCTGGCCTTGGCATTGGCCAGCGTGGTCTGGGTCGTCCTGCTACGCCGAGAAGTCCGATTCCAAACGGCTCAAGTTCGCCAACGGATCGAAGCCGAAATGGCGCTTCAAACCCGCCTAGCTTTGGTGTGGGAAACCTCTGCGGACGGCATGCGCATGACGGACGCCGAGGGCACGATGGTACAGGTTAATCAAGCCTACTGCCGCATGGTTCAGAAAGACCGCCAAGAACTCATCGGGCAATCCATGGCGATCGCCTATCGAGCGAAAGACCAACCACCGATCCTCAAAGCCTACCAGACGCGCTTTGTCCATCAGGACATTTCCCCGCGGCAGGAAATCCAGCTCGTCTTGTGGAATGGCCACCGAACTTGGTTTGAAGTGACCAATACCTTTTTCGATCAGGCTGGGCAGCCCCGGCTGCTACTGAGCCAGTTCCGCGACGTCACCGCACGCAAACGAGCCGAGGAGGCGCTGCGCGAGAGCGAGGAACGATTTCGCTCGACCTTTGAGCAGGCGGCCGTAGGTGTCGCGCACGTCGCCCCCGATGGAAGGTTCCTCCGCGTGAATGAGAAGTTGTGCCGCATCTTGGACTACAGCCGTGACGAGTTGTTGGCCCGGACGTTTCAGGATATTACCCACCCGAGTGACCTGGAAGCAGACCTCGCCGAGGTGCGCCGGATGTTGGACGGCACGATCCAGACCTACTCCATAGAAAAGCGATACCTTCGCAAAGACGGCGCCATCGTTTGGGTGGAACTGACCGTGTCTTTGTTGCGCGATGCTTCCAGAGAACCGAAGTATTTCATCTCGGTCGTGGAAGATATCAGCGCGCGCAAGCAAGCTGAGAAAGCCGTGCTGGAGAGCGAAGAACGCTTCCGGAGCCTGACAAACGCAACTCTGGAAGGGATTATGATCCATGCTCAAGGCGTGATCCTGGATGCCAATCCGGCTTTTTCGCGCTTGTTTGGATTCGACAGCCCGGAAGAACTCATGGGCCGCAACGGCATCGAAATGCTGCTCACGCCGGAATCCCAGGCGCGCATCCGTCATCGGATGCAGACTGGGGAGCAAGGACCGATGGAGGTGACCTGCATCCGAAAGGATGGCACCACCTTCGTGGGGGAAACCGAATCGCGGGGGTTGAAATATCGCGGCCAGGACGCGAAGATCGTTTCCTGCAGGGACATCACCGAACGGAAACGCGCCGAGGATGCGCTGCGCTTGAGCCAGGCGCAACTGATGGCCAACCTGCAAAACACGCCCAACGTCGCTGTCCAGTGGTACGATGAAGAGGGCCGGATCTTTTTCTGGAATCCTGCGTCCGAGGCGCTTTATGGCTGGAAATCGGCCGAGGTTTTGGGCAAAAGGCTTGATGCGCTCATCCATACTCCTCAAGAGGCGGCGGAGTTCATGCGCGTCCTCCAGGGCATTCGAGATACGGGCCAGCCGTTTGGCCCCTATGAGGCCCACATTCACAAACGCGATGGCACACCCGGCTGGGTGCTGGCTACGACCTTCGGGATGCCAATGGGAGAAGGCCGGATGGGGTTCGTCTGCATGGATGTGGACATCACCAACCGCAAGCAGGCGGAAGCCGCGTTGCGCGAGAGCGAAAAGCGTCTGAACCTCGCCTTAGATGCCGCGAGTGCCAGCGTCTGGGACGTGGACCTGCGTACGGGACGGGTCACCCTGGACCCGAAATCCATGCTTCGCCTGGGGTATGCGCTCCCTGAAATTCCGAAAACGGTCGAGGAGTGGTCTGCCCTCGAGCACCCAGAGGATCGCGCCCGCGTGAGGTCGGCGTTCGAGGCGGTCATTCGCGGACAGACCGACACCTACCGCGCAGATCATCGCATCCGCCGAAAGGATGGAAGATGGATCTGGATTGAGGCTCGAGGCTGTGTCTTCGAGCGCGGACCCAATGGCCGGCCCTTGCGCATCATTGGAACCAGCATCGACGTCACGGAGAGAAAGCAGTCGGAGGAGGCCTTGCGGGAACAGCAGCAAATGATCAGTGCCATTGTGGAGAGTTCCCAAGATTGGATCTGGACGATGGATCTCAGGGGCCGCCACACCTATTCCAATAGGGCTGTGGAGAAGATCCTGGGATACTCGCCGGCCGAGTTCGCGGGCATGGGATTGGACTTGGTGCATCCCGAAGACCGGCAAACCGTGGATGGCCGGTGGCCTGCCTGGATTGAGGCGCGGAAGGGGTGGCAAAATATCGTGCTGCGCTGGCGAACCAAGACGGGAAATTTTCGCCATCTGGAAAGTACGGCAGTCCCAATCCTCGGGACGCAGGGGGAAGTGCTCGGCTTCCGTGGTGTGGATCGCGACATCACCGAGCGCAAGCAGGCGGAAGACGCATTGCAGATCTCGCTGGAAGAGAAGATTGTCCTCCTCAAGGAAGTGCATCACCGCGTGAAGAACAACCTCCAGATCGTCTGCAGCCTGTTGAGCCTGCAAGCCGTGCGCACCCAGAATTCAGAAGCCCTTGCCACGCTGCAGGAAACCGGCAACCGGGTGCGCTCGATGGCCATCCTGCATGAGACACTGTATCGCTCGGAGAACCTGGCCCGCGTCAATTTTGCGGGCTACATCGAAAGCATTTGCGCCCAACTTTTCCGCTCCTACGGCTCCAAAGTCTCCGGCATCCAATTGGAACGTCATCTGGCTGACGTCTCGTTGGAACTGGACCCCGCCGTCTCTTGCGGCCTCATTGTCAATGAACTGGTGTCCAATTCCCTGAAGCACGCCTTCCCGAACGGCCGGGCCGGGCGAATCGTGGTGGAGACACAAGCTTTGGCGGAAGGCAGGATAGGGCTGACCGTGGCCGATGATGGCGTAGGATTGCCTCCCTTGCTCGATCTCCGGCAGACCAAGACTTTAGGCCATCAATTGGTCTATATGCTCGCCGAAAAGCTGGATGGGACCGTGGAGGTCAACCGCGATGCTGGAACCCGGTTCCGGGTGGAGTTCCAGACAGAGAAGCGTGAACCGTGAGCTGCATTATGAATAACCCAACTCGCATCCTGGTGGTCGAAGACGAGCCGATCGTGGTCGCGGATCTCAGGACGCGCTTGGGCTTGCTGGAATACAAGCTCGTCGGCACCGCCGCCACCGGCGCCAAAGCCCTAACGCTGGCCGAGCAACACCAGCCTGACCTTGTCCTGATGGACATCCGGCTGAAGGGGGCCATGGACGGCATTGAAGCCGCGCTGGAGATCGGCCGCCGGTGGCGCCTGCCGGTCGTGTTCCTGACGGCTTATTCGGAGGACGCCACACTCGAGCGGGCCAAGCTGGCCGAACCATACGGGTACCTCCTCAAACCGTTCGAGGACCGGGAGCTCAAAACGACCATTGAGATGGCCCTGTTTAAGCATCGCGCCGAGAGGGAACTGCAAGCCAGCGAGGAGCGCTACCGGTCGCTGGTGAACACCATGAAGGATGTCATCTATTCGGTGACCGCCGACGGGAAGGTCAGCTTCGTCAGCCCGCAAGTCCAGCGTTATGGACTCACGGTAGAGGAGATCGTAGGCCAGGACTTTACCCGGTTCATTGTCGAAGAGGATCGACCCATCGTGCTGCGGGACTTTATGCGCACGATTACCACGGGCGAGGATACGGAGACCACGTTCCGCTTTGTGGGGAATGGCAAGGTCTTCTGGGCTGAAGACGCCGCCCGACCGCTCCGGGACTCCGCCGGAAGGATCGTTGGCATTACCGGCATGATGCGCGACGTGACGGATCGCAAATTGGCCGAGGAAAAGTTGCGGGAGAGCGAAGAGCGGCTCCGCGGCATTACTTCGGCGGCATTGGACGCAATCGTCATGATGGATGATCGGGGGCGAGTCTGCTTCTGGAACCAGGCGGCGGAAACCCTGTTCGGCTTTTCGGCCGAGGAAGCCCTGGGCAAAGAGGTGCATAAACTTATGGTTCCACCCGCGCAACGAGAGGCTGCAATGAGCGAGGTGGCACAATTCCTGGAGCAAGCACATGGCAAGGTCCTGGGCAAGCTCCTCTCCCTCACTGCCACGCATCGGGACGGACGGCAGATTCCCATTGAACTGTCGGTCGCCCCCATCCATCTGCGGAGCAGACACATGGCCGTCGGCATCGTGCGTGACATCTCCGAGCGCAAGCGAGCCGAAGAAGTCCTGCGGTTGAAAAACGTCCTCTTGTCGAGCCAACAGGAAGCGTCCATTGACGGAATCCTGGTCGTCGATGAAAACGCGCAAATCCTTTCGTATAATCGCAGGTTCGTTGAGATGTGGCGTGTGCCGGAAGAGCTGATGGCAGAGCTCAAGGATGAACCCGTCCTGAAGTATGTCGCGGACCAGACGGCGGATGCCGAGGCGTTTCTGCGGCGTGTTCGCGACCTTTACGAGCATCGGGACGAAACCGGCCAGGATGAACTGACGCTGGCGGACGGGCGGATTATCGACCGCTATTCCGCACCCCTGTTCGGAGCCGAGAGCCGATATTACGGGCGAGCATGGTATTTCCGCGACATGAGCGAGCGCCGACGGCTGGAGCTTCAGCTCAGGCAAGCCCAGAAGTTGGAGGCGGTGGGTCAGTTGGCGGGGGGAGTGGCCCACGACTTCAACAATATTCTCACGGCAATCTTGCTGCACCTGAATCTGCTTCAAACAGACCAGAAACTCGCGGCAAACGTGCAGGCCGAGCTGAAGGATCTGGAAACCGAAGCACAACGGGCCGTCTCCCTGACCCGCCAGTTGCTCATGTTCAGCCGTCGTGAAGTCATGCGGCGACAGGTCTTCGACTTGAACTCCCTGGTGGGCACTCTGCTCAAAATGCTGTGCCGCGTGATTGGTGAACACATCAAATTGGAAATGAGCGGCGCCTCCGAGAGTATGTGGATTGAGGCGGACGCAGGGATGGTCGAGCAGATAATCATGAATCTGTGCGTCAACGCCCGCGATGCCATGCCCACAGGAGGGCGCATATCCCTCCAAACTCAGTTGCTGGAGTTTGATGCGACCGTTTACCAGCGGCATGCCGAGGCTAGGCCAGGCCGGTTTGTATGTCTGAAGGTGTCGGATACCGGCTGCGGAATGGATGCGGAAACCCTTAAACGCGTCTTTGAACCGTTCTTCACCACGAAGGAGCCAGGCAAGGGAACAGGACTAGGACTCGCCACCGTCTACGGCATCGTGAAGCAACATCAAGGTTGGGTGGAAGTTCAAAGCGCTGTCGGCCACGGCACCGAATTTTCCATCTTCCTGCCAGCCTGCGAACACGCTCCAATACCTGAGGCCCAGCCTGCAACCTCAGCCCCCATCCCTGGCGGGAATGAGACTCTGCTTCTTGTCGAAGACGAGCGGTCGGTCCGGGCGACTGCCGGCAGGATTCTACAACAGCTGGGTTACCGGGTGTTGGAGGCGGGCAGTGCGCCCGAAGCCCTGCAGATTTGGGCACAGAATCAAGGGAATGTGGATCTACTGATCACTGACGTGGTGATGCCCGGAGGTCTCAGCGGCTTGGAACTGGCGGAACAACTGCTCAAGCAGCGAATGGGACTAAGGGCCATCCTTCTCAGCGGTTACAGCGCGGAGATTGCCCATTGGGGCATCCCGAATTCCGAGCAGATAAAATTTCTTGCCAAACCACTCAGCACCAGACTTCTAGCACAAACCGTGCGTGAATGCCTGGACGCAAAGTCAAAGCGCGCAACGTAACGAGGAGATCGGATGTCCAAATCTCGCGGTTTTCTGGAAGTACTGGTGAAGTACTGCTAAAGATTGACCCATGTCGGCGGACTCTCAGCATCGGTTTGAGGATACAACCGCTGCGCAGCAGCAATTTCTCTCGCTGTTCCTGCGCAGCGAACGGGAGGTCTTTCGTTATGTCGCCGCGCTTGTTCCCAACGTGGCGGACGCGGAAGACATCGTGCAGCAAACGGCCTTGGCGCTCTGGGAAAAGTTCGAATCGTATGATCCCGCGCTGCCGTTCACGCCGTGGGCCTGCCGGTTCGCGTTGAACAAGGCCCGTCAGTGGATCGAGCGGCGTCAGCGCTGGCAGGCCCTGCTGGATCACGGTCTGGCCGAGGAACTGGCGCGGCGGCGCGAGGAATTGCAGCCCGAGTTCGATCGGCGGCTTAGGCATTTGGAGGATTGCCTGGGGAGACTGCCGAACGAACAGCGTTCACTGGTTGAAGGCTATTACTACCAGCGCACTGATATTGACTCTTTGGCTGAAAACTCCGGCCGGACTGTGGCTGCCACCTATAAAATGCTCCAACGCATCCGGCAAACGCTCCAGCGCTGCGTAGAAATCCGGGTGCAACCGGAGGCATCATGAGGTTGACGTTTCCATCGGTCGAGTTCGACGACGCGGTGGCTGGCATATGCCACGGCTCGGCGACGGAACCGGAGATGCGCGCTTTGAACGAGTTGTTGCGCGGCAACCCGAAGGCTCGGGACGAGTATTTGCTGCGCATCGAGTTGCACACTCGGCTGGCCTCCGAGTCCGAGCTGTTCTCTCAGGTGGCGAATGCGGCCGCAAGTGATCCCTGGCCCGAACTCAAAACGGGATCCCGGCAGAGAGTACTCCCTCCGAACCCACCGCTGCGCGCGCGCAGACCGAGGGTGGCCCAAGTGCTGGCCTTGGCCGCCGGTCTGTTGCTCATCGCCGGGGGCGTTTGGGCCCTTTGGTTTAACAACTCCACAAGCCGGAATCGAGCCACCAGCAACGCTGTGGCCATGTTGACTCGCACTGTGGATGTGAAGTGGGATCCACGCGCGGCCCCCCCACGGGTGCGCGGGGCCTTGGAGCGGGGCACCCTCCGGCTGAAGTCCGGGCTGGCGCAAGTGGTCTTCTACAGCGGGGCGCGAATGGTCATCGAGGGACCGGCGGAGCTGGAGCTTGTTTCATCGATGGAAGCCGTTTGTCCTCGGGGACGATTATTGCTCGAAGTGCCTCCCCCGGCGCGCGGTTTTCGCCTGAGGACTCCGCAACTGAATGTGGTGGATTTGGGGACCTCGTTTGGGATGAACGCAACTCCAGGCCAATCCGAGGTTCATGTCTTTAAGGGGAAGGTTGCGCTGGTCGCGGGAGCGGCGGCGGCGGCGAAGCGGTCCCTGGACGAAGGGCAAGCTGTCGTTGTTCAGGGCAAAGGCCAGCCGCGGCTCATGACTGCGAGCACGGAGACGTTCACCCCCCTGTTTGAGTTTCAGGAACGATCGCTGGCCTCAGAGGCTTTTCGCTACGAACAATGGCAGTTTGCCAACGCGAAGCTCAACCAGGACCCATCCCTCCTTGTGCATCTGGATTTTGAAAGCCGCGGAAGCACGGAATGGACGCTGCATAACGCCGCTGACAGGAACCGTGCCGTCCCGGAAGCCGTCATGGTGGGCTGCGCTCGTGCCGAGGGCCGGTGGCAGGAGAAGCTGGCGCTGGAATTCCAAAGTGTCAACGACCGAGTGCGTCTGGCCGTGCCTGGAGAATTCAACGGATTGACGCTTTCGGCCTGGGTTTGCATCAAGGGATTGGATCGGCCGTTCAACTCGCTTTTTATGTCCGACGGGTTCGATCCGGGAACCGTCCACTGGCTGATCCGTGACGATGGCGTGCTGGGTCTGACGGTGTTCGGACCCGTTCACGGGAAATTCCAGATTCTGGCCAGCCCTCCGGTGATCTCGCTGGCCACACTCGGAATGTGGCAACATTTGGCGGTCGTCCTGGATGGCAAGGCCAAGCAGGTGGTCCACTACCTCAACGGATTCCCGGTGTCCCGGCATTCCTTGAAATTTGGGCCTCCTTATAGAGTGGGATCGGCCGAGTTGGGCAATTGGAATGCCCGAAGCGGCCCGAACCCGGCCCCGGAATTAGTCCGAAATCTGAGCGGATCGTTCGATGAATTTGCGCTGTTCAGCCGCGCCCTGAGTGACGCGGAAATGCGCGAACTCCATGCCCAAGGCAAACCCGACCCTTAAACCAACAGCCAATCCTGAGCCCATGTTTGTAACAACGATTCTGATAAGTATGGCCGCGCTTGCGGTGACAGTCGCCGGCTCGACCCCCAAAACCCTGGGAGCCGTCGCCGACGTCAATCCTCATTTGCTCTGGTACGACAAACCGGCGGTGAAATGGGAGGAGGCGCTGCCGGTCGGCAACGGGCGCCTGGGCGCCATGGTCTTTGGGCAGCCGGCTGCGGAGCGGTTGCAGTTGAATGAGGGCACCCTCTGGGCCGGCGGCCCCTATGACCCAGTGAATCCCGAGGCGAAAGAAGCGCTGCCGCAAGTCCGGCAACTGGTCAACGAGGGCAAGTATCGGGAAGCCGCCAAGCTTGTCAGCGCCAAGGTCATGGCGAAGCCGCTCGGCCAGATGCCCTACCAGACCCTTGGCGATCTGTTGTTGACCTTCCCCGGCACGACGAATGTGGCCGACTATCGGCGGGACCTGGACCTCGACACCGCGACCGCCACGGTCCGTTACACCGTCGGGGGCGTTCAATATACCCGGGAGGTCTTTGCCAGCGCACCGGACAATGTGATTGTCACGCGACTCACGGCGGACAAGCCGGGGGCACTCTCTTTTGTGGCCGGCATGAAGACGCCCATGAAGGCGAAGGTGGAAACGGAGGGCGGCGATACCCTGATTATGCGGGGAACAGGCGGCGACTCGGGCGGCATCAAGGGCCAGCTGCAATTCCAGGCCCGGGTCAAGATCATCGCCAAGGAAGGCACCGTCACCGCGGAATCGAACCGCGTGTCGGTGTCCAATGCCCGCGAAGTCCTCCTACTGACGACCGCCGCGACGAGTTACAGGAGGTTTGACGATGTCAATAGCGACCCCGAGGGGCTCGTCAAGCAGCAGCTTGCGGCTGCGGCTCGGAAGTCTTTCGCCCAACTGCGCGATGCCCAGCGCAAGGATCACCAGGCCCTGTTTCGCCGCGTCAGCATCGATTTGGGTCGCAACGACTCGATGAAGCTGCCGACAGACGTGCGCATCCAACGGTTCGCCGAGGGCAACGATCCGCAACTGGCGGCGCTCTATTACCAGTATGGGCGCTACCTGCTGATCAGCTGTTCGCGACCGGGAGGGCAGCCGGCCAACCTGCAGGGCATTTGGAATGCCAGCCTGAATCCGCCCTGGCAGAGCAAATACACCATCAACATCAACACCGAGATGAACTACTGGCCGGCCGAGTCCGGCAATCTGGCCGAATGCGTCGAGCCGTTGATCGCCATGGTGAACGACCTTATGGTCACGGGAGGCCGAACGGCTCGGAGCATGTATGGAGCCCGCGGTTGGGTCGTGCACCACAACACCGACCTGTGGCGCGCCACAGCGCCCATTGACGGCCCCAACTGGGGCATGTGGCCGTGCGGCGGGGCCTGGTTGTGCCTGCATCTCTGGGATCGATACGAGTTCAGCGGCGCCCTGGCCGACCTGAAGCGCATCTACCCGGCGCTACGAGGCGCCTCGGAATTCTTCCTCGACACTCTGCAAGAGGAACCGAAGAAGCAATGGCTCGTCACCAATCCCTCGCTCTCGCCCGAAAACGATCATCCGTTCGGCTCGGCGGTCTGCGCCGGTCCCACGATGGACATGCAGATCTTGCGCGACCTGTTCGCCCACACGATTCAGGCGGCGACGACGCTCGGCGTGGATGAGCAACTCCGCGGGCAGCTTGCCGCCATGCGGTCCCGGCTGGCTCCGAACCAGGTGGGCAGTGCGGGGCAGCTGCAGGAATGGCTCGAAGATTGGGATCTGAAGGCGGGCGATATTCATCATCGCCACGTTTCGCACCTCTACGGTTTGTATCCGGGCCGCGACATCCACCGTCGCGACACCCCGGCGCTCGCGGCCGCTGTGAAAAAGTCACTCGAGATTCGCGGAGACCGGGCCACGGGGTGGGCAACGGCTTGGCGCATCTGTCTGTGGACCCACCTGGGTGAGGGCGATCACGCCTTTGAAATCCTGAAGTTCCTCATCAGCCCCGAGCGCACCTATCCGAACATGTTCGACGCCCATCCCCCCTTCCAGATCGATGGCAACTTCGGCGGGGCGGCGGGTATTGCGGACATGCTGATGCAGAGCCGTTCCCGTGCCGCCGGCGCCGGATCTCAAATCTCGGACCCCAAGCCTGAGATCGAGCTCCTGCCGGCGCTCCCCAGGACCTGGCCAACCGGCACCATCAAGGGTCTCCGGGCGCGCGGCGGTTTCGAGGTGGATCTGGCCTGGCGAGACGGGAAGTTGACCGAGGCCGCAGTTCGCTCGCTGAACGGCGGTTCCGCGCAATTGCGTTATGGCCCGTTGACGCGCGAGGTGGAATTGGCCAAGGGCAAGACCTATCGTTGGAATGGCCGGTAGTTTTATGGTTGTTATACACGACGTCATAAATCAGAAATCGGGCAAAACCCTGCATAAAGGCACACATGAAGAAAACAAGCATCCTACTCCTTTGCGGCGTCATCGGTTGGCTGGCATGCGCCGCCCGCGCGGCCGACATCTCGGGCCAGTGGCAGACGGAATTCGACACGCAGATCGGCCCGCAGAAATACCTCTTCGTCTTCCAAGGCAACGAAGCCAAATTGACGGCCAAGGCAACGGCCGAGATGAACGGTCAGAAACGGGAGGTGGAATTCAAGGAGGTCAAGCTCGCCGGAGACACCCTCACGTTCATGGAGTTGTTTAAGTTCCAGGACAACGAGCTGCGGATCGATTACACGGGCAAGGTGGGAGACCGCGAGATCAAGTTCACGCGCAAGGTCGGTGATGTTGCGACGGAGGAGCTGGTGGCCAAACGCGTTGAAGTCGCCGCCGTGAGAGCCCCAGGCGCGACCGATGCCGCCACCCCCACCCCACCCCGCCGAAGATCCGGCGGCTTTGGCGGTCCCATCGTGCTGGGACCGGACGACAAACCGGCCTTTGACGACCCGCCAGCCGGCATCGACGAAAAACGCGAGGGTATCCCCCAGGGCAAACTCGAGATGATCAGTTACGACTCGAAAACGGTGGGTGCCACGCGCAAAATGCAGGTTTATACTCCGCCCGGATACTCGAAGGACAAGAAGTATCCCGTGCTCTACCTCCTGCACGGCATCGGGGGCGATGAAACCGAGTGGCTGCGGTTCGCAAAGCCTGACGTCCTGCTCGACAACTTGATCGCCGACGGCAAGGCCGTGCCAATGATCATTGTGATGCCCAATGGCCGCGCACAAAAGGACGATCGTGCCGGCCCCAACGCGATGGCAACGGCGCCAGCGTTTGCCGTTTTCGAACGAGATCTTCTGGACGATGTGATTCCCGCCATCGAATCGCGGTATTCCGCGCAAGCGGACCGGGAACACCGGGCCCTGGCCGGATTGTCCATGGGTGGCGGTCAATCGCTGAACTTCGGGCTGGCGCATCTTGACACGTTTGCGTGGGTGGGAGGTTTCTCCTCCGCGCCAAACACCAAGCCGGCCGAACAGCTGGTGCCTGATCCCGCGGCCGCATCGAAACAACTAAAGCTCTTGTGGCTGTCCTGCGGCAACAAAGATGGATTGATCCGGATCAGCCAGGGCATTCATGTTTACCTTAAGGAAAAAAACGTGTCGCACGTTTGGCATGTGGACGGCAACGGCCACGACGCGACGCACTGGCGAAACAACCTGTGGCTGTTCGCACAACGCATATTCAAATAGACGACAACAACACCGACCACCTCAGAAATGAACACTTATCACGCTAAGAGCCTGTTAACGGCAGTCCTGCTTGCTTGGGGAACCACGGCATGGTCCGCAGACACCCCCGCTCTCAAGAGTGCCTTCAAAGACCGTTTTTACATCGGCACGGCCATCAACCGCGCCATTGCGACTGGCGCCGGTGGATCCCGTCGAAGCCCGGACCAGGTCAGCAAAGACATTGCGCTGGTCAAGGAGCAGTTCAATCAGGTGGTCGCCGAGAATGACATGAAATGGGCGCTCATCCATCCGCGGCCCGGACCGGAGGGTTATAATTTTGAGCCTGCCGATGCCTTCATCAATTTCGGCTTGAGCAATGGGATGGCCCTGGCTGGGCACACGCTTGTGTGGCACGCCCAAACCCCCCAATGGGTCTTTGCGGGTACGAATCCGCCGCCGCCGGAGGTCACGAACGCCGTGGCCCGCTCTGTCGCGAACACGAATGCGTCCGGCACAAACCGGTTCGGTCGGGAACGATTCGGCGGGGGGTTCTTCGGGCGGTACACCGGACCTCGGGCCTCTCGGGAGGAATTGCTCGGGCGGATGCGCGATCACATCCACACCGTCGTCGGCCGCTACAAGGGCAAGATCAAGGTCTGGGACGTGGTCAACGAGGCTCTTGCGGACGGCGGCACGAACGTCCTGAGAAATTCGCTCTGGCTGGAGATCATCGGGCCCGACTTCATCGCCAAAGCCTTTCAATACGCCCACGAGGCCGATCCAAATGCCATCCTCCGCTACAACGATTACTCTCTCGAGAATTCGGCCAAGCGGCGAAAACTCATCACGCTGATCCAGTCGCTCCAGGAACAGAAAGTGCCCGTCCACGCCATCGGCTCGCAGGCCCACCTCAACCTTTCGTCGAGCTTTGAGGAAATGGATCGGGCGCTGACGGAAATGGCGACGCTCGGCTTGCCGATCCACATCACGGAACTCGACGTCAACAGCGCGCAGGGGGGCCAGCGGAGTCTCGGGGCGGACATCGCGGACAATGCCGCCACCACCCAGGGCGGTTTGGTGAGCGATGCCGACCGCAAATTGGCCAATGTTTACGCGGGTCTCTTCCGGGCCTTTTTGAAACACGACAAATCGATTGAAGTCGTGACCTTCTGGGGACCGAACGACGCGAACTCCTGGCGGGCCAGCGGCAAGCCGCTCCTCTTTGACGGCAACAACCAACCCAAACCGGCCTTTCATGCGGTCATCGAGGAGGCAAAGAAGGCGCAAGAGAACGCACAGTCCTTGAGGGACAATCAGCCGCTCACGGCCGGAGTGGCATCTGCGCAGAAGCCCAATCCAGTCAAAGTCGAACCTGGATTGTGAGCGTTCGCGCCATCACCCAGCCGCCCGCAGCCGCCGACCGCCTCAAGCCGGGCGAATACATCGGCTACGCCCTGGGGGACACGGCCTCGAATTTCTTTTTCCAGACCTTCAACATCTTTCTGACCTACTACTACGTGGATGTCTGGGGCATCCCGGCGACCGCGTTGCTATGGTTGATCCCGCTGGTGCGGGCCTTTGGCGCGTTTGACGATGTCATCATGGGCCTCATCGCGGATCGGACCCGCACGCGTTGGGGCAAGTACAGGCCTTATCTCTTGTTTGGAGCCCTCCCGTATGGCCTCTCCGGTTACCTGATGTTTGCCGGGCCGGATCTGGGCCCCCATGGCAAGATCATCTACGCCGCTGTCACCTACGCGCTCATGATGGTGAGCTACACGGTGATCAATGTGCCTTACTCGGCCCTGCTGGGCGTCATCAGCCCGTCGCCGCGCACGCGCACGATGGCCTCGACCTGCCGGTTTATCGGGGCTTTCGGCGCAGCCTTCCTGATCTCACTGTTGGTCCGCCCGTTGGTCAAATACCTGGGCGCCGAGAGCGAGATTCGGGGTTTTCAACTGACCATGGCAATTTTTGCCGTCGTTTCGGTGGCGCTGATTCTGATCACGTTCGCCACCACGAAGGAGCGGGTAACGCCACCGCCACAACAAAAGACCAATGTTCGCGAGGAGCTCATTGAACTGTTCAAGAACTGGCCCTGGGTTGTGTTGCTCATCACCTCGATCTTCTCCAACGCCTTTTCGGCGCTGCGCTCCGGCAGCACCATCTTCTATTTCAAATACGTGCAGGGCTACGACACCACTCCCGTGATTTGGACGCTGGATCACACCACGCTGTTCCTGACGAGCGGCGCGCTGGGATTGGTGCTCGGCACCATCTGCCTGGGGCCCATCGCCCGGAAAATCGACAAAAAATATTATGCCGCCGGGCTCAGCCTGATTACCGGCCTCTGTTTCCTCTCGTTCTTCTTTATTCCGAAGGGACAGTTCGGATGGATGATCGCCTTGAATATGCTGGCCCAGATTTGCGCCGGGCCAACCTCCGCGCTGACCTGGGCGTTGTACGGCGACGTGGCCGATTACGGGGAGTTCAAGTACGGACGGCGCTCCACCGGCCTGGTCTTCTCCGCGTCGCTATTTTCCATCAAGGCGGGCATTTTGATTGGCGGTTTTCTTGTCCCGTTGTTCCTCGCTCAATATGGTTATGTCAAAGGCGCGGAAAGCCAGACCACCCAGGCGCTGTTGGGCATCGCCATCGCCTTCTCGATAGGCCCCGCCCTGTTCGCCCTGCTCAAGGCGGTCGCCTTGATCATCTACCCACTGAGTCAAAAGCGCTTGGACGAAATCGAGCGCGAACTGGCAGCGCGCCGCGCGGCCGCTCAGACAACCCAACCCGCATGACGATCCGCAACCCCATCCTCACCGGCTTTAATCCCGATCCCTCCATCGCGCGGGTCGGCCTCGATTACTACATTGCCACTTCGACGTTCGAGTGGTTTCCGGGCGTGCAGATTCATCACTCGCGCGACCTCGTCCACTGGCGGTTGCTTACGCGTCCATTGAATCGCGCCAGCCAACTCAACCTGCTGGGGAACCCCGATTCCTGCGGTATCTGGGCGCCGTGTTTGAGTTATGCGGACGGCTTGTTCTGGCTGATCTACACCGACGTGAAGCGCTTTGGCCGGACCAGCGTCGCCGGCGCGGGCGGGGCGTCTTTCCGCGACTTCCACAACTACCTCGTTACCAGCCCGCGTATAGACGGCGAGTGGTCCGACCCCGTTCCGCTCAACAGTAGTGGGTTCGATCCGTCGCTGTTCCACGACGAGGACGGGCGCAAGTATCTCGTGAACATGCTCTGGGACCATCGCCCCGGGCACAATCGCTTCGCCGGAATTGTTTTCCAGGAATACTCGACGAAGGAAGGCCGGCTGGTCGGCGAACGGAAGAACATCTTTGCCGGCACGCCGCTCGGATTCACCGAGGCGCCGCATCTCTACAAACGCGACGGCTGGTATTACCTGCTCACCGCCGAGGGCGGCACAGGCTGGGGGCATGCGGTGACGATGGCGCGCTCACGCCATTTGCTCGGCCCCTACGAACTGCACCCCGACACCTGCATCCTGAGCGCACGCCAGCGGCCTGACGTGGAATTACAGCGCGCCGGACACGCCGATCTGGTCGAAACGCCAAGCGGAGAGACGTATATGGTCTACCTATGCGGACGGCCACTCCGTAATCGCGGCCGCTGCACGCTCGGCCGCGAGACGGCGATTCAGAAGATGGCTTGGGGCAAGGACGGTTGGCTGCGCACGCTGGATGGTCAGGGCATTCCCACGGTCGAGACGCCAGCGCCGGTGTTGTCCGAACACTCTCTGCCTCGCCTTTCAGACTCCATCACCTCCGCGGGGCATACGGGTGCAGAGGGCCAGAGCAAAGGGGAACCCGTCAGCCAAAAACACGCATGCTGTTGCTGCGACTTCAACTCGCCCCAGCTCCCCTTGGACTTCCAATGGCTCCGGACTCCCTGGCCGGAAGAAATCTTCAGCCTGACGGCGCGTCCGGGGTTCCTGCGGCTCATCGGCCGCGAGACCATCGGCAGTTGGTTCAGGCAATCGCTCGTCGCGCGTCGCCAGCAATCGCATTGTTACAGCGCGTCAACCGTTATCGAGTTCGAGCCGGAACATTACCAGCAAATGGCCGGCCTGGTCTGTTACTACAATAGCGCGAAGTTCCATTACCTCTACCTGACGCACGACGAAACGCTGGGCAAACACCTGCGCGCGATGTCCTGCCTGCCCGACTCCACACAGGCGGATGCTTTCACGCCGCCCCTCGCCATCCCCCCCGGCAAACCGGTGCATCTGCGCGTCGAAGTGGATTACGAGCGACTCCATTTCGCCTACCGCGTCGAGGGCGTGGACCAGGATTGGCGCTGGCTGCCGCAACAATTTGACGCGAGCATTCTGTCCGACGAAGCGACCGCACCCGGCCAGTCGAGCTTCACCGGTGCTTTTGTCGGCCTGGCTTGTCAGGACCTCGCGGGGACCGCAAGGACCGCCGACTTCGACTTCTTTGAATACCGCGAGCGGAGCTTTTGCCCGAATCCATTTGCCGCGCCGTTGGAATAAAAGCGAGGTCCAAGTCAAGACTCTTGCGGATCCAGTTCACGGCGGGCCGGGCGTCTTCGGCGCGCCGGCGGCGAGTTGCCGCAGTGTGTCGAGAAATCCCGCCAATCTTGGGCGGGCGTTGAAGCGAAAGAGCGTTTCCAACAAGGGATAGTGAATGCGCCCGCGCTGGGCGGCGTATTGCAGCGCGAGCCAGCGATAATACGTTTCCATGCTCTTCATGTTTTGCGGAAAGAGAATGCGCACTAGCTCGTCCATAAGCGCTTCGGCGCGATGGTCGAACAACCGGCTCAGGTCGGGCGCGGGGCCGCCGGGCACAGGCTGGTATCGCTGGACAAAAACATACGCTCCCGGCAGCGCGCGCAGGAAGCGGAACCGCCGCACATCCTCGTCCAGGCTGGTGTTGAAGCCGTACATGCAGATGAACTCCGCATTATCCCGCCCGGTGGTCTGTATGAGCGCGTACCGTTCCCGCACGAGGTCGAGGTGACGGGCGTCATTCAGGCTGAAATGGTACACTCGCCGCGTGAAGATGGCGTTGGCGCAACGGATGCGGTGTAGCAGTGCGGCCGACTCGCGCGTCAAGAGACGCAAGTCAAGGGTCTGGTTGAAATTTACTTCCAGGTCCCGGCGCGCCATCTCTTCCAGCAACTCAAGCGCCGCCGGATGGGCCAGGAGGTTGTCGTCGAGCAGAATCAGTTTTCGCCGCCCCTGCAACAGCGAGGCCAGGTCGCTCACCAAGCGAGGAGGGCCCTCCTTGGCCGGGACCAGGCAAAAGGAACAGCGCGCCGGACAGCCGCGCGTGAGAAACCCCAAGGCGCGGCCATCCAACTCCGGATAGAGCGAGTAGTCAGATGCGAGTTGCTCGACCTCGGGCGCCAATCGCAGGCGGAGGTCCACGCCTGAGCCACCCACCTCCAGCCTACCGTTGTATCGCTCGTGCAACACCTCGACACGCCGGGCCGAGGCCGGAGTGCTGAAGACGCAACTGGCTCGGACCAGATCGGCAGGGGGCAGGTCACTGATCCCGCGAGCCAGCGCCACCTTGCCACCCAGGTTTTTGACATGGCGGCTCAGTTTCATGAGGGCCAGGTTCGGCAGCGTGCCGTCCACATCCACGAGCAGCACCGTGCCCGGAGACAAACGCCGGAGCCGAACCACCCGGCCGCGACGCAGCGGCACGGGAATGGGCAGCGCATGGTTCCGGAGCTTTGCCGGAAAGCGGCGCACGCCCGCGGGTGAAAGGGTGATGAAGAACTGAACCTGCGGGAGCAGGCCATCCAGAAGCTGAAAGAAGCGCGGCAGCACATCAAGCTCGCACCAGGCTTCGCACTGATCGAGCAGCACCACGCCCGGTTGCTGGAGGGGATCAATCTCGTCCAGGCGGTATGAAGCGTCATACACGTGGCGAACGATATCCACAGCCAACTCTGCCGCGGCGCGCCGCGACCTGGGGGTTGCCGCCCAGAGCGCTTCCAACTGCCCCTCCTCACCCAGGACGCCAGCGACATCCCAGCCCATCCAACCGCTCAGGTCCGCGGCCAGCCTGGCCAGGAGCGCGCGGGCGCGTCCCGCCCGGTATTTGCCTTTGAACCGTAAGCGGCGGAGAAAGGCCAGGGGATCGGTCAGGCCGACACGGGAGTCAAACAAGCCGGCGCAACGCCGCAGCCGATGAGTGGGAAGAATATCGAAACAATCCGTGCCCGCTGAAGCACGAATTGTGGCTCCATACCCCACGAGCAATCGTCCGGCGCTCGATTTGCCCAGTTCTGGCAAGCCCTTGGCCACCGTGGAATCCTGGAGACGCATGCGGCGTCTTGGCAGAGGCTCGAACCAGCCCCCCTTTCCAAAATACCACCCTACCTGACGCCGCGCAGGGCTGGTGGCGCCACGTTCTTGCGGCGCGTGCCTGACTTGGATGACTTCGAGGTGAATCGGAGAGTCAAGCTGCCATGAACTACTCGAGGGGAAAAAGGCCCGGAATCCGTCAATTTGACGGCGGCCCAATCCAGCTATGGCCAACCCACGGAGCAGCCTCGAGGCTGGCGCTCCCCAAGGCAGCAAGTTCCACCGGCGCAGCCTTCCGGATTTCGCGGTGAAATCATGCTCTGCCCACCGGGCACTTTGGGCATTGGCGATCAGGATCAGAATCCGTTCGAAATACATGATGGGTTAGCCGCCGAGCTCGATGTGCTGCATCAACGCGGCCAATCGCACCGGGCTGCCGGATCCGGCTCCATCTTGCCACGCGGGCAGTATGGTGAAGGGAAAAGCAAAGAAAGCAAGATGTTCCGCTGTGCCGGTGCGCCGCACCTGGATGTCCAAAAACCGCAGTTTGCAGGAAGTACTGTTAAAGACCGACGAATGTCGCTGGATCCAATCCATCGCTTTGATTGTTCAGAGGCTGCGCAGCAGCGGGCTATCTCGCTGTCCATCTGCGGCGAGCTTGGGTATTACTTTGTTTGGTCCCAGGCGGGCTTGCCCCTGGCAGTCGGCACCGGGCCAACCCTAACTTGGCCCAGCCTCAGACGTAGCGCACCGGCACAACGATCATACCCCCCAAATTCCCATGAAAACTGCAATTCTAAGTCTCGTACTGTTGTCTAGCCTTCCGGCACTGGCCCAAACAGATCAGCCGCCCGTGGAGGATTTCAAGCCCTCCTCGCTGAACCAGCCCGGCAAGCAGTTCCCACAAGTCAACTCCGAGCGCCGCGTCCGGGCCCGCATCGTCGCGCCTCAGGCCACGAGCGTCGCGTTTCAATTCCTGGGTGGGGCAACATACCCGCTGACCAAGGGTGACGACGGCGCTTGGGTGGGGGTCACGCGACCTCAAGACGAGGGTTTCCATTACTACCAGCTTGTGATTGACGGAGCCGGCGTTCCGGATCCCGGCAGCTTGTACTTTTACGGCGGCAGCCGTTGGGGCAGCGGGGTTGAAGTGCCGGCCCAGGACCGGGACTTCTATGCCGTCAAAGAGGTGCCGCACGGGCAGTTGCGGCAGACCCTTTATTATTCCAAGAACGCCCAGGCGGTTCTCCGATGCTTCGTTTACACGCCTCCCGAGTATGATAAGGATCCTGCCAAGCGATTTCCGGTGCTTTATCTGCAACACGGCGGGGGCGAGGATGAAACCGGCTGGGGCAACCAGGGGCACGCCGGGTTGATCATGGACAACCTGATCGCCGAGGGCAAAACCAAGCCTTTCATCATTGTGATGGCCAACAGCTATGTTCCTGGCGCTGGCGGCCCAGGCCGCGGACCGGGAGCCGCGGGCGGAACCAATAGCGCTCCCGCGGGCGGACGGGGTCCCGGTGGGCGCATGTTCGACTTCGGCGCCTTTTCACGAGTTCTGATCGACGACCTGATTCCCTTCATTGATGCCAATTTCCGCACCCTCACGGACCAACCGAATCGCGCCATGGCCGGCCTCTCGATGGGCGGGATGCAGACCCGAACGATCACCCTGGCCAACCTCGACAAGTTCTCGCATATCGGCGTGTTCAGCGGCGGCAGCATTGCCTTGACGAATATTGCCGACCTGGATGTCTTTAAACAAAAGGTGAAGGTGGTATTTATCAGTTACGGCAGCCGTGAACTGGGGGGAAATCGCGGCGGCGGCCGTGGAGGCTTTGGCGGCGATCCGAAGGCGAACACCGAGGCGTTGAAAGCGGCAGGGATCAACAGTTATTTCTATGTGTCTCCCGACACGGGACATGAGTGGCAATCCTGGCGGCGCAGCCTGCATCAGTTCGCGCCGCTGCTGTTCCAGGACCATCCCGTTCAAATGGCCGCCGCACAGAACGTCACTGAAACATCTACGACACCGTCGACCTCCGCTGCGGCCACACCGGCGCCTGCAGCCGGCAAAATCATTCGCATCAAAGCCGGCAAAGCCGAGCCGGTCAAAGACGCCGAAGGCAACGTGTGGATGGCGGAGCAAGGCTTCGAGGGCGGCCAGACCATCGAGCGCCCCGACCTGGAGATCGCCAACACCAAGAGTCCCGACCTCTACCGCGCGGAGCATTACAGCATGGATTCCTTTTCGTGGCCTGTGCCCAACGGGAAGTACATGGTAAAACTACACTTTGCGGAAACTTACGAAGGCATCAACGGGCCCGGCGAGCGGGTGTTTTCCTTCAATGTGCAAGGAAAGGAATTCAACGACTTTGATCCGTGGGTCAAGGCGGGCGGCTTTGCCAAGGCCTACGTGGAGATCGTCCCCGTCGAGGTTACCGACGGCAACATCAAGGTCACCTTCACGCCCAAGGTCGAGAACCCCCAAATCTGCGCCATCGAAATCATCCCGCAGAATTAACCACAATGTGGCAAACGTGAACTGGCGATGAACCACACGATGAATGCCTGCGGGTAACTCGCCCGGATTATTCGGGCCGTTTATGCGAGTCTCCGGAGCGGTCCCCACGCGGACCGCTCCGGTCCGCCAGCGTACCTTACAACAGCGCCAACAGTGATATGGCCACCAAGAAGATGGCTTACGCCGACTGCTTCGCCGCCGCCCTGGCGAAGGCGGAGAATGCTGAACTCGTCACTGGCGACCCGGAGTTTAAGGAAGTGGAGAAGGAAATCAGAATTGCATGGCTGATGTGATGTCCAAAATCCTTGGCTTGACGGAAGTATGGGTAGACATGAAAATCCTACTCTTCCTCCTCATCCAGGCCGCCCTTCCGGTTTTGGTGCTCGCGGCTGACGTCACAGGCACTTGGAAGTCCGACTTCGACTCCCAGATCGGTCATCAGTCTTATACCTTCAGTTTCAAGCAGGACGGTGCGAAGCTGACCGGAAAAGCCCACTCAGAGGCGGGCGATCGCAAGCGTGAAGCCGAACTGAAGGATGGCAAGGTGGAAGGCGACACGATTTCGTTCTTCGAGATTCTAAGCATCCAAGACCGGGAGATTCGGATTACCTACACCGGCAAGCTCTCGGGGGAGGGTCATGAAATCAAGTTCACCCGCGCGGTGGGCGACTTTGCCGCCACGGAAATCGTAGCCAAGCGCGCGGCGGCGGGACCCGTTGCGGGCATAGCAGCCGCCAGTGTGCCCACCGCGAAAATCATTCGGATCAAGGCGGGCAAAGCCGAGCCGGTCAAAGACGCCGAAGGCAACGTATGGCTCGCCGACCAAGGCTTCGAGGGCGGTCAAACCATCGAGAGGCCTGACATCCAGATTGCCAACACCAAGAGTCCGGACCTTTACCGGGCGGAACACTACAGCATGGACTCCTTTTTGTGGTCCGTGCCCAACGGGAAGTACGAGGTAAAACTTCACTTTGCGGAAACTTACGAAGGCATCTCCGGGCCGGGAGAGCGGGTGTTTTCTTTCAACGTGCAAGGAAAGGAATTCAACGACTTCGACCCGTGGGTCAAGGCGGGCGGACCTTTGAAGGCCTACGTGGAGACGGTCCCCGTCGAGGTCACCGATGGCAAGATCAAGATCACCTTCACGCCCAAGGTCGAGAACCCGCAAATCTGCGCGATCGAGATTATTCCGGAAGGCGTTGCGGAAACCGGCACGGCGGCGCCCACCGCCGTGGCGCCTGTGGCTCCCGTTGCCCCAAGCACTGTGGTCCCCCCCCCTCCCGCGCCACCCAGCGGCCCCGCTCTTCTGCTGATTGACGCGGGTAAAGTCACCGGCACTGTCAGTCCCATGCTTTACGGGCTGATGACCGAGGAGATCAATTTCGCGTACGAAGGCGGCCTCTACGCCGAACTCATTCGCAATCGCTCCTTTAAGGCGGATGCGGTCGTCCCTCGAGTCACTCCCGACACGTATGAGGCCGGAAAATACCTTCCGGTGACCTTCAAGCCCGATACCAAACCGAGGTTCTGGACCACGGTCGGCGGCGCGGCCATGGTTCTCGACACGAACAACCCGCTGAACGAGTTCCTCAATGTCAGTCTCAAGCTGGATGCTTCGTCGGCGTCCGCAACCACTCCCGCTGGCGTGGCCAATGGCGGCTACTGGGGAATCCCCGTCAAGCCGGAGACCGCCTATCGTGTCTCCTTCTTTGCCAAGGCCGCGCCTGGCTTCGCTGGTCTCGTAACCGTGAGCCTGGAAAGCGCCGATGGAAAGACCGTGTTTGCCAGTGGAAAGGTCTCGAAGATCACCGGTGAATGGAAGAAGTTCGAGACCACGCTCAAGACCAAACGCGTGTCGACGTCGAAAGACAGCGTGTTCAAGCTGACCACCACCAGTCCGGGAACACTGTGGCTCCAAAATGTCTCGCTATTCCCTCCCACTTATAAGAACCGCAAGAACGGTCTGCGACCGGACCTCATGGAATTGATGGCAGCAATGAAGCCGGGTTTTCTTCGATTCCCCGGAGGTAATTATCTCGAGGGCAATGCGTTTAACGAACGTTTTAACTGGAAGGAAACCATCGGGCCAGTCGAACAACGTCCCGGGCATCCCAGCCCTTGGGGTTATTGGTCCACCGACGGCCTGGGCTTGCTCGAATTTGCCGAGTGGTGCGAGGACCTCGACATGGAACCGCTGCTCGGCGTCTTTGCCGGCTACTGTCTAGGCCGTGGCGGTGTCATCCCCGCAGGTCCGGCCCTGGAACCCTATGTTCAGGAGGCACTGGAAGAAATCGAGTATCTCATTGGGGACGCCAAAACGACCCCGTGGGGCGTGCTGCGCGCCAAGCACGGCCATCCCAAACCCTTTAAGATGACCTATGTTGAAGTCGGTAACGAAGACTGGTTCGATCGCAGCGGGAGTTACGATGGCCGGTTTGCGCAATTCTACGACGCCATCAAGGCGAAGTATCCTCACTTGAAGGTGATTTCCTCGTGGGGCTATGAACAGCCCGCCACCGGCTCGGTGAAAAGCCGTACTCCGGACCTGGTGGATGAACACTTCTATCGCAACATGGAGGAAATGATGGCGCAGTCGTTCCGGTACGACACGTACTCGCGGACCAATCCGACCAAAATCTTCTGCGGCGAATGGGCCACGCGTGTCGGTTCGCCCACGCCCAACATGTCCGGCGCGCTCGGCGACGGGGCGTGGATGACTTGCATGGAACGTAATGCCGACATCGTGTTGTTGTCCTGCTATGCCCCGCTGCTCGTCAACGTGAGCCAGTTGGCCGGCAACGGACGTTCGATGCAGTGGAGCTCGGACCTGATTGGCTACGACGCGTTGACGAGTTACGGCTCGCCTGCCTATCATGCTCAGAAGATGTTCAGCACCCTGCACGGCGACGAGATCCTCGCGACCGATTCTCAGAACATCCCGATCCGCACCTGGCAGAGGCGCGGGCGCGGTGGCGCTCCGGGGGCCGCGCAGCAAATTCGCGAGGTTTTCTTCAACGCCACGCGCGATTCCAAGAGTGGGACCATTTATCTCAAGGTCGTGAATACCGCCGGAACAGCGCAACGCATCCACGTCCGGATCAGCGGGGCCCGATCCATTGGTGCTCGGGGTGAAGCGGTGGTTCTTTCGGGCAACACACTTGAAGACACCAATACCATCAACGAGCCGGACAAGATTGTGCCGCGCACGGAGCTGGTGAGTGGTTTGGGCGCGAGTTTCAGCCGCGAGTTTCCGGCCTATTCGGTCACGGTGCTGAAATTGAAGTCGAAGTAGCCGCTCTGTTTCCCGTCCGTTCAAGGGCAATATTGATCATGAAAAACCGATTCGTCATCCTCTGCGCGTTTTGTCTTTGCGCCGTGACTCTCGGCGCGGCCGTATCCGTTGCGCAGGCTCGAAATCCCGTGATTCACGCCGACGTGCCTGACATTGCCATGATCCGCGTGGGTGATACCTACTACATGAGCAGCACCACCATGCATATGAGTCCGGGGGTGCCGATCATGAAGTCGAAGGATCTGGTGAATTGGGAAATCGTCAACTACGCCTACGATATCCTGGAGGATGTGGACGAGCTGAACCTGGAGAACGGCAAGAGCACTTATGGCCGAGGATCGTGGGCCAGCAGCATCCGCTATCACAAGGGCGCCTATTACGTCACCACGTTTGCCCAAACCACCGGCAAGACCTACGTCTATACAACAAAGGACATCGAAAAAGGCCCGTGGCAGATGAAGTCGTTCCGGCCGATGTTGCACGATCATTCGTTGTTCTTCGATGACGATGGGCGTGTTTACATGCTGTACGGGGGCGGCAATCTGCGGCTGGTGGAACTTAAAGAAGATTTGTCCGGCCTGAAGGAGGGCGGCTTTAACCAGGTCGTCATCACCAACGCGCATTCGGTCGCCGCGGGGAAGGCCGGTCTGCCGGCGGAAGGTTCTCAGCTCCTCAAGGTGAACGGGAAATATTACCTGTTCAACATCTGCTGGCCGCGGGGCGGCATGCGCACCGTGGTGGTGCATCGCGCGGACAAACTCGGTGGGCCGTGGGAAGGACGCGTGGGGTTGCAGGACAAAGGTGTCGCGCAGGGCAGCATCATTGACACGCCGAACGGCGAATGGTTCGCCTATCTCTTCCGCGACTCTGGCGCCGTCGGACGCATTCCGTATCTCGTGCCGGTGAAGTGGGAGGACGGCTGGCCGGTCATAGGCGTGGACGGCAAGGTCCCCGACACGTTGAATCTGCCGGCGAGCCGGGGATTGCTGCCCGGCATTGTAGCATCGGATGAGTTCGACCTCAAAACCGGCGATCCGGCGCTGCCGTTGGTCTGGCAATGGAATCACAATCCTGACAACAAGCTTTGGTCCCTGACGCAACGACCCGGCTTTCTTCGCCTCATCACCGGCCGTACAGACGCGGATTTTCTGGCGGCACGCAATACGCTCACGCAACGCACCTTTGGCCCGGAATCCGCCGCCAGCACCGCCGTGGACGTCACCCACCTGAAGGACGGTGACTTTGCGGGACTGGCGCTGTTGCAGCGGGATTATGGTTTGGCGGGCGTGAAGGCCGAGGGCGGAACCAACTACCTGGTGATGGTCAATGCGCCCTCGAGCAAACCCAGCGAGGTGGAGCGCGTGCCGCTGAAGGAAAAGACGGTCTTTTTAAAGGCGGAATGTGATTTTCAAAACCGGAAAGACCGGGCGCGTTTTTTCTATAGCCTCGATGGAAAGTCGTGGACCGTTATCGGCAACGAGCTGAAAATGAATTACACCCTGCCCCACTTCATGGGCTACCGGTTCGGCCTGTTCCATTATGCCACTAAGGAAACCGGGGGGTACGCGGACTTCGATTTCCTCCGTCTGAGCGGCGCGATCACCCGGACAGAGTGAACCGGGGCGAATCCTATGACACCGCTTCGCCCTCTGGCCATTTTGCTGGGATTCGCCTTTGCGGCCCTGCCGGGGCACGTCCCCGCAAGCCCGCTGGCCGTAGAGCCGCCCACTCCCGCGCGACTGTGTCCGTTGAGCAAGGTGCGCCTCCTGCCAGGACCCTTTGCCGATGCCGTCGCAGCGAATCGCCAGTATCTTCTTGCGCATGATCCGGATCGTCTGCTGGCCCCGTTTTTGCGAGAAACCGGGTTGCCCGCGAAGGCATCTTCCTATCCCAATTGGGAGAGCTCGGGCCTCGATGGCCACACGGCGGGGCATTACCTCTCTGCGTTGGCAACTATGATCGCTTCTGGCGCGGACACCCCCAAGGGTGAGTTGCAGCGCCGGCTGGATTACCTGATTTCAGAACTCGAGCGCTGCCAGAACGCTTCAGGCGATGGTTATATCGGCGGAGTCCCCGGAAGTCGCGAGCTCTGGAGGAGTGTCGCCGCCGGACGCGTCGAAGCGGTGAACCGCAAATGGGTGCCGTGGTACAACCTGCACAAGACCTTTGCCGGCTTGCGCGATGCCTATCTGCTGGCCGGCAGTGATAAGGCGCGCGAAATTCTCGTCCGTTACGGCGAATGGTGTGATGCGCTCGCCGCCGGCCTAACCGACGAGCAAATGCAACGGATGTTGGGCCAGGAGCACGGCGGCATGAACGAGGTTCTGGCGGACATTTACGCTATCACCGGTGACAAAAAGTATCTGCGCCTCGCGCAACGGTTCTGCCATCAGGCGGTGCTCGATCCGCTGATGCGTCATGAAGATCAACTCACCGGCAAACACGCGAACACACAAATTCCCAAGGTCATTGGACTGGAGCGTATCGCCACGCTCACAGGCGATCATAAGGCGGAATCCGGCGCGCGATTCTTCTGGGAGAATGTCATCGGAAAACGCACGGTGGCGTTCGGCGGCAACAGTGTTTCCGAGCATTTCAACGATCCGAAGGATTTCGTCCGCATGTTGGAGCATCGCGAAGGTCCGGAAACGTGCAACACCTACAACATGCTTCGCTTGACCGAGCAACTGTTCGCCTCCCGTCCGGACGCCACGTACGCCGACTACTACGAACGCGCTCTCTACAACCACCTTCTCGCCGCCATTAACCCGGTCACACCCGGCTACGTCTATTTCACGCCGATTCGACCCCAGCACTACCGCGTCTATTCGCAGCCTAGCCAATGCTTCTGGTGCTGTGTCGGCACCGGCATGGAAAATCCCGGCCGGTACGGGGAATTCATCTACGCGCAAGCGACGAATGGCCTTTACGTCAATCTCTTCATTGCTTCCGAAATCTCCGCTTCGAACCTCGGCCTGACATTGCGGCAGGAAACGAAGTTCCCCGACGAACCACGCACGCGCTTAACCTTGCGGCTCCAGAAACCCACGACGTTCACCCTCCACGTCCGCCACCCCGCCTGGGTCACGGCCCATGACTTCGCCGCGCGCGTAAACGGTGAACTGGTAAAGAGGTCTTCCCCAGCCTCGTCTTACGCCGCGCTGACCCGCGAATGGCGCGACGGGGACCGGATCGAGGTCGAGTTGCCGATGCGCACCACGGTCGAACGTCTACCCGACGGCTCGGATTGGGTCGCGTTTCTGCACGGTCCCATCGTGCTCGTGTCGCCCGCCGGCACGAACCGCATGACAGGCCTTCGAGCCAACAATTCGCGCATGGGCCATGTCGCGAGCGGACCAATGATTCCGCTGGATCAGGCGCCTGTCCTCATCGCCAGCGCCAACGAATTGCCGGGCCGCGTCAAGCCCGATGCCACGGCGGGACCGATGCGTTTCCGTCTCACGGACGTGGTGGTCCCGGAAACCGCCGAAGGACTGCCGCTCCTGCCGTTCTTCCGGCTGCACGACTCGCGTTACCAAATGTATTGGCAACTCACCGCGAAGGAGGGAATCACTCGCCGGCAGGAGCGCCTCGCCGCCGAGGAACGCCTGAAGCAAGAACGCGAAGCCGCCACACTCGACGCGGTTGCCGTTGGCGAGCAGCAACCTGAGGTGGAGCACGGCTTCACGGGAGAGGGCGTGGAGACGGGCGAATTTCAGGGCCGCCGCTGGCGTCATGGGCGTTGGTTCCAATACACGCTCGACCTTCGCGGCGAGAAGACCGCCGACTTGGTCGTGACCTACTCCGGCTGGGACCGGGGCCGCCAGTTCGACGTCCTCGCAAACGGCACGCTCCTGGCCACCGAACAGCCCGACGGTTCCCGGGCCGGTGAGTTCTTTGAAAAACGCTACCCGCTTCCCGCTGCCGTGCTCGATGCCGCGAAAGAGGGCCACGTGATCATCCGGTTCGCCGGACGCGGCGGCTCGCTTGCCGGCGGCGTGTTCGACCTGCGGTTAATGCGGACTGCCAAACCCTGAGACAGATTTCCTGAATGAAAAGAGAACAAAATGTTCGCAGCCATCGCAGCGGTTTAGCGGCGTCTCGAGTGCCCGCTTACAAGAACCCTTCGCTTCCTCCTGCCAAGCGAGTCAAGGACCTCCTCTCGCGCATGACGCTCGAGGAAAAGGCCGCGCAGATGATGTGTGTCTGGCAGCAGAAAGCTCAGAAACTGGTGAATGCGGATGGCCGTTTCGATCCGGCCAAAGCCAAGGCCGCATTCAAGAAAGGATTGGGTCTTGGCCAAGTGGGGCGTCCCAGCGACGCCGGCGCGCCAGCCACCGCGCCCTGGATGGGGCGCACCGCGCGGCAGATGGCGGAGTTGACCAACGCCATTCAGAAGTTTTTCCTCGAAAACAGCCGGCTGGGCATCCCAGTCTTTTTCCACGAAGAGTGTCTGCACGGCCACGCCGCGCGTGACGCCACGCACTTTCCCCAGCCCATCGGACTGGGGGCCACTTTCAATCCCGACCTGGTCGAAGCCCTGTTCACCATGACGGCCTACGAAGCCCGCGTGCGGGGCGCGCACCAGGCGCTCACGCCTGTGGTGGACGTGGCCCGGGATCCGCGCTGGGGCCGCGTCGAGGAAACCTACGGCGAGGACCCCTATCTAAACACGCGGCTTGGCATCGCAGCGGTGCGTGGATTCCAGGGCGATGCCACGTTTAAAGACAAGAAACGCGTGGTGGCTACCCTCAAACATTTTGCGGCGCACGGCCAGCCCGAGTCCGGCCAGAACTGCGCCCCGGCCCATGTCTCCGAGCGCGTGCTGCGCGAGACGTTCCTGCATCCGTTCCGAGATGTCCTTCGCGAGGCCGGAGCCGTCAGCGTGATGGCCAGCTATAATGAAATCGACGGCATCCCCTCGCATGCCAGCCGATGGCTTTTACGCGACGTCCTGCGAAAGGAGTGGGGGTTCAAGGGTTTCGTTGTTTCGGATTACTACGCCATCTGGGAACTGAGTTATCGGCCTGATACCCACGGCCACTTTGTGGCGAAGGACAAAAAGGAGGCCTGCAAGCTGGCCGTTGAGGCGGGCGTGAACATCGAACTGCCGGAACCCGACTGCTATCTGCATCTCGTTGAACTCGTTCGCACGGGCATCTTGAACGAACAGCAACTTGACGCACTGGTTGCGCCGATGCTGTTCTGGAAGTTCAAGATGGGCCTCTTCGATGATCCGTATGTGGATCCAGACGAGGCGGATCAGGCCGTGGGCTGCGAAGCGCACCGCGAGTTGGCGCTCCAGGCCGCCCGCGAAACCATCACGCTCCTCAAGAACGACAACAACCTCGCTCCGCTCGATCCTTCAAAGCTAAAGACCCTCGCGGTGATCGGTCCCAACGCCGACCGGGTCTTGCTGGGCGGCTACAGCGGCATGCCGAAGCAGAACGTCACGGTGCTCGACGGCATCAAGGCCAAAGTGGGCGACCGAGTGAAGGTGCTCTATTCGGAGGGCTGTAAGATCACCAGGGGCGGGTCGTGGCAACAGGATGAAGTCGTCGCCAGCGATCCGGTTGATGACCGCCGGCAAATCGCCGAGGCCATGGAGGTCGCGAAGCAAGCGGATGTGATCGTGCTGGCGATCGGCGGTAACGAGCAGACTTCGCGCGAAGCGTGGGGCCTCCGGCACATGGGCGATCGCGCCAGCCTGGAGCTGGTCGGGCGCCAGGACGAACTGGTGGACGCAATGCTGGCCACGGGCAAACCGGTGATCGTGTTCCTGTTCAACGGCCGGCCGCTTTCGATCGGCAAGTTGACCCAGCAAGCCCCGGTGATCTTCGAGTGCTGGTATCTCGGCCAGGAGTGCGGCCGGGCCATCGCCGACGTTCTGTTCGGCGATCTGAATCCGGGCGGCAAATTACCCATTTCGATTCCGCGTTCCGTCGGCCAGCTGCCTGTGTTCTACAACCATAAACCGTCAGCGCGCCGTGGCTATCTCTGGGACGACGCCTCACCGCTGTTCCCGTTCGGCTTTGGGCTGAGCTACACGTCGTTCCGGCTGGAAAACGTCCGGCTGACCAAGAAGCGAATGCGCCGCGACGGCTCGACGTGCGTCCGGGTGGACGTAACCAATACTGGTCAGCGCTCCGGTTCGGAAGTCGTGCAGATGTACATTCGTGACCGCGTCAGTTCGGTCACGCGCCCTGTGAAGGAGTTGAAGGGTTTCCAAAAGGTATGGCTCCAGCCCGGCGAAACGAAGAGGGTGACGCTGGAGGTCACGCCCGAATCTCTGGCGTTCTTTGACGTGAATATGAAATACGTGGTCGAGCCGGGTGAGTTCGAGATCAAGGTCGGCAATTCCTCGCGGGATGCCGATTTGCAGACGGTGATCCTGACAGTGACGAAATAATTCCCATAGCCCATGAGCAATACCGCCCCAAAGCTCTCGTTCTTGGAGAAACTCGGTTACAGCGGCGCGGACGCTGCCGCCAACTTCGTCTTCATGACGATGGTGCTCTTCCAGCTCAACTTCTACACCGATACCTTCGGCCTGAGCGCCGGCGCCGCCGCCGCCATTTTGCTCTGGCCGCGCCTGTGGGACGCCGTCGCTGATCCCATCGTCGGCATCCTTGCCGACCGCACCCACACGCGCTGGGGAAAATTCCGCCCCTGGATTTTGTTCACGGCCGTGCCCTGGGCCGTCATCATGGTGCTCGCCTACACGACGCCCAAAGGCTGGAGCATGGCCGGGTTGGTCGCCTACGCCGCGATCACCAATACTTTGCTCATGAGCATCTACTCGATGAACAATATGCCCTACGCCGCGCTCGGCGGCGTCATGACGGGGGACATCAACGAACGCGCCAAACTCAATTCCTTTCGCTTCATCGCGGTCAATGCCGCGCAGTTCATCGTCGGCGGATTCACGCTGCCGCTTGTGGCGAAGTTTGCCGCGAACCACGCCGCTGGCGGAACCGTAACCGTTGCCGACAAGCAATACGGCTGGCAGGTGACTATGATGATTTGGGCGGTGCTCTGTCTGGTGCTGTTTCTCTTCACCTTCGCGACGACGCGCGAACGCATCCAGCCGTCCAAGACCGAGAAGTCATCCCCGACCCAGGATTTCCTCGATCTGCTCAAGAACAGTCCGTGGAAGATCATGTTCTGCTGGACCCTGGTCCATTTCGCCATCCTCTCCTTCCGCGGTGGCGCGCTCTACAACTACTACCATCACTACGCGGACAAAGGGGCGATGTTCGACTTTGTGCAACAGTTCGGCCTCGTCGCGCCCGCAGGCTCCGAACCCCACGGCGGCATTCTCGAAACGCTGGGCTACATCGTCCACGGCGATCGCGCCAATCTGGCCAGCTCGAATGTTGCCGACGTCTTCAACAGCATTATCAACATGCTCGGCACGGGCTTGATCATGATGGTGATTTTGTTGTCGCCGCCGCTCGCGCGAAAATTCGGCAAAAAGGCCGTATCGGCCGCCGGCTTTGCCCTGGCAACACTCGGCACGCTCGCGTTCTATCTCCTGTCGCCGACCAACGTCTGGGGCATGATCGGACTGACGATGTTCATCTCGATTGTCTATGCGCCGACCATTCCGCTCACCTGGGCCATTTTTGCCGACGTGGCGGATTACTCGGAGTGGACGATTGGCCGGCGCTTCACGGGAATGGTATTCGCGACGATTGGATTCGCCCTGAAATCGGGCCTGGCGCTCGGCTCCGCGTCGTTTCTCTGGATCATGGAAGGCATCTTCCACTACGACACGAAGCTGCCGTCGGCGCCGGATGCGGTCGCGGGATATCGCTTCAACAGCGGGATATCGGTGGGTGTGCTCTTCGCCATCTGCACCCTCCTGCTCATCGCCTATCCCCTCAGCAAGCGCACCACCATCCGGATGGCCGAAGAACTCGCCGATCGGCGGAAACCGCTCCCCTCTCCACCCTCCTAAGCACAGCCCGCGAGTGGCAGAGATGGCGACGCGGCGTGCATGAATTCGCCCCGTGGCTTGTTTCTCCCGCCAGAACCGCATTGACGGCGAAGGGGTATTCTGGCTATATTCTGGCCAGAAATGGCATACGAGATTCGGGTCACCGATCATGCGCGGAACGATTTCATGGCCTTGGACGCGCGGTGGCGGTCCGAGATTAAGGCCGCGATGGAAGCTCACCTGCGCCACGAGCCGGCGAAGCAGAGCAAGAGCCGCATTAAGCGGCTGCGTGGCCTGCGCCAGCCGCAATACCGGCTCCGAGTGGCGGACATCCGGATCTATTACGACATTGAAGGCGACCACGTGAACGTGCTCGGCATTGCGCCGAAGGATCGCGCCGACGAGTGGCTGGCCCGATACGGAGAACAGCTATGATTAAAGTGCCCTTGGCGAAAGCGAAAGACGCGCTTTCCGATTACGTGAAGAAAGCGGCGAAGGATGAAGTGGTGATCACCCGGCATGGCAAACCGGCGGCCGTCCTCATTGGTTTCGCCGACGAAGACGATTGGTTCGACTACCGGTTGGAACATGATGAGCGGTTTCTCAAGCGGATCGCCCAAGCCCGAGAACAGGCGCGAAATGGCAAGTTTACCAGGCTTGAGAACCTGAGCGAGAAGTAGATGCCTGATCCTGCCGAAGAGGTTGTCAAGCTGGCCCAAAAGTGCATCGAGAAGGTGCCGGTCATTGTGCTTGGCAGCGGTGCGTCCCGGCCCTTCGGCATCAGTGGGATGCCGGAACTGCAGCACTGTTTGCTGAGTCACGTCAATCCAACCGGAACCAGCGATTCAAACCTCTGGCGCAACTTCACGGACGAACTTCGACGCTGCAACGATCTTGAACTTGCCCTCCACAACGTCCATCTCTCCCCATCTTTGGAAGCGGAAGTCGTGAAGCAGACCCGCCGCTTGATGCTCGATGACGACCTCAAGGTCTTTGCCAGTCTACTTACCGGACAAGTTGAGTTGCCGTTGAGCGCGCTGTTGCGTCATTTGCTTCGCAGCACTCACTCCTCGGTGACGGTTGTCACGACGAACTACGACCGGCTGGCCGAGTATGCGGCTGACGCGGAAGGCTTGGAGCATACGACCGGCTTCACGCACGGATACTATCGCTCCTTCGGGACACAGGCCGCACCCACCCAGCCCTCCCGAGGGTCACGGCTCGTCGAGGTCTTGAAGGTGCATGGTTCGGTTGACTGGTTTCAGGATGCCAATGGCACGGCGCTCTGTTTGCCAGACTCGGCCCAGATCTTCCCGGCTTCCCGAGACTGCCCGATTCTCCGCAAGACATCGTGCTTAGGTTTCGAGATGGCCGGTTTCGGATATCCGGCGGAAAAGCGAGTGTTCTTTCGGCTGCCACTTCACGCTTCGTCCCCAAAGCAGTAGCCACAGCACGTCCTCCGAAGCCCAGGGGCAGGAAGTGAGAAGAAAGCCGTTGCGGTTTCTTGGCAGCGGCTTGGGCGGCCTTCGGTGGTATTTGTCAGATCCGGCGGTGATCAATCGGATCGCACAGGCGGGGGGTTGTGTTTGGGAAGCCGACCGGCAGGATTTCCGCCGCAGAAAAGGAAGAACTTGAGCGACTGGCCGACCTTCGCCGCAAGACCGTAGCCTAAATGCCAGCCGAGAAGGCCAAGCTGTACGAGCTTCGGGCACGGTCGAAGCAGGCTCAGTCCGGCTTGATCGGGTCAGAATCGTTGGGGAATGCAATTTGAGGATAGGAAGGTGCTGCAATCGACAGGGCGAGGCCGAGAAATGCGCCGATTACATGTCCAAAACCCCTGGCTTGGCGGAAGTATAAGTAGACATGAAAACCCGAGTTCTTTTCCCGATCCTGGCGGTCCTGCCTCTGTCTCTGCTAGCGGCTGATGTCACCGGTATTTCGGCGCCCGCGGCAGTGTCCAACGCCGCTCCGGCGGACGCGCCGCGGAGCGAACGACGCGCCAGGCCGGATCTCGGCCCCCTGCCTGAAATCCATGCGCCCGTGCCGAACACATTGCCTGGTTTGCTGGGCAAACCTCTCAAATGGAAATCCACTGGAGTGCTGGTTGCGCCCCAAAATGACCCCACCCACTTCCTCTATTCGGTCAAAGACCCCGCCATTTTCCGATACCAGGACAAGTGGCATGTGTACGCTACTGCCTTCATGGTCAGCGGCCCCGCCGCCGCCGCCCTTTTGAGTCCGGACACCAACCAGCCTGCCGCAAGCCCGCGCCGCGGGGGCGGCGGAGGCTGGAGCATGGTTCACTTGAGCTTTGCCGATTGGAAAGACGCGCCCAACGCCAAACTGTTTTACATGGATACCGTGCCGGGTTTCGGCGGTTACAAGTGCGCTCCCGAGGTCTTCTACTTTGCTCCCCAAAAGAAGTGGTACTACATCTTTCAGACCCAGCGCCCGGCCTATTGCACCAGCGAGTCTCCGGATGATCCCAAGTCCTGGACCGCCCCCCAGCAATTCTTCACGCCGGATATCCCGACACCCGGCCTGCCCATCGACTACCATTGCATCGGTGACGGGGAACACATGTACCTGTTCTTCACCGGCGACGACGGGAACTTCTATCGCAGCCGGACCACTTACGCCGAGTTCCCGAAGGGCTTCGGCCGTCCGGTGGTCGCCATGCGCGGCACCCGCAACACAGTGTTCGAAGCCAGTTTCACCTATAAAATCAAGGGAACGGACAAATACCTGACCTGCGTGGAGGCCTTGTCACCCACCCGTTACTACCGCGCCTACGTGGCCGACAAACTGGATGGAGAATGGTATCCGGTGGAAGGATTCGACACGTTCGAAAAACCGTTCGCCGGCATCAAGAACATGACCTTTGAGGAAGGGGTGGAGCCCTGGACAGGCCAGGTCAGCCACGGCGAAATGATCCGCGAGGGGAATGACGAACGTATGATTCTGGATCCCGACAACCTCTTGTTCTTCTACCAGGGAATTGCCAATGCCGACAACCGCGGCGACTACGGCAGGCTGCCTTACAAACTCGGCCTGCTCCGCGCCGTGAAGGACGAATAGTCATTTAATATCCCCATGAACATTCGCCATTACTTTGCCGGTTTGTGCCTGTTGTCCCCGCTGCTGGCCTGGTCGCAACAGGCCAACGTGAACCTCGATTACAACCCGCAGAAAAACACGGAGAACCTCATTCCGTTCAGCGCGCCACTCAACTCGCCCGATGTCCGCGATGACCGGACGGTCACGTTCCGGCTTCGCGCCCCCGCCGCAAAGGAAGTGCGGCTGGCCGGTGTGGCGATCCTGACCGCGCTCGGCGCCAACCAGCCCGTGTCGTTCCAGAAGGGCGAAGATGGCATCTGGTCGCTGACCGTCGGCCCGCTCCGCCCGGATATGTATGCCTACCACCTCAACGTGGACGGCGTGCAGATGGCCGATCCGAACAACACCTGTGCCGCCTTCACCGCCATGCCGCCTTATAGCCAGCTTGTGGTGCATGGCGACGGCCCGGCCTACTACGACGCCCGCAACGTTCCACACGGTAACGTGACCCGCCATGTTTACCACTCCGAGGTGACCCAGGGTGAACGCGAGCTCTACGTCTATACCCCGCCCGGTTATGACCGCGCCAAGACCTACCCCGTGCTTTACCTCGTTGGCGGCAGCGGTGAGTTGCCTTCGAACTGGATCTATGACGGGCGGGCCAACTTCATCCTGGACAACCTGCTCGCCGAAGGGAAAACGGTCCCGATGCTGATCGTGATTCCCAACAACCAGGTCGTCCACCGCAACCATCCCCGGCACACCGAATTGACCTTTGAGATTTTCGAGGCGGAAATGCGGAAGCACGTCATCCCCCTGGTCGAACGGGAGTATTCCGTGCGCCGCAATCCTAAAGGGCGCGCGCTCTCCGGTTTGTCTATGGGCGGGCGCCACACCATGTTCGTCGGATTCAATTCGCTCGACTTGTTTGCGTCGTTTGGAGTGCTGAGTGCCGGCGATGTGGACGCCGAAAAGTCGCTTGCGAAGTTCCTTAATGATCCGAAGGTGAACGACAAAATCGATTACCTCTTCCTTGGGCAAGGCACGGGCGAGGCCGAGGGACGGATGGGCGCCCGTTGCGTGGCATTGCATGAGGCGCTCTCGAAACACAAGATCACCCACGAGTATTACGTCGGCGGCCGCGGCGCCCACGACTGGGCCACCTGGCGACACCTGCTATACTACCGTTTCCTGCCAAACCTGTGGCGGAAGAATTGATCTAAAACACACCGTTTCCCATCTCGTCCCGCGATCTTCGTGAAACCAATTCCCAACGCCGCCCTCTCATGAACGCAAACCTCCTCTTTGCCGCTATCGCCGCTTGCTGCTTCGCTTTGCCGTCCAGCGCCAGCGCCCAACGACAACGCCCGCCCCAGATCGAATCGCCCATCGTCCATCCTGATCGGACAGTAACCTTCAATCTCCGAGCGCCGAATGCGAAGAATGTGGAAATCAGCACACAGTTCACCCGCGGCAATCAGGAGCTCAAGCTGGACACCAACGGGGTATGGAGCGTCACCTTGGGCCCGGCCGAGCCTAACCTGTATCCCTATCACTTCATTGTGGACGGCGTGTCGGTGGCAGATCCAGGCAATTTGGAGCTGTTTCCCAATGAGCGGTTCAAGAGCAGCCTGGTGGACATTCCGGGGGAAACACCTTCGATCCATTCCGCGCAGAATGTCCCGCATGGCGATGTCACCTATTGCTATTACCATTCACCGAAGCTCGGGATTCGTCCGTTGATCGTTTATACGCCGCCGGGCTACCGCGACAGCGCGGAGCGGTATCCGGTTTTCTACCTGGTCAGCGGCACGACCGACACGGAGGAAACCTGGTTCAAAGTGGGCCGGGTCAACTTCATCCTCGATAACCTGATTGCCCAGAAGAAAGCCGTGCCGATGGTGGTCGTCATGCCGTACGGCAACATGAGGATGGGCACACCCGATCCGACGACCGTGCAGGCGGCTGACATGTACAAAGCGTTCAATGATGAACTGGTCGGCAGCATCATGCCTTACGTGGAAACCCACTACCGTGTCCTGCCCGACCGGACCAAACGCGCCATCGCTGGATTTTCGCGTGGGGGTGGGCAGTCGTTGTTCGCCGGATTTTCGAACCTCGACAAGTTTGCCTGGATCGGGTCCTACAGTGCCTACCTGACACCGGAGGTGTTCAACCGCTACTTCGGCGCCCTGGCTGAAACACCAGAGGCGACGAATCAACGCCTCAAGTTGCTGTGGCTGGGCGTGGGAAGCGAGGACTTCCTCTACCGGCAAGCGGTGACCTTCGATGAGTTCCTCAAGGAAAAGAAGATCGAACACAAGAGCCTGGTCACAGGCGGCGGGCACACATGGATGAACGCCCGGCATTATCTCACCGAAACGTTGCAGCTGTACTTCAAGTGAATCCCAAAAAACACCTATGATCCATTTCAGAACTTGTTTTTGCATAGCAGCCATTGGATTGCTGATGGTTGGACTGAGCGGTTGTCATACTGCTGAGTTGCGGCCAGATGCTCAGGCCGTTTCGACCGAAACTGCCAGCCGAACGGTTGAAGATGGGGGGACAGGGCCATACCCGGCCCTGATGGCCTCCGACAGCACGCTGGCCACTCACACGATCTTCCGTCCGAGCGATCTGAGCGCATTCGGCAGGAAAAAGAAACTGCCCATCATCGCCTGGGGCAACGGTGCCTGCGCAAACTCGCCTTGGGAACATGTGAACTTCCTGTCCGAGGTAGCCTCGCACGGTTTTCTGGTGATTGCGATTGGACCGATGCCGGCGGAAGGCCAGCGGGGCGGCGCCGGCGGCCCAACGAAGTCGTCGCTGCTCCTGGATGCGATCAACTGGGCCATGGCCCAAAATGGCGCCAAGTCCAGCCCGTATTACGGCAAGCTCGATCCCACGAAGATCGCGGTGGCCGGCATGTCGTGCGGCGGTTTGCAGGCTTTGGAGGTTGCCCCTGACCCGCGTGTTACAACGGCGGTGATCTGCAACAGCGGGATTTTGGGAAATCCGGGCGCTGGCATTGGGGGCATGCCTAAGTTAACCAAGGAACACCTGGAAAAACTTCGTGCGCCGGTCATCTACATCCTGGGCGGTGAAAAGGACATTGCCTACAAAAACGGAATGGACGACTTCCGCCGGATCAATCATCTGCCGGTATTCGCGGCGAATCTGAACGTCGGGCATGGCGGCACTTACAGCCGGCCTCACGGGGGCGATTTTGCCAAAGTTGCCACGGCCTGGTTTCAATGGCAGTTGAAAGGCGATCCACAAGCCGCCGCGGTGTTCAAGGGCGAACCTTGCGGCGTGGCCAAGATGGAAGGCTGGAAGGTGGAAAAGAAGAACATTCCCTGATGGGCTCAACCGATGACTCATTATTTTATCCCGCACCAAATTCTGACAACCAAACTGACACACTCATGAAAACCATAATCCTAGGGATCACCCTCCTGACTGGCCTTCCAGTCATGGCACAAACCAACCCGCCGCCGGTCGAGGACTTCAAGCCCTCGACCTTGAACCAGCCCGGCCAGCAGTACCCACAGGTCAACTCGGAGCGTCGCGTTCGATATCGCGTCGTGGCGCCCCAAGCCCAGAGCGTCAGCGCCGGCAGAACAGTCCTAACCAAGGGCGAAGACGGCGTCTGGACCGGCACGTCGCAGCCCATGGATGAAGGTTTCCATTATTACCACCTCACAGTGGATGGGGGGACCTTCAACGACCCGGGCACCTTAAACTTCTATGGCTCCACGCGATGGGAAAGCGGCATCGAAATTCCCGCTTACGACCAGGATTTCTACGCCCTTAAGGACGTTGCGCACGGCCGCATCCAGCAGGTCCTCTTCCCTTCGAAGCTCACCAACACCGTGATCGCTCGCGTCGCTTATGTCTACACGCCGCCGGATTACGATAAGGACACCACGAAGCGTTACCCGGTGCTGTATCTGCAGCACGGGTGGGGTGAAAACGAATACGCCTGGTGGAATCAGGGCCGCGCCAATTTAATCATGGACAACCTGATCGCCGAAGGAAAGGCCAAGCCCTTCATCATCGTGATGACCTACGGCCTGACCAACGAAGGACCGGGACCCGGGGCCCGCCGGGGTGGAGGCGGTCCGGGAGGTCGCGGCGCCGGCAACCCATTCTCGGCGGCGGCCGTTGAATTCGAGAAAGTCCTCGTGGGTGAATTGATCCCGTATATCGACGCCAACTTTCGCACCCTTTCTGACCAGCCTAACCGGGCAATGGCAGGCCTTTCCATGGGCGGAATGGAAACCAAGATCATTACCCTGAAGAATCTCGATAAGTTCTCGCACATCGGACTCTTCAGCGGCGGAGTGATCACCCCTTCGGATGTCGAGAAGACGCCCGGTTTCAAGGAGCAGGTGAAAGTCGTGTTCTGCAGTTGCGGCAGCCGAGAGAACCCCGGCAACATCAACTCGAACCATGAAGCCCTCGACAAAGCAGGCATCAAGAATACCGCCTATGTGTCGCCCAATACCGCTCACGAGTTCCTGACCTGGCGGCGGAGTTTGCATCAATTTGCCCAGCTCCTTTTCCAAGACCATTCCGTGGTGCCCGCGCCGACCCACGCCACCATCCAAACAAGTGCGGCCATGCCTGCAACGGCCCCCGCGGCCACTGCGCCTGCCGCGAACATCATCCGAATCAAGGCCGGCAAATCCGAACCGGTCAAAGACGCCGAAGGCCATGTGTGGCTCGTGGATCAGGGTTTTGAGGGCGGCCAAACCATCGAGAGACCCGACATCCAGATCGCCAACACGAAGAGTCCAGACCTCTACCGGGCGGAGCACTACAGCATGGACTCATTCTCGTGGCCGGTGCCCAACGGGAAGTATCTGGTGAAACTACACTTCGCCGAGACCTATGAAGGCATCTCCGGACCGGGCGAACGCGTATTCTCCTTCAACGTCCAGGGCAAAGACTTCAAGGATTTCGATCCGTGGGTTAAAGCGGGCGGCCCTTTGAAGGCATACATCGAGACGGTTCCTGTTGAGGTCACCGACGGCAAAATCAAGATTACCTTCACTCCTAACGTCGAGAATCCCCAAATCTGCGCGATCGAAATCATCCCGCAATCCGGGGGCGAAACCCGCGCGGCAACCTCCGCGCCGGCTATGCAGTCCCTCACCGCCGACATCACCGGCACGTGGAAGGCCGAGTTCGACACACAGCGCGGATTGCAGAAGTACACCTTCACGCTCAAACAAAACGACACCACCGTGACCGGCAAGGTCAGCGTGGACACCAACGGCCAGCAGCGCGAAGCCGATTTGAAAGAAGGCAAAATCGAGGGGGACACCGTATCGTTTTTCGAGCCACTGAACATCCAAGGTAACGAGTTAAGGATTACTTTCACGGGCAAGGTTTCGGACGACACGATCAAGTTCACCCGGGCGGTCGGCAATTTCGGCAGTTCAGAGGCCACGGCCAAACGCGAGGGGGCAGCCGCTCCGGCCTCGTCTGCGGCCAACCAACCTGCCGCGGCGCAATCTGGCGCAGCGCCCGGCGCGCCCGGCGCGCGCGGCGGTCGCGGCGGTTTCGGCGCCCCCGTCAACCTCAGTCCGGAAGACAACAAAGAAGCTTTTCCAAAGCCGCCGGAGGGTTTCGACAAAGTCCGGGAAGGCAACGCCCAAGGGACACTGGAGCGGGTTGACTACGATTCCAAGACCGTCGGTGTCAAACGCTGGATGGAGGTCTATACCCCGCCTGGCTATTCCAAGGATAAGAAGTATCCCGTCCTTTATCTGCTTCACGGCATCGGCGGGAATGAAAATCGAGAGTGGACAAGAGGTGGCATGGCTCATGTGATCATGGACAATCTGATTGCCGACCAAAAGATCCAGCCCATGATCGTGGTTTTTCCCAACGGCAACGCCACAACCAACACCACTGACGGCACGCGCGGCGGTGGACGACGCGGTGGATTCGGAGCTGGCGGCGACCCTGCCGCCCTGGCTGGTGATGGCTGGGGAAAGAACTTCGAGAGCGACTTGATCCAAGACATCATCCCCTTCATTGAGTCGCACTATTCGGTGTATGCCGACCGCGAATACCGGGCGGTCGCAGGCCTTTCGATGGGCGGCGGCCAATCCCTCGACTTCGGCCTGGGCAACCTCGATACGTTCGCGAACGTTGGCGGCTTCTCCTCTGCGCCCAACACGCGAATGCCCGAGGTTTTGGTTCCAGACCCGGTGAAGGCTAAAGACAAACTGAAGGTGCTGTGGATTTCCTGCGGCAACAAGGACGGGCTGATGACCTTCAGTCTGCGCACCCACGTTTATCTCAAGGAGAAGAACGTTCCGCACATCTGGCATGTCGATGACAATGCCCACGACTTCAAGCATTGGAAGAACAGTCTGTATTGGTTTGCCCAGCAGGTATTCAAATAGGCATTGAACACACTGAACATTCACTCGAGATTGAAGTCGAGAATCCAGAACTCTTGACATAGATCGGTTCAAAAATGTCCGGTTTTTGGCGCAGGATGCTCGCGCGCGGCATAGTGCAGGCGCAGTGCGGATCCCGGAAAGACAATGGCAGATTGGTTCAGTTCTTCGCAGAGTGCCGTAACGGCGCGTGTTCGGTGGGGTGAACTCAAGGGTGCCAGGGTGACACGCAATTCTGTCGCGGTCACGTCGAGGTCTGCCGCACTGGTCAGCGCCATTTGAATGAGGGTACGTCCTTCATCATCGACCCTCCGAAAATGAGGAGCGACGGTTTGGAGAAGATCACTCTCGGCCTGATAAGCGACCATTTTTAGAAGGTTGGTGAGGTGTTTACGTTCCGGAGCCAGCTTCATGACCGGCTCGCCCGGTAATTCCTGGAGGGGGATCCGTCTGGGCAGCGCGTCTCGTTTCTTTTGGCAAGCCAGCACTTGCTCCATAGCTTTGGAGATGCTCTGTCCCAACTTGCCGTGAGCGACCTTAAATCCGCGCATGATCCGACGGAGGCTCTCAAGGTTATTAGCGG
>JAKLHY010000058.1 GCA_022709905.1 Verrucomicrobiota bacterium | reverse complement strand
TTGGGCAACTTGGCGCTGACACAGAACAAATCCCATGTGCAAGTGTTCCTGGTGGCCGCCAATCACAACGACACGGTAATTCAAGACGGTTGGCCGGGCGAAAACCTTTCCATAGCCTTGGATCTCTATTTTGAAGCGCCTGGCCCCATGGAAAGGAGTTTTGAGTCCTATTTCCGAACCAACTGGGTCGAGGTGCGGAACATTCGAGGCCAAGTCAATACCGCCAGCCAGAACGCCAGCCTCCGGATCAGCTTCGCTGCCGATACCAAGACGCTGACTTCTTGGTACGACTCCGATGGCGCGGTCAATGGTTACAGTTGGACCGCACTCCAGTCGGTTCAGATCACCGCATTCGGCACAAAGTGGGCGATGGATGATCATTCATCCTTCCGGTTCGCCCTTGGCATGGGTTGTTCGGATTACACTGTGGAGGCTAGCGACCAGGCATGGGCCGACAATTTCTCGGTGATCGGAGGCGTGCAACTGGGCGCGCCGTTGTTTAGTCTGTCCGGGAATTTCCGCTGGGCCAGGCGCGTGGCTCAGAGCGCGCTGCTGACTGACGAACTGGCTTTGGGCGTGGCTGTGGACGCTGCGACGAACATCTACGTCGCGGGCTGGTTCGATGGCTCGAACGACTTTGGCGGAATCGCACTGACGAGCTATGGGGGTCAGGATGCGTTCTTAGCCAAATATGACGCGTCTGGCACCCTGGAGTGGGTGCGGCAGGCGGGCGGCACCCAGGTCGAACCAGTAGATGAGGAATATTGGGACCACGCCCGTGGCGTAGGGGTGGACACCGACGGCAACGTCTATATGACCGGCGGCTTTCGCGGCCAGGCAAGATTTGATGGGACTATCTTAACGAGTCGGAAAACGCAGGACTTCTTCCTGGCCAAATACAGCCCCGCCGGAAATCTGCTCTGGGTCAGGCAAGGTTACGATTCGGACGATTACGCTTACGGGACGGGCATCGCCGTCGATGCGAACGGGACCAGTCTCGCTGTGGGTTATTTCGATGGATCGTCGGTGACGTTTGATGGCGTCACAGCCAACAACCCCAGTGGATCTCATACGGCTTTCATTGCCAGGTATGACAGCGCGGGAACAATTCAGTGGGCCCGCGGCCTGGGTGGCGGGCGAGCTTATTCAACAAGCGTCGGAATGGATGCCGCGGGCAACTGCTACGTGGGAGGCGGTTTTCAGGGGACACTTCAAATTGGCACGACCAATCTGATCAGCACCGGAGATAAGGATGGCTTTCTGGCCAAATTCAATAGCAACGGCGTGTTCCAGTGGGCGAGGCAGGTCAGTGGACCGGGAATGGATGGCGGGCGCCTGGGTGTCGATGCTTTTGGGTACTGTTATTATGTTGGGGGCAGTTTTAGCGGGATCTTGGACTTTGGGGGGCTGACCCTCACCAACACGAACTCCAGTGCCTTCTATGTGGCCAAATACGACACATCAGGCACACTCCAGTGGGTTCGGCAGGCCGCCGGAAACGGTCTCCTCATTATGAACGAGGGCGGGTGCGCGATTGATCAGGCAGGTAACTGCTTCATTCCAGGCGTTTTCACCGGTTCCGTGGATTTCGAGGGCACCGTCATCACAAACCGCGGCGGTTGGGACGCTTTCGTGGCCAAGTACGATGCCGCAGGGAACTTCAACTGGGTCCAAACGGCGGGTGGCACGCTGAATGACGGGGCTTTCAGACTGGCGCTTGATTCCGGCGGCACGCCTTATGTGGCCGGCTGGTTCCAATGGATCTCCGCATTCGGAACCAACCTGCTGCAAGCTCAAGGTTATCAGGACGTCTTTCTCGCGAAACTGGTTGACCGATTGGAGTTCTGCTGTCTTTCGGCCTCCAACGGCCTTTTCGAAATGCGGCTCAAGGGCGTGCCTGGAGAAACGGCGGTCGTCGAATCGTCGCTGGATTTGACCAATTGGTTCTTGTGGCAAACCCACACGCTGCCCACGGGCGGTTTGCCGCTCTCAATCCCAATGGGAACAAATCAACATCTGTTCTTCCGGGCGCGGATTCCGTAGTATCGTGTTGGCGTGCAGCTCACAAGTTCGCTTTGGCAACTGGCTCAAGCAGCGAACAGGCTTCAGCGAAAGCGAAGCGATTAACGAGTTGCTCGAAGCGCGTATACGAGTCGTTTTGCAGCAGTGCCCGGAAAGTGTGGCGGTTTGCCTCAAGAAATTCCTGAGCGGCGGGATCAAAGTTGTTCAAGTGCCCCATCATGACTTGAACGGCACGCTTGACCTGCTCGGGATCCACCACCACCGCGGGGGCGGCGATTGGCGAGCGTAACGTGTCTGATGGCAATGCGGCGTGGAGGTGGTTGGCAAAATCTTCCAAGGCCGAACCGAAATCGTCCAGAATAGGGGTTAGTTCAGCCATTGGCATTCCTGTTAGGAGGGCCTTTTCGAGTTGAGATGCCCTTGACTGAACCACGCGGGCTCCCAGGTTGCCTGCCACACCCTTGACGGTGTGGGCCAAACGTGCTGCTGTCGCAGTATCATTACGCTCCAAAGCCGTGGCGATTTGAGCGGGAACTGAGCCTTGTTCGACCAGGAACTGACGCAGGAGCTTCATATAAAGCTTGCGGTTGCCTGCCACGCGGCTTAAGCCGTCCTTCGTGTCCAGGCCAGAGATTAGAGGAAGCTCGCTGTATTTTTCTGACGCGTGAGCGGCCCACGAACCTTTTGGCGCTCCCTCTGCCGCCTGCTCGTGTGCCTTTTCCACGGTTGGCGTAGGGGAAGGCTGGGAAGAGGGGGCCAGGTGCGTGAGGACGGCGTTGTCTGAAACCTTGTGGAGATTATCAATCGCCTTCAACTCATCGGATGCATCAAGGTGCGTTGCGAGGGGTTTATAGAATCTGCCTGCCGTCTCGATCAGGTTGGCGGGATCAATCGGTTTGGAAACGTGATCGTTCATCCCGGCGGCAAGACATCGTTGGCGCTCTTCCATGGTCGCATGCGCTGTCATCGCAATAATCGGCAATCGGGTGAAGCGCCGATCGGAACGCAGCCTGGCCGTCGCCTGGAAGCCGTCCATGACCGGCATCTGGAGGTCCATCAACACCATGTCAAAGAGCGGCGGCTGGGGACCACTTGCCAGAATCTCGACAGCTTCGAAACCGTTATTGGCAATTTTGACCGCGGCGCCAGCACCTTCGAGCAGTTCGACAGCGATCTGTTGATTGATAGTATTGTCTTCGGCTAATAGGATTTTGGCGCCGCGTAACTGATCTGCCGGCTCGTTATCCTCAACCACCGTTGCTGCTGCGCCATCTCCTCCAAAAACGTTCACCAGCGCATCCACGATCTGTGACCTGGTGACAGGCTTTACGAGAATACCATCGAGCTGCAACTTTTCGGCTGCTTCGCGGGCTTCTTCGTGCCCGAATGCGGTGACCAGCACGATGTGCGGTGGATGCTTCAACGTCTCATCGGTCTTGATATGTCGACTGGCCTGCAAGCCGTCCATGCCGGGCATGCGCCAGTCCATAAACACGAGATCGTACGGTTCACAGGCGTCGTGTTGTTGGATTACCTCAACGGCTTCCTTACCCGATGCCACAGCATCCGCGCTGCCGGACAAGCTGCACAAAGACTCGCGCAGGATTTCACGTGCCGCCGGATTGTCATCGACGATCAGAACGCGAAGCTGTGTCAATTCCTTGGAAACGATTTTGTCGGCGCCGATGGCCGAACCGAGGCCAAGCCAAGTGGTGAAGAAGAAACTACTGCCAACCCCAGCCTCACTCTCGAGCCAGACGCGACCTCCCATCAGCTCCACTAGCCGTCGGCAGATGGTCAATCCAAGCCCCGTCCCGCCATGCTTCCGTGTCGTGGACATGTCCGCTTGCGTAAATGGCTGGAACAGCCGGGCTGCCTGCTCCTTCGTCATGCCGATCCCGGTATCACGCACATGGAACTTGAGCAGCACCTTTCCTCCGGTGCGCTCAAGCAACTCGACGTTGAGCCCGATTTCACCTTGCTCAGTAAACTTGACCGAATTGTTGACAAAGTTCGTCAGAATCTGGCCGAGACGGAGTGGATCGCCCAGCAGATGCTCGGGGATATCGGGCGCCACGTGAACCAGATACTCGAGGCCCTTCTCATGGGCCTTTTGAGCCGTGAGCGTGGTGACAGAGGCGAGGACATCGTCCAGCTTGAAGTCAGTCGTTTCGAGATCGAGTTTTCCAGCCTCGATTTTGGAGAAATCGAGGATGTCGTTAATGATAGACAGCAGCGATGTGCCGGCGTTGTGGACTTTGCTCACATAATCCCGTTGCTTGGCGGTGAGAGGAGTCTTGAGCGCCAGATGAGAAAGACCGATGATAGCATTCATCGGCGTCCGGATTTCGTGGCTCATGTTCGCGAGGAACATGGACTTCATTTGTGTGGCATCCTCAGCTTTTTGTTTGGCCCGGACTAATTCCATTTCCAACAGTTTGAAATCCGTGATGTCCTGAGTGACTCCGAACATGCCGATCGGTTTGCCGCTGGGATCCTTTACGAGGTGTCCCACGGCATGGAGCCATACCACCCGCCCATCTACTGGACGCTTGTAAGCGTACGTGGCGTCATACACAGGGATCTTTCCCACCAGGGCCGCCTCGAAATTCTCCAGCGCGGTCTTGGCGGCCACCTCATCTCCGAGCGTTATGCATTTGGCCCATTCGTCGAGCGGATAACGATAGTTCGGCGTGGGCGTGTCGCCAGTAATGCGCACTGCCCGTTCAGAAGAGGTGTAGTAACCGGAACCGTCCAGCGCCACGTGCCAGTAGCCCGCCTGGGTCAAGTCTAACGCGCTGTCCGATAGGAAATTCGTATGCTGAAGTTCCTGGTTGCGACGCTCCAGCTCCCGATAGGAATGCTTCAGCTGCTGGGTCATGCTGTTAAACGCCGCCGAGAAATCTCCCAGGAAGTCGACCTGCTGTTCAAGGTCTCCCGCGGCGATCTGCTGCGTCTTCCACGTGAGATGCCGCAAGTTGGCGTGGAGCGTCTTAAAGGACTGCACCACCGTCATCCGGCCCAGAAGCGGGCGCGTCTCCAGGTCTCCCCGGGCGACCTGTTCCATCGCCTCGGCAAACGGTATAAACTCGGACAAGAAACGATTCACATAGGTGATGAGCTGGCGCACCTCGTTGTCCGGCAGATCCTCCGGAAGGGGGATGGGAACAGGCACTTTCCCCATGCGAAGGCCATGAAATGCTGCGGTTATCGAATCGATGACCGTTTCTTCAACAGAAATCATTGGAATGAGTCTATTTGGGAACTACCGTAAAACGGCAAATCCGAGCGCCAGATCCCCAGCAGTCAATTTCCTTTACCAGGTAATCCTTGCCCGAGTACGCCTGCAACAAACCCGCAATGAATCCCTCATCGTAAGTACAAATCTGCTCCGAGCATAAGGGGATACCCGAGCAGTCAAGGTCTTCTTCCACGGTGACCACAAACGATCCTTTTTCAAAGTCAGCCACCTCTACCCGAAAGATTCCGATGTTCAGCTCCTTCATCGTTCGTTGGATATCCACGAAGAAATCCCTCAAATCTTTCTGCTCAGGCAGCACGTTCTTGTAGTAATGTTGTCCTGCCAGTTTGCCCGCATCAAAGAAAGCTCGGTCAGCCTTCTCGACGCCGAAATCCCGGATGAGGATATCCCGCAAGGTGAATTGCATCAGCCGATATACGGCCACGTGCGTCATGGGACCAAGGTTGGGACGACCTTGATTCAGGTCGCCTAACATGCTCCATTCAAACTGGCTTTGCTCTCGTTCTTCTTTAAACATGGTGATCACTCCTTCCACATAGCATTGTAATTTACGTGAGGACACATTTGACTTCTCTTGCGGGAGAATGTCTTTTCCGGCGTTTTTACGCCAGTCTTTAATCATCCACAACTCAACGTTCGTTCACCCGTTGAAGTCACGTTTGTTATCCGAGTATGTCGTGTTGTGCCTTGCATCAATTTCACGAACTGAACTTGTGACTTCAGCCTGAATGGCTATCGTCTCCCGACCGAAGCCGAATGGGAAAAGGCGGCGCGAGAGCCAACTACCTCTTTAGCGGAGATCCGTACGGGGGGGGGGTGACGCCAGCAACGACCTCGCAACAACGCCGTTTGGTTTCAATGGATCTCCGCATTTGGAATCAACCTCCTGCAAGCTCAAGGTTATCAGGACGTCTTTCTCGCCAAAATTGAGGACCCCCCCGCAATTCTGCAGTGTATCGGCCTCCAACGGCCTTTTCCCCCTGCTTTTGTGGGATTGCCCTTGCGGTCGCGGCGATAGCCTGGGACCGCGCCACGACCTGGATGGCGCGCGCGGGCCGGGTGGGGCAAACAGCCTCGCAGGCGCCGCAACCGTTGCAGCGCTCGAATAAGATGCGCGGTTCGTTGGAGAATCCCCCATCGGCGCTATGCATAACAATGGCCTGAAAGGGACACTTGCGAATGCACGCTGTGCATTCGCGTCCCCGAGCAAGCAGGCAAAGGCTCGCGTCAATCTTCGCCCAACCAATCACATGACGGCGTTTATCTGATAACCCAAGTCGCGCGATCGCGCCACTGGGACAAACCCGGTTGCAGCGATGACAATCCTCCCGGCAATAGTCCTGATCGAAACGCAGTCGTGGCGTCAGGAATCCCGCAAGACCACTCACGCCAAAGTCGGGCTCGATAATCTTGGAGGGACAAGCCCGAGCGCAGTTGCCGCAGCGCACACAAATGCCCGTAAAATGGAGTTCGTCGAGCGCGCCGGGCGGACGCAGGACCAGCGCGGGATTGGCCTGCACGACCTTGACCGTCCATGCGCTGGCGGCGCCGGCACAAGCGGCCAAAAACCAGCGCCGGCGCGGACTCGACTCGGTTTCCGTAATCACGCGATCCGGCGTCGCGCCGTGGGTCCTGAACCGAAACCAGCGCCGCGGCCAAACAAGCAAGTCCTGCATGGCGCCCAGGGGACAAATGCTCTGGCACCAGACGCGGGGAGCCACCAAACCCAGCATCAACACGAGTGGCATGCCAATACCGGCGAGCAGCGCCGCGATTCGGAACGGTTCGCGCCAAACATTCAGGAAACCGTTGAACATCGCCAGCGGATCGAGCCAGAGAAAAATTGGATAACCGAGTGCCGCGCCGCCAAAGGCCCCCCATACCAGCCATGGCCCGATCATCGGACAACGCGATCCGCGCGCCGTTTTTTTGGTCCCGACACGCTCCAGGACCTCCTGAACTAAGCCCATCGGACAGCCATAACGGCAGAACCATCTCGGCGAGAACATCGCTAGGAACAAGACAGGCCATGCCAGCAAGGTCACCATGGAAACGGTCTTCGCGCTGATAACCGATCCCAGGGCGATGCATGGACTCAGCGCGGGAAGGATGACGGGCAGCGATAAATCGTTTCCTCCTGGCCAAACTAAACCCACTGCGGCCGCCAGCATGAGCCAACGACCGATCTGGCGCAACGGGCTTCGGTTCAAACGGCTATTTGCCGTGGAGGGTGACGTGGCCACGGAGGGAGCCTACCCGCTCAGTCGAAGACGAGAAATGTCAAAGTGAACTCCAATGCGGCGAGTTTCACCGTCAAGATGGCCTGTTCATCGCAAGTACGCGCCCTGGTTGCGCAGTAGCGCTTGGAGCTTTGGCACATCCAGATCACGCGGACAGCACCGATCCTTCACGGCGAGGGCGGCGGCGGCGCCCGCCGCATGGCCCGTTAGGAGACAGGTGGCAATCAAACGCATGTCCTCAACCATCGCGGTGTCCACATCAAGGCAACGCCCCGCGGCAATGAGTTGGTCCAGTCTCTTGGGCACCATCGCGCCATAGGGCACCGCAAAGCCTGGTTTATCCCGGCCGCTCCCGTAAGTGCCGCCGATGGCGATGGCATCGGGATGGGGCTCTGTCGAACGCGCCTCCGGGTCAGTCATCTTGCGCATGCCAGCCAGGAGGCGAGTGATGCGCACCCCGATCTGAGGCGCGGTCTGGAGGAGAAAAAGCGGCTCGCCTCCGGAGGTCTTCCGGAGTTGTTCCAATCGCTTCCAGATGCTGCGTCGATGTTCCACCTCCAAACGGCTCAGCTCCGCAATGTCGAGACCATCGGTGCTTGGCCCGCGCAGGTTTACCCATTTCACGCTGGGCAGCGGTTCGGTCTCCCCGAGGTTCTTAAAACCGGCCGCCCGCAATTTGACCAGGTCGGCGCGATCGGCGTTGCCCAGGCGGTGCACAAGCCCCACGGCGTGCAGGCGCTGCTCGTGCTCCGCACCCGCGGCCGCGAAAACGTCGCCATCACCCGAGGCGTCCACAACCACTTTTGCCAGCATGGCCTGACGACCCGCTTTGCTCTCGATCACCACTCCGCGAACGGCGTTTCCCTCGAGGATAACATCCGCCACCCAACAGTGAAAAAACATCTTCACGCCAGCCTCCTGGATCATCTCGTCCATGACCAGCTTGGTGATCTCCGGATCGGTCGTTGGATCCGGCTGGTTATCGGCATAACGGGTGGCGCCATCCGGATAACGGGCAATGCGCCCGAGAAGTTCGTCGCCGACACCCCGCAAAACCTTGGTGAGAACACCCTTTTCGGTGGCGTGCGTCGGATAAACAAGAAGGACAAGGCCGCCGGTCCAGAGGCCGCCAAGGTAGCCGTAACGCTCGACCAGGGCGGTCTTCGCACCAGCCCGGGAGGCCGCGACTGCCGCCGCAAATCCAGCCGGCCCCCCTCCGACAACCAGGACATCGGTCTCGTGCATCACGGAGAGCGGACGTTCCGGCTGGATCACTCGACCATCGATGAACCGGGCCGGATAGCGGTCGCGCGCGGTATTCGGCACGACGATGTTTTCAGGCTTGGTGGCGCGGGGCGCGTTCGCGTCGGCCTCGTCTGAAACCAGGCGGGTGGCGAACGGCGTGCCGAGTCCGGCCGCAGTCAGAAGTCTCAAAAGCTGGCGTCGGGTAAAACGGCTTTGCATGGCGAAATCGATAATTGCATCACTTCGAATCGGAATGCAATTGGGATTCCAGCAGTGACGAGTACCAAAGGCCAGATTGACGCATACTGTCTAGATAGCTAGATTGTCTTTGTGAAGACAGTTAAGTTGTTCGATGCCAAGAATCGAATCTCTGAGTTGTGCGAGACTGTCGCGCGGTCGGGTGAACCTTGCCTTGTGACGCGACGTGGCAAGCCCTTGGTGCGGGTGGTTCCCGCTATTGGAGGTCCCGAAGATCCGGACGGTTCTCCGGCCAGTGTTTGGGATACGGTGGCTGAAGGACAGACCAAGTATGGGCCTATCGAGGAGGAAATTGAATTGCCCGCGCGCCCGGTCGTCAGCAATCGCCCAACCCGCTCGATTAATTTCGATTTACTGATCGCCGCCACGGCACTATCTCATCGGTTAATTCTCGCGACGTTGAATGCCCGTCACTTTGGCGGGATCCCCGGCCTGCATGTCGAAGACTGGAGCCTGTGAGCGACATCACGCGCATCCTGGACCGTGTGCACCAGGGCGAAGCTCAAGCCCCCGAGGAACTCCTGCCTTTGGTTTACGAGGAACTCCGCAAGCTGGCCGCGCACAGGATGGCCCACGAACTCCCCGGCCATACGCTTCAGCCGACGGCGTTAGTGCACGAGGCCTGGCTGCGACTGGGCGCCGATGCCCAGCCAGCGTGGCAGAATCGGGGCCATTTCTTCGCCGCGGCCGCTGAGGCGATGCGCAGGATCCTAATCGATCGCGCCCGAAAACGATTGGCCGACAAACGGGGAGGTGGGGCAATGGCGGTGGAGTTCGAGGCGATCGAGATTCCCGCACCCGACACGGATGAGAACCTGCTTCTGGTTCATGAGGCTCTGGAAGAGCTTGCCAAGGTCGATCCACGGAAGGCCGAACTGGTCAAGCTACGCTATTTTGTCGGCCTGACCTTCGAAGAGGCAGCCAGCGCGCTCGGTGTCGCGGTGCCCACCGCCAAGGAATGGTGGGCTTATGCGCGCGCCTGGCTGCGAGTCGAAATCTCCCGTCAAACCAACGTCGGCCCAAAAAAAGTCACGTCCTAGTGTTCGAGGACTTTTCCGACTGTTTCCGTAACCTCATATCGTGAAGCGCCTTTGCAGGACGTGATACCCGGGGCAGCGATTGATCTGTCGCTCCGCCAAAATGGCCGCAAGAGTTTTTGGAAAGTGCCATACTTTTCACCTCTTCCCTGCGCATGAACGAGTGACAACCCCAAACCGTTAGTCGCCCATGAAACTCAAGGATCATCCAGCACCCACACGCGAAGAAGCCCTGTTTGCGCTCGCCCTGACCAAGCCTCCCGCCGACCGGGCCGCGTTCCTGGACCGCGAGTGCGCCGGCGATGCCGTGCTCCGCCAGCGCCTTGACGCCCTGCTCGCGGCCCACGACCAGCCCGACGGTGTCCTGCCAACGCGCGAGGATCCGGCCCCCTCGACCGTCAAGGCCCCATCGCCCACTATCTTCCCCCACGAGGCCATCGGCCAGATGATTGGCCGTTACAAACTGCTCGAAAAGGTCGGCGAAGGCGGCTGGGGCGTGGTCTATGTGGCCGAACAGACCGAACCAATCCGCCGCCGCGTGGCTCTCAAGGTCATCAAACTAGGCATGGACACCCGGCAGGTCATCGCCCGGTTCGAGGCCGAGCGCCAGGCCCTCGCCCTGATGGATCATCCGAACATCGCCAAGGTATTCGACGCGGGGGCCATCGGCGACCTCGAGGCTCAAATTGCCGACCTCAAATCCGAAATCCGAAATCCCAACTCCGAAATCCGCCTCGGCCGGCCCTACTTCGTCATGGAGCTGGTCCGGGGGATCAAGATCACCGATTACTGTGACCAAAACAACCTCCCGATGGCCGATCGGCTCCAGCTCTTCATCCAGGTTTGTCATGCCATTCAACATGCCCACCAAAAGGGGATCATCCACCGGGACATCAAGCCATCGAACATTTTGGTCACGCTCCACGATGGGGTGCCGGTGCCCAAGGTGATTGATTTTGGGATTGCCAAGGCCACCGAGGGCCGGCTGACCGATGCGACCGTCTACACCCAACTCCATCAGTTCATCGGCACGCCCGCCTACATGAGCCCCGAGCAAGCCGAGATGAGCGGGTTGGACATCGACACGCGGAGTGACATTTACGCGCTTGGGGTTTTGCTTTACGAACTGCTGACCGGCAAGACGCCCTTTGATGCGAAGACACTTGTGGCAGCGGGTTTGGACGAGATGCGGCGGATTATTCGGGAGCAGGAACCGGTGCGGCCGAGCACCCGGATCACGCGAGAACGCCTGGCAGCCTCCGCAATCCTCCCGGCCAAATCCGCAATCCACAATCCGCAATCCGCAATCGATCAGGACCTGGACTGGATCGTGATGAAGTGTTTGGAGAAGGACAGGACGCGGCGGTACGAGACGGCCAACGGACTGGCGCAGGATATCGAGCGTCACTTGACGCACGAACCGGTGGTGGCCCGTCCGCCGAGCACGGTATATCGGGCTCAGAAATTCATTCGCCGTAACAAGGTGATGGTGACGGCTGCTGGTTTCGTTGCAATGGCGCTGGTACTTGGTATTGCGGTGAGCACCTGGCAGGCGTTGCTAGCGAGGCAGGCCAAGCGACAGGCCCAGGAAGAACGCCGGGAAGCAGTCCAAGCCAAAGGCCGCGAGGCCGAGCAGCGGATCGCAGCGCAGGATGCTGAGCGGCTTGCTGAACAACAGGCCTACGCCGCGAACATCAACCTGGCGCACCAAGCCTGGAAAGAGAGCAACCTGGGGCGGGTTCGGCGTTTGCTGGCGCAGACAAGGCCAAGGCCGGGGCAGGAGGATCTGCGTGGATGGGAATGGCGCTACCTTTGGAGACTCTCGCAGGGCGATGATCTGGGCGAAGTGGCGCGGTTCGGGGGTGGCGTCTGGCGCATCGCCTGCGCCGAAAAGGACAACGCCATCGTGGTGGGTTTGCTGGGCATGGCCGCCGAGGAAAAGGGCGGGTTCCTCTACGATTTGGGATCGAATCGCTTGTCCAACCAGCGTCGGTTTGCCACCCACTGGCTCTCAGGCGCCGTCTTTGTCCCAGGCTCCGGCAGGTTGCTCAGCAACCGGCCCGACGACGGCGGGCGCCCTGGAATTTCTGTACTCGACGCCACCACCCTGCATGAGGTCGCCCGGTTGCAGACGACGAACGAGGTGCAATGGATGCGGGCCTCTCGAGATGGAAGATGGTTAGCTTGCCTCGAAAAGAACCCCACGCCGGGCTCCACACTGGCGATCTGGCGAACCGAGGATTGGAGCCTGCGCTGGACGAAGTGGATCGACGGCCATGCTCTCTTCAATGGAGGACGGATCGAGTTCTTGGAAGGCGACCGCAGCTTGGCCGCGGGGACGAGGGATGGCAAGGTGATCACCTTCGAGACCGCCACCGGGGCGATCAGTCGCATCATCACCGCCCATTCTGGTGGAGATTCTGATGAGATCACTGCCCTGGCCTACGTGCCGGATTCTAATCTGCTCGCCATTGGCGCGGGATACGCCGACTCAAAGATCGGCCTTTGGAACCCCGACACGGGTGAGTTTATTCGAAACCTGACCGGGCATCAGGCCCATATCCCCGACCTGGCCCTTTCGCCTGATGGGCGTTGGCTGGCCTCCGCCTGCGCCGATCAGACCGCGCGCCTATGGGACACCAAGACCTGGGACTGCGTTCGCACCTTACGCGGGCACGAAGATGAAGTGTATTGCCTGACCTTCTCCAGTGACAGTAAGCGGTTGATTACGGGCGACAGAGAAGGCTCGGTGCGCCTTTGGCAGATTCCACCCGCGGCGCCGGCGCCCGCCCCGCGTGTCGTGCGCGAATTCTGCGGGTCTCTTCTGCGTCTCTCCCCCGATAGCAAACGGATCGTCACCTTCTGGCCCGGCACTAACTGCCTCGTCTGGGACATGGAGACCGGCAAGAAACTGGGATCCCTTAGTGCTCCGGGGGGTTCCCAGGGCTTGTGCCAATTTTCGCCGGACGGCAGACAGCTTCTGGTGGGTGGCCCTGGCGGCAAGGTTCACGTATGGGATTTCGGGCTCAACTGCTGGAGTGACTTCGACACCAGCAGGCCGGGAGTCACCCATACCCAGCCCCTGCTGTGCGTTTGCGGTACCGACCTGGTTCTGCTGCAGCATGCTGTCGGCACCAATATCGAGTTCACGTTGTGGCAATTCGGCCAGCGACAGTTGGCCGGCGAGTTTCCAGGTCCGGCCAAACCCTACTGGGGCTGCAACTTTTCTTCGCGGCGCGACTTTGCCATGCTGCATGCCGATGGCAGTTTCACTCTGCAGAAGATCACCGCGCCATTCGCTCAGACCAACTTCTGGCCCCACCGCCGCGGGGTGCGTGATGTCGCCTTCACGCCTGACGGCGCCCTCTTCGCCACAGCCGGCGACGACGGAATCGCCAAACTGTGGGATTCATGCTCGTGTCGCGAAATCGCCGCCCTCAAAGGCCATCTTCTGTCAACGATTCATGCGCTCGACATTTCGGCGGATGGCCGGCGGTTGGTCACGGCTGGCGGCAGGGAAGCCATAAAACTCTGGGACATCCAAACCCACCAGGAACTGATCGGCCTCGACTTCGAAGGTTGGGCCATCAATTGGATCCTATTCTCTGCCGACGGCAATAAACTCGTGGGCCTGAATAGCCAGCGTCACCTGCATATCTGGCGTGCGCCGTCCTGGGGGGAAATCGCGGCTGCCGAGGCGAAAGCCAAAGCGAACAGACATCAACCATGAATCCCCTCCGCCACAGTGCCCCACCTCGATCGGGCAGTGCGGGAAACCCGCCATGAAAACTTCGGCCTGGTTTGCCAAGGAACAACTACGTTCGCGACTCGGGCGTTCAGGTTTCACCCTGATCGAGTTGCTGGTAGTGATCGCGATCATTGCCATCCTGGCCAGCATGCTCTTGCCCGCCCTGTCTCGAGCCAAGGCCAAAGCCCAAGGAATCAAGTGCCTGGGCAATCTCAAACAACTCGGCCTGGCCTGGGTCATGTATGCGGACGACAACCAGGACCAAGTGCCGCCCAATATCGGATGCGGCCCAAACGGACAAGGCACAGACAATCCCGCGCTGACGTGGGCGTGCGGCTTCCTGACGCTGGATTCCGGCGATAACCTTGGATGGCCGGCAATCAACTGGTCCGACAACACCAACACGGTTTTCCTCGTTAAAAGCCATCTCTTCCCTTACCTCAACACCGTGGGGGTTTGGCGCTGCCCGGGAGATCAGAGTCAAAGCACCATCGGAGGCAAGCGCTATCCGCGGGTTCGCAGTGTCTCGATGAACAGCTACCTCGGCAGTTATGACGCGCTGACCGGCGCGCTTCTCACCGGGTCTGTCACGCCCGGCTACAGGATCGCCCGCAAAACCTCCGAACTGATCGAACCTTCTCCTGCCCAGACGTTCGTCGTCCTGGACGAACGCGACGACAGCATCAACGACGCTTACTTCACCACGGACATGAGCGGGTTTGATCCACGGGAACCGTCGGCTTGGCGGCTGATTGATTATCCCTCCAGCTACCACAACGGCGCCGGTGGATTGAACTTCGCCGACGGTCATTCGGAAATCAAACGGTGGCGTGATCCCCGCACCACGCCACCACACCGGAAGAACTACCATCTCACGCAGCGCAACCCTGGCTTGCCCTGCCCCGACAACCAGGATCTGCTCTGGCTCATGGAGCGGGCTAGCAACCTCAAGTGATGCACTCAATCCTCACCCCGCGGATGAAAACTAACCACCCTGAACCCTATGAAACCTGAATCATTCCTGCTGGCCATCCTGTTGCTGTCCAACACCGGCGCCCGGCTGTACGCCCAACCGGCGCCCATCGATCCGCCTTACTCGGCGATCTACGTCTTCGGCGATAGTTGGTCATGGACGGCCGGTGGCCCATACTGGAGGTCGCACTGGTCCAACGGGCCCATGTGGCCGGAGTTGCTCAGCACCAACTGGGGCCTGGCCTACGTCCCGGCGCAGAACTACGCGGGTATCGCGACCACCGCCGACGTTGTCGGCAGCCAGGTGCCGCAATTCCGCGGCTCGCGTATCGCACCCACCGCCCTCTTCGTCGTATGGGCAGGGGGAAATGATTTTTGGAACCACCTCTTCCCGCACAACACGCTCAACCCGGCCATACTCACCAATGCCGTCGGCTGGTCCAATCTGTTCGTGCGGATGACCCGCAATCTCTCGAACAGTGTCGTGCGATTGCATCAGAACGGCGCGCGCACCGTGATGGTCTCCGATCTGGATCCGGTGCAGCGTTCGCCATCGTTTGCCAGCCGCCTGAACAGCGCGCAAAGGGTCCAGGTGGGCGAGCGGGTGCAGGCGTTTAACCGCGTTTTGGCCGAGGCGTTGGCCAAGCTTGACGCCGCCATTCCGAACCTCCGGATCTTGCGATTCGACCTCCACGACCGCTGGGATGCCTTTCTGGACGAGGCCGTGAGCCTGGGTTTCACAAGGGTGGACTTGGGTGCGCTACAAGATCCTACACTCAAAGATAAAAGTGTCACGGGTCCGGGAAGTAATTATGTTTTCTGGGACGAGAACCATCCCACCTCCCGGACGCACGGCGTCTGGGCCGGGTGGCTCGATGAAGTCGCCACGCAAGCCCGGACGGAATCACTGCGCCTGCGGCCGGAGGGCGATGCCTTCATCCTCGAACTGAGCAAACTCAAGCCCGGTCGCGTCTATGCGCTGGAGGTCAGCTCCAACCTTGTGGATTGGGCTGTGCAGGAGTCGTTCACGGCAGATGAGGGGACCAACAGCGTGATCGTTGCGCGGGGGCCGATGGATCCAAGCGTGCGGTTGTTTCGACTCTCGTGGACGGAGTGAGCCGTGAGCGACGATACGCGTGATCAAGGGATCATCTCGCAGACGGTTGGTAGGGAGGACCTACAGGGTAAAATCGGTGTCCGGTTCCTTGAGATCCAACTCCTTGATCCAGATATTGCGGCAGCGCACGTCGTGGCCTTCACACTGGGCGAGCCCTGTCAGTGGGTCAAGGCTTGAGTACGGTATAGATTGCATGCATAATGCGCAACGATGAGCGAGGTCACGCGCATCCTGGATCGCGTGCGCCAGGGCGAAGCTCAAGCCGCCGAAGAACTCCTGCCGCTGGTCTACGAGGAACTCCGCAAGCTGGCCGCGCATAAGATGGCGCACCAACCGCCCGGCCAGACGCTTCAGCCCACTGCCTTGGTGCATGAAGCTTGGCTCCGGCTGGTCCGTGGCGAGGAGCAAACGTGGCAGAACCGGGCGCACTTCTTCGCTGCGGCGGCGGAAGCCATGCGCCGCGTCCTGGTCGAAAATGTCCGACGCAAAGCGCGTCTCAAGCGCGGCGGCGTACAGGAACGCCTGAACATCGCCGACCTGGAATTGGCTGATATCACCCCCGACGACAAGGTCCTGCTGATCGACGAGGCATTGGAGCGCCTTGAAGCGGAGGACCCGGACACGGCCCGTGTGGTCGTGCTGAAATTCTTTGGCGGACTCACCAATCAGGAAGTGGCAACGAGCCTGGGGGTCACCGAGCGCACCATCGAGCGTGACTGGGCCTTCGCCCGGGCCTGGCTCTTCCGCGCCATCCGGCCGGAGTTTTAAGCGACCGGCTTCCGATCCGGCTCGCATTTTGTCTGTCGGGTTTTCGGCGCCAATGGCGGATGAATAGATAGAGATGCAGGCAAACTCTGGGCAAGACAGCATGGGCCGAAGCGAAAAGGCTCTTTTCGCCGCCGCCCGCGAACTCACGGACGCCGCCCAGCGCCGGGCCTTTCTGGACGCGGCTTGCGCGGGCGATCCGCAGATGCGCCAACGTGTCGAGGAGTTGCTGGCGGCCCAAGGCGAAGCCGACCACTTTTTCATGGAAGGCGCTGCGGCCTTGGAGCCAGACGCCGCGACCGTCCTGCTTCCCGTCACGGAGAAGCCTGGCGATCGCATTGGCCGCTACAAACTCCTCCAGCAGATCGGCGAAGGGGGGTGCGGCATCGTTTACGTGGCCGAACAGGAGGAGCCGGTCCGACGCCGGGTGGCCCTCAAGGTCATCAAGCTGGGCATGGATACCAAACAGGTCATCGCCCGGTTCGAAGCCGAGCGCCAGGCCCTCGCCCTGATGGATCACCCCAACATCGCCAAGGTGTTCGATGCGGGTTCCACCGAGCGCCCCCTCGTCCCTCGTCCCTCGCCCCTTGCCCCTCTCTCGGTCGGCCGTCCCTACTTCGTCATGGAACTGGTCCGGGGCATCAAGATCACCGACTATTGCGACCAGAACAACCTCTCGATGCCCGATCGGCTCCAGCTCTTCATCCAGGTTTGTCATGCCATTCAACATGCCCACCAAAAGGGGATTATCCACCGGGACATCAAACCCTCGAACATCCTGGTTACGGTCAACGATGGCGTGCCCGTCCCGAAGGTGATCGATTTTGGCATTGCCAAGGCCACGAACCAACAGCGGTTGACGGACAAGACAATCTACACGGCCTTCGAGCAGTTCATCGGGACACCGGCCTATATGAGCCCGGAGCAGGCGCAGATGACGAGCCTGGACATCGACACGCGCAGCGACATCTACGCGCTCGGGGTGTTGTTGTATGAGTTGCTGACGGGCAAGACACCCTTTGATGCCAAGACGCTGGTGGCGGCGGGGTTGGACGAGATGCGGCGGATCATCCGCGAAGAGCAGCCGGTGCGGCCGAGCACGCGGATCACGCGAGAACGCCTGGCAGCCTCCGCAATCCCCCCGGCCAAATCCGCAATCCCCTCGGCTAAATCCGCAATCCACAATCCGCAATCCGCAATCGATCAGGACCTGGATTGGATCGTCATGAAGTGTTTGGAGAAGGACCGGACGCGACGGTATGAGACGGCCAATGGCCTGGCGATGGATATCGAACGACACCTGAGCCATCAGCCAGTAGCGGCGCGGCCGCCGAGCGCAGCGTATCGGATCCAGAAGTTCGTTCGGCGGAACAAGCTGATGGTGGGCGCGGCAGCGACAGTGGTAGCGGCGCTCGTGCTGGGCATCGTGGGGAGCGCGTGGCAGGCGGTGATTGCCCGGCGCGCCCAGCACGATGCCGAACAGGCCCGCGCCGGTGAGCAGAGGCAGCTCCGTCAAACCGAGGCGGCGTTGAAGCAGGCCGAGGCCGCTCGTCAGCAAGCCGAAGCCCATGAACTGGAGGCCCGCCGCCAAACCTACGCTGCGGACATGAACAATGCCCAGCAGGCACTGGCGATCAACGACCTCGGCCGGGTCAGGCAATTGTTGGATGCCTATCGCCCTCGGCCGGGCGGACCCGACCCGCGCGGCTGGGAATGGCGTTACTTGTGGCAGGAATGCAGGAGCGATGCTCTCTACGAGTTTTGCCGCTACTCGAACACGACGCACGCCGTGGCGTTTTCCATCGAGGGCAGTCTGCTGGCCGTAGCCGGGCTTCATCCGGAGTATGTCGATCTTTGGGAACTGCGAACGCGAAGGAAGGTGGCCACCCTTCAGGCGCAGGCGGGCCATCTGGTCTCTTTCTCGCCTCGAGGAGACTTGCTGGCCACCGATGGACCGGGCGGTGAAATCCGGCTTTACCAGGCGGGCAGCACGAACCTCGTCTGCCAATACCAGATCCCTCATGCGGACAAACGGATTGTCGCCCTCAAGTTCTCGCCCGATGGAACCTTGCTGGCGAGTCTGGGTCAGTCCTGGAACGACAGCCTGCCTGCGGGCGTGATGGTCTGGGAGGTTGATCAGCGGACCAATCTCTGGCAGTCTCCAGCCACAAGCCTCGGTTTCCTCGGTTCACTGGATTTCTCGCCCGACAGCCAAGCCCTGGCCATAGGCGACGCGGATGGTCAACTACGCGTCGCCGAGGCCCGCACCGGTGCGAAGCGGTTCCAGTTTGCGGCTCACTCGGAAGGAATCAGCTCCGTGGCCTGGTCCCCCACGGCACGGGTCATCGCTACCGGCAGTGGCTATGTGGGCGGCCCAATCCGACTCTGGGACGCCAATACAGGCAAATCCATGGGCAGTCTCGAGGGACACACCTCCTGGATCTGTGAACTCATTTTCTCGGCCGATGGACAACGTCTGTATTCGGCAGGCGCCGATCAGACGATCCGGATCTGGGATGTCGAAGAACAGCGAGGCCTCGCTGTCCTCCGGGGCAACACGGACGAGGTCTATGGACTGGCCCTCTCTCCCGACGGCAAGACGCTGGCCAGCGCGGGTAAAGACGGCATCATCGCGATCTGGAGCACCGAGCCACGTCTCGAGGAAGAGCAACCACGGATCCTCGCTCAGGGAAAATCAGCGGGATACGTGTTTTCTCCAGATAACCGGGTCCTCGCGGCGACATGTGGCGGGATCGTCACACTGTTCGAGTTACCCAGCTTGCGTTTCGTCCACCCCATCCCAGCGCTCGGAACGAACGTGACTGCCGTAGCCTATTCGTCCGATGGCAACCGGCTTGCAGGGGGTTGCGCCGACGGGACCGTGCGCGTGTGGTCTTGTGTTGAGCAACGCCTGGTTCACAGCCTTTCCGCCCACGACGCTCCAATCCACATGATCCGCTTCGTTGGCGACAACAACCGCCTGTTTTCGGTGGATATGTTTCCCAAGGTCATCGAGTGGGGCGCCGATGAAAGGCCGCGTGCTCGATGCGAATTTCCGGAAGCGAACGCGATCGACCTCTCGCCCAACGGTCGCTTGCTGGTTTGGGGCGACAGGTTGGGTTCGATCCACTGGTGGGATCTGGATGCGGGCGAGTCTCTCGGTTCGCAGTTTGCCCATCGGGATGTGGTCATCGGTGTGGCCTTCAGTCGTGATTCCTCGAGGGTCGGCACGGTGGGAAACGATGCCTCGGTGGCGGTGTGGGATGCCTCATCGCGCGCCCTTCTCAGACCGGTGTTCAAAGGCCATATGCATGGGGCGCACAGCGTGGCCTTTTCTCCGCACGGCCGTCGCTTGGTCACCACCGGTGGAGCGCCAAGCGAAGCGATCAGGCTCTGGGATCCATTCACCTCCCGGGAGTTGGCAACCCTCGCCGGAAAGGGTCAGATCATCAACCGAGGAGTCAGCTTTTCATCTGATGGAAACTGGTTGGCGGCCTGCAGCCTTGCGGGACAACTCAACCTTTGGCACGCGCCCTCGTGGGAGGAAATCGCCGCGGCAGAAGCGAAGGATAACGTGGAGGCTCGCCAGCCATAGACCGCGCCTCGCGCCGGACAACTAAGGCCTGCCGACTGACTGGTGCGGAGAGACTCCTGCATCGGAACACAACGTTAGACAACACAGGAAACCAGATTACCCAGAACACATGAAAGCAACTCATATAGCCGGTCTGTTGGTAGCAGGGCAGCTGCTCTTCGTAGAGGCGGCCCTCCAAAGCGCCAGCTCCCTCCAGTTTGGATCAAGCACCTACACCGTGGAGGAAGATGCTGGCGCCGTCACGCTCACGGTCCAGCGGTTGGAGGACATCGACATGGTCGTCAGTGTGGACTACGTCTCCAACGACGGAACAGCCATGGCCGGGTTGAAGTATACGGCCGTCTCCGGGACACTGACGTTCGGAGCCGGGGAAACGAGCGGGGACATCACGGTGCCCATCCTGAACGATGCCGTTGTTGGCAACACCACCGCCTTCACGGTGATCCTGGGCAATCCCACCGGCGGGGCGGACTTGGGACTGCGCGCGAACGCCACGGTGCGGATTAACGACAACGACAAGGGCCTGGTCTTTGAGTTTGCCAACTACTGGGCGCGGGAGGACGAGAGTTCCGTGCTCATTGGGGTGGTGCGCGCGGATGATGGGGACTTCCCCGTCACCGTGGATGTCGCCACGATGAATACGACGGCCCAGACGGGTCTGGACTACGCGGGAGTCACTAATACGCTCACGTTCGCCGTGGGTGAGACGATCAAGCTGTTTACCGTCCCTATCCTCAATGACGGGTTGAAGGAGGCCAACGAGATCTTCCGGTTGATTTTGAGCAACCCAACCGGCGGGGAAGTCTTGGGCATCCCGAGGTCCGCTACGGTCACCGTCCTCGACAACGATTCAGGAGTAGGGTTCACACAGAATCAGGTCTGGATTCCAAGGGAGGAAGGTGCCGCGGTCTTGACAGTGGCCCGAGGAAACGATCGGCTCCTCGATTCGTTCTCGGTGGACTACGCAACGACCAACCGCACCGCGGCTGCTGGTGCCGACTACACCGAGACCAAAGGTACCCTGACGTTTGCTGCAGGCGAAATGGCCCGGTCCATCACGGTGCCGCTCCTGGAAAGCGGCGCGGCCCAGCCAGATCGGCAGTTCAAGGTGGTCTTGAGCAACCCGACCAGCGGGATGCTCCTGGGGCCGTCCAGCAATCTTACAGCGACCGTCACTGTATTCGAAACAAGGGAAATGTCGCGGCACCAATTCGACGTCTGCCAGGTCTCGTCGAGCGGGACGCTCACCCTGACCTTGGGCGGAGGCTTTACGCCAGGACTCGGCCTGAGCAATCGATTTCAACCGTACTACGACATCTATCCGCTGGAAGTCTCCAGCAATCTGACGGATTGGGCGCCCTTGACCTGGGTGGTGCGGACGAGTGCACTCACCAACCCACTGTCTTGTGTCGATACCAAGGCCCAGTTCGACTCGCAGCGATTCTACCGGACCCCGGCCGCCACGTTCGTCACGCCGCAGCGCGCGCCTTCCGGACCGTATCCGGTCGGAGTCACCGATCGAACAATCAGGGATGACAACCGCCGCAACCGCTACCGCATTTCGACCAACGGCTCATTTCCCATCACGATCTGGTACCCGGCCCGGCGCATCCCGGGCCAGTGGCCCACTGCTTACGAACCCGCGCCGGGAACCCGGGATCCTCGGGTCTGGCCGGGCTGGACCGATCGAGCGCCCTATTTCCGCAGCCATTCGCTGTCGAACGCGCCGTTTGCTTCGGGCTTGCGGGGATTGCCGGTGGCCTTGTGGTCGCATGGTTATCCGGACCGCCGTTACGACGGCCAGGAATGGGCCGAGCACCTGGCCAGCCACGGCTACGTCGTGGTGGCGGTTGACCATGCTGACTCCAGCGTTGTGGTCTATCCGGACGGGCGATACATTTTCACTGACTTCAATGACCTCACCGGACGAGACTTGAGCGATCAACTTCGGCAAGATCGAGTGCGGGATTTTGTCGTGGTTTTAGACGAAATGGCCGGCTGGAATGAGCGGGACAACCTCTTTGCCGGTCGGATTGACGTGCAGAACGCCGCCGCCATAGGTTGGTCATATGGAGGTGGTGTGGCGGCGGAGTTCTGCCGGGTTGATTCCCGACCAAAAGCCGCTGTCGTTTTGGAAGGCTATTTCCAGAACGTCGAAACGCTTCTGGCGGCAGGTCTGACAAAACCCGTCTTGTCCATGTACCAGGCGAGTTCGAGCGATGCTCGTCTGTTCAACAAGCTCACGCAGGACGCCGTTTGGTTTCAGATTCGGTACGCCGAACACCCGAACTTCTGCGGCGACTATTGGTGTTTTGCGTCTACCACCCTCGAGCGGAGCCGAGAGGCGGCCCGGACGATCACCGACTACATGCTTTGGTTCCTCAACAAATACCTCAAGGGGAGCCAGAACCCAATGCCCGACCCGGCAGCCTACCCGCAGGTGTTCAATTTCAAGCGGAAGTAATCATCGGCTTGAACCCCAAGGCGCCATTCCCTAGGAAGAATCAGAAGCCAAACGTGTCCAGCCTTCACCCGAATGACGGAAGGCGCCGTGGTCAGCGACGGTAGCCGGTCTTGGGGTTTTGGCTGGGCGGATTACGACAACAACGGTGATCTGGACATCTTCGGGGCGAACGGGCTGTGGTCGTCATCACCGCTACCGCCCGAGACGGGTTTTCTCTACCGGAACGATGGCGGCACGAACTACTGGCTCGTCCTGCGCCTCGTGGGTGTCGCCTCGAACCGATCCGCCATCGGCGCCAAGGTCTGGATCCTGGCCACGATCCGAGGCAAGACTTTCTGGCAATTGCGAGAGGTTTCCGGAGGCAGCGGATATTGCAGTCAGAATGATTTGCGCGCCCATTTCGGTCTCGGCGACGCTACCGTCGTCGAGACGGTCCGCGTCGAATGGCCGTCGGGCATTATCCAGGAGTTGGGGAATGTGTCGGCCAACCAGTTCCTCACCATCACCGAACAACAGCGGGGGGTGACCACCGCGCCACGCCTGGCGCTGAATCGGACCGAAGCGGGCGAGGTCCGGCTGACTCTGACCGGCCAGCCGAACTTGCGTTACGTGGTGGAAGCCTCCACCAACCTGGCACAGTGGACGAAGTTCGCCGTGCGCACGAACCTGACCGGCTGGGTCGAGTGGATCGATCCTGTGCCCGCCAAGTTCCCTCACCGCTTCTACCGCGCTTTCGCCCCCTGAAAAGAACGACCAACCATCCCTATGAGCGTCGATTAGCGTCCATTAGCGGTTAGATCGTTTTATTTGCGCGCGTTGACGGCACCCATGCCCTCTGCTATGACAGCTGTCCCTGAACAACCTATGCATTCGCTCATGAGCCCTCGGCTAGGCAGCATCTTATCGGCCATTCGCGGCCTGCTAACTCCCATGATTCTGGCCTTCACGCTGCACTCGCACGCCACGGCAGACCCGTTAGTCGTCTCACGGGACCCCTCCGTCATCAATCTCAAACGTGATTTCGGCGCGATCGGCGACGGAGCCGCCAACGACACCGCGGCCATTCAGTCCGCGATCGATGCCTGCCGCGACGCGGGCGGCGGACAAGTCGTTTTCCCGGCCGGCCGTTATCTTTCCGGCACCCTCCACCTGCGCAACGGCGTAACGCTGCATTTGGACGCCGGCGCGCGGCTGATCGGCGCCACCAACCTCGCCTATTACGCGCAACCCAAAGTGCCCGATTTCATGCCGGAGCTGAGGCTTGGCAAGTGGCATCGCGGACTCATTCTCGGCGAAAATGTCGAGGACGCCGCTATCACCGGCGAAGGGATCATCGACGGCAACAAGGTTTTCGATCCAACCGGTGAGGAAAGAATGCGTGGACCTCACACCCTCGTCTTAGTGAATTGCCGCCGCTTCATCATGCGGGACGTGACGGTCCTCGATGCGGCGAATTACGGGGTGTTCGCGCAAGTAAGCGACGACTTGGAGTTCCGCGATGTGAAGTTCGTCGGCGGCTGGGATGGCATTCACTGGCGTGGCGCGCCGGAGCGGTGGTGCCACAACGTAAGGATTTCAGGCTGCCAGTTCTTCACGGGCGACGACGCCATCGCCGGACGCTACTGGAACAACACGGTCATTCAGAGCTGCCTGGTCAACTCCTCGTGCAATGGCATCCGGCTGATCGGCCCGGCGACCCGGTTGACCATCGCGAACAACCTCTTTCGCGGTCCCGGTGAACAACCTCATCGCACCTCGGGCGAAAAGCGCCGCACCAACATGCTGTCGGGCATCATTCTTCAACCCGGCGCCTGGGATGCCACACGCGGCCCCCTCGACGATGTTTTCATCGCCCAAAATGTGATGGAAAACGTCGCCTCGCCCATCACGCTATGGTCCAAGCCCGGCAACACCGTCGGCAAGGTGACGGTCAGCGGCTTGGACGCCACCGGCGTGTATCGATCCGCCTTTTCGGCCGAAAGCTGGTCGGATGAACCCATCGCCCACGTAATCCTGCGGGGTATCCGCGCGGAATTCGTCGGGGGAGGCCAGGCTTGGACCAACACCACCGTCCGGGGACCCGGGGTGGATGCGCGTCCGCTGCCCGCATGGGGCCTCTACGCGCGCCATGTCGAGCGTCTCACGCTGGAAGATGTCCGCTTCAGCCTGGCCCAGGACGACACGCGGCCCGTGGTTTACGCGGAACGCGTGGAACATCTCACGCTCGACCAACTGCGCTTCCCGAGCCTGCCAGCCGCCGTAACCCCAATCTTCACGAACCAGGTCCGACACATGATCCGCACGCCCTGACCTCTGACCTGCCCCGGCCATGAACGGCCTTCCATGGCCACCCTGAGCCACCGCCATCGGCAACCGGCGGGCGGGCCACAGCCGCCATGCTGTCGCCGCATTCTTTTCGGCGGATTCGGTTGTGGATTACTTCTGATCCTTACTAAATTATCTTACTTGATATACCCACTGTTGAATGAGACCCGAGGGGGGGGGGGTGCAACTGCCTCCGGAAAGACCGTGAAAACGGCGATTGATTCCTCAGTGCTTCTGGCGATTTTCAACGCGGAGGCGGATGCCAGGTCGTGGCTGAGACTTTTGATTGAAGCCCGGCGCGAATGTCGCCTCCTGATCTGCGACGTGGTCTACGCCGAAATCGCGCGCACATGATTCCCGATTTCCTGATTGCCGCCCATGCGCAGCTCCAAGCGGACCAAATCGCCGCTAAAGACCGAGGGTATCTGCGCCGGTACTTTTCGAATTTGCGCTGCCTTCAACCGCAGGAGGGTCGCATCTCATAATTCAACAATTCAAGCCCGGGGTTCGTTCACAGGCCAATACCGCTGAAGTGGCGAGCCACGCTGCGCGATTCGGTTTTCCGGGCAGCTGGGGAAGCGGGCGGGCATCGAGCCGGCCGAAGTGATGCCAATTCCGATTGGGACGCCGGCGTTGATCGGAAAATGAAGCCGGAATACAGCCCGCCAAGCGCCGCACCGACTTCCACCCACCCGATGTTCAGTCTTGAGCCCCTCAGGGCAGTTGGGCTAAATCATTTTTGAAAAGGCGTCAATCATGCCGGACGAACTACCTAGCGTAAACTCAGCGGGCTCGATGTTGCTCTTCTCGCAAAGCGGCCAGTCCTGGTCTGCTTGGGAGGAGCATCCGGCGATACTCCCCCCCAGCCAACCCGGCAGCGTGGGACGAGTGAGCAGGTTTGAGTTGACTCGCCAAGTAGGGGCAGGCGGGATGGGTATTGTCTTTGAAGCCAGGGAATCCAATCGGCCAGAGCCTGTGGCCCTGAAACTTCTCCGCGAGGAACTGGCCCATGATAAACGGATGCTAGCCTTCTTCCAAAACGAGGCCCGACACGGGGCCAAATTGAAGCATCCCAACATCCTGCCGGTGCTGGAGTATCATCAGAATCCCGCTTTACTGATCATGCCGTTCCTGTCGGGGGGCAATCTCAAGACTTGGCTCAAGCAACAGCCATCGATACCGACACCCGTTATTTTGAAGATGGTCGGGGAAATCGCTTCGGCCCTGAACTACGCCCACAAGAAGGGACTGATCCATCGCGATCTCAAACCAAGCAACGTTCTGATGGATCATCAGGGACGGGTTTACGTGTCGGATTTTGGATTGGCCCTTACGGTGTTCAATGATGCCCTCGTTGACATAGAAAACACCCCTCTGGAAGGCACCCCGAACTATATGTCGCCCGCCGTCGCTCGGGGAGAGGCGGAAGATACGCGTTGCGACATTTATTCCTTTGGGGCGTTGCTTTATGAATTATTATGCGGTCGAGTGCCCTACGAGGGATTATCCGCCCGCCAAGTCATCGAAGCGATTCGTCAGGGGCCACCCCAACCGATCCTGGACCTTAATCCCCAAGCTCCACTGGTTCTGGCGCGGATTTCGGAATGGGCAATGGCCCGACAATTGAACGCCCGGTATGCCCATGTGGAATTCATCCTGACCGACCTGCAACGTGTGCGCGAAGGCAAAGAACCTTTGGGTCCCCACGGAGATCGGCCCGCCTTGTCCGCGCCGCCCTCCAAGGCGACTCCCGCGTTCGACGGCGAGCCAGTCGATGAAACGACCCCGAACAAAGAAAAGGATCGGCATGCCCTTAGGGGAAACCGGAACTGGCTCTGGATTCTTCTGCCATTGGCCGTGTTACTCGGAGCCGCGATCATTGCCTTTCGTCAGGTCCAAAAGCAGCCCAGACTTGAATGGGTCCATACGATTCAGAACCCGGGGATCGCGAATTGGGAGGCCCTGAAGGTCAAGCCCTCTGTGCAAGGGGATTATCCCCGGATTGATCTAGCCACTCCACAAAAAGTGATTGAGCTTTCCCACAATGGTGAAGTGCTGAAGGAGTGGACGCCGCCCCCAGGACAAAACACCGAGGTCTCGGTGGCTTACCCGAGCCTGAATGAAGAAGAACATCGTTACGATCTTTTAGTGGTATGGAGACAAGGCACGCATTTGCACCTATCCGTGCTCAATAGCATGTTGCATGAGACAAGGCGTTTCAGCGCGATCGGATCTTTCTACCATTATGCGGACAGTCCGGAGCCAAGTCCGGACAGTAGCATCCATCGATGGGTGCTAATCAAATCCGGGCTCGATCAGGTTCCCGTGATGCTGGTGGGCAGCATTGCCACGGGAAAGGCATTGAAACCGCGCGGGCTCATGGCCTGGAATTACGCGACGGGTGAACCACTATGGTTTTATGAAAGCATTTGCTCCGCCGAAAATCTGGAATCGACCGATCTGGACGACGATGGAATTCCGGAAATTTTGTTCGGCACCTCGGCAAGCGCCAATGACGATGCCGCGCCGGATGGCACCTCCGACCGCCGGAGCGATGTTTTCGCCATTACAGCCCAAGGGAAATTCCTCTGGCGGACGCCCATGGACACCACCTACACGCAAGCCAAGCTGCTGGTTGACGACCTCGACAATGATGGACGGAAAGAAATCATCGCGTGGCTCAAATGTGTTTATGAGAATCGTCTCGACGAGGGTTTTCAGGAAACCGGCTTTATTGTTCGGCTGAACGCATCGGGTCAGGTCATCGCCAAGTATTCCACTGAAAAAATCGCCCTGTGGAGTTGTCTGGCCGTGGATCTGGAAGGAAATGGGCATAAGCAACTGGTCGCGACCGATCGCTTGGGGCAGGTCCACGTTCTGGACGAGAATCTCGCGCTGAAAAAAATCTTCCAGTTCGATCCCTGCCAATACCAGGGAATCGATCTCACATTGCACGAGGCCCGGGACATTAATGGCGACGCGAAACCCGAACTGATTTTCTCTTCCGCGCAACGGCAATTCATCGCGGGAAACAATCCGGGATTACCGACGGAGCCCAGCCAGCTGCGCGCCTACCATGACTGCAAATGGATCATTACCAACACGCGCTTGCAGCCCCTGACGCAATACCTCATTACCAAGAACACGCCCAAGGCAAGCCTTCACAAGCCGATAATCTGCGACATTGATCTTGACGGACGGGTGGAACTGCTGCTCGCTGGAACCGACGTCAAAGTCCTGCGATGGAGAGATCGCTAACCAACCGGCAATCTGAAAACGTCTCTGTGTGAGATATTGGTGTCAGGATAATTGCTGCGTAGTCTCATTTTAAGGAGCGGGATCAGGAAGCCTGAGTCAACCGCCCGAAATAGCCGGATTCATTGCAGCCTTTCGCCGTTTCTTCCTGTGTAAGGGTCCGTGCAAAAATAAATTCCGGTTTTGCTGCTGAGGATTTGGCTCGCTGGCGAGGCTCGACGAGGGAAGATACCCGCAGGGGTCTCTGACCGAGGAGTAACGAAGTCCGCGAGCCAAAGCCTCGCAGCCCTCCGGGGCGGGACGCCGCCGGGTCATCTGCGTTGTTGCGTGGACGGTCGAGTATCACCGAGGATACGCTCTCGCCCACGCGCCTAGCATCTGACCCGGCGGAGCTCCCGCCAAAATCGGAAGTTATTTTTGCACGGACCCTAAGGGCGAAGGCAACGATCCATGAATCTTTAGAATTGCAGCTGAACAGGTTTGGGCGTAATCTCATCCTCGTTAATTGCAGGGCTGGACCTGCATGGCCGGTCATGCTCCCATCCAAGAAATCCCGATACCCGAAATAGGGATTAGATTGAAACCCGTCGCTCTTCGAATCTTTCTTTGGCTCTTCTGCCGCACCTCGTATCGCGTTAAGGTGCTGGACGCTGGCAATGTGCCGGCACAAGGCGGGGCATTGCTCGTCAGCAACCACATTTCCTTTCTCGACATGCTCCTGGTGCTTGCGGGTTCACAGCGCTTTGTTCACTTTCTGCTGCCGCAGGAGGTTTATGATATCGCGTGGTTGAAGCCGTTCCTGCGCTACCTCCGCGTGACGCCCTTGCCACCGGAATCGCAGCCACGCGAACTGATTTGCACGATTCACAAGGCCCGGAATCTAATCGCCCGGGGCGAACTGGTCGGGATCTTCGCTGAGAGAAGCATCTCTCGTATTGGCGTAACGCTGCCGTTCCGGCGCGAGTTCGAGCGAATCATGGAAGGGTTAACCGCGCCGATCATCCCGGTTTGCCTGGACGGCGTGTGGGGAAGCATTTTCAGCTATCAAAGGCGCCGTTTTCTCTGGAAGATCCCGGACACTCTCCGTCGCCGGGTGACAGTCAGCTTCGGCAAGCCGTTGCCATCTTCAGCAAGCGCGTTCGAGGTGCGGTCCGCGATCCAGGAGTTGAATACCGAGGCATGGGCTCACCGCCGAGACAGCATGCGGACCCTACATCGCTCGTTCGTGCGGCGCGCCCGGCGCTCGCCGCTGCGTTTTGCAATGGCCGACGCCCGTGTGCCAAGGCTGACGTTTGGCGGGGCACTGATCAAAGTGGTTTTCCTGGCTCGCCGTCTGCGCGCACCTTGGGCGGGCCAGGAGATGGTTGGGATCCTTCTTCCGCCCTCGGTGGCCGGGGCGCTGGTAAACCACGCAGCCCTGTTGATGGGCAAAGTGCCGGTCAATCTCAATTACACGCTCTCGGAAGAACCGCTCGCCTCGTGCATCCGGCAGTGCAACCTCGAGTCGGTAATCACCTCTCAGGTGTTTCTTGATCGTGTAAAAGTCAAAGTCCCCGTTCGCATCCTGCTGCTGGAGGAGGTCGCGGCCCGGCCGGGACTCGGCGAAAAACTGCTCGCCTTCGTGCTGGCCTGGTTCACGGCAATGAGTGTTCTGGAGAAAGCTGTCGGGCGCAAACATTCCGGCTCCCTTGATGACCTTGCGACCATTATCTTCTCCAGCGGCAGCACTGGCGAACCCAAAGGCGTGATGTTGACGCACTACAACATCGCCTCCAACGCCACCCAGCTTTCCCAGTTGCTCGACTTCAGCCCTCGGGACCGTTTTTTGGGCATCCTCCCGTTCTTCCACTCGTTCGGCTTCACTGCGACTCTCACAGCCTCCGCGGCTATGGGGATCGGCGTCGCCTACCACCCCACCCCACTGGAGGCGAAACCCATCGGAGAACTCGTGCGCCGTTATGCGCTGACTTACGTCATTGCCACGCCAACGTTTCTGCAGATTTACTTGCGGGGTTGCCAGCCAGCGGACTTCGGGAGTGTCCGTGCCGTCATGGCGAGCGCGGAGAAGCTGCCCACGTGGCTGGCCAATGCGTTCGAGGAAAAGTTTGGCGTGCGCCCGATGGAAGGCTATGGCTGCACTGAATGTTCGCCAGTAGTCACGTGCAGCACGCACGACTTCCGGGCGGCGGGATTTCGACAGGCGGGCAGCCGTCCTGGCAGCATTGGCCGACAGCTCCCCGGGGTGAGCGTTCGGATTGTCGACCCGGACACAGGCGAGCCGGTCCCTGCTGGCAAACCCGGACTCCTGTTGGTGCGAGGACCGAATGTGATGCGCGGCTACCTTGGGCAGCCGGAAAAAACCGCTGAGGTCATAAAGGACGGCTGGTACACAACCGGCGACATAGCCTCCGTTGATGAGGATGGTTTTCTTCGGATTACGGACCGGCTCAGCCGGTTCAGCAAGATCGGCGGCGAGATGGTGCCCCACGTAAAGATCGAGGACAAACTGCACGAGGCGCTGGGCACATCGGAAATCGTGTTCGCCGTCTGCGGTCTGCCGGATCCAAAGCAAGGCGAGAAGCTTGTTGTCCTACACACCCTTCCTGAACAGCGCATTGCCGAACTGCTGAAGAAATTGCCCCAGCTCGGGTTGCCCAACCTCTGGATTCCAAGGCCGAACCTGTTCTTCCACGTGGACGCACTCCCGCTGCTCGCGACCGGCAAGCGGGACCTGAGATCCGTTCGCCAGTTGGCCGCCAAACTTGCTGAGAACGCGGCTCCCACTGGCTGTGCGGGAGAAAACCCGGAGGTGCTGTGAGAACCAACACGCCCCCACCCGCGGTCAGGCGAGGCCACGCATCGGCCAGGAAGTCACAATTGCTCCGCTCCCGCCTCGTTAGGTGCCGCAAAGCAAGCTGGGACTTGGGTTGGCCGTTTCTCTGTTACTCAGTCGTTTTGACGAGCACGCGGTCTACTACAGCGCGAAGGCAATGGGGCAAAGGCAATGGGGTCAAATCCATATTATTGACATATTGGCCAATCAAGGGCAAGCCAGGCGAATGGCAAGATCCTTAAGAATCCGGGTGGCCGATGGGTGGTATCACGTCACGAGCGGGTTGAATTTGAACAACCCGCGAAAACTCGACAGTTGGGATGTGACCCAGGACCTGGCTAAGACTCCCCTGTGGCGGCAAGGCGTCAATGCCCCCGCAGTTCGGCTGGCCGATCCGTATGCTCGATGCCCGCCACTCAATGCCGGTTTGACTTGCCGATCATGGCCAGTATGCTGGAATTGTGAGCGAGGTGACGCGCATCTTGGAACGCGTGCACCAGGGCGAAGCTCAAGCCGCCGAGGAACTCCTGCCGCTGGTCTATGAAGAATTGCGCAAGCTAGCGACACACAAAATGGCCCAACAGCCCCCGGGGCAAACCCTCCAGCCTACTGCCCTGGTCCATGAAGCTTTTCTACGCCTGACCGGCGGGACACGCAACCAATGGAACGACCGGACTCATTTTTACCGTGCAGCGGCCGAAGCCATGCGGTGCATCCTGATCGAGAATGCCCGCAAGAAAAGCCGTTGGAAACGCGGGGGACGGCTCGAACGGGTTGATCTTCAGGGATTGGAACGGGCTACGGAGACGCCGCCGGACACCCTCTTAGTCGTGCAGGAAGCCCTGGAGCGGTTGGCCAAAGAGGACGAGGCGAAAGCCGAGTTGGTTAAACTCCGTTTCTTTATCGGGCTGACCAACGTCGAAGCAGCCCAGGTGCTCGGCCTCTCGGAAGCGACGGTGAAACGCTATTGGGAATATTCACGCGCTTGGTTGCTGCAAGAGATTCGCAGCATCATCGCAGGAGCCTGACGGGCTGACCGGACATTGAAACTGAACCGGATGGGTGAAAAGTTTTGGGGGGGTGAGCCTTTTCGATTCCCATTTGGCGTTATTCTTAATGAAGACCGCCGCCATCAGACAATGAAACGAGAAGAGCAAATCTTCGAACAAGCCCTGGCACTGACGTCGTCCGAAGCTCGGGATGCCTACCTCCTTGGGGCCTGCGGCGATGACGGTGATCTTCGCCGCCGAGTCGAGGGACTGCTCGCCGCCCATCAAGACGCTGGCGCCCTTGAATTTCTTGCGGCGAGTGGTTCTAAGGATGGGAGTGTCACCCGGCTGTCCCGGGATCGGTTGACTGAAAAGCCCGGTGATCGGATCGGCCGCTATAAACTCCTCCAGCAAATCGGCGAAGGCGGGTGTGGTGTGGTCTACATGGCCGAGCAAGAGGAACCGGTTCGGCGCCGGGTGGCCCTGAAGGTGATCAAGCTGGGCATGGACACGAAGCAGGTCATCGCCCGGTTCGAGGCCGAACGCCAGGCCCTGGCCCTCATGGACCATCCCAACATCGCCAAGGTCCTTGACGCCGGGGCCACCGAGACCGGTCGGCCGTTCTTTGTCATGGAATTGGTCCGGGGGATTAAGATTACCGATTACTGCGACCAGAACAGTCTCTCGACCGGTCAGCGGTTGGACTTGTTCATCCAGGTCTGTCATGCGATCCAGCACGCGCACCAGAAGGGGATCATTCACCGGGACATCAAACCGTCGAACATCCTGGTCACAGTCAATGATAGCGTGGCCGTGCCGGTGGTCATTGACTTCGGAATTGCCAAGGCCACAGAGCAACGACTGACGGACAAGACGCTGTTTACAGCGTTCGAACAGTTCATTGGCACCCCGGCCTACATGAGCCCGGAGCAGGCGGCGATGACGAGCCTGGACATCGACACGCGCAGCGACATCTACGCGCTCGGGGTTTTGCTTTACGAGCTGCTGACGGGCAAGACGCCCTTTGATGCCAAAACGCTGGTAGCGGCGGGTTTGGATGAGATGCGCCGGATCATTCGCGAAGAGCAGCCGGTGCGGCCGAGCACGCGGATCACGCGAGAACGCCTGGCAGCCTCCGCAATCCCCCCGGCCAAATCCGCAATCCCCTCGGCTAAATCCACAATCCGCAATCCGCAATCCGCAATCGATCAGGACCTGGACTGGATCGTGATGAAGTGTCTGGAGAAAGACCGGACCCGGCGTTACGAAACGGCCAACGGGCTGGCGCAGGACATCGAGCGGTATCTTGGGCACGAGCCGGTGAGTGCGCGGCCGCCGAGTGCGGCATACCGAGTTCAGAAGTTCATTCGGCGGAACCGGGCGATGGTGACGCAGGCCGCCATGTTTTTCTGCCTGGTCGCCCTCGCCACCGCGGGCGCCTTCCTTTGGCTGCGCCACACGCGTGTCCAGTGGGCCAAGAACCAAGCGTTGCCTGAAATGGAACGGGTGATTGAACAAGCCGCACTGACGTGGGACTATTCAAAAACTCGACAGGCCAACGATCTCGGCCAAAAAGCCTCCCGCTATCTCCCCGATGATCCACAGCTTAAGAAAGCCATGGACGCCTGTTCGGCTCTTTGGTCAATAACCTCTGATCCTCCGGGTGCGCGGGTAAGCATCAAACCCTACCACGATCAGAGCGCCCACTGGAAAACTCTGGGCTTTACACCCTTGACGGACATCAGACTGGCGCGGGATTTTTATCTTGTACAGTTCGAGAAAACGGGCTACGATCCCATCGAGGCAGTAGGGGGCTTGGGCGGCGGTGAATTATCCAGAAAACTCGATCCCGCGGGCACTATCCCTCTTGGAATGGTTCGCGTTCCTGGCAGAAACGTGGCCATCGCCAGGATCGGCGAAGTACCCGAATTCTTCATCGACAGATACGAAGTCACCAACCGCCGGTTTAAAGAGTTTGTCGACGCCGGGGGCTATCAGAACCCTCGGTATTGGAAGGTGCCGTTCGTCCGGGACGGAAAACCACTGGCCTGGGAGACGGCCATGATTGCCTTTCGTGACACAACCGGACAACCCGGTCCGGCCACTTGGGCATCCGGGGATTACCCGGTAGGCCAAGCCGATTACCCGGTCACCGGAGTGAGCTGGTATGAGGCCGCGGCCTGCGCCGAATTTGCCGGAAAGAGTTTGCCCACCAAGGATCATTGGGCTCTGGCGGCCGGGTTCGACATGAGTGATTTCTTCGTTCTTTTCCCCAACTTCATCGCCTCGGTCAGCCAATTTGACAAAGACGGACCCGCCCCGGTGGGCAGGCATAATGGCGTGAACTGCTTCGGCGCGCTGGATATGGCCGGGAATGTTAGGGAGTGGTGCTGGAATGAGTCGCCGAACGGCCGGTTCATCCGGGGCGGGGCTTGGGATAACGTCGTTTACGCCTACACCCTCGAGAGTCAGCAATCCCCATGGGATCGCTCGCCCCAAAACGGATTTCGATGTGTGGTCTATCCCGATCGGGACAAGGTCCCGTCGACATTGTTTGAGCGGAAGGGCCTGTGGAGGGAGCGGGATTTCCGAAAAGAAATACCGGTCGACGACGCGGTATTTGAAATCTACAAAGCCAGATTCGAATACGACCCTGCCGAATTGCGGGCGGTAGTGGAAAAGCGAGACGAAAGCTCGCCTGATTGGATCGTTGAGCGGATCACGTTCGACGCCGCTTATGACCAGGAGCGCGTGATCGCTGAACTCTACCTGCCTCGGAACAGTCCGAAACCGTATCAATCGGTCATTTTGTTTCCCGCCGCCGATGCCGTGGGCGGGTGGTTGCCCGCCTCGACACGGGGCTACTTTGGGTTGGGCTTTGACTGTTTTGTGAAGAGTGGCCGGGCCTTTGTATTTCCTGTCTATAAAGGAACCTATGAAAGGACGGGGGACATGACGGTGCTGAAGCGCTGGCCCATGGAAGAGTACCGCCACGCCTACACGGATTCCCTGGCCAAATGGGTGAAGGACTTCCGGCGTTGCGTGGATTACCTCGAGACCCGGCCCGATTTCGACCGCCAGAAGATCGCCTTCTGTGGCGCCAGTTGGGGGGGGATCATTGGTGCCATCATCCCCGCAGTCGAGCCAAGGGTCCGAGCCGTCATTCTTGTCCTGGGCGGATTCGAGGCCAACTTTGCCCTGCCGGAAGCCCAAGGCCTGAACTACATCTCGAGAATCAGGGTCCCGACTTTAATGCTCAATGGAAGAAAAGACATGACCTTCCCGCTGGAAACTTGCGTCCGCCCAGCTTTTGACCTGCTCGGGACGCCGGAAAAGGATAAGCGGTTAGTCCTCTATAACACCGATCACTATGTGCCCGGAACTGAACTTAGCCAGGAGTGTTTGGCTTGGCTGGACCGTTATTTCGGACCACCCAGGTAGGCCCAACTTGCGAGTGCTTCACACTCTCAGCATTGACATGATGCGCGCCCCAATCCGCTGTCTTCCGATTTGGGCGGACTTGCGTGATTTTCAGGCGACGATTCCGCGTTGAACTTAGCCGCGGACTTCGCTCGAACTCGAAACGATGGAACCGAATTTATGTGCGCGATGATCCAGTCTAAGATTTCGGATTTCCGGCTGAGGCGTCGCCGGCCCGATGAGGCGATGCCCCTCGGCCCCGTGCGCTACGCGTCGTTCACTCCTGAAAAAAGGGGCCCTTGGCCCTCACGCGTGGAGTGTTGCCTGGCGCCGAACGGATTTCGTCACCCACGACAGGTGGCAAAAAAAAGAATACACAACAGAAAGGTTAGCGGCTATGAAAAGAAACTCATTAGCGCGAGGGATTCCCACCCTCGCGGTTTGCGCGCTTGCGATGACGGCCCTGGCCGGCGCGAGCATCGCCCGCGCAACCACACTCACGGTGACCACGCTCAACGACAGCGGGCCTGGTTCGCTGCGCCAAACCATCGCCGACGCCGCTTCCGGCGACACGATCACCTTCAGCGTGAAAGGCACGATTACTCTGACCAGCGGCGCGCTGATCATCAATCGAGACTTGATCATTGAGGGGCCGGGCCCCAACAAGCTCGAGATTAGTGGCAACCACGCCAGCCGGGTCTTCGTCATCCCGAACGGAAACGTGACTCTTGCCGGCGTGACGATCCGCGACGGCCTGGCCGACGGCAGTTCACCGATATACGCCAGTACTGGCGGCGGGATCCTGAACTTTGCCCGTCTCACTCTCTCGTATGTTGTCGTCTCCGATAACCAGGCCCTCGGTAACGCCGGCCAGAGTTTCTGGGACCTCCTCTTTGGCTTCGGGCAGGGCGGAGGCGTCGCGAATTTCGGGACTCTGGCCGCCACCGACTCTGCGTTCACCGGGAATCTGGCCCGAGGCGGCGACGGCAGCAGCGGCGATTTTGCTCCCGGCGATGCAGGTGGCGGTGCGCTCGTGAGCTGGGGTGACATGCACGTCCTTGGGAGTCAGTTCACCGACAACGCGTGTCAGGGCGGCAGCGGCAGCAGCGGCAACTTCGCTGGTTGTGTTTTCGGTGGGGCCATCGGGAACTTTGGCTCCCTGAGCATCGCCACCAGCACGTTCAGCCGGAACCAAGCCATTGCTGGCAACGCCAACATCGGGTCCAATAGCGGCTTCGCCTTCAGTGGCGCTATTCACACGGAGACGTTCTTTGGCCCCGCATCACTGGAGGTGCAGGACAGCCAGTTCGATCACAACCAGGCCATCGGCGGTAACGACAACCGTGGCCTCTTTAGCGGCAGCGCAATGGGAGGCGCCATTCATTTCAACAATGCGCCCGGCACAATCAGCGGCTGCAGGCTGGACCATAACCAGGCCCTCGGGGGCGCCGGAGGCCCGGGCGCTGAAGGAGGCTGGGGCAACGGCGGCGGTGTTAACAATTACCAAGGCGTGTTCACCTTCGACAGCTCAACGGTCATCACGAAGAACAAAGCCACGACCAGCAACGACAACGTCGTGCCCTGATTTGGCATTGAAATTCCGTCGCCACTCCATCGGGCGTTGAAGCCCAAAGGTGAGAAAACCAGAATGGCTCTGGTGTTGCTGAAGGCACTGGGATCTCCGACTTGGCCAGCGGCCGGCGACACCAGGCGTGGCGAAAAACACCAATAGAAAGGAGGAGCTTATGAAGACTTTAGATATCACTTTATCAAACACCTTACTCACGAGAACAACCAAAACCGGCCTGTCCCTGCTGCTGTTAACAGCCCTCGGCAGCGCTGGTCTGGGCCAGCCCGTCATCCAGTTCCACGTGTCGAACTGCATCGTGCCCGAACTGGACGGCGCAATCAGCCTTGGCGTTCAGCGCACGAATGACTCCGCTCAGACCGTGCATGTGGATTACGCGACCGCCGATGGGACCGCCTTGGCGGGCGTCAATTACGCCGCAACGAACGGCACGCTGACCTTTGCGCCGGGAGAAACCAACCACTTCATCATCGTGCCCATCCTGAATAATGGGCAGGTCGGGAAGACGTCGAAGTTCCAGGTTAGCCTGAGCAATCCAACGGGCGGCGCGGTCCTCGGCGTGCGCGCCATCGCCAACCTCACTATTCAAGAGAGTGACAAAGGCCTCCATTTCTATGTGCCGAAATTATCGGTCAACGAAGATGCCGGCACGGTCGAAATCAAAGTGGCCCGGGGCGACGATGGCGCGAATCGGGTGAGCGTGGATTACGCCACAGTGGACGATACGGCCAAAGCTGGCCAAGATTACACGAGCACGTCGGGCACCCTTGCTTTCGAGGCTGGGGAAGTCCTGAAATCGGTCGTCGTGCCGATCCTGAACGACGCCCTGCCGGAGTCCGCCAAATCTTTTCGCGTGGCTCTCAGTGATCCCAGCGAGGGCGGGGTGTTGGGCTCGCTTTCCTCGGCCACGGTGACCCTCCAGGACACCGATCGGATGTTCCAGTTCGACTCCAAGGATTATTCGGCGCGGGAAGAAGCCGAGTTTGTCCAGGTTGGGGTCACCCAAGGGGAAAACGACGCGCCGGCCATGGTGGATGTCACGACGACGGATGGCACGGCGAAAGCCGGACTGGATTACGCTGGACTGACGAACACCCTCTCCTTTGGTCCTGGCGAACGGCTGAAATGGGTCCGGATCCCGATTCTCAATGATGAACTCAAAGAGGCCGCGAAGTCCTTTGGCATCACCCTAAGCAATCCCACGGCAGAGGCCGTCCTGGGAAGTCAGAGAACGGCAACCGTTCAGATCTACGACAACGATCCCGGGATTGGCTTCCCCACCAACACCTGGTTCGCCGCGGCAAGTGCTGGAGTGGCGAAGATCACCGTGACGCGGGGGGGCGACGCGCTGATGAGTTCATTCACGGTGGACTACCAAACAGCGGATGGATCAGCCCAAGCGGGCGTCGATTATCAGGCCGTTTCGGGAACCTTGGAGTTCAAGTCGGATGAAACCCTCCAGGTGATCACGATTCCCCTCCTGCAAAACTCGACAGCCAAGGGTGGAAAGTCATTCAAGGTGACCTTGAGCAATCCCTCGGCGGGCATCTCCTTGGGAACCGCAACCACGACGGTCAACCTATGCAACCCGGGAGGTTACTACCCCATCCTCCCACCGATCGACGCCAAGCCCAAGCTGCAACGGGAGGCCGGTGTCCTACTCCTGAGTTGGGAGGGAGACGGGGCCTTGCAGCGGGCCGACCAGGTGACCGGACCCTGGGAAAACCTTCCCCATGCAGAGAGCCCCTACGCCATCAAGCCACAACTCGGCCTGAGCTTCTACCGGATCCAAAGCCTGCGGCCGACCGAGGTCTACGTGCCGGCCAGTTGGGATGGCGAAACACCGCTGCCCTTGATCCTGGCACTCCACCCTCTGGGCGGGGACGCTGCTGGGGAGCATGGTGGTTTCCCCCTGGAGTCCCTGGCCGAGTCGAGAGGATTCCTCGTCTGTTACCCGAACGGAACGATAGACACCTCGCCGGGATCCCCGGCGAAGGGGAAGCGTTTTTGGAACGGACCTGATTTTCTGAGTTTCTCGAATCCGAATATGGACGACTCGGGTTATCTGCGCGGGGTGATCGAGGAAATCCAGCGCCAGTTCGCGGTTGACCCCAAGCGTATTTACGTGACCGGCCGCTCAAGCGGGGGTGCAATGTCGCACCGCCTAGCCTGCGAACAGGCGGATCTGATCGCCGGGATTGCCAGCGTTTCCGGGCGGACCTATTATGATCCCAACCGTTGTCACCCCACCCAGCCGGTAAACGTGTTGGAGATCGACGGCAGCGCGGATGTCTATCTGGGTTGGACCGGCCCTGACTACGGCCTGCCGTTTGTCGGTGAGGCTCCCGGCGCGGTCAGAACCGTCCAGAACTGGGCGCGTCTAAACGGCTGCCAGGACCCGGTGGTGGAAACCACGCCATCGCTCGACCTGAACTCAACCCTCGCGGGCAAGGACACCACCGTGCTGCGTTATACCCAATGCCCGGCCGGTGGCGCCGTCGAACTCTGGACGGTCAATAATGGCGGTCATGGTCCGACCGACACGGCCGAATCCCGCGCCCGGCTGGTGGATTGGCTGTTGGCCCATCCCAAGCCGTGACCGGACAAGCTCATCGCTGCCGCGACAGCCCAGTTACCCTGGGGCCGCGCACCGGCCCTGGAGGATGCCTTTCCCGCATCGGCATTCTACGTTCCCCCGACAGATGAGATTGCGATTGAAGTTCATTGGAGGCTTGGATTCGCCGACGCGGTTTGGGAGGAGTATGGAGATTGGGAAGAAAGTGTGTGGTGTCTACATGACAATATGGCTTCGGTCTCTCTTCCCCGCCACGGCAGCCGACCAAATCCGGTGCCGACCGAATGGCCGCCAGACAAACCGCTGCCCGGCGCCGTGAACGTGTCGTTTTTCGATGGGCACGGCCAACTCGTGCAGCTGGACCGGCTTTTGCCCTCACTGCTCGTTCGGTGCCGCGCTGGAGGCGAAAACGGAGGTGAGTGAGAACAGGCTAGGAGGCTCTACAAGAGACGACGCTCGCCCGAGCACGGTTGGTGATGGTCCGATTCCCTACGCCTCAGCTCTGGGTGCCAAACGGTTCGGATGCGGTAGAGCTTGATGGGCTCGGTCGCTTCGATCACCACTGGACTCTGGGCGTCGAGAATGAGATCGCTCCACGGACCTTGGGGCGCCTCCGCCGCTTGCAGGACGAGTCCCGATCCCGAAGGTGGGCCTGCAATTTGCCAGTGAAGTTCCAGTTTCGAGTTGCCCGTCCGCACCACCCCCAGCGTGGTCTCGGGCACCAGTTCGTATGCTTCCACTGTGGAGAACATCGTTGGCTGCGGACACGGATAGGATCCGCCAATGGCAAAGATCTTGCCATCATAACTGCAGGTTGCGTGACAGGTGAACGGGGAAGGCAGGCTCGCGCTTTCGGTCCAGGTGTCACTCGTCGGATCGTACACTTCGACCGCTGCTGTCAGCGCTGATCCATTCACGGCACCCCCGGTGACGAAGATTCGACGATCCAAGACACATCCGCCGGGCGCAGTTCTTGCCGTAGGCATCCTCTTTCTGTAGGTCCACGTTTCACTTTTCGCCTGGCTGATGGACCTCATGCTCAGCATCGCGAGCGTGGAAAGCATGACTGCGCCTGCCAGGCGTCCAAATGGTCTCTTGCACGGGGTCATTGGCATCAGGGCGGATCAGTAGGTGATGGTTCCCGAGGCGGTCCAAACAAAGGAGAGTGTCATCGTTCCAGCAACGGGATCGAGATCTGTGCCGGTTGTTTCGATCGACACGATACTGAATTCACCAGTTGTCGGGCCGTCGTACCCCACACCGCCGGAACCTCGCCGCTGGGGAGTGGCCGTTTGTTGTGCCGGCCCTGTCGGAAGGCTCCCGCCAACACGGGTGGAGCACCCAGCCGTCATCCTTGTACTGAGGAAAACAAAGCCGAACGTTGCCTGAAACCTGTCCAATAACCGCTGCCCTCCCAAGATGCCAATCGGGCAGACTGTCAGAAGCTGGCAAGCGGCGGTCCCTGCCGTGCTGCGCGCCGGTCAAATCGGCAAGGGCTTGGCCGGGTGCAGTCCCAGCAGAAACTCCTCGCAGGGCAGACAGAGGACGCCGTGCAACTTCAGCCGCTCTTTGCCCCGGTAAAGCAACACGCACTGGCTTTGTGGGTAATCTTCCGCAAACGCCCGAAGCCCGCGCACGTCTTCGGACCGGGCACGGGCCGTGTTCTTAACCTCGATCGCGGCCAGCGTATGGGGCCCATACACCACAAAATCCACCTCCACGCCCGATCGTGTGCGCCAGAAATGAAGCGTCTCTCCTCCTAGCCGATAGGCTGTCCACGCCCGAAGATGCTGAGCCACCAATCCTTCCAACGCGGCCCCCTCGATCTCCTCGGAGCGATCCAGCGGCCCCGAGGGCCTCAAGGAGCGGAACACGCCGGCATCGAACAAGAACAGCTTCGGATGGACCGACAATTCACGCCTGGCTCGCCGCGTGAACACGGGGAGGCGGAAGGCCAACAGCAGGTCCTCCAATATCTCAAGGTAACCTTCCACGGTCTTGCGCTCCACCTGACACTCACGCGACACATTGCTGAGATTGACCGGCTGACCGTGTGAGAAACTCACCGCCTCGAGGAATCGAGAGAAAGCGCCGATGTTGCGTACCAGTCCCTCCATTTGCACTTCCTCCCGCAGATAAAGCGAGGCGTAAGAGCGGAGCACGTCCGCCGGCTGACGGGCCGCGATGATCAGCGGGACTAACCCTTGCCCCAGCGCGCTGCCGAGCGAGAATCGTTCGCCCAGCTCAGCCGCCATCAGGGGATGCAGCGTGCGCAACACGGCTCGTCCCGCCATCATATCCACCCCCGTCCGCTTCAGCTTGCGCGCACTCGAACCCGTCAGAATGAACTGAATCTTCCGCCTGGATTCGATGAGAGCGTGGACCACGGACAGCAGTTCCGGCACGCGCTGAACCTCGTCGATAACCACCCGCCCCGTCTGGGGTTCAGCCGCCAGCCGATCCCGCAATCGTTCCGGGCGGGCGGCGTATTCGCGGTACACGTCCGGCTCCAGCAGGCCGATCCGCAACGCCTCCGGATAATAGGTCTGAGTGAACACGGATTTGCCTGTTCCGCGCGGCCCAAACAAAAAGTAGCTCGTCACGGGTGGCGTGAAAAATCGGTGAATGAATTCCATATTGAGACGCAAAATGGACTTTTATATCCAATTTCGCAAGCCCAGACACCGGAGATGTTCACGCGTGTCCGGAGCGCTGATGTCTTCGCCGAAGCGATCAGGTAACCGTTCTGCGCTGCGATCGACCGAGTCGGTCAAGGCTTGAGTGCGGCATGGATTGCGCGCATCTTAAGAAGCGATGAGTAGAAGGCAATGGGGTCGAAGGCAATGGGGTCAAAGCCATATTATTGACATATAAGCCAGCAAAGTGCAAGCTACGCGCATCGCAAGATCCTTAAGAATCCTGGTGGCCGGTGGGTGGTATCACGTCACGAGCCGGGGAAACCGGCGCGAGGCGATGGACACAGATGGTCGAGAGTTGGGGCGATTGGGATCGGGACGGGACGATCTACGTGGCGGTGCGGCACGGCCATCAGCGGTTGGCTGGAGGGACTAAATATGGAGCGGCGGCGCAGGCGGTACGGAGGTTCGCCGCGGGGCGTGCAAAGGACGAGGCCAAGGCGCGGTTGGTGGCAAACATGCGGCGAAGGCTGGGCCAGAAGCGGGAGCAAAAACAGCCCTGAATACCGATGTCCCCATCGACGATATGTAGAAAATATGACTTTGACCCTATTACGATGGGTGATGCTCGATCCCGCGCGGACTAACCTTTACGGCCACCTTCCCGCCACCAACCTGTTCATGGTTACTTTTTAGTATCCGGCGGACCCGCCTCCACCCGGAGTGCTGCCAGCGCCCATGTTGATACCCCCGTCTCGGTGGTAGCCAGAGATTCTACCAAGATCCCCTTAAGGTCGAAATTTTCGAAGTGCCTGACACGCCGGAAGGAAAATGTCTACCCCATGAGATGAATCGGCGAAATCAGCTTGATCCGCAGGCCATAGAGTGCCAGCGGGGTGGGATCAGCGAGTTGTAGCACGACCACGAAGTTGCGGCCTTCCGGACAGGCGGTGCGGAAGGTGGGCCAATTTACGTTTATCATGATCAATGTAGAGTCGATCTTCAGAAACCAGCCTTCTCCACTTCGGCGGCTGGGGCGCAGCGGTTTGGCCTCCCACAGGCGCGCATTGATCCTGATCGAGCTTCTTTTCACCGTGCTTTGTCCGGTTGCCTTGATAATATTGGGCTATGGCTCCTTCGGGCAAGGGGAGTGAAGAGGATGAGACGCCAAGCGGCGTGTTTGCGACCACCCACTGGAACGTGGTGCTGGCGGTGGGTCATACTGCCGATGTCCAGGCGTCCGCCGCCTTGGAAAAGTTGTGCCGCACTTACTGGTATCCACTCTACGCCTTCGTGCGCCGCCAGGGTCACAGCCCGCACGACACGGAAGACCTCCTGCAAGGATTCTTCGCCCGCTTCCTGGAGAAGCACTATTTGGGTGACGTTAACCCGGCCAAAGGTCGGTTTCGGTCTTTTCTGCTGGCCGCCATGAAGCATTATCTGGCCAATGAATGGGACAAGGCCAAAGCGGTAAAGCGCGGCGGCCGCATCGATTTCCTGTCATTAGAGGGTGAAGCGGCGGAAAGCCGGTATTACGAAGAACCTGTTTCCGAGCTAACCCCCGAGAAGCTTTACGAGCAACGGTGGGCGTATGAGCTGCTGGAGCGGGTTATGGAACGGCTTCAGAGTGAGTTCGTGGCGTCCGGGCAAGGCCCGCTGTTTGAGGCATTGAAGGATTCCCTCCTGGGAGAACGCCAAGGTGTCTCCTACGCCGACGTGGCCGTGCTGCAGGGCTTGAGCGAAGAGGCTGTGAAAAAGAGGGTACAACGGATGCGGAAGCAGTATCAAAGGCTGTTGCGGGAGGAAATCGCACATACGGTCGCCCGACCAGAAGATGTGGATGAGGAAATTCGCTATCTGTTTAGTGTGGTGGGCGGGTAGGTGGTGAGTCCGGTCACAGCCGTCAGTCCCGCCGACCGAGCCTGGCGCGGGACTTTCGTGCCGATTTGCTTCTGTACTCTAATGGAATAAGGCAGCCATGAACGAACGAACACCCGGGAGCGCCGCGCGAATCTGTGAACGGTGCGGGGCAGCACTCCTGCCTCGAACTCCAGCCGGACTTTGCCCCAAATGCCTACTCGGGCAAGCCTTCGAGCCGCCCGCCCAGCCCATCCCCGCCAGCCCGGCCGGCGCGATACCACCGGAGCCAACATTAACCGACGGATTCCCTCGACCGTTTGGCGACTATAAGCTGCTCGAGCAAATCGCCGTGGGCGGCATGGGGGTTGTTTACAAAGCCCGCCAGCTTAGCCTGGACCGGATCGTCGCCCTGAAGATGGTGCTGGGCGGTCCATTGGCTTCCGCGGCCGAGCGCCAGCGTTTCCTGGCAGAAGCGCAGACGGCGGCCAGTCTCCAACATCCGAACATTGTCGCTATTCATGAAGTCGGCGAGCACGCCGGCCAGCCGTTCTTTTCGATGGACTACATCGACGGCCGGAACCTGGCGGAGCTCTTGCGTGCGGGGCCGCTCCCGCCCCAGCGGGCTGCCGGCTATACAGAGACCATCGCCGAAGCGGTGGCTTACGCCCATCAGCGGGGCATCCTGCATCGCGATCTCAAACCGTCGAACGTGCTGATCGACCCGTCGGATCAGCCGCGGATCACCGACTTTGGATTAGCCAAGCGGTTGACCGGCGAGTCGGATTTGACCGTCAGCGGCCAAGTGCTGGGCTCGCCCAGTTTCATGGCCCCGGAACAGGCCCAGGGGCGGAATTGCGATATTGGGCCGCCCAGCGACGTTTATTCCATCGGGGCGCTGCTCTATCACTTGCTCACTGGTCGTCCGCCGTTTCAGGCGGCAACCCTGACCGAAGTGCTTCGGCAGGTCGTAACGGCCGAACCGGCTGCGCCGCGCCTGCTGAACCACGGTCTCTCGCGTGACCTGGAGACGATCTGCCTCAAGTGCTTGGAGAAGGAGCCCCTGCGTCGATATGCGACTGCCCAAGAGTTGGCGGCGGACCTCGGTCGATTTCGGGAAGGGAAATCTATTCAAGCACGACCCGTCGGCTTTGCGGGCAAGGCCTGGAAATGGTGCCGAAGACGGCCGGCCCTGGCGGGCATGGGCGCAGGCTTGGTGCTAACCTTCGTATTCGGACTGGCAGGCGTGCTCTGGCAGTGGCACCGGGCCACGATCGGCGAGTCACTGGCGCGCCAGAACGCCCAAGCCGAGTTTCGACAGCGCTACGCCGCCGACATGCACACGGCCCAATTGGCCCTCGAGCAAAATAACCGGCCTCTCGCGATCAGCTTGCTGAACAAGTACCACCCCCGGCACGAATCTCAAATCTCAGATTTGAAATTTGAAATTCCCGGCGATTTGCGCGGCTGGGAATGGCGGTACCTCTGGCAATTCTGCCAGAGCGACGAGTTGCGAACGCTCCATCGATATCCGCAGGCGATCAACGCCCTCGCGGTCGCGAAGGGGGGCAAGATCCTGGCGGTGGCAACTTACGACGAGGTGACGCTCTGGGATTTGACGACCAGGCAACGGTCTGCATCGTTGCCTGGCGGAGGCGCGAAGGCCCTTTCCTTTTCGCCGACCGATCCCCTGCTGGCGGTGGGGAGGTGGAATGATCGTGGCCAGCCGGTCGCTGAGCTTTGGGACCTGCACTCCAGCCAGCCGACCAAAGTGCATACGCTCCCGACCGGCAACCACTCGCTGGCCTTTTCGCCGGACGGCAAACGGCTGGCATCGTTCGATAGCGCCGGAAGCGTCCGAATCATCGACTGGGCGTCCGGCCAACACCTCCATGAATTCGAAGCGGCGCCCCTTCGCGAGACCTTCGCCGGTGTAGTCGCGTTCTCGCCCAATGGTCGCCAGTTGGCCATTGGCGAAGACTTTGGGCTGCTGCGATTGTTCAATCTCGAGACCGGAACCTGCATGACGAACCTGACAAAAAGCGCCGAAAGCGTCAATTCCCTGGCCTTCTCCCCCGCTTCCGATCTACTGGCGGCGGGCTTGGGCTACGGCGAAGGCACCATCGGCCTCTGGGACACCCGATCCGGCGAACCTTTGGGTGAATTGACCAACCATACCGATTTTGTCATGGCCCTCGTCTTCACGGCGGATGGCCGCCAACTGCTCTCCGCCAGCCGAGACGGGACGATCCGGGTCTGGAGCGTGGCGGATCGTGTGGAGCGACAGCGTCTGCATAGCCCGGGAGAGGGGCTCAGTGCCTTGGCTTTGCTGCCGGATGGACGAACGCTCGTGAGTGGGGGCCTTAAAGGCTCAGTCTGTTTGTGGGACGTTATCGCCGCGAACCGAGCGCCAAGCCACACCAACCTGGCCCTGAGGGAGGGATTTGAGTCTGTGCGCGGGCTCGAACGCCACGCCTTCGAGGCCGCGACCCTCGATCCGCGCGTCGTGCAGCGGCTCGGTCTGGCCTTCATGGCAGACTCGAGCAGCTTCATCGCGACCGATAAACACACCGGTTTGCTCGCGCGGTGGGATGCCCGCTCCTGGCAGCGCGTGGAGGATCTGCCCGCGCTGGGGAGCAACCACTGGGCCGTAGCCCTGTCCTCCGATGAGCATTGGCTCGCCACGGGCGATTGCCGCCCGGCTCGAGTCACACTCTGGGATTGGACGACCCGCCAGGCAGTAACCAACTTCGCCGTTCCCATCGAGGTTTTTGGCATACTCCGTTTTTCGCGTAGCGGCCATTACTTGATCGCCTTTACCCTTTGTAATGGCCTTAAGCTCAGCAACCAGCTCTGGCGAGTCGGCGACGGGCTGGAAGTGCCGTTGACCGGGGGTCAGTTCAACGGTCTCTGGGGGATGGTCGATATATCGCCAGACGACCGGTTCCTGGCCGCTGGGTTCGTCAACGGCACCGTCAAGCTGCACCACTTTCCCTCCCTCGAGCTCGCCAAGGAACTCGGCCACCACCAGAGAGCCGTGAACGGAGTCCTCTTTTCGCCGGATGGTCGCTGGCTGTCCTCGACGAGTGAGGACGGTTCCGCACGGGTTTGGGACGTGGCCAAGCGCCAGCCTGTCGCCTCCTTGCGGGGCCACGCAAATGAAGTCTGGGGCTTTGGCTTTACGCCGGATGGCTCACGGGCGGCTACGGGAGGCACCACCACTCGCGATGCCGTAAAACTGTGGGACCTTCACGCCGAACGCGAACTGCTATCCTTGCCGGCCCAGGGTAAATACTTCTTCGTCCTTGGCTTTTCCCCCGACGGGAACACGCTGTTCGCCATGTCCGCGAGTGGAATCGCCCACCTTTGGCGCGCGCCCTCGTGGGTAGAAATTGAGGCATTTGAGGAAAAACCGAATGCCCGATGAATCTCTCTGATGATAATGAACGGCGCGCTTTTCTGGGGAGCCGGGACATCGCGCCCGCGATTTTCGGCCTCCGAGCCCGGCATCCCGGCCCCGTTGCCGTGCCGCGCGCGTCCCTTTTCCCCCGTTCTTCTTCTGTACATGAATGAGAGCGATTGTCGTGTGCGCTAGGCAGCCCTCGTGTGAAAGCACGTGTGGGTTATGGCGAAGCGAAGGCTTATTTGGCTCACCAGGCCCTTCCGAGAGCGCACGGCAGGCGGATATCGAAAACATCAACCTGAGGATTACGCCATGAGTAAGTTTATGATTAACCAGTCGCAAGAAAAAATATCGCGTCGGAGTACTGATGTGGAACCGCATAAGGGAAAACCGATATTAATGCGCAAGATCGCCGCCCTGGCGGGTGGTATCTTGCTGCTGCCTGCGGTCGTGCTGGCGCAGACCACCCCCTTTACCGCCACTGGTTGGATTAACGGGGTACAATCCCCTCCCATTATCTGCACCAACGCCCTCGGCCAAGTGCTATTCCGCGGCTACGTTCACAGCGCGCGGGTGCAAGCCACTGACCCGCGTGTGACGGGCCAGGTGCTTATCATCAACGACGGGCACTACAATGCCGACGGCACCGCCAACATGCAGGGCAACAGCTACCTGCAGGTCGGCACTTGGGACGCCGCCGGGACTAATTTTGTGCCCACCGGCGGGCTATGGGACTGGAGTTGGACTGGGGTGATGCAACCGGATAACAGTGCGCAAGTCCACATCGTTGGCTACGGATCGGGCGGGACCATCGACGGCTTGCGCATCGATCAGACGCTGACGCGAGCGAAGGCCGCTTCACCCCTCGACCCGACCGTTCCCTATGTTTACGCCGGGACGATTCTGCCACCGCCACTGAACACCATCGAGCTGGTGAACGACTTCAACGAGCCCTTCACCGGTGCCAGCTATCCAGGGGGAACAGGGACCTGCTCCACCGACAACGGCCGGTTCTACGCGGTCGGAGATTTCCCCACCGACACAGGTGGCACCTTCGACTACACCTTCCTGCTGGGCCAAGTATGCCCCTCCGCAGGTCGGAACGTGGCCAATGACACGACCTGCGAGTGGCGGGCGGACCTCATTAGCCTCGATGAGAACGCCACCAATATGGCAGGTATGGCGGTCAGCCCTCTTCCCGGTCCCGGATACGCGTTCTATAAGGGCCGCGATTTCGCCTTCTTGCTGAAATGGTCAAAGAACTATCAGGGCTATAGCATATTATGGTCCGACAGATTCCCAAGCCCCATCCCAAATACGAATGTCGTGTTGGCCTTCGCGCTGACCCGAGAGGATCCCAACGTCGTCATCACGGCCCGCGTGCTCGACATGGCAGATCCCAATCACGCACTGTTCTCACACAGCGTGCTTGACACCCCGGCGAGTGACCCGAGCCTGACCCCTGCCCAGTTTTACACCTCAACCGGCATGCAAATGCCGGTACTGGTCCCCGACGCTGCGGAACCGCCCCCCACCAGTTCCATCGGAACCTGTTTGGGCCTCTTCCAGTACACCGACGGCCAACAACCGGCGCCCACCGCGGTTTACGACAATTTCGAGTTGCGGACTTCGGGAATTCCGTTCGTCGGCGTTGAGCGGGCCGTGCGCCTGAGTTGGCCCGTTTCGGCCACGATCAACTACGCCGTTGAAGCCGCGCCCACCGTGCTAGGCCCCTGGCTGCCGCTCCAGGATCAGACTCTCCCCGGCTTTCAGATCATGACGGTCCCCGCCACCGAAGCCACCCAGTTCTTCCGCCTGATCCAGACACCGTGAGGGTTTGCCATGGGAGACCTAGCCAGGAAGAACGGAATTTCACAGAAGGCAACAAAGAGCTGACATTTTGGCGATAAATTTGGGATGGATCTAGCGCCCAGACAGGGTTTTATCCGCATGATTGCGTGATATGGGC
>JAKLHY010000057.1 GCA_022709905.1 Verrucomicrobiota bacterium | reverse complement strand
AACAACAACAAAATATGCCGGCAAACGAAGTGATTTTTAATTGTCACTGAAGTGAAGAATAAATGTCATTGACCAGGCCGAGACTCAAGAGCGGGATGCTTCAGACAAGCCCGGTCAGCCCCGGCGGTCTGACCCTACCTTCGCGCCTGACGGAGAGTCTCAGGAGCAGAATGTCTCCGAAAAAGCTCGGTTGGCCCGGGCGGTCCGACCCTACCTGGTGGCGCGATCCGGCGTTAGGGTGTCCACTGCCAATTCGGTGGACCCGCAGCGCGCTGCGACCATGGATCAGAGACTTGAGACCTAAGTTTCTAGGTTCCAGGTTTCCAAAATCGATTCTAAAACAGCCGCGCCGCCGGAAAAAAATGAAAAATGCCGGTATCGTCTACCGGCATTTGGAGACAGCATGGGGAAAACAACTGCGGTTAGCTCTTCTGACGTCGGCCTCTCCAATAATTCACTGCAAACGGTACTCCAAGGAACAAGGCCGCGATGTAGGTCGCAGGCTCGGGGACGGCGTTGAAATACCTAATGTGCGAGATTTCTTTAAGTCCCCCTCCATTCCCGAAATCATAAAATCTTGGCAATGTAGAGACTTCACCTCCTAGATACTGAATTAAAGCGCCGCCCTTGTTGTTATCGTATTTGCCGACAGCATACTCATAGCCTCCCAAAAGCTGTGTTTCGTCTCCGGAGGGTTTGAATGAGGACGTGATCACACCGCTTCCCGGATCTGCGATAGGGAACCTCGTATAGGTTATACCACCAATTTCTATAACCACATTTTCCAGGTCTAAAAGATCAACACTCACTTGACTATCATCAAGAAATATACTTACGTGAGAGATTTCATCTTCAGGCTTGCCATCAGGTGGCACGTAGAAACCTAGGTCGAAAACCGCAAATGCATTTATGCTCGCGACAAGCCATATCCCCAGTGCCATTAGGAGCACTGCGCTTTTGGAGAAATTGAAACTTTTCATAATATTACTCCTTCATACTGCCCGCCTCTCTGTACTTTCTGCATGTTTGTTGCCGAATACTCGCGAAGTTAAACCAGTCCAGATATTCAATCTATAGTACCTTGGGTCATGTCAGATCATTATTGAGACATGCCAGTCCAGTGTTAGAAAACCTCATTTCGTCGCCTGCCGTACAACGTCTGCCGTCGCCAATCTAGCCGTATCGCCATCGGGGAGCAATTTCCAGTGGCAAGACATCCGAGTGAAAACCTTGATCGAGTGGCATCAAGTCGAACTATGTGTCTATCCTTCCGATCGAACCAAAACTATGGCGGTTCAGAAGTTCATTTCTAATCCCCCAAATTATACCTGCTGGTGTGTCAAGAGCATCTCAACAGAAGACGTTAACGGTAATCCCAATAACTGCACCAAAGCTTATGGCTGGCCCCGGCGGAGCGCATCTACCATGCGGCTTGGAGCGACTCGGCGGTAGGGTGTCCACCCTTAAGGCGTTCCCAGTCATGCTACAACACAGCGATGGACTACGCCAATCCTCTGTCGCCGAGAGAAGATTTCTGGTAGGGCGCGACGGCCAGGCGCGCCGGACGCAGAGACTCAGGAGCGGGGTGCTTCAGACAAGCCCGGCTGGCCCGGGCGGTCCAGCCCTACCTTCGCGCCGGACGGGGAGTCTCCGGAGCAGAACGTCTCTGAAAAGCGCGGTCAGCCCGGTAGTCCGATCCTATCCAGGGTGTGAGGAATTTCACGCGAAGGCGGAGGAAAAGGGGGCAGGAAACAGGGAACAGGAGACATAAGACTTACGACATAAGATTAAGACATAAGACCTTGGACCAAAAGATTATGCGAGCTTTGCGGCTTGGCGTGAGGAAGAATCTCACGCAAAGGCGCAAAGCCGCAAAAAGAAAACCGGTTTGGCAAAAATTGACGAAGATTGCCAATCTGTTACCGTGACCTGATGAAAGCGGTGACCATCAATATTTCGCTCAACCGCGAACTCGCGGACTTTGCCCGCGCGGACTCGGAGGCCGGCGCTTTCGACAGCATGAGCGAATACATGCGCGAACTCATCCGGGAGCGGCGCGAGGCAAGAATCGCGGCGGATGTCGCGATGCTGGAAAAGGCCATCGCGGGCGCGCCGGCTGGCGATCCCGGGGACGCCGAGTTGCGCGAGATCTACGCCGTGGCGAAAAAGGGCCGCCGGAAGTGAAAGTCGTTTTTGACGCCGGAGTCGTTTTCTCCGGCGCCGGCTGGCGCGGGGAAGCGCACCTTTGCCTCAACGCCATGGCCCGGCGTCGCGTCATCGCTTTCGCCACCCCGGTAAGGGTCCGTCAAGAAATAAGCTATACATTCGTTGCACTCAAATTGGCCTGGGGCAAGGCACGAGGGAAGGAGTGTATCCGCAGCGATACTCGACTGACCGAGTAACGAAGCCCCGGGCCAATTTCAGTGCAACCCTCCGGGCGGCGGTGCTTCTTCACTCCGACGTCGTCGCTCGCTCCTTTCAGACCCACTGGGGGTATGCGCGTCGCTCGCTCCTCGTCGGAGCGAACAATCCCTCGCCGCGAATGTATAGCTTATTTCTTGACGGACCCTAACTCTTGAGGAACTGCGGCGGGTCGCAGACGAAATCGGCTTCGAGGCCCGGCATTCTCCTTTTTCGATCCTCGATTGGTATTACCGCACCGTCAAAATGGTGACGCCCGCTCCCCTGGGCAAGCAGCGAAGCCGCGATGCAAATGACGATCCTTACCTCGCATGCGCCCTTGCGGCCGAAGCGGATGCCATCGTCTCGCGGGATCAGGACTTGCTGGCATTGGGAAAACCCTTCGGTATTGAAATCCTTGCGCCCCGAGCCTTGCTTACGCGACTCGCCCGGACCCTGTAAAACCAGTAACCTTTTCTCTCCCTATGTTCTTTGTGATCATAACACCTGGTCCCAATCCGGAGAAAAACGAGTAAACCGCTTTCTTTATTAACCACAGAGAACACCGTACCTGGAGACATAAGACATAAGACATAAGACATACGACGTAGGACCAAAGACATAGGACTCTCGGGCGGTCAGGTGCGACGCGACGGATGGGAGCACCGCTAGGTAGGGCGCGACGGCCAGGCGCGCCGGACGCAGAGACTCAGGAGCGGGGTGCTTCAGACAAGCCCGGCTGGCCCGGGCGGTCCAGCCCTACCTTCGCGCCGGACGATGGTTCAAGAAGAACCTTCTCTCACAGAGGCGCAGAGACACGGAGGCAGAAGCGCATTGTTTTCTGTGTCTTTGCGTCTCCGTGAGAGGTTTTGCGTAGCGTTAAACGCGCGGTCGGCCCGGCGGTCCAGCCCCACCTCTGGCTCGGTCGGCCTGGGCGGTCCGATCCTCGCCGGGGCGCGAGGGAATTTCACGCGAAGGCGGAGGAAAAGGGGACAGGAAACAGGGAACAGGAGACATAAACTTACGACATAAGATTAAGACATAAGACCTACGTCCTAAGGATGTTGCGAGCTTTACGGCTTGACATCAATGTGTCATCGCTTAATCTTAGATGTATGGTAAGGACTCAGATTCAGTTACCAGAACCGCTTTACCGCGATGTGCAACGTGTTGCTCGTGAGCACGATTGGAGTATCGCCGAGGTTATTCGTCGAGGGGCTGAGGTGATTACCCGAGCTTACCCGCATTTTAAAAGCAATGCGGGTCAGGGATGGCAACTGCCTCCCCCTATCCCTGGGAAGCTGCTAATATCTGATCCGAGTGCCCTGCGAGACGCCCTTCGGACCGACTTTGAGGCCCAGATTCCCGCATGATTGGGATTGATACCAATATCCTCATTTATGCGAGAGTGGCTGACTCTCCCTGGTATAATCAGGCTTCCGCGTTTCTGGATGGCTTGCGGGACAATTCGAATGTGGTAATTGCCGAGCTTGTGTTGGTGGAATACTACTTGGCCTTGCGCAATCCAGCGGTTCTTTCTCCCGCGCTCGGAGCGGCTGCCGCTACTGCCGAATGTCAATCGTTACGCAAACATCCCCGTTGGGCGTTAGTCGAGAACGCCAATGTGATGGACGGTATCTGGCAGGAAACTGCACAACCCGGTTTTGCCCGGCGCCGCATCATCGATCTGCGCCTCGCGCGCACTCTCCAGTCACATGGGGTCACGGAGTTTGCCACGGCTAACGTGGGCGACTTTGAAGGCCTGGGGTTCGCCCGCGTGTGGAATCCTATTACCTCAATGGTGAGGTAAAGTCCCTGCGCCTTTGCGCCTTTGCGTGAGATTCTTTTCACGCCAAGCCGCCAAGCCGCAAACCTCACAACCGTCTTGGGTCGTAGGTCTCAAGTCTTAGGTCTCAGGTCTCAGGTCTTATATCCCCTGTTTCTCCGTCCCTTCCGTGTAGTTTCCGATTTTCGGATTTTCACTCAAAGACAATAATTGACTTTCGTGTGTGCATCAATACACTAAGGTTTTAATATCCACATGGGTCCTACACGAAAAGCGTTGAAGACACAGATGCCACACGAGTATCCGGGGCTGGGGCCGTCCCAGGCGCGAGCGGCAATGGCTGAGTCGGTGAAAAAGGTCTATGTTTTGGAGGATCACCCGGTATACCGCGAAGGCCTGCTGGAGGTGGTCAACCGCGAGCAGGACTTGAGAGTGTGCGGAGAGGCTGATAACGCCGAGGACGCCCTCTCGGAGGTCGAACGTCTGAAACCGGATTTGGTGCTGGTGGACATTTCATTGCCGGGCAAGAGCGGCCTGGACTTCATCAAAGAACTGCGATTAGTCAATCGCAAGATCAAGGTGCTGGTTGTTTCGATGCACGACGAGGCGATCTATGCCGATCGGGTGTTGCGAGCGGGCGGCGATGGTTATATCATGAAGCAGGAGGACCCGGAGGAAATTGTCCATGCCATCCGCGATGTCTTAGGCGGGCATATTTATGTGAGCGAACAGGTGTTGGCCAGTGGCGCGAAGGGGCCGGTGAAGTCGGTGAAGCCCGAGCTTCGGCCGCTTGATCTGTTGACCGACTCGGAACTCGAGATCCTGGAGTTATTAGGCCGGGGTAAAAGCAACCAGGACATCGGGCATCAGATGGGAATGGACCTCAAGGCCGTTGCCGCGCAGTGCGGTCAGATTCGGAAAAAGCTGAACTTAAAAGGCAACAACGAACTGATTCATCACGCGGTTTGCTGGGTCCAGACCGGCGCGGTATAAAGAACCAGGTAGGGTCGGACCGCCTGGGCCGACCGAGCTCTTCCGAAGCATCTAGATCTAATGTCCTTGCGTCCGGCGCGCCTGGCAGTCACGCCCTACCATCGCGCGCCAGGTAGGGCCGGACCGCTGGGCCAGCCGTGCATTTCGAACCGCTTTGCGCTCTTGAGACTCTGCGTCCGGCGCGCTCGGCGATCACGCCCCACCCATCGGCGCGCTCGGCGATCACGCCCTACCCATCGGCGCGCTCGGCGATCACGCCCCACCCGGTAGGGTCGGACCGCCTGGGCCGACCGTGGAAAAAAACGCCCGAAATCTTGAACCGGTTGCGCGCCTTGCTGCAGGAGGACACGGCGGGCGATCCGATGGGGCGCCAAGGATTGTGGACGGGCAAACGCTTGCGGGCGATCAGCCGGGACTTGGCTCAGTTAGGTTTGCGCGTGTGTCCGAACACGGTCCGTCGTCTGCTGGAGGACCTGGAGATTGGATCTGAAACCCGGTCGCAACGCAGGTGTGGTACGATAGTCGCACGGGACTGTTCCGAAATCGCTGGAATTGTCAGGAGCCTGCCCTTCGATAAAATCCCCGACGCCGACTTTGAATCCGCGTCTCCGGTAGTGCGTTTTTATCTGGAAAACTGGGACCTTACCTTTCTCCTTTCACCTTTCCAGTTTCCGCTTATAGTGGAGTTATGAGTATTGAACAGATTGCTGCCGAGGCATTACGGTTGCCTCCAAAGGAGCGGGCGTTGCTGGCGGAGTCGCTGTGGGAAAGCCTGTCTGCCCCCTATGAAGCATCGGCGGAAATGGACGATCAGACCGCTTTGGCCCTGGCGCTTGAGCGTGATCGCGAAATCGCGGCCGGCGAGGTTTCGGCGGTGTCCCACGAGGAGATGATGGCTAAGCTCCGCCAATGAAGGTGGAGTACCATCCAGCGGTCGAGCGGGAACTCGATGTGGTTCGCAACTACTACGAAGATCGATTGCCCGGGCTGGGGCGGGAGTTCATCGATGAGTTCGAGAGGCAGATCTTGCGGATTGCAGCCACGCCTGAGAGGTGGATGGTCTTGAGTGGAAACTTCCGGCGTTGTTTGATGAAGCGCTTTCCTTACGTCATATACTTCCGACCAGTGAGTTCAGATCGGATACGAGTCACCGTGGTGAAACATCAGCGACGGCACCCGCAATATGGGCGGGATCGGCAGTAGGTCCCGCGCGCCCCGGGTAGGGTCGGACCGCCGGGGCCGACCAAGCTCTTCCGAAGCATCTAGATCTAATGTCCTTGCGTCCGGCGCGCCTGGCAGTCACGCCCTACCATGTCGCGCCAGGTAGGGCTGGACCGCTGGGCCAGCCGTGCATTTCGACCGCTTTGCGATCTTGAGACTCTATGTCCGGCGCGCCTGGCAGTCACGCCCTACCCATCGGCGCGCTCGGCGATCACGCCCTACCATGTCGCGCCCCACCTTAGGGTGCGGCTGGTCCCAGGGGGATACGGACGGTGACGGTGGTTCCTTTTTTCGGGTTGGAGGTGATTTCGCAGGTGCCCCCCAGAGATGCGGCGCGTTCGCGCATGTTGGTGAAGCCAAAACCGTGGCCTTTGCGTTTGTCCGCTTTGGGATGGGCGGCGGCAAATCCGTGGCCGTCATCCTGAATTTTGACGACGGCGTCTTTCTCCTGGGTGATGATGCGCAATTTGACGGTGGTGGCCCGGGCGTATTTTTCGGCGTTGGTAATGGCTTCCTGGATGATGCGAAAGAGGCTGAGCTCGGCGTCCGGGGGGAAACGTTTTTTCAGGCGGGAAATCCGGCAATCGACCTTGAGTTTTGTCCTGGCCTGGAGTTCTTTGCAGAGGTTTCGGCAGGCCTCGGCCAGGCCGAGTTCATCGAGATCGCTGGGACGCAGGTTGCGCGCGATCCGGCGGTTTTCTTCGAGGGCCTGAACGAGTTGGCGTTCGCATCGGGCAATGATCTCGCGGGTGGAGGGATTGAGGGCGGCCAGGCGGGTCTGGGTGACCTCATGCAGCCGCATTTTGGCGGAGGCGATGATCTGATTGACGCCGTCGTGCAACTCGCGGGCGACGCGGAGGCGTTCGGCCTCCTGGGCCTCGATGATCCGCCATGGCAAACGGCGCAGTTCTTCGGCGGCCTTGTTCCGCAGCGTGATGTCACGAAGAAAAGCGAACGAATAGCGATCGCCCAGCTCAAGATAAGTGGCGCTGACCTCGACGTTGATGATGCGTCCGTCTTTGCGGCGATGACGGGTTTCATACCGGTGCATGCCGGTTTGGACCACGCGGTGCATCTGATGAGCCGCGTCAGTCGGGGACAGGTCGGTGGCTTCAACATCACTGATCCGCTTGGACCGAAGTTCCTCGCGGGAATAGCCGATCATGCGGCAATAGGCTTCGTTGACATCGATGAATCGTCCCTCGAGGTCGACGATCCAGAAACCGTCCATCGCCGTGTCGACGATCTTTTGCAGCATGGCTTCATGCTGGTGGAGGGCTTTTTCGGCCTGTTTGCGTTCCGTGATGTCGCGTCCGACCGAGACCAGGCCGGCAAGTTTTCCCTTGGCATCCGTCACAGCGGCCGCGCTCATTTCAATTGGAAAAGACTCCCCGTTCTTTCGGAGGACGGTGTATTCTGTGTTGCGCACAATGCCGCTGGCCAGAGCCGACGCGAGGTCCGCCTTGGATCGCTGATGGTCTTTTGGATCTGTTAAATCAAGTAAGTTTTTTCCAACCAACTCATTCTCATTGGCATATCCCAGCATCCCAATGGCTTGCGGATTGACCGTGATCAGACGCCCGTCGGGATCCATCAAGGTGACGGCGTCCGGCAGGATTTCAACCAATCGCCGGTAATGTTGTTCGCTGGCCCTGAGCGCGGCAGTCGTGTCGCGCAGACGAACAATAGTCCGGATCCGCGCCAGGAACTCCCGCATGTCCATGGGCTTGGACATGTAATCATCGGCGCCGGTTTCGAGTCCAAGGATCTTGTGTCCTGGGGTGGTGGCCTCGCCGGATACCAGGACAACGAAAACGTCGGGTAGGGCGGGATCGGCCTTGATCTGTTTGCAGACATCAATGCCGCTGATATCGGGCATCATGACATCCAGGAGGACCAGGTCCGGGCATTTCTCTCGGGTCATCCGCAGGCCATCCTGGCCGTTTGACGCTTCCCACACCTCGTAACCTTCTTCGCGCAAAAGATAGGAAATAAGGCGAAGGATACCCGGATCATCATCCACTATCAGCACGCGAGTCGCTTTGTTCATCCACGCTCCTCATGAACCGTTTTGAGGTTCACCAAGGAAGCAAACACAGATTCGATGATCCAGGCAAGTCCTTTGTATGCTTCCCAAACCGCGCATCAGATGTTCCAAGAAAACCGCACCGCGAATGAACGCGAATCGACGCGAATGAAGGCGGAGGTATTGGCCTGCCATGATTCGCGTGGATTGGCGTCTATTTGCGGTTATGTCGTCTTATTTGCGGTTCACGGATAAAAAGCTGCCTTGCCGGTGGCAGGCACACCTCCTTGACGTACTTCATCGTGTAACTCTCAGCGGCCGGCAAGGCGAAATTCAACTGTTGCTGTGGAGTCGCGGTCAGCACGCAATCGTGCGTTTATTCAATAAGCTGGATGAGTGTTTTCGTCTACGGTCTTCTGGGACATTCGAGGTTTGTTTTGGGACACACGATGCACGGTCGGGCGCGATTTAGGTAGGGCGCGATCGCCGAGCGCGCCGATGGGTAGGGCGCGACTGCCAGGCGCGCCGGACGGAGAGACTCAAGATCGGGGTGCTTCAGACAAGCCCGGCTGGCCCCGGCGGTCCAGCCCTACCTTCGCGCTGGACGGGGAGTCTCAGGAGCAGAACGCATCGGGAGAACTTGGTCAGCCCGGGCGGTCCGACCCTACCGACGCTGGGTAGGGCGCGATCGCCGAGCGCGCCGGATGATGGTTCAAGAAAAACATTCTCTCACAGAGGCTCAGAGACACGGAGGTAAAATTGCATTGATCTCTGTGTCTTTGCGTCTCCGTGAGAGGTTTTGCGTAGGGTTAGACCGATTGCTCAATGCTCGGTCGGCCCAGGCGGTCCGACCCTATCCAGGCCGGGCAGGATGATAAATGATTGTCCCTACAGTTTATAGCCAATCTGCCGGAGGAAATTCTTGCGCCATTCGATGTCCGCGTCGCCTTCCACTCCCTTTGGGGCGAGTCCGTCCACGACTCCCAGGATCCCGCGGCCCTGGCTGGTTTCAGCAATGATCACTTGGACGGGATTGGCTGTGGCGCAGAATATTCCGCAAACCTCGGGGACCATTTTGATTCCGTTGAGGACATTGACCGGATAAAAGCCTTCTCCGAGGAAAAGGATGAAACAGTGACCCGCGCCGATGGCTAAAGCATTCTTTTTAGCCAAATCGATCAAGCCCGGATCGGTTCCTGTCCAGCGCACCAGGCATTTGCCAGAAGATTCACAGAAAGCTAATCCGAACTTGATGCCGGGCACCGCGGTTACCAGTGCCTCATGAATGTCCTCGACCGACTTGATGAAATGGGTCTGACCGAGGATGAAATTGATGGGTTCGGGTTTTTCGATTGCGACGAGGATCAGTTTGGTTTCCATAATTAAAAAGCTTTACGGGGTCTGATTGACGGTGGACATCCATTTGAGTGTTCGAACAGAGGGGCTGTTCAAAACGGGCGCTCGGTTCGAAAGCGATAGTCCGGCCAAAGGGGACAGTTCAGGTCGATCCAGGCTTTCAGTGCGCGCAGGTCCTCGGGCTTCAGGGCAACGATCTGGTGTTGTGGATTGGCGAGCACGCTGAACAGCCGGCTCCGGGGAGTTCCAAACGAGAGCGGTTCGGCTTTGAAATGCCGCGCGCCATAGCTCCAGTCGAAGTAATGAACCCACCCTCCCGCAATCAAGGACCGATAGGAAGCTGGGATCCGGTGAGTATCGCGGGTGCCGCGCAGATCGGGTTTCGGGTCCGAACGCCCGTCGTGACAGGGGACACAATGGGCGTTCAGGACGGGTTGGACGATGCGCTCATAGTCGAAAGGCTCGGCGCCCCATGGTGAAGGGTTAAGCGGCTGGGGAGGCCGGTTGAACGCCTGGGCGGCATGGCGCGATGGGGCGGCCGACCGCGCGTCATGGCATCCGATGCAACTGCGTTGTTCGCCGGGTTGAAGTTGAATCACACTGCGCATGCGTTGGAGTTCATTGAAGTTTTCATCCAGGAGATGGAAGTAGAGGACCTTGCCGGCCGGGGCGATGAAATTGACCGAGCCGTCCTCGGCAATCCGAGCGGTGCCAATGATTGCTTTGGCCACGTAACTGGGCCAGCCATTGCGTTCGGTGACCGTGGCCATGCCGTTGGGGGATGGCGTGGCGCTGCCCTGGCGGAACGCATGCGGCTGGAGCGCGTTGGCGGTCCGCGTGACATAGGTCTGGCTCGGCCCATTCACCAGGTGAATCGGAGTGGCGTAAAAGTCCTGAAAGGACGAATGCGAGTTGCGGTATTCGCCGTTAACCAGTGTTTGGAGGGGTGAGGGCATTTCCTGGGAAACCTGGAGATACTTGGCCTGGCCGCGCGCGACAGCCGAACCCAAGCCCTCATAGACGTCCTGGACCATAAACTGGCCGAGCCCCTTTTGGGCGAGGTTTGGATCGTGAGTCTCGGGCAAGACCGGTGGGCGGGGAATTGCGCGGAGCAGGGAGGGGCGTTTGCTGCTGATCATCGGGTCGAGATAGAGGAGTTCCCGATTGCCGAAGCGATCGATGACATACAGGCCCCAATGCGATTGCCGGCCTGGATTGTGGCTGACGAGGAAGTGGTCGCGTGAAATAGCCTCAGGATCACGAAAAGTCTCGTGATGCGATCGATCCATTTGATACTGCGGCCGGGTGTCGGGGGTCATGCTGGTAATGGCGGCTGTATCGAACAATCCCTGCCCGGGATTAATCAGCGCGATGGGTCCCTGGTGGTCGCCATGCGAGATTAGCGTGCAGACCAGTTCCTGACTCCCGGGTACTTCGCGGGCGTGGCCGTAACAGTAAGGGGTATTGTTGCCGAAGATTAGCTCGGGATGGGTGCCATCCGGGTGGATCGCCCAGAGCGTATGGCCGAAATCGGCCCCTTTGTCCAGATACTCGGAGCGAGTCCAGAGAATGCGTCCATCGCGCATCACGACCGGGTCCCATTCGCTGATGTTCGCATAGGAAAGGCGGCGCAAGCCGGTTCCATCGGGCTGCATCCGATACAGCACATAGGCCTGCGGTTCCCAACAAAGGTAACGTCCCGCGCACCGTGTGGACATGAATCCCAGCCCGCCGTCGGGCAGGGGGACCGGATCGAAGTCATGAAAAGGGCCTCGGGTAAGTTGGCGAAGTCCCGTGCCGTCGGCGCGGACCGACATCAGGTGCCAGTAGGACTGCCAGCCTTCCACCTCGGGCTTGTCTGGGCGATAGGCAAAATAAATGGTTTGCGCGTCGAAGTCCGACATAGGATGCCGGACAATCCCCGCGCTGCCATCAAAGAGAGTCACCACCTCGGCGCGCGCGGGATCCAGTCGCCCATCGGTATCGCGTGGGACTTGCAGCACATAGACGCCTCCCCCGGAAGCGAACAGTGAATCCAAGTGCTCGCTGTAGTTGTGCGAAGGCTGGAGGGGATGATGCTTCGCAAAGAGAACCCGATCGAGGGGCGCAAGCCGGGGATCCCGGAAAAAGAGCCTGCGCTTGGCTTGTCTCGCCGCCAAATAGAATGCGTCCGATGCCACTATTGCCGGGTCTTGGGCCTGCTTGCGCAGATCAGCAAGTTCGGCGCGCTCTCGATTGACGTCCAGTCCCAAGGCCGACAATCGATCGAGCATCTCCTTGAATTGGACAAGCGCGCGTTCCGCCGGTGTCAGGCGCGCTATACGCCCCCAATAGGCAGGCCCGCCGGGAGTGGCCGGACGATCGTTGACGAGGGGCGACAGGTAATCGGCCGCATCCATCCGGCTCCAGGTTTCTTTTTCCCGAAGGAACGCGTAATTGACCGCTGCCGTCCAGGTTGGCTCTCGGAGTTCCTCCAAGGGAAACGTCAGCTTGGGCATGGCCGGGCGCAGATCGCTGGGGGTGCGTTTGAATGTTGCCACCGTGAGCCAGGATTGCCCGTCCATCGAGAGACGCGCCTCGGCCTCGAGGACCTGCCGGTCGTTGAATTGCCCGGTCCGATCGCGCGAGAACAGAATTTTCGAAAGTCGGGCGGGCGCGGGGAGTTCGATTTGAGCCCATTCCTCGCCGTCCGTTGCCGCGATCCAACTATGGTCGTTGCCATAGAGACCGTCGTTGAGGTGTGGCACGGCATGGATCGCGTAACCGGAGAGCAGTGAAGACGCGCGGGCCACAGCGCCTGCCTTTGCATGGGCAAGGTTCGTGCTCGAGCCAGGTCCATAGATTTCGAGTTCATCGAGACACGGAGCGCCGGCATGCGATCGGCGGATGACCAGTCGCACGATCCGTGCTTCTTGCGGCGCAAACTCAAGAGATGCGATGAGGGAATTCGGCCTTTGGTTGGTCACCATCCCTGCCGCGCGCTTGGCGAATGCATCTTCCGTAATCTCGCGCCGGGTGGCAGTGGTCAGGCCCCCTCCGTTCGTTTGCCGCTCCGCGGCGGTAACCGTGAGGATGGAAAATAGGACGATTACCGCAATCGTTAGACAGGCTTTAATTTGGAAGAGAACGCGGTTCCGGGTTGGGATTTTATTATTGGATCTCATGGATCATCCGGTTTTCTGCGGATTAGATTACCCCAAGCGAGGAGGAGAATCACGTACTAAGGGTCCGTGCAAAAATAAATTCCGATTTTGCTGCTGAGGCTTTGGCTCGCTGGCAAGGCTCGACGAGGGAAGATACCCGCAGCGGTCTCTGACCGAGGAGTAACGAAGCCAGCGAGCCAAAGCCTCGCAGCCCTCCGGGGCGGGGCGGCGCCGGGTCATCTGCGTTGTTGCGTGGACGGTCGAGTATCGCCGAGGATACACTCTCGCCCACGCGCCTCGCATCTGACCCGGCGGCGCTCCCGCCAAAATCGGAAGTTATTTTTGCACGGACCCTAAGTCCCAGGGATGCGCAGTCTAATAACCTCGCGCGGCGTCCGGCATGGTTCGTCCCATCAGGGACGCCCGATGATAGCCCACCGTTTCAACGGTGGGATCCGACGACGCCCCGTGCCTCCCCCTCAAAGCCCCGCCAGGGGCGAAAGAAGCTTTTGAGTTGCGCGGCGCGCCCGGTAGGGCTGGACCGCCGGGCCAGCCGGGCATTTCGACCGCATTGCGCTCTTATGTCCCTGCGTCCGGCGCGCCTGGCAGTCACGCCCTACCCATCGGCGCGCTCGGCGATCGCGCGCCAGGTAGGGTCGGACCGCCGGGCCGACCGAGCATTTCGAACCGCTTTGCGCTCTTGAGACTCTGCGTCCGGCGCGCCTGGCAGTCACGCCCTACCCATCGGCGCGCTCGGCGATCACGCCCTACCCCGGTTCCAAAGCCCCGCCAGGGGCGAAAGAAGATTCCGGGTTTATCTTGTGCCCGAATGCGATCCTATGCCTTTCACCGGAGCTCTTGCGTCCCTGCCGGGACTCGTGATCCGGTCGTTCAGCCCACCCAGCGATGAATCGCTGGGCTATTTTCTACCGCCCTGTCGGGCTTGGGAATGGTTGATATTCGGTTGGGAGTCTCCAAACCGAAGACACTGCATTGCATCCTCCAACGCCAGTCCCGTCAGGGATGCCCAGTCTAATAACCTCGCGCGGCGTCCGGCATGGTTCGTCCCATCAGGGACGAGCGATCATAGCCCACCGTTTCAACGGTGGGTTCCGAAGACGTCCCGTGCCTCCCCCTCAAAGCCCCGCCAGGGGCGAAAGAAGATTCCGGGTTTATCTTGTGCCCGAATGCGATCCTATGCCTCTCACCGGATCTCTTGCGTCCCTGCCGGGACTCGTGATCCGGTCGTTCGGCCCACCCAGCGATGAATCGCTGGGCTATTTTCTACCGCCCTGTCGGGCTTGGGAATGGTTGATATTCGGTTGGGAGTCTCCAAACCGAAGACACTGCATTGCATCCTCCAACGCCAGTCCCGTCAGGGATGCCCAGTCTAATAACCTCGCGCGGCGTCCGGCATGGTTCGTCCCATCAGGGACGAGCGATCATAGCCCACCGTTTCAACGGTGGGATCCCACGTCCCGTGCCTCCCCCTCAAAGCCCCGCCAGGGGCGAAAGAAGCTCTTGAGTTGCGCGGCGCGCCCGGTAGGGTCGGACCGCCGGGGCCGACCGAGCATTTCGAACCGCTTTGCGCTCTTGAGACTCTGCGTCCGGCGCGCCTGGCAGTCACGCCCTACCCATCGGCGCGCTCGGCGATCACGCCCTACCCCGGTTCCAAAGCCCCGTCAGGGGCGAAAGAAGATTCCGGGTTTATCTTGTGCCCGAATGCGATCCTATGCCTCTCACCGGAGCTCTTGCGTCCCTGCCGGGACTCGTGTTCCGGTCGTTCAGCCCACCCAGCGATGAATCGCTGGGCTATTTTCTACCGCCCTCTCGGGCTCGGCGATGATCGATTCCCGGTTGGGAGCCTCCAAACCGAAGACACCGCACCGCATCCTTCAACGCCAGTCCCGTCAGGGATGCCCAGTCTAATAACCTCGCGCCCCGTCCGGCATGATTCGTCCCGTCAGGGACGACCGATCATAGCCCATCGTTTCAATGGTGGGATCCGACGACGCCCCGTGCCCCCCCTTCAAAGCCCCGTTAGGGGCGAAAGAAGATTCCGGGTTTATCTTGTGCCCGAATGCGATCCTATGCCTTTCACCGGAGCTCTTGAGTCCCTGCCGGGACTCGTGATCCGGCCGCTCGGCCCACCCAGCGATGAATCGCTGGGCTATGTTCTATCGCCCTCTCGGGCTCGGCGATGGTCGATATTCGCGTCGATTGGCGTGTATTCGCGGTCCAATGAGTTCCGGCGCATTTTGCGTGGGGATTTGCGGTATAAAAAAGGCCTTTGCGGCTCTTTCACAGAACTGTAATATCAACTCGACAGAGTTCAGGGATTCCAGGTGAATCATGGCGTGCAGGGGTGTATTTGGGTCAATCCAATGATGCAGACCATTGTTCGAAATCGCTCAAGGATAATCTGCCTGACTGTTGTGCTTTTGATGGTGGGCGTCGGGTGGCTCTGCCACAGCGCCGATTCGGAGGTTCCGGTTCTCTGGCAGCCACAACGGCCTCTGGAAAAGGAGGATTGGCCCGCAGCACTGAACAGCCTGAGGGGGGATCCTCTAACAAATCTGGTCCCGCGGCTTGTCGCAGTCAGAGCCCTTTACGAAACGGGACGCCTGCCTGAGGAACAGTTTGCGTGGTTTCACTCTCCCGGTCCCGAGTTGCTCTCCACCGCCGATCTCAAGCAATACGTTGGGGCGGCGTGCATCGCTGATGTCCTGCTTCAACTCGGGCACCTCAACCTGGCGGAGCGTTTGGCCTTTGACTCGCTGGAATTCGAAGGTGAAAACGCTTTGGCGCTGCGCACATTGGTTCGGCTCCATGTGCTTAAGGAATTGCCTGTCGCCGCCCGCATTTTTCTCAATCGACTTCAGGCATTGCCAGAGCACAGCGCCTGGGCGGGTCGGTTCCGGGCTGGCTTGGACGCCAACTCGCTCACGACGGCCGATCCCGCAATCTCGCGCATCCAGACGAACCTCATTACCCGGGATGAGATTGTCAAGGGACTCACCACGGAACGCATACTTCGGCTTGCCCTCGAATCGAATCCCGGGAACCGGATGGCGGTTCAATTCCTGATGGCCCATTATCTCCTGGAGCGGCGGCTGCCGAATGCCGTTCGGGTGCTGACGCTGTCCTCGCAAACCCGCCAGGGTCCGTTGCCGCGACACTATGCCGAGGCCGTTTTGCTTCATCGGAAGTTCTATCCGAATTTTTCCCTCAGCACTTTGTTGCCGCGCGTCCCTCCCGAGGCAGGATCAAGGTTTGAACATTTCAAGGCAATGATGGATCGGACCTCGGGTTCACTCGATGGGGTGCAGCCGGAGGTTTGGCGTGATTTTGGGAAAACCTATTGGTACTATTACTTTTTTGGAGCTAGTCATTCCAATGTGCAACCGACTGACGCAAAGAACCCTTGATCGCATGACTCGCTACAGACAGGCTCTGAACTCACTCCTCGCGCGTACCGGGGCCCGAAGCTACTGGACGAACATCGGACTCCTGCGAGGTTACTGGTCGATCGGGATTGTCTGTGGACTGTTATTCCTGGCCGGGAGCCTAAGCGCCGCGTCCCCGGCTGTCTCATCCAATCCACCGGCCGGCATTCCGCACACCGATGTCGGCGATGCAAACAGTTCCTCCGCAATCCCGCGGTTGCCACGGGTAAGCCCGGATTACCTCGAGGTGATCATTCCTCCGAACCTCGCGCCCCTGAACCTGGTTGTTCAGGAACAAGGCGTCGAATATCAACTGCGCGTGAGCGGAACTCGCGGTCAGTCCATTGAAATTCGGCAGGCGAATCCGCAAGTCCGGTTTCCTCTCCGCGAGTGGAAAAAACTGCTTGCGGTCAACCGGGGCGGCAAGTTGACGTGGAACATCGCTGTGCGAAGTTCTGCGGGCGACTGGACCTCGTATGCCCCCTTTGAATGCAGGATTGCCGAGGAAGACATCGATCCCTACATCCTCTATCGTCGGTTTCGGCCGCTCTATTCCTCGTATAAACACATGGGGATTTACCAGCGTCATCTGGAGACGTTTGAGGAAAAGCCGGTTCTCCGCAATGAAACCATCGAGCATGGATGCGTGAATTGTCACACCTTCCAGCAAGGTTCGCCCGATCGCTTTGTCATGAGTTTCCGCGGACGATTCGGAACCCCGACTCTTTTGATCGACAGCAACCGTGTTTCACGGATTGACACCAAGATGGGATATCTTTCCTGGCATCCCAACGGCAAGCTGCTGGTCTTTTCGGCCAATGCCATTACTCAGTTCTTTCATCTGGCGGGCCCCGTCAATCGCGATGTCAACGATCCTCGGTCGGACCTTCAAACCTTCGACCTGGAGACCCGGACTCTTGAGAAGCCGGCTGCCATCGCCGTGCCGGACTGCAATGAAAACTGGCCCTGCTGGGCGCCGGACGGTCGTTTTCTTTACTACTGTCGCGCCCCGGTTGTGGCCTTTCGCGATATTCCCAGCCTGCGTTACGATCTGGTTCGCATACCCTACGATTCGGATCAGAAACGGTGGGGAGAACCTGAAACACTCGTCTCCGGGGCTGAAAACCGTCTCAGCGCCCACCAACCTCGAGTGTCCCCCGACAACCGTTTCCTGGTGTTCACGGCCAGCGATTCGGGCAGTTTCCCGCTCTTTCGTCCCGAGAGCGATCTGTTTCTTCTGCGTTTGGACACCCGCAAATCGGAGCGCTTGACGATCAACAGTGATCAAGCGGAGACCTGGCACAGTTGGTCGAGCAATGGACGGTGGATGGTCTTCGGGAGCCGAGGCTTGGACGGTGTGTTCGCGCGTCTCCTGATCACTCATGTCGATTCAGACGCCCGTTTTTCAAAACCTTTGCTCCTCCCCCAGGAGGATCCGGCTTACTATGACCATTGCCTCGACAACTTTAACGTGCCCGAGTTGGTTCGAGGGCCTCTCCAGGTCTCGGAATCGGATCTGGCTCGGGTTGTTCTCACGCCCGGGAGCGCTGCACGACCAGCGGGGCCGGACGTATCGATTCCCGGACAGAGCTCGGATCACTCCACAATTTCCGATAATCCATACGAATAGCGGTTTGGCTTGCCTCTCTCAAAGAAAACCGACCGCTAATGGACGCTAATATCCCGACAGATCGGGACAGGGCTGCGCAGTCTAATAACCTCGCGCGGCGTCCGGCATGGTTCGTCCCATCAGGGACGAGCGATCATAGCCCACCGTTTCAACGGTGGGTTCCGGAGACGTCCCGTGTCTCCCCAAAGCCCCGCCAGGGGCGAAAGAAGATTCCGGGTTTATCTTGTGCCCGAATGCGATCCTATGCCTCTCACCGGATCTCTTGCGTCCCTGCCGGGACTCGTGATCCGGTCGTTCGGCCCACCCAGCGATGAATCGCTGGGCTATGTTCTACCGCCCTGTCGGGCTCGGCGATGATCGATTCCCGGTTGGGAGTCTCCAAACGTAAGACACCGCATTGCATCCTCCAACGCCAGTCCCGTCAGGGATGCCCAGTCTAAGAGCCTCGCGCGGCGTCCGGCATGGTTCGTCCCATCAGGGACGCCCGATGATAGCCCACCGTTTCAACGGTGGGTTCCGGAGACGTCCCGTGTCTCCCCAAAGCCCCGCCAGGGGCGAAAGAAGCTACCCCATATCTCGCTCAACATATTCCATTCCATGTTTCTTAAGAAACACCTCCAGTTCTTCTCTGAAAGTCATCTTTTGATGATGTTCCATCTGCCCTTGGATGTACTTTGTCGTATCCTCCATACCTGAAATGCCGATGCTGAACGCACCGTAACCTTCCTGCCACTCGAAACTCCAATGTTCCTTGAACGACTCTCGAATCCATCGCGAGGCATTTCCTTTGAGAAGCTGAACGGATTTTGCGATTGAAAGCGTGGATGGAATCGAAAGCAGGATATGAGCATGGTCTGCCATGCCGCCCACAACCCATGCCTTCATCTTGTTCTCGCGCGCAATACCGCCAAGGTAAGACCAGAGCCGTGGCTGCAAATCTGGTTTGATAAGTGGACGACGTTCCTTGGTCGCCCATACGCAGTGGACTAAACAGCTGACATAAGAATGCATAGGTTTTTGATCGTCTGATTGTCCCAAGCATAGAGCTTGAAGCGAAAACAAAATAATCATAGTATTTTATATAATAATATACAATAATAAATAATCATCAGGGACGACCGATCATAGCCCACCGTTTCAACGGTGGGTTCCGACGACGGCTTGTGCCCCCCCTTCAAAGCCCCGCCAGGGGCGAAAGAGGCTTTTGAGTCACGCCCTACCAGGTAGGGTCGGACCGCCGGGGCCGACCGGGCATTTCGACCGCTTTGCGCTCTTGAGACTCTGCGTCCGGCGCGCCTGGCAGTCACGCCCTACCCATCGGTGCGCCCAGCGGTCGCGCCCCCGGTCTCAAGCCCCGCCAGGGGCGAAAGAAGCTCCCCTTGTGTTTCGCATCCAAACCTTGGCTTAGGGTCCGTCAAGAAATAAGCTATACATTCGCGGCGAGGGATTGTTCGCTCCGACGAGGCTCGAGCGACGCGCATACCCCCAGTGGGTCTGAAAGGAGCGAGCAACGACGTCGGAGTGAAGAAGCACCGCCGCCCGGAGGGTTGCACTGAAATTGGCCCGGGGCTTCGTTACTCGGTCGGTCGAGTATCGCGGCGGATACACTCCTTCCCTCGTGCCTTGCCCCAGGCCAATTTGAGTGCAACGAATGTATAGCTTATTTCTTGACGGACCCTTATGCCTTTCACCGGATCTCTTGCGTCCCTGATGGGACTCGTGATCCGGTCGCTCGGCCCACCCAGCGATGAATCGCTGGGCTATGTTCTACCGCCCTGCCGGGCTCGGCGATGGTCGATATTCGCGTCGATTGGCGTGTATTCGCGGTTCGATTTTACGGAGGATCTTGCGTCCAGAATTCGCGTTAGAGTGTGTTTGAAAATTCCAAGGGGCGCTGTTTTCGCAGAAATGGCCGCATGGCGAGGCGCGACGAAGGAAAAAATCCCTGGCGGATCTTTGACTGAGGAGCAACGAAGCCAGGGGGCCATTTCTGCGAAAACCCTTCGGGCGGCGGCTCTTTTGCCCGGGGCCAGCGTTGGCTTGGACCTTACAGCCCCCATCGGGGATGCTCGGCCCAAGCCGCCTTGGCCCCAGCCTAAATCCCTCGCCGCAGCACCCTATGTAATTTTCAAACAGGCTCTTAGGGAAATGGCTTGAAATGCCGCCCCGCAGAACATACAACCGAGGCGCAAGTTTCATCATGTCATCCAGACCAAAATTATGAAGACCACCCCCTGCGACATAAACCGGCGAGACTTTATCAAGACAACAACGGCGGGCCTGGCCGGCCTCGGTTTCGCCATTTCCCTGGGCGCGGCGGAGTCGAAGCGCAGGTTCACTCTTTGCCTGGCTTGCGGGATGATTGGCGTGTCCGGGGATGAACGCAAGGTCATCGAATGGGCCAGCACGTATGGGTTTGAATCCATCGAGCCGCCGACTTCATTTCTTGCCAAGGCTTCGGAGGCTGAACTGCAGGCGTATCGCGACGAGATGAAAAAGCGAAACCTGGTTTGGGGCGCCGCGGGATTGCCCGTCGATTTTCGGGGCAACGACGACGCTTTTAATCAAGGCATGAAGACATTGCCGGATTATGCGAAATCACTCCAACGGGCCGCGGTGACCCGCACAGCCACATGGCTGATGCCGGGGCATCGGTCGCTGACTTATATAGCCAACTTCAAGCAGCATGCCCGACGCCTTCGTGAAGTGGCCCGCGTGCTCGACGATCATGGCATTCGCCTGGGACTGGAATACGTCGGGCCGAAGACCTCCTGGTCCGCCAACCGGTTCCCCTTCATCCATACGATGGCCGAGATGAAAGATCTGATCGCTGAGATTGGCCTGGGCAACGTCGGTTTTCTCCTGGACAGCTGGCACTGGTATACCGCGAATGAGACCGAGGCCGACCTGCTGACGCTCAAGGCCAATGATGTTGTCATGTGCCATATCAACGACGCCCCCAAGGATATTCCAGTGGATCAACAGGTTGACAGCCGACGCGAACTGCCTTGCGCTACCGGGGTGATTGATGTGAAATCCTTTCTCGGCGCCCTTATCAAGATCGGCTATGACGGGCCGGTGGCCTGCGAACCCTTCAGTCAGGAATTGCGCAAAATGCAGCCCGACCAGGCCCTGAGCGCGGTGGCCGTCGCCGTGAAAAAAGCTGTCGCGCTTGCCGAGTCAACCTAGATGGATTGCGGCAAGTCGTCGGATTCACTTCTCATGCCTCGTCGTTTCTTGATACGCTCGATTACCGGGTGCTGGATCAGTGTCATAGCGGCATGTGGCCTGGCAGTCATGGCCGCGCCAATGGCTGATCCAAGCCCAGCCTCGGCCTCAACAGCTCTTTCGGGAGATGAAAGGGCCACAAACGGGCCTGCGCCCGCCCGAATGCAGATCCAGGCTCAGCCGCGGACTGATCCAAATTCCCGGCTTGCCCACGAAGAGTTGTTACGCAAAGCGGCGCAAGGAGGCATCGATGTCTATTTTGAGGGCGACTCGATCACCCGCCGCTGGGGAACGAGCGATCGTCAATACCAGGATTTCCTGGCTCACTGGAATTCAAATTTCCATGGCTGGAACGCCGGGAATTTCGGCTGGGGCGGCGATACCGTCCAAAACATTCTGTGGCGACTCGAGAATGGAGAATTGAATGAGGTCAATCCCAAGGTCATTGTCCTGATGGCGGGCACCAATAATCTTCGGGACACCCCGGATGCCAAAGATCGAGCCGCCCAAGAGGAAGAGGTGGTCTTGGGCATTGAAGCCATCCTGACTCTGATGCGACAGAAGTCACCACGTTCCACTATCATCCTGATGGGTATTACTCCGCGCAATGACGGGACCCATAGCGCGTCCTGGGCTGCAACCATCGATCGAATCAATCATCGCATCGCCCGATTCGCCGACGGTAATCAAACTCGATTTCTTAATATTAATGACAAACTGGCGGGTTCGGACGGACAATTGTGTGAAGGCGTCACTGTCGATGGTCTCCATCTCTCTATCAAGGGTTATCAAATCTGGGCAGACGCTCTGAAACCGATGCTCACCGAACTCTTGGGGCCTCCGGCCAAAATGGATCGTGCTCCTGCACCGACCGGGGATCCCAGCGCGAAAAAGCCAAGGTAGGGCGCGACCGCTGGGCGCGCCGAACGATGGTTGAAGAAAAACCTTCTCTCACAGAGGCTCAGAGACACGGAGGTAAAAGTGTATTGATCTCTGTGTCTTTGCGTCTCCGTGAGAGGTTTTGCGTAGCGTTAGACCGATTGCTCAATGCTCGGTCGGCCCGGTCGGTCCGACACTACCGTTCTGTGATCTCTGAGTCCTGTGGTAAGAATTCCTGACGTCAATCCGAAGACAAAGGAGTAAACCGCTTATTTATTAACCACAGAAAACAGAGAGCACAGAGATAGACCCTCGTGCATCGAGACCCTGACTACTGTCTCCTGTTCCCTGTTCCTGCGTCTTTGCGTGAGGTTCTTTCTTTTCACGCCAAGCCGCAAAAAGAAAAACCGATTTGCCACAAAGAGGCACAAGAAGCACAAGGAACACCTAATCCAAGACACCGTCCGACCCTACCTTGCGGTCTGGGACAATCCGGCGGTAGGGTGTCCACCCTTCAGGGTATTCCCAGCCACGAGCCTCCAGCTATGGACTGCGCTAATCCTCTGGCGTTACCTGCGCTTTCTGAGCTTTTCCACTCCAGCAAGCAACAGTCCTCCTAGGAGGACGAACAGGGCAATCCGGGGTTCGGGGATTGGGATGAGAGCGTCCATTGGAAATTGAAGCATGGCAGGGGCCGATGATCCACTGCCGCCTTTCTGTCTGATAATCCCTTCCAGGAGCGTCTGTGCATCCTCAACCTGGTCGGATCCTATCCAAGCCAGTATCCTGATATTAATACTTGAACCGTCGGGGACGCCGATAACCGTCCCGTATCCATTGTCGAAAAAGCCGTCTTCCTTGAGCTTGAATGGATCGCTCAGCGGACTGAAATCGTAGGAATCGCTGTTCGCGGCAAAAATCTGAACCCAGGTGCTTTCCTGGGGCGACAACTGGCCAACCGACCCGTAATAAATGGGATTCATCGAGTCATAGTTGTTCAGAAGGAGCGTTGCATCGGCATGAACCCGCCAGGTCAACACAGACAAGAAAATCACTGTCCAACATCCATTCGTATTCATAACTCAGATCATCTAGGGAATGTAAATAATCGAACCTTGACTCAGATTCAAAAAGGATCCGCATCCGGTTGTGGTTCTCTTGACGCCGCGGACCATGTAATAGGGTTTATTTGCGCTGCTGCCTTTTGTTGTCCAGGAGGTGCTTGATAGCGCGCCCGCCTTGGTTAGCCATTCATAGGGTCCCGTGAGAGCAGCGGCCCGGTATACGTGATACTGAGATCCGGATTCGCCGGGCTGCCAGTTGAGGGTTATCGTTGATCCTGTTTTTGAAGACGTGGTGACGATCGGGGGGCTGATGGGATGCAGACGCAAAGTGGGATCGCCTTGAATGTTCAACCATCTGTGCCAGGTGAACAGGCTCGAGTTTTCCATGTCGTAATTGATCGAGGAAACAAAGGCGGAACCGATGCTGTTACCATGCGCCATGCCTTGCAGCCTGTTGATGGGATCGTTAAAGGATCGTGAATTGGGGATTACGATGAGACTGTATGACGGCTTGGCCAGAATGGAACGCGCAAGATTGTTGTCGGCATGGTTAAAATCGGCGAAATAGGAGCCGTGAATAATCCAAAAGCCGACTGGCGGCTCGCTGTTCTGAGCGATCATCTGCGATGTATAATTGAGTTCAGCGGAGTTGCCGTAAATTGACGCATCCGTGGCATGGCCATCCGCTAGACCCAACAGGCAGGAGTATGGACTTAAGCGATAGGAAAAGCTGTTCCTGAACGGATCACCGACCTTCAGGCAGTCCGGCCAAGTGTTGAAGAAAGCAACCGAGTTGCTCTTCGCATTGATCAGGGCGTTGTGGGTGTTGACATATGGCCTGAAAATCGCCCTGTCAGCCAGGGGATATGGCGCCAAAACATGGCGATATTTGTGGTTTTTATCGAGATACTGGCGCACCAGGGAAGCTTCCTGTTGGGAAATCGTTGCGCTCCGATAGGCGCCAAAGGCGGGCAGGTTGGCAAAATCAATCCTGCCGACAGGGATTTCCAGAGCGGAGGGCAGGTAATCCACAGTAAACTGGTTCGCGGTGTTTTGTCCCCAAGCCGGTCCGACTACGTCGCCGTAAAAGGCATCGGAGGCCCAAGCCTCGTAATGGTCCGAATGCCCGTCGGATCCCACCCTTCCTGAATAGGGAATGGTCACGTGTCCCAATAATATGACCGCGCTAAGCGATGCGCGCTCCAAGTATTTTGTTGAAATCAGGTTTTTTAAAAGGACCGTGTCCGTGCCGTTTTGAGGATCCCACGCGGGGGGGGAATCTCTGTGGCGTGGCGCATCCGTCTTGGTCAGGACCGTATACCCATCGCCCGCAAGATCTCTGATAAAGGTATCGAGCGCGGATCCCAGCAGGGGAGCGAGCCCTTGTTCAAGGATAACAAACACTCGACCCCGGCTGTGCGCTTCCGGGAGATCCAGGGAAGCCTTGGCGGTGAAAGTTCCCAGGGAGCCAATGCCGGTGGCCGATACCTGGTATTCGTACGTATTGCTGGGTGCAACCGTGTAATCCGTGTATGTCGATGAGGTCAACCCCGAGACAAGGAGACTGTAGGATCCTGAACCGGCCGTTCGCCTGGATATCGTGAAAGTCGATGGTGGCGGAAGCGGATGATCCAGGATGTTGACTTGGATGCTGTTAGGCGAACGGCTTGCGACAAAAGAGAGCATGGGATTCGAGTATTGATTAATCCGCCACCGGCTGTCGGGCAGGGGCTGGGTGTTCATTCGGTAATCCGTGTCATACAGTTGCGGGCTCAGCGGATATTCGGCTTGAAAAGAGGCACCACGCATCTGCCACACGTAGATGCGACCGTCGGTCTGGTGCCGCACCAGAATGTCCAGGTACTCGGATGATGTGGTGGAATACTGTCCAGTGCCTGCGATTTTGAAATCCAGGTCCTGGATGAAAAAGTAAGACTTGAGATAGGGATGCCAGATGACTGCGCTCGAGGATCGCGTGAGGCCGTTCATGAATTGAATGGCCATTTGGCCGGTCGAGTAATCCACATAAACCAGGTCGGGTTTTCCGTCCGGCTTGGGATTACTGACCGAACTGCCGAAATCACCCACCGCGCCGATTGTCCATGCCGGTGTCGTTGTATCCGTTTGAATCCCTGTCTTGAATATCCAGCCGTCCATGAGCCAAAGACCTTTCTCGCGGCTGTTCTCACGTTCCAAGACAATATCCGGCTTGCCGTCCGGGATCGACGTGGGCCGGCCACTGGCACTGATACCGCCAAAGTCGCCTGCTCCCACCGGGACCCAGCCATTGTTCGCAACCACGGATACATAGGTTGCGCCGAGAAAGCTGCCATTGTTCATAAACCAAATGGCAACATAACGATTGCCGTTCGAATCGGCATTCTCTCGCGTCCAAAGGATATCCGTTTTTCCATCCGGAGTCTTGATGGGCGATCCGTTCGAAAAAGAACCGAAATCGGCCATGCCGGCAATTTTCCAGGGATCTTGACCGGAAGTCCCTTGGAGCTGATAACCGGCGGCAATCGCCGTGCCGTTCATTTGCCAAAGCCAAAGACCATTTTCGTTGAGCCGTCTCCAAAGAAGATCGGGCCTGCCATCCCCCGTAAAATCCTGGGCGCAGACTGTCGCGATCCCGATGGCGATTAGGACAATTGAAACCGCTCGAAAAGAGAACATCAGAAACAGTTTCATAGATATTGCAGCTGGGCTGAGGGTGAAACAAAGGTCCGGTGATAACCTACGGCGCTTTTGACGACATGATTAAGGGGTTTGGCAGGAGAACCGGTAGAGAGGCGTCTTCCGAGTGATGATGCATCATGCCCATTTCGACCGTGTGTTTCGCGAGTTCCTCGGTTGTCCAGTCATTCATGACTTCCTCCAGCGATCTGGGGGCTATCAGACACGTGACCGCCAATGTTTCGTCGTCGAGTTCCCGGGAGGATTTCGGAAACAGGCGGGCGTATTCCCGGGGGCTGAGCAGCATCAATGCCGATTTGCGTCTTTGTTCCAGTTGATCGTTGGAATTCAGCAGATCGATCCATTCGCTTTCTGATTCGGGGCCAATGATTTTCCAGGTCGAAGGATCGACGCCGCAGGCAAAGGAAAACGGAGCGTTTCCTCCTTTTTTTTCTGCAGAAGACCCGGTGGCATTTGATGAAGACTGCCCGCGCAACAGAAGCAAAAGCGCGCTGAACAGCAAGAGGAAAAAGGCAAAAAATAATTTGGTTTTCATAAGGCGGATTAGATCAATGACTTGGGCTCAATGTGCGACAGGCTCAACCCTGAACGGCCTGATGACTCCGGAAAGGATGACGGCCGGCGGAATTTTCGTGAATACTCATGGTGGCATCCTGAGATCCTTTTGAAACACAGAATCTAAGTTATACCATAAGATAAGGACATCGCGCCGCAATGCAAGAAGGTCTTTCGATCCGAAAACCGCGTAAAAAATTTAACCATCGAGTAGAGCAGGGGCACGAAAATGATTAGGCTAATCCGATTAGATGCTATTGGGGGGAGTCTCCAGCGTGCGGATTGGGGGGGAGGACAACCCATCGGCAATCTGGGACCGATACGTCTTGACGAGTTCCAGGGAAATGAGGCTTTACCTTGAGACGGCTTGCGGCAGAATGAACCGAAAACAAAGCCAGCAGCAGACTTATGATGATGTCTTGGTTTGTGTGGGTTAGGCGGATGGTGATGCGCTGGGGGGTGTTGGTGGGGGTTGGGTTTTGCCTGCAGAGCCTGGGACAGGGAGTGAATCCTGGGGTGCCATGGACGGCCGTCGATGCCCTCGGACGAGCGATCCCGACCCCTGCAGAAGCGGGGGCGCTGAAGCCGGATCGTTTTGTCGGCATGTTTTACTTTTTGTGGCACAGCGCCCACCAAGGGAAAAGCCCGCATTGGGATGGTCCCTATGATATTGCGCGCATTCTCGAGGCGGATCCCGAGGCGTTGAACAAGCCGAAATCACCTCTGTGGGGGCCGATTGGGATGTATCATTACTGGGGGGAACCCCTCTTTGGCTATTATCACAGCCGGGATCCATGGGTGCTCCGGCGGCATGCCCAATTGCTGGCCGATGCGGGAATTGATACTTTGATTTTTGACACGACCAATGCGGAGACGTATGCCGACGTTTACCAGGCGCTTTGTTCTGTCTTTTCGGAAGTGCGACGCGAGGGAGGGCGGACGCCGCAGATTGCGTTCATGGTCAATACGGACGCGGGCAAGACTGCTCAGCGCATCTACGAAGATCTATACCGTCCTGGCCGTTTTCGCGAGCTATGGTTCCAATGGCAGGGGAAACCTTTGATGATCTGTGATCCCGCCCAGGCCAGCGCTGAATTAAAGGCATTTTTCACCTTGCGACGGGCTCATTGGCCGTTCGAATTGGTCAACACCCCTTACGCCTGGCATTGGGAGGCGACCTATCCTCAGCCGTATGGTTACACCGATGATCCCTCGAAACCAGAGCAGTTGACCGTTTCGGTGGCCCAGAATCTCCGTCAGAGCGACGGCAAGGTGACCAACATGAGCTCGGGAGAGGCGCGAGGCCGGAGTTTCCATCAGAACCGAGTGGAATCCGGACCTGAGGCGGTTAACCACGGTTACAATTTCGAGGAACAATGGCAACGCGCCTTCGAGTTGGAGCCGCCTTTTGTGATGGTAACCGGCTGGAACGAATGGATTGCGGGACGCTGGGGCAAACCGGATGGTCCGCTGGTCTTTGTCGACCAGTTCAACCAGGAGTACAGCCGTGACATCGAGCCTGCGGCAGTCGGGCATCGCGATAATTATTACTGGCAATTGGTGAGCAACGTGAGGCGTTACAAGGGCGCTCCGCCATTGCCCAACAGTTCCCCCCCGAAAACCATCCGGATCCAGCGCGGATTCGAACAATGGGATGAGGTCACGCCCAAGTTCGAAGACCACATCGGTGAAACCACACCGCGCGACTTCAATGGAGTCGCCGGACGGCATTACACCAATCGGAGCGGCCGCAACGACATTGTGTTCACCCAGGTCACGCATGATCGTTCGAATGTCTATTTCCACGTTCGAACTCGCGAACCCCTCAGCTCACCGACAGATCCCGGTTGGATGTGGCTGTTTCTGGATGCCGATCAGGATCCGAGCACGGGATGGGAAGGATTTGACTTTGTGGTGAACCGGACCCTGGAAAAGGGCAAGACAACCTGGCTTGAACGCCATGTCAACGGCTGGCAGTGGAAGGCGGTGAAAACGGTGTCCATGCGGGTGGAAGGGCGCGATCTGCATTTGGCCATTCCGTGCCGAGCCCTGGGCTTGTCCAACCGAGGATCCAGGATTTCGTTGGATTTCCAGTGGGCCGACAACCTGCGGCGTCCCGGAGACATTATGGATTTTTACGTGAGCGGCGATGTGGCTCCGGAGGGGCGTTTTCGTTACCGCTATGAAGGCTTGTGAAAGAGAGCGCGGATAAATTGATCGCCGTGGAGCAGTCCATAGCTGCCCTGTGAACAGCTTTGTTCGTCGTAGGATTGGACGTTGTCCGGGGCGCACCCGGGGCGCCGAATGACAAAGGGCACCGCGTCGCGCACGTGGATGCGGGATTCCACAGGGGTGGGATGATCCGGCAGGACGGCGATGACGGCCTCGGTGTGGCTTTTCTCCAATCCTTCCAGAATCCGTCCGATGAGTCGGCGATCCAAGTCCTCGATGGTTCGGATTTTGAGATCGACGTCTCCGTCATGGCCGGCTTCGTCGGGAGCCTCGACGTGCACATAGCAAAAGTCGTGGTGTTGGAGGGCGTCGAGGCAGGCGTCGGCTTTTCCTTCGTAGTTTGTATTATAGAGGCCGGTGGCGCCGGGGACACGGAGGGGTTGGAGTCCGGCATATTTGCCGATGCCGCGGATGAGATCGACGGCTGAGATGACAGCGCCGGTCACGCCGAATCGCTCCGGATAGGTCCACATTTTGGGACGGCGGCCGGGCGACCAGAGCCAGATCGAGTTGCCGGGGTCTTTTCCCGCAGCCCGGCGACGTTGGTTGACGGGGTGGTCTTTGAGGATCTGCCATGATTTGCGGGTCATCTCGTTGAGGATTTGGGCGGTAGAACCCGCGGCAGGCACCTGGGGCTTAATGAGGAGGTCCTCGGCGGGTTTGCCCGGAAAATCGTGCGGGGGAGAGCAAATCAATCGGGGATCGAGGTCTTTGGCCACGAACAGATGACGATAGCTGACCCCACAGTAAAAGCGGCGGGATTCGGATCCGAGTTCCTGCTGCACTGTATGGAGAATCTCGGCGGATTCCTCCGAGCTGATGTGGCCTGCTGAGTGGTTCTTGATTCGGCCGTCCTCGAACAGACAAATGAGATTGCACCGCATGCCGATTTCGTCATCGGCAATGTCGACATCCATGCTGGCCGCTTCCAGGACACCGCGACCCTGGAGAACTTCGCGGGGATTGTATCCCAGGACGGACAGGTTGGCCGCTTCGCTTCCGGTGGGGATATCGTCCTCGATGGTGCGGAGCAGGCCGCAGTTCCCCTCGCGGGCCAGTCGGTCCATATTCGGTTTGTTTGCAGCCTGCAGGGGAGTGCGATGCCCCAGGCGGGCGACCGGATAGTCCGCCATACCGTCTCCCAAGATAATGATGTATTTCATGGTGAATCAGTTCTGAAACCCTCTACACCGGGATAAATTGCGGCAGGCGGTCCATTTTTGCAAGCGACGTTCCAGGAAAGCTTCCGGTCAAAGATTTGACTCTTAATTTGACTCTTACACAGGGCGGCCTGCCAAAAAAGCTGGTTGGTTTGCGGCACGCGGGTATTGTGGTTTGCATATGGACAAGAACAACAATTTCATCAATGGAAAGTGGGTGCCCGCGCATGGGGAAGCGACGTTTACGGTTCGGAATCCAGCCGATACCCGCGAGGTTGTGGCCGAGTATCCGGTCAGCGGGCGGGAGGACGCATCGCGGGCGATCGAGGCGGCGGTGCAAAGTCAGGGGGCGTGGGCGGCGATGACGCCGGTGGCGAGGGGGCGGATCCTGAGCAAGGCGTCTCAGATTTTGGAGGGTCGCAAGGATCGGTTGGCTGAGGCGCTGACGCGCGAGGAGGGAAAGACGCTGGGCGAGAGTCTTGGAGAGGTGCAGCGGGCGGTCGATATCTTTCGATTCTATGGGGGGATCAGCTACGTTTTAGGTGGTCGAACCATTCCGCATGACGCCCCCAACAACCTGCTCTACACGGTGCGGCAGCCGTTGGGGGTTGTGGCCATGATCACCCCTTGGAATTTTCCGATAGCCATTCCTGCCTGGAAACTGGCGCCTGCGCTGCTTTGCGGAAATGCGGTGGTGATCAAGCCGGCATCCATGGCGCCGGGACCGGCGCTGGAAGTGGCGCGGGCTTTGCAGGAAGCGGGCCTGCCGGCGGGCGTTCTGAACGTGGTGATTGGGGAGGGGAGCACGGTGGGAACTGAACTGGCCAGCCACCCGTCTGTCGTTGCCCTCTCGTTTACCGGGTCTTATCCCGTTGGCGATAAGATTTACCAACAACTGGCCGGACGCATGGCCCGAGCTCAGATGGAAATGGGCAGTAAGAATCCGACGATTGTCCTTTCGGATGCTGACTTGGATTTGGCCGTGAATTTGGTGGTTCGGGCCGGCTTTGGATTGACCGGTCAAGCGTGCACCGCAACGAGTCGAGTGATTGTCGAACGACCTGTCCTGGGCGAGTTTACCGAGAGACTTGTGCGGCGCGCCGCCACCTGGAAGGTCGGGCCCGGTCTCAAGCCTGGCGCCGAAATGGGGCCCGCGGTCTGCGAATCTCAGTTGGAGGCCAATCTCCGGCATGTGACCCAGGCCATCCATGACGGGGCGCGGTTGCTCTATGGAGGGCAACGTCTTCAGGAGGGGGATTGCGCGCACGGATATTTCATGCAACCCACTGTTCTGGGCGAAGTAAAGCCGCACATGAAGATCGCGCGCGAAGAAGTCTTTGGACCGGTGGTCGGCATTCAAGGGGTGGATAGTTTTGACGAGGCCATAGCCGCGGCGAACAGCGTGGAGCAGGGATTATCGGCCTCGATTGTAACCCGGGATCTCAAGAAGGCCATGGTCTACGCGGACCAGATCGAGGCTGGGGTGGTCAAGATCAACCAGATCTCGACCGGGCTTGCGTTACAGGCCCCCTTCGGAGGAGTCAAGAAATCGAGCACGGATTCGTTCAGGGAACAGGGGACTGAGGGCCTGGATTTCTATTCGCGATTGAAAACAATCTATCTCGATTACTCCGCATCATAAGACCCTATGAACCTGCGATTGTGTCGATATACAAGGCCTGGAGGCGAGCCACGTCCTGGGATTCTCGAAGGCGATGATTGGATTGCCGATCTGAGTTCTGCCGGTATTTCCACCCTGACCAGTCTGCTCGAGGATCGGGATCCGGCCGGGGTTGTGCGGTCGGTTCTGAAACCTTCATTACCGCGGTTGGCCAGGAACCAGGTTCAGCTATTGGCGCCGGTTGAACAGCAGGAGGTATGGGCGGCGGGGGTGACTTATGTGCGGAGCAGGTCGGCGCGGATGGAGGAGTCTGAGTTCAGCGCAACGGCTTATGGCAAGGTTTATGAGGCTGAGAGACCCGAGTTGTTCTTCAAGGCATTAGCGCATAAAGTGGTGTCACCCGGGGGGGCGGTGGGGCTCCGTCGGGATTCGCGATGGACGGTTCCCGAGCCTGAGCTTGCCCTGGTGCTGAATAGTCGGTGTGAAATAACGGGTTACACCCTGGGCAACGACATGAGCGCCCGCGATATCGAGGGCGAAAACCTGCTTTATTTGCCTCAAGCCAAGATTTACACCGGTTCCTGTGCTTTGGGTCCCGCGATTGTCCTGGGGACCGTGGAATCACAAGCAAGACAGTGGACAATAGAACTGGAAATTTGGCGGGCGAGCCAGTTGGTTTTCAAAGGCGGGACTTCAGTGGACCGGATCAAACGCAGCTTTCATGAGCTGGCGGAATTTTTGGGCCGCAGTCAGCAGTTTTCTTTTGGAGCGGTGCTCTTGACCGGAACCGGGATTGTCCCGCCCGGGGATTTCGCATTGGCGGCGGGAGACCGAGTTCGAATCCTCGGATCCGAGATTGGATGCCTGGAAAACGAGGTGATGATTGTGTAACGAGGGAAGGCCCCGGATTGGCCTGCCGTTTTTCAGCCCCCCGCTAACACACCGGTTCGAGACTGCCTCGCTCGGCTAAACCGCTGCATGGATTAGGTTGCGCAAATTGATCTGCGATTAAGACTTCGTCTTAAGTTTATCGCTGTTGGCTTCGATGAAGGCATGGATATCTGTGGCCATATCCAGCAGTTTGACCCATTGTTCCTTATAGAGCGTCACGGGAAAACGGCCCAGCCCATAAATTGAGAGGGCGCCTTTTTCACTGATCTTCATGCTGAGTCCACGGGCAGAAGAACGTTTCAGGGCTTGGTTTTCGGCGCGCAGCTTCTCCAGTTCGGCCTTGAGGTTTTCGTTTTCTTCCATAGGTATGATTGTAGTAACATACCTTCGAAAATGGAGAGCGACAATACAAAAAGACTGAAATCAAGGCCGGCTGAAGACGGCTTTCTCAGCGGCAAACCGGTCCATCCGGCCAGCGATCTGATCGAGCGGAAGGATGAGCTGGGCGGCGCCCATCCGGATGGCTTCCCGAGGCATGCCGAAGACGACGCAGGTTTCTTCGTTTTGGGCGATGGTGGTGGTCCCGGCCTGATGCAAGTTCAACAAGCCGGCGGCCCCATCGGCTCCCATCCCGGTAAGTAAAATGGCCAGACTATGGGGTGCGGCCCCGGCTTTGACGGCGGAATCGAAGAGCACATCAACTGCGGGGCGTTGATGATGCACCATGGGTCTTTCGTTGAGATCGACTTGGTAGCCATTGTTTATCCAACGAAGAACCATGTGTTGTCCCCCAGGAGCGACCAAGGCCAGTCCCGGGCTGACGCGATCCCCCTGGCGGGCTTCCTGCACTCTGAATTGGCAGAGTTCGTTCAACCGATTGGCAAAGGCCTGGGAAAAGTAAGCCGGAATATGCTGAACAATGCAGATGCCAGGCAAATCGCCCGGCAGAGCGGTGAGAATATGTTTGAGGGCCTCGGTTCCGCCGGTGGAGGCTCCCATAAGGATGAGGGTGCGAGGATCATACTGGCGGTGACCGGCGGCGGGGGAGCTGGGCACCGGTGGGGCAGGGGACGGGACCGTGACCCTGGGCGATACGAGCGGCGTTTTTGGAGAGGACCGGGGGGGGCTTGCGGGGGGCGCCGAGAAGCGGCGTCCCAGCCGTGCCAGGGCTGCGGCCTTGATTTTTTCGGCCAGCTTGGTGCCATCCTCGTGAGCCGAATAGGATCCGCTGGGTTTGGCTAACACGTCGACGGCGCCAGACTGCAGGGCTTCCAGAGCTCTGGACGAACCGGCCTGGGTGAGGGAGCTGACCACGATGACCGGCATGGGCCGGTGTTTCATGATGAGCTTGAGAAAGGTGATGCCGTCCATGCGGGGCATTTCGATGTCCAACGTGAGGACGTCAGGATTCAGGGACAGGATTTTATCGCGGGCGATGTAGGGATCGCTGGCAGTGCCCACGACCTCAATTTCATAGAAAGGGGCCAGGCTCTCGCTCATGATTTTCCTGACCAGAGCCGAATCGTCAACGATTAGAACTCGGATTTTCCTCTGATTTTCCATGGCAGCCGGTCCTATTTTGAGATGCGAAACAGGGCCTTGATGATCTCCATTTTGTCAAAAGTGCGGATCATGTATTTCGGGAGATCATCGGCTTTTAGGGCAAGGAAATCAATGGCTTCTGTGCGTCCCCGCAAGGCGAAGGCCTGGTGACCGTAGCCGTGGCCCATGAAATAGGCGATCATGTTGCCCAGGTAAACAAACGATGCCAGCCGGCGATGGTCCTGGGCTTGAGCCGGATGATGATGGTGCCATACTGCGGTGACCATGTTTTCCGGGAAGTTCCATCGGGACAGGAGACGGCCGCCGATCTCGGCGTGTTGGACGCCCAAAAGTTTCTTTTCGGTTTCAAGCAGAGAGTATTGGTGGGTTTCAATTTCCTCGATGACTTTTGCGTAGATATGCTCCAGGGCCTCGGCCAGAACGAGTTTGCCGATGTCATGGAGAAGGGTGGCTGTGAAAATGACACTGTCATCCTCCCCCAATTCCTGGGCCATAATTTGGGCGGCGACGGCGGCGGTTACCGAGTGCTGCCATAGCTCTCCGGCATCGATTCCATAACCCTTTTGCGGGGGAGAGAGGGCTCGGGCGCCGCTGATGCTGGCGACCAATTGGAAGACCTGGCGAAATCCAAGGCGGGTGATGGCCTCCTGGATGTCGGAGGCGGCTGTTGCGGAAGCGAAGAAGGCGCTGTTGCATAACTGGAGGACCCCGGCCGTCAGGGAGGGATCGAGGGAGATCAGGTCGACGACCTGTCCGCTATCCGTATCGGGCTGGTTCAGCAAGTGAAGGAGCTGGGGCAAGATCCGGGGGGCCGGTGGGAGATGCTTGACCTTGTTTATGTACTCGTCGAGCTCTTGCATAAGATGAAGTCATTGGGCTGGCCGGAGATTTTGAGGCGCACCTCGCCGGTGGCCACATTGAGAAACATGGAACGGCTGACCAAGCCGCCCACTTCGCTGGCATGGATGCGGATGGCGTTGTTTTGAAGCAACGATTTTAAGCTCTCGAAGTTACGCTTGCCAATGTTGAAGAAGCCGGAGGTATCCATGACCTGGGCTCCGCCGGCAACGGTGACAATGAGACGATACTTCTCCCCGCGGAGTTGATAGACGGCCCGGAACAGGGCGGGCACGCCGGTGTCGACGAACATGGCGGGTTTGGCGGTCCCCTTGGAAGGATCGATGCTCGACTCGGGCAGCATGATGTGGAGCAAACCTCCCACTTTAATGACCGGGTCATAAATCGCAATACCCAGACAGGAGCCGAGGGAGTACGTTGCCAATGTAACCGTCTGGTTGTTGGTCACAGCCATTTCCGCGATGCCGACCACTACCCGTTGCTCAAAACCGACCAGGGAGGGTGACGGCATCGGTTAATCCTTTTGATAAATGCTGGGTTTGCGGCAACGGACGGGCACCTGCAAACCCGTCAGGCTTTCCGCGTGGCCCACCAGGAGAAATCCTTTGGGCGTCAGGCACTGGGTCAGATGACGCACCAATTGTTCCTGGGTGGGCCGATCGAAATATATCATGACATTGCGACAAAAGATAACCTCAAAACGCTCCGGGAATTCGTAGCGGCCAAGCAGGTTCAGATGCTGAAAGGTGATGCGCTCGGCCAAAGACGGTTTGATCCGGCAGTGTCCTTCCCACTGGTCATGACCGCGCTGAAAATAGCGACGCAACCATTCGGGCGAAATGGAAGTCAATCGGTCCGCGGGATAGATACCTTGCCGGGCTTTGTCCAAGGCCTTCGTGGAAACGTCGGTTGCCAGAATATGCCAATCCCAGCCGCCGGCGATTGGATAGTGTTCCGCAAGATAGAATGCCAGACTGTAAGGTTCTTCCCCGGAAGCACAAGCCGCGCTCCAAACCTGAAAGCTCCGCTGTCCTTTCGCCAGGACGGCGGGGAGGGCTTGCCCAACCAGGAACCTGAAATGATCCTCTTCACGCAGGAAATTTGTGAAGTTAGTCGTTAAGGCATCGACAACCTGGGTGATCTCATCCTCGTCCTTGCTGTGACGCAACCATTCGCAGTATTCAGTTAATGAATCGATCTTCAGTTGGCGCAGGCGCTTCCCCAATCTGGCCCGAATCAGGTGCTGCTTGCCGTCGTGCAAACGCACCCGGCAACGTTCGTAGACCAAGCCGATGATGAAATCAATGGCTTCCGATTCGTCCATCTCTGTCCGCATATGCCCCATATCTCTCTGATAGTCCGATTCAATCAGTCCACACCTTGGCCGGGTCGCCCAGAACTTCTGCGTGTCGGTCACGTGAAATGCCGGGAACAGAGGACTGAATCCCCGTCCAAATCCCCAAGCCATTCAGGTCGTTCCGCCACCGCCATTTCAGATGCCTACTGTTTTTATCGGCATTTTCGCACTGTGACTTAAGGCCAGATGCCGCTGATTATAAATTTGCGTCCTCTCCTGTCTTCCTATTACATGAGTCGTGAATTGCGGTTGAGTACTTCAAGGCCCGGGAACCGAGCAACCTCCTCGGTATCAAGGCGGCGATTCGATCCATGAATAACATTCAATTGGTGGTGGCGACGCGGAACCGTCATAAGGTCCTCGAGATCCAGAAGATTCTGGATTCGAGGTTTCGCTGTGTTCCTTTGACTGACTTTTCGGATCCACCTGAGGTCGAAGAGGATGAAACCACGTTTTCCGGGAATGCCACCCATAAATCTCGCAAGTTAGCCCTTTGGCTCGCACGGAGTGAACAGGCCCAGGCGGTGGTTCTGGTTGGACAGTCGCCGGTGTTTGTTCTTGCCGATGACTCGGGTTTGGAGGTGGATGTTTTGGATGGGGCTCCGGGGGTGCGTTCTGCTCGTTTTGCGGCCCTGGATTCCCGGAGAACCGGCAACTCGCCCGATGCGGAAAACAACGCCAAGCTCCTGAGGCTGCTAAGAGAAGTACCGATGGCGAGGCGCACGGCCCGTTTTCGTTGCGCGCTGGCATTAACAGTTGTCCCCGTCTGGATGGCCGGCCCGCCTGGGTCAAAGAACGATCTGGAGTTCTCCGCTGGACTTTTGGGTTCCGAGAGTTTTGGAATGTCCACACGGGGGAAGAATCCAGCGGAAACGGGAGAAATGGAGACCCGGATCTTTGAAGGCGCCTGCGAAGGACACATTGTTTTTGAACCTCGAGGCGAAGCTGGTTTTGGCTATGATCCGTTATTTGTTCCGGTAGGTTATTCGCTGACCTTCGCCGAGTTGGGGGAGGAAGTGAAGAATGGGATCAGCCATCGTGCCCGGGCCTTGGCTGCGCTACGCAATTACCTTGGGCAATCAGTCCGGCGAGGGGGCGTCTGAGGGGAACGTCACCAAGCCAGGGGATGCCAGAGGACTTGGGGGGTGTGAGCCGCTTCAGGATCCAGACGGACCTCATAAAAGCCGCCGTCTTTTAACAGTTGGGTGCCTGTGAGGGATGGGCAAAGGCGGAGCTTGAAGGGGCGCCAATGTCTGGCTTCGCGCAACGCCGATGTCATCCGTCGAATGGAAGTCCCCAGGAAAGAGATCATGGGCATGCCGGCCAGCCGGCGACTTTTCCACAAGACCAAAGGGGAATGAAGATGGCCAATCCACGTTTGTTCGATCTGGTCAATTCTTTGGCGGACCGCATCACATCGCCACAACCAGGGCAGCGCGGTTGGATCATGGCAGAAGAGGATCACTCTTTCCTGGTTATTGAGCGACTCGAATGCTTGGGAGACGTTGTCGATATGCTCATTTCGCAATCGACACCACTCGGGCCGCTCTTCTGGAAGGGTTTCCGGCTCAAACACAGGCAACGCAAGAAGCGATGATGTCACCCCCATCAGCCGGTAAGCTCCCACAGTTTCCTGCCAGAACGGTTTGAGGTTCAATTCGTGTGTGGCACGGTGCCAACTGGCGAGACGAAGCCCTCCTTTGCCCCCAAACAAACTCATCTTGCCCAACTCGTGATCCCCAAAATTGGCCATGAAACGACTTCCAAACCGGGCGTTTAGTTTCGACAAACATTCCCGCACGCTGATGCAGGCCGCGTCATCGCTCACTCCGACGAAGGCTGAATCGCAGGAGTAATCTCCGTTCGCCACCACCCAATCCGGCTCGCCGCTGCACTCGAGAAACCGATCCAGCATGTGATTGTGGGCATGCGGATCGCGCAGCCAGAAAAAATGCCGGAAACCATGGACCAGCAGGCGCAATAGGGGTTGATCGATGGCCGCTCGCTCGTGTCCACCCCGCGCTTTCTCGGCAGAACTCGCGTAGTGGATGTCGCTCAGAATCAAGAGCACTCGTTTTTCGGCCATGTTTTTCAATCGCTGGAACGGCTAGACCGGTTGCCATATTAAATTTCCGAATGGCAGGAGGAATTTTGGCCTGGGCCAAGGCGCCGAGGCCGGCGCATCCCCTTCGTGGGGCTGTAACCGACGCGTAACGAAGTCAGCGGGCCATTTTCGGCGCAGCCCTCTGGGCGGCCGTTCTTTTGGCCAGGCACTTCGTTGCGTCTCCCTTACAGATCCACTGGGGGATATGCGCGGTCGGCGCGCCTCGTTTCTGGCCAAAACTCCTGGCCGCAGAATGCATCGTATTTCGCAAACACCACATTAGATTGAGCCGGGCTGAAACTCGCCCTGTTAGCGGTAGATCATGTCCTGGACGGTTCCTCCGGCCTTGATGAACGGCAGCACGTGCTCCGTGTAAGGAGTGATCACATCCAGCAGATAGGGCTGGTCGGAGTTCAGCATGCGCTCCATGGCGGGCCGAAGGTCTTTCTTCAGCGCCACCCGTTCGCAGGGCACATCGAACGCCTTCGCAATAGTCACAAAATCCGGGTAGATCTGGTTTTTCTTGCGCGGATCACCCAAGTAAGTGTGTCCGCGGTTTCCCGAATAAAACCGGTCTTCCCACTGAACCACCATCCCCAGGTGTTGGTTGTTGAGAATGATAGCTTTGGCGGCGATATTTTCGATGTGCGCCGTGGCGAGTTCTTGAACGTTCATCAGGAACGAGCCATCCCCATCGATATCGACCACTTGTTTGTCGGGGCAGGCCACTTTCGCGCCCAAGGCCGCCGGATAACCGAAGCCCATGGAGCCCAAGCCGGCGCTGGTGATCAGTTGCCGCGGATTTGTATATTGATAAAACTGCCCCGCCCACATCTGGTGCTGTCCCACCCCGGTGGTGATCAGGGCTTGGCCCTGGGTGATTTCATAAAGCAACTCGATGACCGCCTGAGGCATGATGACTTGCGAGCTGTCCTTTCCAATGAGGTCCCGGATATGTTGGGCAGCCGTGGCCTCCGAGGTGACGGCATAGCTTAGGGGCGCCTGGGATTTCCAGTCGGCAATTTTCTTGTGCCAGGCCGGGAATCGTTTCTGAAGTGGGCGTTCTTTCAAAAGCTGGTTCAGCCGTTCCAGGGCGTATTTCACATCGCTGACAATCGCATGGTGCACCCGGCGATTCTTATTGATTTCCGAGTTGTCCAGATCGATGTGCACGATGGTGCCGTGCTCGCAGAACTTATCGACCTTGCCTGTCACCCGGTCATCAAACCGCACACCCAGTGCCAGCAACAGATCGGCTTCGGCGACGGCCCAATTGGCATAGGCCGATCCATGCATTCCCAGCCACTTCAGGGAGAGAGGATCCGTTTCCGGAAAGCCACCGCACCCCATCAGGGTGGTGGCCACGGGGACAAGGGTTGTCTGGACAAATTTGCGAAGGGCTCCAGCGGCTCCGCTGGTGATGATTCCTCCCCCGGTATACAGCATGGGACGCTCGGATTTTTCCAGCAGATCCAGGATGCGGAGCAATTCCTGGTCGTCGGCCTTTTTGTCGGGATTATAGCCGCGTAACGTGACACGATCGGGAAAGACCGGGACGGTCCGTTGTTGCTGGATGTTTTTGGGAATATCGATGACCACCGGGCCGGGGCGCCCGCTTTGCGCCAGATAAAAGGCCTCCTGAACGATGCGAGGGATATCGTCCACGCTGGTAACCAGATAGCTGTGCTTCACCACCGGCAGGGTGAGACCGAAAATATCGGTCTCCTGGAAGGCGTTCTTGCCGATCATGGCCTGGGAAACCTGGCCTGTGATGGCCACCAAAGGCACGGAATCCATCATCGCATCGGCGATACCCGTGACCAGGTTGGTGGCTCCGGGCCCGCTGGTGGCCATGCAAACACCGGCCTTGCCCAGCGCCCGGGCATAGCCCTCGGCCGCAAAAACCCCGCCTTGCTCGTGCCGGGGCAACACGGTCCGGATTTTCGGACATTTGGTCAAAGCTTGGTGAATCTCCATGCTCGCTCCTCCCGGATAGGCGAAAATGGTGTCCACTCCCTCCCGCTCCAGGCTGGCCACCAGGATCTCGCTCCCCAACATGGGTTGTTTGGACGGAGTGGCCTGGCTGGCGGCAGCAGCCGCGCTTTTCTTCAATTTGGCTTTTTGTGTCATAGCTCGCTTTGGTTTCCGGCTGGCGGCGGGGATAAAAAAACCCACGACCGTTTCCAGCCGTGGGTTATTGTCAAAGTCACTTTTCAGTCGCGACAAATACCCGCGGCCTCGTTTCCTACAACGACGACCAGCAGATTAATCTGTCGCAGCATTCGTTTCACTTCACGCAACCTAGTTTAAACGCAGAACCGGGTCAAGACCCAAGTTTTCGCCAAACAATAAAAAAGGTGGCAGCTGTCCCCTTGCCGCTGCCACCCAATTTCCCCCCATCCCTCCGGGCGCCTTTCTGAAAACAGCTTCTGCCGCAGCCCTCCTTCAGGGCCTTCCGGTCTGACCGGGCCGACCCAGCTCAGCTTTGTCACGCGCACGGCAACTCAGATCAATTCAGGCTCCGCGAGTCGTTCATTTATAATATGGACCCGAGCCGGTTAGAATCAGGAGAAACCCGTTTTTGAACTAGGGGAAAACCCTATAGCGATCTTAGGGGGGGATTCAACGGTTCTTCCATGGACACGGGTCCGCGATCCGGGCTCACATCATGGCGGCAGCCCCTGTTTTTGCCTTGAAGAATTTCGCGATGCTGTCGTCAATAAGGTGTCTGTCGACTCAGCCCATAACGTTGTTATGAAATCGAGAAAATCTGGATGCCACAACCGCAAATTCCGGCCTGTCTATCTGAATATCCTCGGGATTTTGGCCATTTGTGTTTTAGGGGGTTGCATGTCCGCGAGTCAGAACCCGGACCCAGCCGCGATCGGGGCGCGTGTATATCATCTTTCACCGGGGGGCAGCGATGCGTGGTCGGGAAAGCGGGCGCTTCCGGACCGGCAGCGGACGGACGGGCCCTTTGCCACCTGGGAGCGGGCCAGGGACGCCATCCGCGAGCTGAAGCAGAAGCAGGGCGGCCAGCTGCCCCAGCCCGTTCGGGTGGTGGTGCATGGGGGGACTTATTATTTGAAGCAACCGATCGTGTTTACACCGGAGGACTCGGGATCGATCGGGGCGCCGGTCGAGTTTGTGGCCGCACCGGGAGAATCACCGGTCTTGAGTGGCGGACGGCGCATCACCGGGTGGCAGAAGACCACCCTCAATGGACATGCGGTCTGGGTTGCCCGAATTCCGGAGCAACCTCAGGGAGGCTCGGTTATTCGCGAACTGTGGGTGAATGGGGAACGGCGGACCCGGGCGCGGCATCCGAACCGGGGTTACCTGGCAGTCGCGGAGGTTCCCGACGCGAAGGCTGATGTGCCCTGGAGCCAGGGGCAGGCTCGATTTGCCTACAAGGCGGGTGAATGGCCGTCGGCAGCGACCATCGACCAAGCGGAGGTCCGAGTCATGAATCGTTGGGTGGAATCCCATCTCCCTGTGGCGGGGGTTGATGAAACCGCGAGGCGGGTGACTTTTCGCAAGAACAGCGTGTTCAAACTGGACCCAGGAGACCTGTATTACATTGAAAACGCGGCGGAATTCCTCGATCTGCCCGGGGAATGGTGGTGCGACAGCCGGGATTCGAAGATTTACTACTTTCCTTTACCGGGGGAAGATCCGCGACAAACCGTAATTGTGGCCCCAGTCCAGAGTCAGCTGATTCGCTTTGCCGGCCGGCCCGAAGCCCATCAGTTTATCGATCATCTCTGTTTTCGCGGTCTGACCTTTGCCCATACCGAATGGCATTTTCCCTCGGGATTTGACACGGGCAAAGACAAGGTCGAGATCTGGCCGCCGCCCAAGGCTGAAGTGGGTGGGTTTGCGCAAGCGGCGATTGGCGTGCCCGGCGCCGTGCGAGCCGAAGGAATGCGCAATGCCGTTTTCGAGAATTGCTCTTTCCTTCACCTAGGCAGTTATGGCCTCGAACTGGGGCGGGGTTGCCAGCAGAATCGCGTCCAAGCCTGTGAATTCGCCGACCTGGGCGCCGGCGGGATCAAAATCGGAGAAACCGCAATCCGCCAAACTCCGGCGGAAATCGCCTGGGGCAACGAAATCAGCGATTGTCATATCCACGATGGCGGACGCCTTTACCACAGCGCGATTGGCATCTGGATCGGCCAATCGCCATCCAATAAACTCAGGCACAATCATATCCATGATTTCTACTACACCGGCATCTCGATCGGATGGACCTGGGGTTATGACCGGGCATTGGCGACGAATAACCTGGTCGAGTTCAACCATGTGCATCACATCGGCGTCCTCTCCAATGGCGACGGCCCCATCCTCAGCGACATGGCCGGCATTTATACGCTTGGACTTCACTCCGGCACTGTCATTCGCAATAATCTGTGGCACGACACCGCCGGGTTGCGATACGGGGGCTGGGGCATTTACTTCGACGAAGGCACCACGGGTATTCTTGCCGAAAACAACCTCGTTTACCGAACGACTCACGGCGGTTTTCACCAGCACTACGGCAAAAATAATACCGTCCGAAACAACATTTTTGTCGATGCCGAAAAACACCAAATCCAACGCTCGCGGGCCGAATCCCACCTCAGTTTTACCTTTGAACAGAACATTGTCTTCTGGAATCGCGGCAAGCTCCTGGATGGACAGTTCCAGGACAAACAGTTCCTCATGAGACGCAATCTTTATTGGCACTCCGAGGGACAGGACATTCGATTTGGACAGGATTCCCTCGCGGATTGGCAGAAGAAGGGCCACGAGGAAGGTTCCCTGGTTGCCGATCCGTTGTTTGCGAACCCGGCCGCCGGTGATTTCCGTTTGAAGCCGGGATCCCCGGCCGCCCAAATCGGTTTCCAGCCTTTCGATTTGGGCAACGTTGGTCCCCGGGTGAAAACGATCGGCGCATTCCGATAGGCTTTCCAGAACCGCCACATTTCGCTTGATTTCAACTGGCGAAATTGTGGGAGGCCAGGTCTATTGGAATTCCGGGGGCAGCACGACTGCGGCCGAACAACCGGCCGGCATGAGCGATATGGAATGGCAATGCCGCAGGTGGTATCCCTACTGCTGGCTCTCGGGAGACCACATCGTGGAACAGCACGTGCATAACATCGACGTCATGAACTGGGCGTTGGGGAGCCATCCGATTTCGGCTATGGGCATGGGAGGACGCGAGGTGCGCCGCAGCGGAAATATCTGGGATAATTTCGCCGTGGATTACGAGTATCCCGGTGGGGTTCGTTTCTTGAGCATGTGCCGTCAGATTCCCGGTTGCACGGACCGCGTTGCCGAACGCATCGTGGGCGCCAAAGGGGTGGCTCACATCAATGGCAACACCGGACACATCGAAGGCGCTCAGACCTATCAGGCCGGGCGGTCGCCCAATCCGTATCTTCAGGAACACGCCGATTTGTTGCGCAGCATCCGCGCGGGGACGGCGCTCAACGAGGGACTGACCGTGGCCGAAAGCACCTTGACCGCCATCATGGGGCGGATGAGCGCTTATTCCGGCAAACTCGTCACATGGGACTGGGCCTTGAACGAGTCAAAGCTCGACTTGCGGCCCGCCAAGCTGGAGTTTGGCCCCTTGCCGGTTGGTCCCGTTCCGGTGCAAGGCCAGACCCCGCTGATTTAACGCAGTCACGTCTCGCTACGGTTGATCGGGCTGAATTGGGCTGGCTGACGGATTTTGAGATCGATCCTTCAGGGCCTCTTGCACCGCGTTCAAGAGGATCCGCTTATCAAAAGGCTTCAAGAGGAGGCCATACACGCCGGGGAGATGGGCGTGTTCCCGCGTGTGTGGCGTCTCGTAGGCCGTCACGAAAACAATGGGCAGGCGGCAGCCCTGAGCCCTGAGCCTGTCATGGAGCTCAAGGCCAGTCATGCCGGGCATGTGCACGTCCAAGACAAGGCATTGGGGCGCGGACGATTGTTGGGCTGCCAGAAAATCGTGCGCGGAGCCGAACGTTTCAACCGCATAATTTGCCGAGTGCAGCAAACGTCCCACCGACCGAAGAAACGACGGGTCATCGTCCACAACGGCGATCAGGGGTTGAACCCTGGTTGTGGCGGCTTCGGATCTGGGGAGTGATTTGCCTGTTGTCATTTGCGTGTTGGACCATGTTCCCAGGCAGGGGATGAAGCCTGTCGGAGCCACGGCTTCTGAGGACAACATACCGGTCTTGTCCGAAACGTCCATGCTACTTTGGTTCAATTTGGGTTTCAGGGATGCCTTGGAGGGCGGGACGATCCCGAGCTCAAGGCAACAACACGCCGGTCTTGACGGCAAGCTGGACCAGTTCGGCCACTGACGCCACCCTCATTTTGTCCATGACTCGTCCTCGGTGGACCTTGATTGTCTGTTCGCAGGCGCCGAGCTCAGCGGCAATTTGCTTGTTCAGCATGCCCTTAACCACCCTATCAAAGACCTGACGTTCCCGCGGCGTCAGGCTGTTGAGATGCTGTTGGATCGCATCCTGTTCGCCTTGGAGCGATTTCTGATGGATATCCTTGCGAAGGGCTTCCTGGATGATGGCAATCAAGCTTTTGTGAGTGAACGGCTTGGTCAGGAAATCCACGGCGCCGGCTTTCATGGCCTTGACACTGGACGGAATGTCACCATGGCCCGTAATAAACACAATGGGGATTCGGATGTTCCGCGCGGTGAGTTCAGCCTGGAGATCCAGTCCGCTCAGCCCGGGCATCCGCACATCCAGGATCATGCAAGCAGGGCTTTCAGGCGTCGCGTGATCCAGATACTCGCGGGCGGAGGCGAAGGTCTTGACGTTCAAGTTGTGCGATTGGCAGAGCCGTCCAATCGCCTTGCGCATGCCGGGATCGTCATCGACGACATAAACCGTGCCTTGAGAACTGTTCATATGGAGTGGTTTGATAATATCGGAAGAGAAAGGTAGAACGTGGCGCCTTGGTCCGCGTTATTCTCCGCCCATAGCCGGCCCCCATGGGACTCGGCAATCGAGAGGCTGATGGCCAATCCCATCCCCATGCCCGTTGCTTTGGTGGTAAAGAAGGGTTCACCGAGGCGATTGAGGATTTCGGCACTGAGGCCAGTCCCGGCGTCCCGAAAGGCGATCTCAACGTTTTTCGCATCCCGACATTGGGTGCTGATCTGCAAGAAGCGATGATTGGATTCCTTGGTGGCCATGGCATCCAGAGCGTTGACGACCAGATTGATGATGACCTGCTGCAACTCGATGGCGTCTCCTGAGATGGTGGGTAACTGCGGATCGAGATTGAGTTCAGCCGAGGCGCATCGAAGCAGGAACTCGCTGTTCAAGAGACGGACCGTCTCCTGAATGATCTGGTTGAGTCGCAGATCCGCCCGTTTTTCGCCAGTCTGCTGGTATAGGGCGCGGAGGCCGTGGATGACTTCTCCGGCGCGTTTTCCGTCGGCTTGGATATCGAGCAGGATTTCCTGGACCTCAGCGAGGTTGGGCGGATTTTGGCGGAGGAGTTGTTCGGCGGCCTGCGTGTTGCACACAATGGCGCCAAGCGGTTGATTCAATTCGTGGGCCAAAGCCGCCGCCATCTGGCCCGCGGTGGTCAAGCGCGAGATCCGGGCGAGTTCTGTGCGCAGACGTTGCGTTTCCAGTTCGGCTTGTTTGCGCTGGGTGATGTCACAGTTGCCGGCGCGGACGCCCAGGAATGCTCCGCCACTGTCAATGACCGGCTGGCAGGCATGCTCGATCCATCGAAGCTCCCCATCTTTGCGGAGGATGCGAAATTGAATGCTGCGCTGCCCCGGGCACGCCAGGGCATCGCGCTCGTGTTGTTGCCACAGGTCCCGATCGTCCGGATGAATCAAACGGCCTAAGCAGATTGGATCCGCAACAAATTCCGCCGCAGTGTGGCCGGTGATTCGCTCGCACGAGGGCGAACAATAGCGCAGGGAACCTTCCGGGGTCAGCCAATATTCCCAGTCGTAGGTGAAGTCGGCGACCGTGCGGTACTGGAGTTCGGCTTCCTTGATTTTTTTCTCGGCCTCACGGCGGACTTTGACGGTCGCCCGCAACTTGTCCACAGTTCGGCGCAGTCGGGCGGTTCGTTCTTCGACGGTCCGTTCCAGGTTGGCACGGGCCTGGGCCAGCGCCGATTCCACTCCTTTGAGGCGGCTGATATCCAGATTAATGCCGGCCCAACAGATCACTTCACCCCGCTCGTCTTTGACCGGCACTCCGCGCGCCAGTATGGAATGATATTCTCCATCCACACCGCGAAAACGATGTTCGACATCCCAGATCCCTCCGGTGCGGACACATTCCTTCCATGAGGCGATCGTTTTTTCGGCGTCGTCCGGATGCAGCACGTCGCCCCAGCCGAAGTTGGAGCATTGTTCCTGGGTTATTCCCACCAAGCTAAGAAAACTCTCGCTCGCGTAGATATTGCGGCCATCGGGCTCGCAGATCCAGATGCCGTAATCGATGCTTTCGCCGATGGCGCGGTAAATGCGTTCGCTGTGGCGCAAGGCCGTCTGCGCCTTGACCAGATCATGAACATTCAAGGCCGTGCCAAACCATCGGATGATTTGTCCCTCCGTATTCCGGATTGGCCTGCCGAGGACTTTAAACCACTCATAGCTGCCGTCCCGCCGCCGCACACGATACTCGACGTCGTAAGGCGTTCCGCCCTTGACAGCTTCGCGCCAGGTGGCAAGGGCCCGAGGCGAGTCCTCGGGATGTAGAAGCGAGTTCCATCCGTCGCCGAGATTTTCACTCATGGGGACGCCGGTGAAATCGAACCATTGTTGACTCAGGAAATCACAATAACCATCCGGACGCGTCGTGAAGACCATGCCGGGAATCAACTCCAGCGTCTGGCGGTAAAACGACTCGCTTTCGCGCAAGACCAGCCCTTTTTCGCTGGAGGCCGACTTTTCCCGTGCGTAGCGGTAGAAGTCGGTCAGCAAGCTGATGAACACGCCCATTACAGTGAACAGCAAGGCGCCGACGGCCTCCCCGGGACTTGTATGGATCCACAGATCCCTTGGGGAGGAAATCCAATAGTCGACCACGATGACCGACAAGACAGTGGACGCGATCCCTGGCCCCAGGCCCGCCAGCAAGGCGGCCACCATGACGGCCGGATAGAAAGTGATGTAGGTGGGGAGGTCTTCCCCAAAGCAAAGGGTCAATGTTTTACGAAGCCCGAAGCCTGCAGCGACAGCGACGAGCGCCGTGCCGTAGCGAATCCACAAGCGGTTTGGCAGACTCTACTGGAGGTCGGGCATTTTAGTGCTTGACGCGTTGCTTAATTCGAATTTTCGAGCCTTTGGAAGCTCCGTCCGATTCAATTCAACATGCCCGATCGTGCCGAAAAGGCAAGCGATCCATCAGTTTTCCGCTTTTTTGTTGCCCGGTTTAGCGGAACACTTTGAAGGCTGGGTCATGAATCCGAAAATGGCAAGACAGGAGGGCACGTCAAAACGACTGCATCACCGCAATCAACGGAACAACCGCGACAAAGGCAGTCAGGGCTTAGATTGACCGAGGTTGAGCAGTTGAGTTTTCCTTTTGTCTGGAAGCTCGGATTGGGTAATCCAGGCCGAGGCGGCTGGCGGATCGATGCGCATCCAGTTTCGGGCCACATTTTCCAACCGGTTGTTGCGCAGTTTGGGGTCCTGGATAGTCTCCGCCCACTGGATCGCCAACTCGGGATACGTGGAAGCAATAGCGCCGGCATAGGTCCCGACCGCTTCCTCGCGTGACGGTCCCGCCGGCAATCCATTGATCCACGAGGCGGTCTGGGATGGATCATTGACCGCCCATCGCTGGACCACATTTTGGATGGAGACGGTTCTCAGGTCGCCTTCCGGGAATTGTGCCACCCAGCGGGCCGCGGTTTCCGGATCAGAATAAGCCCATTGCGACACGACCGATCGCACCGTGTCGCGCTGGGTTTCACCCGGAGGGAGGCTGGCCGCGAAATCCGCCGCTTCCATCGGCGAATGCCCGGCCCAGCTGGAGGCGACTGTTGCCAAAACGCGATCTCGGGATTCGCCCGCCGGCAGGTTCTGTGCCCATGCGGCCGCTGCCCGCGGCTCCTGAGATCCCCACTGGTTCGCCACCCGGTTCAAGACTTCCTGACGAAATCCTGCCGAATACTGGTCCAAATATCGAAGGGCCGCATTGGGATCCGATTTCATCCAGCGATAGCTCACATTGCTGAGCGCGGCCTGTTTTTCCCGTCCCTCGGACAGCTGCTGGGTCCAACGCACGGCGGCATCGAGGTCGTCCTGAGCCCAACGGGCGGCCACCAGGCCAATGACTTCACCTCGTGCCTGACCTGAAGGCATCGACATCGCCAAATCCACCGCCGCCTGTGGATTCGATTCCGCCATTTGAAGACTGATTTGGCGCACGGCCTCTCGCTGGCCAGCCCCAGAAGGCAGGTTTTTTGCCCAATGAGCCGCGCTGGCCGTATCCGTCAGCGCCCATTGCCGGGCCACAGTGCCCAACGCGTCGTTCTTAATTCGGCCCGAGGGCATGGCCTCGGTGAAGGCCGCCGCGGACTTGGGATCCGATCGGCTCCAGTTCGCCACCATCGATTGGATCAAGGACCGCTGTTGGGCGCCCTCCGGCAGTGTGGATACCCAGGCAAAGGCCGCCTGCGGATCCTGTTGCAGCCATTGGAGCGCCACCGCCTGCATTGATTGTTCCCGCAATGGATTGTCCGCCATTTTCATCGCCCTTGCGGCAGCCGAGGCCGGATCCAAACTTGCCCACTTCTGAAATAAGGACTGATACAGGTCCCCCCGACGAGCGCCCATCGGCAGGTTTTCCAGCAGGTCGATCGCCTGCGCGGCGTCCGATGGTTTGATCGAATGCGCCGAACGGGCGAGGATCTGAGCCGCCCTCGGATTCTGCGGATCCGCCAGGACGCGAATAATGTTCGTCGAAAACTCATCGAGCCCTAAAACTGATGGACGAACCCTGCCCGCGTTTCGCATTGGACGAAGGTTCGGTTCGCTTGCCGGTGCCGGATCCGCTGTGACGTGGGTCGAAGACATCGGCATATCCGGTTCCGCCCCCGCTTCCTGGAGAACAGCACGACGGGCCATGGATCGCTCCAGCCACATGCCGCACGCCATTCCCACGAGCAGGAGAGCCAACGATATCAAAATCCGATTTTTCATCCGATGACCTCTATGATCCACCAGGCCAGAGGTGTTGCCGCGAAAAAGGGCGGCGCGGTTAACGATCTGCTGTGGCCGGATCTCGAGTGTCTTCAGGCGTTGGATGAGATGACTCGGCCCGAAGAGTGGTGCCCGCGACAGGATTTGAACCTGTACGATGTTACTCACTAGAACCTGAATCTAGCGCGTCTGCCAATTCCGCCACGCGGGCAATCTTAATTACCAATGATTTACACCAACGCCTTCCAAGTCAAATCCGATGATTCACCGCTTTGCGCCTGGATAGCCCGTGCACATCACGCCTAAACCCTATCAGCCCACCAAACCCTCCGTCAAGCCCCTAGCAACCCTGCCGTAACTGCTCAGGTGCTTTTCACTGGCTGAGGCAGGAATGGGCGGCCATCGAGGGCACGGCGAAGGTATTCGAGCA
>JAKLHY010000056.1 GCA_022709905.1 Verrucomicrobiota bacterium | reverse complement strand
AATCTGGCCATGGCCGTGGCCTTTGTCACCCGCCAGCGGCCTAAACTGTGAAAAACCCTTCATGAATACGCGCTGCGTTTGACTTGCGGCTCAGGTTTCATGATTGACTTTGGTCCCGATTTCTTGATGATCTCCCAATCCATAATCAGAGGCAGATCTCGCTGAAGCGGCGCAGACTAAGACGTCCCATCTGATGAAGCGCGATATTCCGAACACGCGTTGGCGTGCAGTCGGGGGCTTCTCGAAAGCGGGATCCGCTTTGCAGAAGGGCAACTTATGAAATACCAACGCCTCAAAGCACTCCTCTCCCTCATGCTGATCTCAGGTCTGGGAGCGTACGCGGCAGCGCCTCCAACGGCTCAGGGATTGATCACCGGCAAGGCATTCCTCAATATCAGCGGGACGGCCGTTACGGACCTCACCAGCAACGCCAAGTTTCCCGACAAACCCGACGTGGTCCATTATTATCCGTATTTCGAGTGGAACGCCGGCGGCGATATCAACGTCAATCCCGCCGTTTACAGTGATAACTACGGCGGCCAGATCGCCGGTTATTTTTATCCGCCTGCCACAGGCGATTATATCTTTTTTGTCTCGTCTGATGACGGGGGCAATCTCTATCTGAGCACCGACGATACGGCGGCCAACAAGAAGCTCATCGCTCAGGAAGCCGGATGGAGCAATGCGCGCATGTGGGAGTCCATAGGAGGAACCAGCACGGTGGAAGCCAAAAACTCCTCCACCTTTACCGGGACACAATGGCCGACCAAAGACACCGTGATGGGAGGCGCCCAGATTACTCTCACGCAGGGCAGGGCATATTATATCGAGGCCCTGTTTAAGGATGGAACGGGGGGCGATTATCTTGCGGTCGCAGTGGCCGCCCCGGATGGCAGCATTGACCAGACCTTGCCCATACCGGGCCAATACCTGTCCACCATCGACAAGCAGAATGGTCCGATCACCTTCATGGAACAACCCAAGACCCAGTCGGTTGTCGAAGGAACGGACGTGGTTTTCTCCGTCGAGGTGAATGGGACCCCCCCCTATGTCTATCAATGGATGCGTGATGGCGTTGACATTGCGGATGGCACCAATCGGACCTACACGGTGGTCCGCGCCCCTTTGTCTGAGAACGGCAAAAAGTTCTCCTGCAAAGTCACCGGCGGTCAAAATTCCGCTACTAGCGATACGGCCACTCTCACGGTGACTGCCGATTTGGACATGCCAACTATCGTATACGCCAAAGGCAGCCCGAACTTCGTCACGGTCACCGTCTCCTTCTCGAAGCCGATGGACAAAACCTCGGCGGAGACGATTGGGAACTACTCGATCGCACCGTCCTTGGCCATTTCAGCGGCGACCTTGGAAGATCTGACGAACGTGGTCCTGACCACAGCCAAGCAAGCTGTGGGCGCCGAATACACCGTGACAGTGAACAATGTGAAGGATGACACCGCCGCGGGTCATGTGATCGCGGCCAACAGTAAGTGGACCTTCAAGTCCTATGTCATGGCTCAGGGCGTCATCGTCCGCGAGGTCTGGACGACCCTTAACTCGATATCCGCGTTGAAGACCGCGATCGAAGCGGGGACACCGCCAGACGTGGTAACCGGCCATACCGCCTTCGAGGCGCCGTCCAACTTTGCGGAGAACTACGCCCAGCGCATGTCCGGCTGGTTGATTCCTCCCACCACGGGAAGCTATATCTTCTTCGTGGCTTCAGACGACGGTTGTGAGCTTTACATCAGCACCGACGACAGTCCCGCCAATCTCGGAACGGATCCGATTGCGAGGATCAGCACCTGGGTGGGATCTCGCGAATGGAACGGCGGATGGACTGCCGATGGGGGCAATCGCGAGATCTACAACAACAACAATGCCGGCGCTCCGATCGATTTGGTCGGCGGCAAGTCCTACTACGTTGAAGTTCTGATGAACGAGGGAACGAGTGGCGACAACCTGGCCGTCGGCTGGGTGACTCCGGGAAAAACAGTGGACGTCAATATTGAGCCTCCGGATGTTGCTGCCGTCGAACTAATTCCAGGTTCCGCTTTGGCGGGTTACCTGGATCCGGGCCGATCGTCGCTGACGATCACCAAACACCCCCAATCCATCACGGTCCTTGAAAACCAGACCGGGATGTTCAGCGTTCTGGCGGAGGCCACTTCGGAGATTGGATCGGTGATCAGCTATCAGTGGCAGAAAAATGGTGCGGACATTGCCGGAGCGACGGGCGCCAGCTACACGATTCCTCCTGCTGCCACAAGCGATAACGGGGCCAAATTCAGGTGCAAGCTTCTTGTCCCCGCCCTGGATCCCCAATTCAGTGACGAGGCGATCCTGACCGTGTCCAGCGATATCACCCCGCCTGTGGTTAAGGGGGCCGCCGTCCTGAAAGGCAGCAACAAGATCGGTGTATCTTATGATGGCCTGATGGATGCCAGCGCCGGGCAAGCGTCGAATTACCAATTGGTCGGCGGCACCGTGACCGCCGCCACACTGCGTCCAGATGGGATGACGGTCGAGTTGACTGTCAGCGGACTCACCGGAACGGAGTTCACACTCAATATCTCCGGGGTTAAAGACAAAATCGGAAATCCGATCGCCGCCGGCACTTCATTCAAAGGAAAAATCTTGAATGTGGTCGCACAGGATATCGGAAATCCCGGGACTGATCCCTTGGAGCCCGGCTCAACATTCCCGGTGGGTGAGAGGGACTTCGACATGATTTCCGGGGGCAGTGACTATTGGAATAATGCCGATGGTTTCCATTTCGCTTATGAGGAACGGACTGGCGACTTCGACATGGTCGTTCAGGTCGCCTATATCGATCGCAAGGATAACTGGACCCACGGCGGACTTATGGCGCGCGAGAGCCTGGCCGCTGGCAGCCGTTATGTGAATGCGGTGATCAATCCAGACGCAAGCCAAAGTGGCGCGAACCTCTGGGAAATGAACTATCGCGCCGAGACCGACGGGGCGGCAGCCGGTGTGCCAAACTATACTCAGGTTGGCCCGCTACCCTATCCGAATGTGTGGGTCCGCCTGCAACGCGTGGGGGATGTCTTCACGGGTTATCGCGGCACTAACGGTGTCGATTGGTCCAAGATGACAGAGATTACCCTCGATTATCCCGACAAGATCTATGTCGGCATGGCCTCCACAGCCCATAACAACGCCGCCGGCCAGGCTGCGCTGACGAAATACCGTAATTACGGGCCATATCCATATGTGCCGCCGGTCACTGAGGAGGGGGCGAACATCGCCTGGATCAGCTTCCATCCGGCCGATAACGATCCTGCCGCCGATGCCAAGACGGCCGGATTCACCGAAGCTTCAGATGTGGGTTACACGAAGCTCCTCGCGTCCAAGGGACACAAGGTGACGCGATTTGTCACTTCGGGCACGCCTGATGTTGCCAAACTAAACACGTATGATCTGGTGATCATCAGCCGATCCGTTCCCAGCGGCGATTACCAGGATCCTCCAGAGACCTTGGCATGGAATGGAATCACTGCTCCCACGATGGTCCTGGGCGGTTACGTGATACGAAACAGCCGCTTGGGATATACGACGGGCGGCACAATTCCTGACACGGCGGGTGCGGTAAAGTTATCGATCAAGAGCCCCGGCCATCCGATCTTCGATGGCATCGCCCTGGATGCGGGTAACACGATGGTCAATAATTACGCCAATCTGATGACCTTCGCGGATCTTCCTCAACGGGGGATCTCGGTGAACAGTGATCCCGTTGCGGGAGGAGGAACGATCCTGGCCACGATCGGAACGGCGGGTGATCCGGCCGTGAACGGCATGGTGATTGGCGAATGGGTGGCCGGTGCCAAGATGGCGACTGCCGCCGGGGATATCCTGGGCGGTCATCGGCTGGTGTTCCTGACCGGTAGCCGCGAACGAGACGGCCTGACTTCCCAAGGATCCGGTATCTTCGATCTGACGGATGACGGAGCTAAGATGTTCCTGAACGCGGTGAAATACATGGCGGCACCTCCTGTGACAGCGCCCGAGTTTACCAGCATTACCCGCGGCGCCGATGGCAAGATCACGGTCACGTGGGAAGGGGGTGGCACACTGCAGGCGGCCGAGGCGATTACAGGCCCTTGGCAGGATGTTCCTGGCGCCACGTCGCCTTACACCCTGACCCCGACCTCGAATATCCTGTTCGGGCGCATCAAGAAATAACGCGAGACAGGCTTAAGATGCGCTCAGAGTTACGGCGGGTGCTTTAGACACAGCCGCACTCCGCAGTATCGCTGAAATATTATTGTGCCTCCTGCCGGTCCGTGGGCTGGCAGGACTCGATTGTGCGAAGAAAGACCGGCCTTCAAGCCGGTCTTTCTTTTTCACAAAAGACCGAAGGCTCAGGGCTCCTGATTTCACACCTTAAAATGAAACCCCCTAGGAATTTTCCTGACACAGATTTCTCACACGAAGACACGGAGCTCACGGAGATTTTTCGGAAAAACCTATTCTCTGTGATCTCGGTGCCTCTGTGTGAAGTCAGGCTTCTTCCTTGGATTCAGGAGTTCTGTCGCTGCCGAGCGCGATCTGGCCAAGGATGAAAGGGGAATGGCCCCCCTTTCAAACGGCTATTGCTCGAACGGACGTTCTCAGGCAATGTCTGTCGTTATGGGCAAGGCCCACAGCAGATGAGATCGAATTGGCCAGATCGCGCGTCAAACCCCGGCCGGACAGGTCCGGGCTCGTATGGCTTGCGAACCGAATGGTGGACGGATGCGTTGGCCCAGGCATTTGCCTTGTCCCTGGCCTTTCATATCATGGTTTTCGGAATCGTTGAAATTGGACATCAGGCCGGATGGTGGAAAATCAGTTCAATCCATGCCCTCTCCAAGGCGATTCCGTCTCTGAAGAATCTGGCCAAATACCAGAATTCCCCGTCTCAAAACCAGCTCAAGCAACAGTCGGCCGAGCCTCCTTTATTGTTTGTGGATGTCAGTCCCGTCCAGGCTGCGCCGGAGCCGCCCAAGGAGGCCAAGTATTACTCATCAGTCAATTCAAAGGCCGCCAATCCCAATCCCCCGAAGGCGCCGTCTGACGTGCCAAGAATTGATGGCACCCAAGACAAGGTCCCAAAGACCATGGACACCCCTCGCCCTCAGGCTACTCCGCCAAGTCCTCCTCCCCCGCCACCCAAAGTGGCCGAGAACAAGTCACAGGCCGAGCCCGAAAAGATCTATGAGACATTGAGGCCCGATACAAGAACCGTTGACATTCCGGATATCAAGCCGCTGGCTAAAGTCGAGATTCCCAAATCCACAGGGCTCAAAACTGGCAACACCGAAATGGATGAACCCGGACCCAAGTCCGCAGGAAACACAAAGTCCGCGTTGTCTGAGGAAAACAAAGCGACAGAGCCCCCGTCCCAGGAACGCAAACGTCCTCGGACGCTGGCCGAAGCGCGTCAGCGGCAGGGATTTTTAGCCGGGGAAAAGATGAAACAAGAGGGGGGCGTGCAACGGTTTGCGCTGACGTCGTCGCTCGATGTCAAGGCCACGCCTTTCGGCCAGTATGATGCCATGTTCATTGCCGCCGTCCAGAAACGGTGGTTCGATCTTTTGGAACAACGCGATTATGTTCAGGGCAGATCCGGCCGGGTGGTTCTTCGTTTCAATCTCTACTACGATGGCCGGGTTACGGACATGGAAGCGGCCGAAACCACAGTGGGCGAATTGCTGTCCTTGGTTTGTCAGCGGGCGGTCCTGGATCCGGCGCCCTTTGCTCCGTGGCCTCCCGACTTGAGGCGGCTGGCCAAGAGCAACTTTCGCCAGGTCCAGTTCACGTTCTATTACCATTAGCGGCCATTCGCGATTCGGTTGTTTCATCTGACGTTCGGGACAAAAAAACTCTCCTTGAACGACGGGCGAGTTTCAGCTAAAGATAGCCTGTCACATGAGGTGTTATACTCGCCCAGCCGGTCCATTCATGCATCGAAAAGGTCCACCTGTCGACAGCCGGAGATCGGCGCGATCTTCCATCATCCTCGTGTCGGATCCAGGCCGGGAGGAGGGTTGAACGTGTGAGAAAACGAATCCTTTTTGTTGACGACGACGCGGCGATCCTGGACGGGTTGCGCCAGGGGCTCGAGGCCCAGAATAAGGAATGGGACATGGTGTTTGTCGGAAGCGGATCGGCGGCCCTGGAACGAATGGCCGATCAGCCCTTTGATGTCATCGTGGCCGATTTGCATATGCCGGGCATGAGCGGCGCTCAACTCCTGAACGAAGCCGGCAAGCGCTTTCCCAAGACGGTTCGCTTCATCCTGGCCAATTCAGCCGACAAAGAGTTGATCATGAAATGCGTGCTGGGGACCCATCAGTTTTTGGCCAAGCCCTGTCGCGCCGACACATTGATTGCCGCCATCCGCCGGGGGTTGATCCTCGATAGCTGGCTTGGCAGCGAGTCCCTCAAGGCCCTGGTGGCACGGATTCGCACTTTTCCCAGCATTCCATCCCGTTACTACGAAGTGCTCAAGGAACTCAACTCGCCGGACGCTTCCGCCCAGCGGGTGGGCGAGGTCATTGCCAAAGATCTGGCTATGATGACCAAGTTGCTCCAGATGATTAACTCCGCCTTTTTTGCCTTGCCACGACAGATTACCGATCCGACAGAGGCGGTGAGCATACTGGGATTCGAAAGTGTTAAGTCCCTGGTCCTGTGCATCCAGGTTTTCTCCCAATTTGACAAAGTCAAACCGACCTATTTCTCGATCGATCGGCTTTGGCGGCACAGCACCGCCGTGGCCCACGCCGCTCGGAACATCGCTCTGGCCGAACGCGCCGATCAGGAAATGGTCAACGAAGCCTACATGGCCGGTTTGCTCCATGACATCGGCAAACTGGTCCTGGTTTCCCATTTCGGAGAACAATATAGCGGGGCCCAAAACCTTGCCCGCAAAAACCAGATGCCGCTCTGGGAAGTGGAACGGGAGTTGTTCGGGGCATCCCACGCTGAAATCGGGGCCTATCTCACGGCCCTGTGGGGATTGCCACTTCCTGTCGCTGAGGCCGCAGCCCTCCACCACGCCCCACTGAGGAGCGAAGAACAGTCCTTCACCGCCCTCACGACCGTTCATGCCGCTAATGTTCTGATCAACGAGGAAGGCCCGGATCCGGACGGATTCGTTGCGCCTGCCCTCGATGCCGCTTACCTTGAAAAACTCGGTCTGGCAGGCCGGATTCCAACCTGGCGCGATATTGCCGCCGGGAAACCTGTCACCCCTGGCTCCAGCCAGTCCGAGACTCCACTTCCGGAACCAACCACAACCGAGCAAGTCCTTGAGCCGGTCATCTCGAGCGAATCCAAACGGAATTCCCTTCTGATTCCTGCTCTGGTTGGCTTGGCAGGCGTTATTTTGATCTGGTTTCTTTGGCCTCGATCACCCTCCACTCCTGTTTCTTGGCCGTCTGATCATAAGACCAACTTAACCGCCGTGCAACCGCCCCAAATCCCCTCCATCAGCCCCCCCGAGGAACCGAGTGTCCCTGCCCATAGCCCCATCAACGATAGCCCGGGAATCCCTGAGGATGCGCCTTCTACCGCAGAACCTCGGGCCGAAACGGCTGAGACGCCGCCACAACCTGCGGCTGTGCCCTCGAAAGCCCCCCCTGAACAGACCCAGGAGCCTGTCGAACTTCGACTCCAAAGCATTATCTATCACCCGAGTTCGCCCTCGGTCATGATCAACGGTCAGCAGTTGACCAACGGCCAGCAGATCGAGGGATTTACTATCATTTCCATTTCACCGCAAAACGTCATTCTGCAATCTGGAAGCCAGCGTAAAGTCTTGGCTATCAAGGAACCATCCCTTCGTTAAGTCACTTTTTCGACCCTATATTGCGGGGGAATGCGCAAAAAAAGTTGCAGTCTGCCTTCGGATCACGGATCATGTCGGCCGTTTTTGGCCTGGCCAGGCGTGAAACCAACCGCGGAAGATTTCACGGGGTCGGTCATGGCGTATGGATTGGTTAATAGATTTGTTTCGCAACGATTCGGTGGCAAACGCCGTTCTGATACTGAGCTTGGTGGTTGCCAATGGTATTTTACTCGGAAGCATTCGCATTTGTGGGGTGAGTCTTGGAGTCGCCGGCGTATTATTTACGGGATTGATTGCGGGTCATTTTCACGCCTCGATCAATTCGCATGTCATGGAGTTTGCCCGGGAATTCGGCCTGATTCTCTTTGTCTACACCATAGGGGTGCAGGTCGGGCCGGGCTTTATTGCTTCGTTGCGCCAGCAGGGGTTGCCTCTGAATCTGATGGCGGCGTCGATTGTTATTCTTGGGGCTCTGGTGACGATTGGGATCGCCTTCCTGGGCGGGATTGACATGCAGACGGCGGTTGGGCTTTTTGCCGGCGCGACCACAAATACGCCGGCCCTGGGTGCGGCTCAACAGGCCTTGAAAAACGTCGCGAGTTTCACGGAAGAAATGGCGAAAATGCCCGGATTGGGGTATGCGGTTGCCTATCCATTCGGCATTATTGGCATCATTTTGACGATGAGTTTGATCCGGCTCATATTCAAAATCCAGCCTTCTGTCGAAGCGGCCGACTTCAATCGGCAGATGCAATCGACGACTCCCAAACCAACCACCTTGAATCTGGTCGTTCAGAATCTTAACCTCAACGGACTTCCCATTAGCAGGATCCCCAATCTGTCCGAATCGTCCGTGGTCATTTCGCGCGTTTACCACGAGGGGAGAATGGAAGTGGCCACTCCTGATACGGTGATTTACCAGGGGGATGTTTTATTGGCGGTTGGGCCGCCGGCCAAAATTGAGGACTTGCGGCTCATCATCGGGCAACCGGCCTCCATGGACCTTCGCCGTTTGCCCAGTCATCTGACGACTCGGCGGTTGTTGGTGACCAAGAAGGAGGTTTTGGGCAAAACGGCCGACGAACTGGATTTGCACGAGAAATACGGGGTGACCATCACCCGCATCAGCCGTGCCGAAATTGAATTCACACCCAGTACCAGTTTTCGATTTCAGTTTGGCGATACCGTGGTCGTTGTGGGGGAAGAGGAGGACATCCAACGAGTGGCCCAACTGGTGGGCAATTCCACCAAGCAACTGAATCATCCTCAGGTGGTGCCAATTTTTGTGGGGATTGCCCTCGGGATCGTTTTGGGGAGCTGGCCCATGCATTTTTCTCAAATCCCCGCCCCGGTCAAACTGGGATTGGCGGGCGGCCCCTTGCTGGCGGCCATCATTCTGAGCCGCATTGGCCGCATTGGCTCGATCATATGGTATATGCCCACCAGCGCGAACTTCATGCTGCGCGAGGTCGGCATCACCCTGTTCCTGGCGTGCGTGGGATTGAAGTCGGGGGACCAGTTTGTGCCCACGCTCCTTCAGGGGGACGGCTTTTACTGGATGGGGATGGCTGCATTGATCACCCTGGTACCCCTGATGTTGGTCGGTTTGTTTGCGCGCCTGTTCTACAAACTCAATTTCATGAGCGTCTGCGGTCTCCTGTCGGGCAGCATGACCGATCCGCCAGCTCTGGCTTTCGCCAACACCATGGCCGGTTCGGACAGTCCTTCGGTGGCTTATGCGACCGTCTATCCGCTCACCATGTTTTTGCGGGTGTTGACCGCGCAGCTTCTGGTTCTTTTCTTCGTGAGATAGGTCGAGGCTTCATGGGCCGGATTGGACTCGGCGGCGCGAGATCCAGGTGATCATGATAATACCCAAGGCAACAGCGGCGAGGATGGTCAAGCGCGTGGCCGAGGAGGCCGGCCTTTTTGCGCGGGCCGACAGCGTGAGGTTCATATCGGCCCAGGTATCGACCTGAATGGCTCGTGAGAAAGTGAACTGCCGGCCTTGTTCGGGGATGGAAGCGCGGATGGCGACGGGGGCGGAGATGGCGGCATCCTGTTGTTGCACCAGCCGTTCGGCGAGTCGGAGGAACGCGCTGTTTTCATCGGCGGTCTTGCGATCGATGATCTGGCGGGCTTCCTCCTGGGTGTAAGCCATGCCTTTGCGGTTTTTCAGGTCGCGGAGACGCGTGGCCAGCGAATCCGCATCGTTGGCGAAGGCGGCCTGGCGGTAGTTAAGCCCGACCAGGGCCTGCTGGAGCTTGAGGTTGTGCAATTGGACGCGGGCATCTTCGTTGAAGGCATAGTCATGGCGTGACATGCCAAAGGCGGCCTGGAAGGCTTGGCGGGCTTGTTGCGGATCGCCTTGTTCGAGCAGGGTGTTGGCGGTTTGCAGCATCTGTTCGGCTTCCTTGGTTTTTTCCTGCCGCAGATTGATCTCGTTCATCAGATAGGAGCGATCGTCGATGACGGCCAGGCTCCTGACCCTTTTGTCCTCGTGCAGTTGGAGCGTGCCTTTCCAGTCGCGCAATTCCCATTTATCGCCCAAAAAAACCCGCCAGGTAATGTTCTCGAGGGGCAGATCGAATTTGGGTCCGAGCAACTCAAGATCCAGAAATCGGCCGTTCCCCTCGCGGTTGAGCGCCTGCGTGGAATAAAAGAACTCGACGGCAACCGAACGGCCCGGTTGGACATTTTGTTCCAGCGGCAGCAGGATCTTTTGATCTTCCTTCCACGGCCAGGTGCTGTTTTGGTTGAGGAAAGCAAACCAGAACCGGGCTTTCTCAGGCAGCGTGAGGTGGAGAAGGCGTTTGTCTCCGGGGACCAGATCGAGCCGAACCTGAGTCAGCATGTTGCCATCGTCCGAAATGACGGAGGTCAGCGAGATTCGTTCGACCCTTGCGGCGAGCAATTTGGCGGATTCATGACGTTCCAGCCGCAGGATCAATTGAAAGTCAGGTTCGACCAGGCGATAGGAAAAGTTGGCGGAATCGGCAGGCATGCTTTGTCGCAGGGCACGGGGTATGGATTGCCAATCGGTGGTTTGGAGGGTTGGGGGAGGTGAATCGGAGCGGATTTGGAGTCGTCCGCTCGATTGAACGGTGAGAAAGCCTCTTTGCAGGTTGACGCCCTCAGCCTGGATTCCCGAGATCTGGACTTGGCTGACGGCCTCAGGGATGCGGTTTTGGTAAGTGACTTGGAGCAGATACGGTCCAATGATCCGTCGATGGAGTTTGACTTCCCAGGATTGAAGGCCGTTGGTGAGGGTGTTATCGATGGGTAGAAAGTCCGCCACCTGATCGCCCTGGAACCGCACATTATCGGCATCAGCCGGCAGTCTGATTCGCAAGGACTTCAGACCGGTATTCTCGATCTGATATTGGAGATTGGCGGCCGTCTTGATCTGGGCTTCACTGATGATGACGTGCTGCAGGCTGGTGGTTTGGATCCAGGAATCGACCTGTTCGATGTCCAGCGCGAGTTGCCAGGGATCCTGCAAGAGTCGAAAGGCGAGGACGCCCTTTTGGCGAAGCCCTGCCTTTTCCGGATCCAGAGGAATGAGTCCTTCGCGGAGGGTTGTCTGGAGGCGCATCCCTTGTTCGGGGGCCAGGACCAGCTGGCCTTGTTGCTTGCCGGCTTCGCGAAAGCTCAATCGGGGAACCGTCCAGGAGCCGGCGGATTTTATGCCGGGTCCGGCCAGATGAATGGCGAACTGCTGGCGGCCTTCGGTGCGGCCTTGCAGATGGAGGGTGATCCAGCGGTTTCCTTCCTCTTTGAGTTCTGTCCAGTGGCTGAGGGACGGACCGCTGATCGACTCGACATCCATGCCTGTGGGAAGGGAAAAACTCAAACGGAAAATGCCGGCTCTCGCGATTTGCACGCTGACATTGGCCGCGAGCAGGATTCGATCCTCCCCCAGGGAGAGCGTTTGCTGGGTTTCGATGCGGACATCCGATTCGACACTGGAAGCGCGGATGGACGCGGTGGCCTGGATGTCGTCGTAGCGGAAGGCCCGATGAAGAGTGAGGCCGCTCGTTTGGGCCTGAAGCGCCTGGAGGATCGAGACCGGAAAATCCTCCAGATTGATGGCAGAGAGCCGGTCCGATTTGATGTCATCCAATTGCACCTCGGATCCGGTTGCGATGCCGATCAGACCGATTTGCCGGGCTGCGCCGCTCACCGAAAGCAATCCCAGACGGTGATCCAGCGGCAAGGGACCCGCCGAGACCTGAGACTGAACCTGGATGGCAAACGGCCGGGCTTGCGGAGGCTGCAGGGTGACTCGGAGCTTTCGATTGTCGGGATCAAATCGCCAGAGGGCAACGAGATTGGTCGAAGACCGGCCCGAAGCCGCCGACTTGGTTTCCTCTTGAAGGGAGGCTCCGACCAAGCCATTGACATCTGTGACGGTAACCGCCGACGGCACCTCGAGGATCAGTTCGGAGACCTCTCCCTGGGCGGGCCGGACTTGCACCCAGTGCGCGCCTTCAATAATACCGGCCGAGGGGGCATAAAGCTGGACCAGTTCGGCGTAAATCACGGCCTTTTCCCGACGGACATCCCGACTTCGGGGTTTCCAGCCTATCCAGGATTCGTTCGAGGGGGTGAGGACCATGCGAACGACGGTGTCTTGCGCGGACGCGGATCTGGCCGGTTCCAGAGAAACCGCCTGGGGTGAGATGACTTCCACGTCCTGGCCGGCGAGCGTGAGGGTGGCCTGATTGACCAGGCCATGCTGGGCGGGCAGTGTCACTCCCGGAATTCCATGCTTAAGATTCACGGGCAACTGGTACTGCAGCTCGATTTCGCAACGCCCGCTTTTCTTCGCCAGCACCGAGTATCCGCGCCGCATGGGTTCCTCGGACCGCAACCACTGCAATTGATTGGTGGGAAATTCAATTCGAGTGAGGACAGCCGGTGAAAAAATGACCGGCAGGACAGCGCCTTCTTCAGCCTGCCAGGTGATGCGAACAGTGGCAAAAGCGAACTGATCCTGCACTTTGATCTGGTGCACCACAGAATCCGCCAACGGGTGGATGGGCGGATCCGAGGCCCGCTGAGCCTGGGCCGGATTCTGGAATAAGAATAGCGCTCCCGCAATCGCCGCCATGGCTGCCGCATTAACGCTCGGGGGGGCGGGCGGTGCTTTGGGTTTACGCGGGACTTTGGCCAGACGATAGATCGATGGAACAACCATTCGGACCAGCAAAAACAACAACCATAAGGCGAGAAAGACCAACGTTCCGCGAGTCGACCGCAGGCACGTCCAAAAGACCAAGAGCCAGGCCAGAACCATGCCAACGGGGCGAAGCCAGGTCCGGGAGGTCACAAGACTATACAATCCAAAAAAGATCGCGAACAAGAATGGCCAGTATTCCAGGATTCGGGCCCACGTCGGGATGGTTTCCGGCAGGTTGCTGACCTCGATAGCCAGGCTGGTGCCGCTTTGTTGAACAGGCGCGGTAAAGGCCAGCGAGGGCGGAGGCTCAGGTTGATGTCTGGCCAGATCCATCAGATCCACCCAAACCGCCGCGCCGATGATGAAAGCGCACATGCCGAGCAGGCTCCCGGCCAGATAAGGCGGGCTATACTTGTAAGTTCCAGGCCGGCTTGCCCACCGCCACATCCAGCCGGCGAGGAACCATAGGGCAAAAGCGATCGCGATCAATCCTCCGGTTTTTCGACTGCGGGATCCGGTAAACAAATGTGCCAGCCCCCCGAATCCCGATGGATCCAGAATCCCGCCCGCTGGTTGGAGCGAACCGCGACGAAAGATCAACCGATGGCCGGCATCCGCCTCGAATTTCCAGTCCGCAAGCAGGATCGGGGCATCCACAACCGGAGCTCGAACCGCAATGCGCGTGGGATTCTTGGACCGGGTGGCGAGCTTGAGTTCGACCGTCAGCACCGCATTCGATTCATTGCGCTGGGGCAGAGGCACGAAATTGGTTTGACCCATGGTGACCGGCACTGCGGAGACGCCGTTGACAAGGGTCGACCACAACTGAATGCCCTCGGGAAGGGTCACCCGGAAATGAGGCTGGCCACGGTTTTTGACGAAATACCTAGCCTCGGTCAAGACCTGTCCTTCCTGCGAGATCCGGGTGACCAAGGATGCTCGATCCACGACTTGGCTCAGGGTTTCGCCTTGGGTCAACGGTTTAAGCGCAAGTCGCAAGTTGAACGGACGCGCGTTATAGCGATAGGCGGCAAGAATCGGGGCGTCGAATAGAAGCCGGTATTCCGCCGGCACTTCGCCGGTTTCCAGAGGCAGCAAGCCGGGGGAGACCTCATCTGGCCGGACCTGAAATTGAAAAACGCTAATGACCAGGGTGTGGCCCTGCTCGGAACGCGCGTCCAGGGGCCTGGCCCCCGTGAATGACAGGGTGTCCCCTTGTGATTTAAACGGCCGTTCGTAGGTGGCCAACAGAGTGTAGGGACCTGCGACCGGTGTGTGCAGTTGAACCTGATAACCCTCGGGGGTCTTTTTCCAGTTTCGGATGTCCTTGCCGGTAAACTCCACGTTGAAATACTCGTCGGCAAGCTGGACCTTGAGAGTAGCTGTCGGCGCTCCCGAGATGAGGTAGTTCAGAACACTGCTGCCGTAGGCGATGCCTTCCCCGATTGAGAACAGGTGAAAGGCATCGACTTGGATGGATTGCGGCAACCGTTCCACTTGGAGGTTGATTTGCCATTGAGGATCGCTGACTCGGAAGGCCGCTTGGAGATTGGGCAGTTTCTTCGGAAAGAAAGCAGTCGCCACCTCGGTGAGTCCCGGATTTTTTTCCGGGACCAGCCGAATCCCGGCATCGGCGGCAATGCCAATTTGGCCGCGGACCGATTTAGTCTTCAGCACCTCGATGCGGGGCACGAGCCAGGAGGTTTCCTGGAGCGCCTGATTCCGTTCCATTTGAAGCTGGATCACCTGGCGGCCGGTCACCGGTTGGCCATAGACAAGCCGGAGCTCGGCTCCGGGAGATTCCGCGATTTCACGGAGGAAATAATCGGTCATGCCTCCTGCCGACAGTTTGGCAATGGCGTAACCCCGCGGCACCCGGATCAGCAACTCCCTCAAAGGCGCCTCCCGGATATCCAGCTCGATTTCGCCTTCCAGGGTCATTTCGGTTTCACCCAGGTGATAGGTGAGCACATGGGAGACGGTCAACTCGGGCAGGACCGCGTCGGCTTGGATCCGGAGGCTGAGGTCCATTCCCGAGAACCGATAGACAAAGCCCGGCCGGTCCGAAGCCGCGAAAGCCCGAAGTGTGGCATCGGTCGCGGGAAATTGCTTGGGAGAAACTTGGGATACGCCCTTGGCCTGAGTGACTTCAAGGCGCACCGCGCCTTCGTTGAGAATCCGGAAATACCCCGTAAAACGGGTGGCCCCCTCCGGACGGAGCAGCAGGGCGTCTTTGGCGGTTGGAAAAGCCCCCAGGGGCGTCTGCATTTGCACTTGAAGAGAAAAATGATCCTTCTGAGATTGGTTCATTTGGATGATTAGCCGGCGTTCGGCAGGATCATCCGTCGACTCCAGGGACCAGGCCAGGACGTCGGCGCCCTGGATCCGGGTGACCTCGCCCTCGCCGCGCATCAGCAGGCAGAGCCGGTTGAGTTCTCCCTGCATCACCTTGAAATCCAGGAGCGCCACCTGCCTCATCAGGCCGGGGCTGACCACAATTTGGGAGAGCATTTCGCCCGCGAAAAAGAGCTTGCCCTCCGCCTCCGGCAGAGCTTCTTTCCAAGCCAGACGCACATGGCCATCCACGGGCAGGTAAGTCACAAATTCATCGCCTTGAAGCTCCGGGCGAGCCGAGTCTGTCGCTTGGAACTGGGTGTCAGGTTTCAAACCTCGGAAAACCGCCGGCTGCGGAGAGGCTGATGCGATCCGAAAGTCAATCGTGTTCCATTCGTTGGAAGACCGGATAGCGGCATGAAATTGGAGTTGCACGGGGTATTCACCCGGTTTGTCGAAAACCAGCCAGAAGCGGTCATTTTCAAATTTCAACTTCCCCTCGTGGCCGGGGGGAAGCTCACTGAGGGCCACACCGCCTGAAAGCAGTTCCAGTTTGCCGCCTTTTTCATGCTTAATCCGGGCGCTTGCCTGAAAGGAAAAAGTCGCTTGTTGATCGCGGAACTGTCCCAAAAGTCGGCCATTGCGCAGCACAACCCGGCGGGTTTCCGGATCGGCAAACGCGACGTCCAACGCCAGCGAGTATCCGCTCCCATGGAACCGGAATGCCTGGGGCGTGGGTTGACCCTCCTTCGGCGCAAATCCCAATTCAGCGGGCAGATAACGGCTTTCGATCGGCGTCAGCCCCGTCAAATTCGTGGCCGAAATATGAAGCGCAGGATTGGATTCCACCAGGACGAAGCCTTGAAACCATGCGGGTTGATCCGGCGTCACAGCCAGGGGGGTCACCCTCGTCGGTAGATCGTCCATCTCCGTTTCTCCGGTGATTTCACCCGAGAACCGCGTCAAAGGCTCAGAGGATGGCGGAAAACGCAAAACCAAATAGCGCGTTCCATGGGGCGATTTCCGGATGCTCCAATCCCGAAGCCCCTCTCCCTTGACCTGGCGGACTTCGCCTTTGCCGGAGAGCGTGAGGATGACTTCTTCAGGCTTTCCCTGCAAAAAATCCAGTTGAAGGGCGAAGGCATGCTGAAGTTTTTCTGCCGTTGGTCGAATCGAGTGTCTTACGCTGGCCGTCATCAGGACCTTCTCGGAGCCTCTCTTCCATCTGTCCAGATCGGCTTCGATGGTCAATCGGGCCTTGCCGTCTTGGATGCCGCCGTCCACCGCCAGTTTTTTCACCTCGGTCTCGATGGCAGGATCCGCCGCCAGCAGTGTTGCGCAAGACTGCCTGAAGGGCATCCCCACCAGCTGAAGCCCGAGGATCAAAGCAAACGCCCTTGCCAGAGAAACAGGGCGGGAGAAAGTCAGAAACAGGGGTCGTTTCAGTTCAGCCGAGTGTTTTCGTGAAGAGGGCGTGTTCGGTTTCATGGGATCTTCTTTCGTGTTCTCCTGGGGATCAGGGTGAGTTGGCATGGGGGTGAGCATGGATTTATTATCGGTTCTGATGAACGGATTTGGCTTGTTGAATCATCAGCTCGAGTTGTCTTGGACGGTGATCCAGTGGATAAATCTCCGGAATGCCCTGCAAATGCCGCACGAGTAACTCTGGATTGACATCGGCCGCAAAGGGACTCGATGCCAGCCATTCCGAGAACGCGGCGGCCACTGTCGCCAGGCGAAGAGCCGAGCTGGCTTGCTCAAAGGACTTGGGGGACATGATGTCCGACAGCAGCCACTCGTGCTCCTGGTACTCGCCGGTGGCCGGCAACTTGTATCGCACTCGAACCCAGCCCAGCGGGCCTTGGCCTTGTGGATTCAAACCCAGCACATAAAGCGCCGTCCCCGATTCCGACGCGGCGATCTCCGCGGCATCCACGGCCGCATCGCGGAATTGTTCTTGCGTTAGCTGGTGTTTGGCATAGCCAATCTGACGATAAAGCTGAACCCGCTGAGGATTGAACTGCACTTGGACCTTGACGTCGGCCGCCGCCGTCTGCAGGGCGCCTGAAATGCGATTGGCGAAACCTACCGCCGCCTCGTCAGGCGAGTTCACAAAGCCGTAGCGGCCATCGCCGTTGCGCGACAGCGCCTCAAGCAATTCATCGTGGTAACCTTCCCATCCGATGCCAAAGCAGTCCAGAGCGATCCCTTGTTGCCGGTGATGCTCCACCCTCTGTTTCAGCGAGGCCGGGGTCACATCACCCAGGTTGGCCGCGCCATCAGTCAGAAGGATGACGCGGTTGATGCCCTGGGGCAGAAAGTGGCGGATAGCCGTCGCGTAAGCCTGGTCCAGAGCGTCCTCGAGGTTGGTGCCGCCCTGCGGCGTCAATTCAGTAACCCGCCGAAGGGCCTCCTGGGCCTCCTCGCCCGAGAGACCATCCGCCCAAAGCCGCGCCGTGCGGGCAAACGCCACGACGCTGATCTTGTCTTCAGGCCTGAGCTGCGCCGCCAGCACGCGCAGGCACTCCTCGATGATCCGAACTCGATCCGCACGTTCCATCGAACCGGAATTATCGAGCAGCAAGACCAGGTTCAGAGGCTGATGGGCGTTGCGGCCCGAGGCGGCTGTTTTCAGGGATAACCGCAAGACTTCGCGGTTGTGCGCGTAAGGATAACGCGCCATCTCCCAGGTCAGAGATACTGGAACTCCTGGGGGCGGTTCCGGATCCCGGTAATCAAAGGCATTGATGAATTCCTCGCTCCGGATCGTGGATGGATCGGGCATCACGCCCTTTTCCAGGCTGGCTGCGCACAGTCGAAAAGAGACATCACTGATGTTCAGGGAGAAGGTCGAATAGGGTTGATCGGCGGTCTGGACCTCCGGCGTGGGTGTCGGCGCCATAGTCCGTTCAGATAACCGTCGGCTTTCATCGTGAAGAGACAATTTTTCGGATTCCTCATCCAAGGCAACCAGACGTTCTTTCTGCTTTTCCAGCTTATAACCAAGCACCGGTTGATCTCCCAGAACCAATCCCTGCGTTCCGTGTGTCTGCCCTGCGAACAAATCCACCGAACCGTCGCTGTCAAAATCACCCCATGCTACCGATTCACCAGCATAAGCTCGATCTACGCCTCTGAAATAACGTCGGGCTTGGACTTCCTTCATGCCCGGCGTGAATACGCTCCCCCCCGCCTGTTCGCCAACCTTGACTTGGCCGCGAGCCAAGGTATCGGTCGGTTCCAGGGCAAGACCCAGGCGGCCCTCCATGGTGTTGGTCATGATCGACTGCCGCAATACTCCTGCGCGCCCCGCCTTCCTCTCACGAGAGGCCTCCGGTTTTTCGATTGAATGGGGTTGATCAGTCGGCAAGACCAATGCCCCGGCTGCCGTTATGGGTGGAGGCTCGACCGTGAGCTGAACAGGTGGAAGGGCGGCTTGGGCGAGTTCGGGGACAAGTTTTTTACCGGCAATATCCACATCGACCTTGTCGAAGTTTACCCCCACGCTGATGCCTTCCGCAAGCGATTCGCCCAGGGGTTTGATCTGGGGTTCCCTGGCCAGTTGTCTCGATGGACTTGCAGCCGGCTTTCGGCCCAAGAGCAATTGCTCTTTGATATCGGCCGACTGACCTCCCCCCCAAAAACCGCCCATCATGCCGGCTCCGCCGCCTGTCGCTAGGCCTCTTCTTTGCGGAGTTTCTTGTGAAGCTCGCCCATCAACGGAAGCATCGGCCGCGGCGGCCGCGGCGGTTGGAGGTGTGGATGAAGAAGGCAATCCAAATTGTTGTCCGGCGCTTTGCGGTGGAGGGATATCGGCTTTCGGGACTTCTGCGATTTTCTCTTGATACTTCCAGTGGCCGTAGCCGACGGAATGGTCTGAGTCGGCCTTTTCGTTCTTGGCCAAACGGGTGGAAGAACGGCTCCATTTCACGGATCCTGTGTCGAGGAGAACCGCTGTGATTCCCAGCCAACAGACCAGCGCGGCCGCCAATGAGGCGGGGATATACCACGGCCATTCGCGCCGAAAGGAGATCTCCCGGATCGAGGGATCGTCGCGCTGCCGGAGACGTCGCAGCAATGCGTCCCGGCGGGCCGGCGAAAGATGGCTGGCGGACGAAAACGCCTGAGATTCCTGGATGGGATCGGCGGCGGTTTCACGCACCCATTGGATGGTCTTTCTCAATCGTTCTTTGAGTTGCGCAAGCTCGGGATCCCTCGAGATGGCTTGACGGGTGGCTTCCGCCTCATCGGCCGTGAGTTCGCCAAGCAGGAGGGCCGTGATTCGGGCTTCCCGCTCTTCGTCGGGCAGGATGGGTGGGTCAGGATTCATGGAATGACTCCATTTCTGGCGAGTTCACCGGCCACGGCTTTCAAGGCATGATGAAGCAGATAGCCCACATGTCCCGTGGTCAGGCCTGTCCGTTCCGTGATCTGTTTATAGGACAGGTTTTCCTGAAACTTCAGCCGAATCAGTTCGCGACTGCGGGGATCAAGCGTTTCCAGGGTGAGTCTTACCAGACCAACATTTTCCCATCGGGCGATTTGCTCGTCTGGAAGGGGCTGAGGATCCACAGGAGGGGGCGGCGAAGCCAAATCGGAGCCCTCCGGCTGTTCCAACGAAATGGTTCTGCCCGCAGCCCGCCGATGGTTGAGGGCCAGATTGTGCACCGTGCGATAGAGCCACCTTCGCGGATCCTGCACCTGCTCAAACTGACCGTGCAACCTCAGAAAAGCCTCCTGGACGACATCCTCGGCGGCGTCCAAGTTGTTCACCAAACGATGGGCGTAACCCAGCAATCTCGATTCCAACGCCAGAAAAACGTCCTCGAGACTGTCCCGACGCGGTTGTCCCGCACTGGCTTCGTTCGGCGGGGCTACAGCCATGGTCAGTGGGGTGAAAACACCCTTCGTGTGTTGTATCGAATCTGCTCGCACAGCACTCTATGTTCCAGTCGCATCATTCCTTATAGACACCTGACGACCCTGTTTCTTAGACGGATTTGTCGGCTGATTGCTCCCTCCCCATGAACCTTCCCCCCGTAGCGGCAACTCGGGAGAGCGCTGCCAATTTGAATGGGCAAACTCAGCGGCGTTCGGACGAGTCGCCGCTACAGTCTGCTTCAAGGTCCGTGAGCAGATCCCAAAGGAGCGGAGGGGACAAATGGCCCACGGCAAAAGGGCCAATAGCATTTGTCAGACAGCAACACGAGAACATTCCCAAGCACCTGGTTTTATCATGAAACCACATCGGGACGGACATATTGGACGCCCGGATCGGAAAGCATTTTGCTGAACTGTTCCTCAGACAGATCGTGCTGAATGGAAACGATCATGGGGGCTCCCCAATAGCGCTTGCGGTTGCAGAGATTCACCTGGTGATTGATCCGGCCGTACAATTGGGCAACGGCGGTATCGACCACTACGGTGACCTGATGATCATGGAAACGAATCAGGCGCACTTCGGGAATCTTGGCGATTTTACGGACCAGGAGTTCCCGCAAGCGCTGAGGGTGATTGCGGATGTGCCGATACAGCAACAATCCAATGATCAGTGTGAGAAAGAGGCCGCCTGAACCAATTCGAGCGATAGACAGATAAAGGCCCACGCCGAGGCCAATTGCGCCGATAGCAAACCAGGCATACCGGCTTGGGGGCTGGTGTTGCAGGTATTCCCAGGCATCCAGGATTCGCTGGCGCAAGGACGTCTTCTGCACTAATCCCGCCTCGGTATTCCGACGGACGACTCGCAACTCCCGGACAAGAATGCGGGCGTCGGGATAACGTTCCTCCGGGTGTTTTCTCAGGCAGCGCGATACAATGCGCTGGAGCTCAGCCGGGATATGGGATTGTTCCTCCCGCATCGGGGGAGTGTCATCAAAAGCCACAGCATGGAGAGAATCCATGATGGTATCGCGTTGAAAAGGGGCCCGGCCGGTCGCCATTTCATAAAGCAAAACGCCCAACGAGAAGATATCGGCCCGAGAATCGACTTTGGCGCCTCGAACCTGTTCCGGGCTCATATAGGCTGGAGTGCCCAATACAATGCCGGACTGGGTCAGAGCGGCTGGGGCATCCTCGACACAGACCGTTCCAGTGGTCGTCTGGACCAAGGTGCCCTCCAGGAGCTTCGCGAGGCCGAAATCCAGGAGTTTGGCATGACCCTCCGGGGTGACCATGACGTTGGCGGGCTTGATGTCACGATGGATGATGCCCAGTTCGTGGGCTTTGGCCAGACCTTCGGCAATCTGGATGGCGATATCGATGGCCCCGAGAAGATCGAGCTCGTGGTTTTGAAGGAGTTGACGAACGGTCTTGCCCTCGACCAGTTCCATGACGATGAACGTCACCGCATCCTGTTCATCGGCATCATAGATTTGGGCGATGGTGGGATGATTGACGCGGGCGGCGGCGCGCGCTTCCTGCAACAGCCGCTGTTTGCGGTCAGGATCGGAGGTGACCTCCGGGGAGAGGAGTTTGATCGCAACCGAACGATGGAGTTTGGTGTCGTAGGCGCGATAGACCAGCCCCATGCCGCCCTGGCCCAGCCGAGCTTCGAGCCGGTATTGCTTCAAGGATTGGCCCGTGCTCAAAGGAGGATGATCCAGGCGGGTGGGTTCGTCGTTCGGAGAAATATTGCTCATCGTGGGAATTCAACGCACGAATCAGAATGGATCGCGATGTCCAAAACTCACTCGGATTCAGGAAATCCAGCCTTAAGTTAGCGCTCGCTCTTGAGCCGTTCCATTTGGACGCGCAATTCCTGGACGGCCTGCCGCAGTTCCCGAAGTTCCTGTCGCAGCCCGTTCAGTTCGCCACGGAGGACATCCCCGCCGGGCTCCCGGCCTGGCGCCGGTCGGCGCCGATCCATGGCTTGCCGCAATCGTTCGGCTTCCTGAGTGAGGCGTTCGGCGGGATCGTGCATGCCAGCGGCGTGCAGGTTTTCAATGGCGATCTTCAGATGGTGAAGCCGGCGCTGCGCTTCCTCCGGGAGCCCTGATTCTTTCTTCGGTTGGCCTGGTTCGTTCCGGAATCCTTCTCGGGGCTCAAACTGGCGAAGTTCGCTTTCCAGCTGATCCACACGCCGTTCCAGAGCCATGGCTTCATCGTGATGACCGGCCTTTCGCAGCCGCTTCAGCTCGCGCTGCGACTCCGTCAGCTTGCGTTTCAGGTCGTGCTGACGCGATCCCGGATCTCGGGGTTCGCCTTGGATTTCTCCGGCTTTATCCCGGGCCAGGAGTCGATCGATTTTGCTCATGATTTCCCGGGCTTCCTCGTGGCGTCCGTCGGCCTTGAGTTTCTGCGCCTGGCGTTCAAGGTTTTCGATCTCTTGCGCGCGGGCATCAGCGGGCGGTTCCCCGGCTTTGAGTGCCGCGGGCATCAGCGCCAGCAGACCGGTCAGATAGCAGGAAAGCAGAAAGCCGAATTGCAGCCGAGATACTTGATTCGTTTTCATGCAAGCACTGTACTACACTCCACAAAGGTCCGCAGTAATTTATTCAAGGCTGGATAGGGATGGGTAAAGCAAGCCGATAATACCTTGTCTTTGCGGGGACCGAGCTGTCCGTGACGGTTTGTAGCCGGTTCGTGCTTGCGGCCGGCAGTTCAGCCAGCATATTCCATTCTCCTGAGCTCAGTTCTGTTTGAAACAAGACCCGATATGTTCGATTGGACACAGCATGGAATTGTAGTTCAATGCCCGACGGGGTGAGGGCGATGCCCCGGATTTCCAGCCGGCTGGTTCTGTCGAGGGGATGTGTGCCTGCCGCAAATTCCTCGGCATTCGTCAGTCCATCCTGGTCGGGATCCAGATCCGCGTCCGGTTCTTGGGGATGGGTCCCATAGGCCGTTTCCCAATCATCGGGCAAACCGTCGTCATCGGTATCCGGATTCTCCGAGATCGGGATATTGGATCGGCCAGGGGTTGGGCCACTCGAGAGAAGGCCGATATCCGGTCCGCCATCCACGAGTCGGCCTTCCGAGAACCCGGTTTGTTGAAGTCCAAAATCGATTGCGTCGATCAGGTCCCCCTCGGGACTGTATAACCGCAGGGCTTCGCCCAGGCGATCGAGGCGGAAGTTAAGATGATGGGCGCCCTGATCGGTCGAATCATCGGCTTTCCATGCCACCCACCCCCCCGCAGCCACATAGGAGAGCGGTCTCACCTGAAACCGATTCCTGGCGGTCAGGGCAGGATCGTCACTCAGCAGAAGCCCGGTCAGAGATACGGGAGACGGGCTGGGATTAAACACTTCGATGAAATCGTCGCCCGTGAGTGTCGAGGCGAGCCATTCATTAATCTTCAACGTCTTTGTTGAACCCAATGGCGCTGCCGGGCCGTTGGCTTGATCGCGGGAAGGACGGCTCAGTAAAGCCCAGCCTCCGGTTGTCCGCCCGATGCTCAGACCGCGAATTTGGAATCCATATTCCACCGCATCGATGAGATTGCCTTCGGGATCACGCAAGATCACTGATCCCGAAGACGAAGACAGTGACCGGCCCGTGTTTAGTGGAAGGCTGGTTATCGTGGTGGCGGCGTGTGTCTCGTCACAGTCGATCGTCACAAAACCAGTGGGATCCAAGCGAAAACCGGCGGGGAATGACCACGCGACGCCGCCGTCAGATCCTAGACAGAGCTGAAATCCTGACAAATCCAGGGATTGCGTTGTTGGATTGTATAGCTCAATCCATCCGGGCTGCGAAGGGCCGGCGGCAAGGAGTTCACTCAACTGGAGGCCCGAGCTGTTGCGGGATCCATTGCTGGCCTCCGGGGTGGGGCCCTCCGGGAATGTTACGATGTTGGGACCGCCATCGGGCCATCGGCCGGACGAAATCCCCTCCGCCTGGCCGGTGTATTCGACTTGGTCAATGATTTGTCCCGAAATCATGCATAACGCAAGGATTCCTCCGCGGGCGGGAAGGCGGAGGCCGACATGACCGGCATCGCTGCGGTCATCGGTCCGCAGTCGAAGGTATCCTCCCGGAGAAATGAAGGTTGGAAGCCGGATGACAAAGGTCGTGTCCAGGTTCGCGAGACATAGGTTTCTCAGGGCCGCCGGTCGTGTGGGATCCGCATTGTGCAGTTCAAGCCAGTCGTCTTGACCCGGCCTGGGATTTGAAATCCATTCATTAATCTTGAGGCTGGTGGATTCCGCCAGGGGAGCGGTCGTGTTCGGGGCCTCCGGCGTCGGAATCGTCAACTGCCAGTCATCCTCGGTATCCATGCGCCCCAGGGTGTACCCCGGAACCTGGGGGCCGTAGCTGATCGCGTCGACTCGCTTCCCGTCGGCATTTTGGAGCAGCAGGGTTTCACCCTGGCGGTCCAGGTGGAAAGGGGCATGTAATCCAGGATCCTGTGTTGCATCGTCACACCAAACGACCAGGAAACCGCGAGGCGCGATCGTTGTGTTGTCCGGAAAAAACCATGCCACATCGCTTTCGTCACGCAGCAACCATCCCCCCAAAGAAATCGGAACGTCTCCGGTGTTTGCCAGTTCGATCCAATCCGATTTCCGGCCATGGCCTGTGGTCAAAGAGGCCGTAGCCTCGATCTCATTGAGGCGAACCGCATCCGGAAGGGCGGGGGACCGATGTTCCCCGGGCGTGCCATGGATAGCTTCGCTGGCCACCCAATGGGCGGGGATACCTGATTCGCAGTGCAGACCGGCAAGTTCCAGCGAGTAACCCTCTCCATCGGCTTCCTTCGGCCAGATTCCGCTGTCCGAATACGTCACCGACGCCAGAACTTGTCCCTGCCTGTCGTGCAACGCGATGCGCTCACCACTGTTGGCCAGGGATCCCTCGAAGAAACCGGCGACTCTGGTGTTCGGATAGCGCGCGGCAAACGAAGAAGGACTGACGGCCGAGGCCAGAACAACGACCTCTCCCGGTTTCAAAAGGGTGCGATGCGGGAACACGAAATCCACACCGTCGAGCCAAAAACCGGTGGCGTCCACCGTGAAATCCGCCTCGTTCTGGAGCTCAAGGAACTCGTGGGCGTCACCTCCGGCAGGATGATACATGATTTCCGTAATCCGGACGGGAAGAACGGCTTGATCCACCAGGAACTCAGCCTCAGCCAGCGCGCTCCAGGTTCCTCCCTGCCACGCCCGGGCCTTGACCCGGACACTGTGATCGAGAACACACGGTTCCGAAAACGATAGCGCGGACGGATGGATGCCACCTGTCAGGGGAATGCGCGGATCGATGTCATTCGTGGTGAAGTAAACTGTCCCCTGGGGCGCGCTCATGCTCAGCTTGTATCCCGAGGCCACCGGGCCGCCGCCATGGCTGAACTCCGGCGCGGTCAGGTTGGGATACAATCCCGCGTTGCGCAGTTGGTTGAGCACCGTGGCAGTGCGTTGGGGAAAATACTGGGATCGAAGACGGTTTTGCTCGGCCCGCCAGTGGTTGTCCCGCGTGTAAAGCTCGTAGGGACCGTTTTGGTAAGAGTGGACGTCGCGACGGTAATCGCCCCAGCGCGCGGTCTCGGCGATCACGGCGAGCTCGATTTCCCGGGCTCGCTTCATCCAGCGTTGTTCAACTTCAGCCGGGGTAAGCGCGCCTTTTCCAAACAGATGTTTCCTGACGCGGTCCGCGAAGGCCAAACGATATTCCGAGTTCGCCACGAGCGCGGTGTGCAGGCCCGAGGGGGTGTCGGCATTCGAGACACGGTTGTGGCTGACTTCATCCAGAATCATCTCGCCATCCCAGGGCACATAGACGAATCCCAGCCGGTTATCCCTCGGGCGCAGGGCATACCAATTCTTGTTGCGCCCCCAGTCCTGATGCCCAATATAGAAATGCAGCAGCATGTAATCGATGTATTGAGTCAGATCGAGAGCCGACTGCATCCTGTGATAATTGCCGGGATCCTCGAGATTCGACAGGGCCAGCATGGCGTTGTAGGCCTGCAGGCTCCCGTCCACCGCCGCCCCTTCGTTGATGACATCGTAGTCCTCCTTCTCCCCGCCCATGTAGGAGGCTCCAAAAGCCGCATCCGGCCGTTCGCTGGGATCGTAAATGCCCCAATAAAGACCGTTCAGGAAGAGATGCACATAGCGGTTGTGGCTGGCCAGTCCGTTCATGGCGCGCATGCTGTCCTTCAACCAGGCATCGCGGGTGCGTTGCGCCCGAATCCGTTGGGCCGAATTCCAGTGCAGCCAGGAAAAATTGAAATCCGCGCGTAAAACCAACGTGTCGAATCGAGACACGGGCGACTCAGGATAGAGCGGGAATTCAAGTTTGGCTGGACCGTAATCGCCTTTAAACACCAGCCGGAACGCGTGCTTGGGTTGCTTGATCGGTTCACGCCCGGCATTCCCCTGAATCTGAATCCCCGCGTCGGTCTGAAAACCGGCGGCGTCCTCGTTGGGAATGAACTCGACCGAGCAGGCCCGTTCCCAGTCGGGCCCCCGGCTGGTCGGGTGGGTGTAAATGCCGGTCGAGGCGCCAAACAAATCCTCCGTTGGACATACAATCGAGAGAGCGGGCAAGCTCAGAAGGGCGGGAATGATTTGATCACGGTAAACCGGATCATTCACAATTTCCGGATCCATTTCGTAATCGGACGGATATCCAGCCATGACCGTCGGACCGACCGGAAATCCCGGCGGATTATTGGGTTGGTGAACCAGGTCCACCGCATACAGATAAGTGTGCGTGACTACCCGCGACGGCAAAAGGTTCTGTTGGAAGCTGGCAATCCGAAGAATGGTCGTCGTCGTGATCCGCCACGGACCGGTGTAAAGCTGGCCGTGCGTCTCTGTGGGTTCGCGGCCATCGGTGGTGAACCGATGCTGCACCCCCGGCAGCGGCGAACTGATGACCAGTTGAAACGGTTGATCAAACCACCCGCGTCCGACATTGACGTGCGGCGGCGGCGCCACGCCTTCAATCATGCTCGCGCCATTCGCCATCCCGGGCGTTGGAGTTCGAAAATACCGCAACTCACCGCTGATCTCGTATCCGTAAGAATAGTCATTCCGCTGTTCCGGATAACCCGGCTGAAACTCGCTGACCACGGCGCGCGGGGATTCCTGGTTCAGCAGCGCCAAATACTCGCCTGAAGAACTCAGCTTAAAATTGGCGTGCAACCGTCTTCCCAGTGATGGATCCTTTCGGTCTTTTCCCGAAGCGAATACGACCAGATACTGACCCGGTCCCAGCGTGATCGATGGAAAAATCCAACGGTCCGGATCGTTGAGGTCATCGGTCAATGACCAGCCGTCGAGATTCGCGGCCTCAGTCCCCGGATTGTAGATTTCAATCCAATCCTGGAGCTCTCCATCCTCGTCCTTGAAACCGGTGGCGGCGACATTGGCCGTCAGGATTTCATTGATGCGCAGGCCGGGCACCGCAAAATCCGGATCCACCTTGAGTTGCCACTCCTGCGTCTCGAGCGGATTGGCGGCTCCGGCCTGATCATGGATCCCGTGGTTGATGGCCCAGGAAATCCGGACCGAACCCGCTCCGACGCTGGCAAATTCAAAACGATAAGGACCTGAGGCTTCTCCCTTGACGTTGTGGGCGGGGATTCCGTTGGCTAGCAGATCCGTTGCGTCAATCCCTGACACCGGTTCGGTAAAGCTGATTTCCACAACCGCAAGGTTGCGCACCGTTAATCCCGGGCGCGGACTGATCTCGCTCAATCGAGGGGGGGTGCGATCCACAACCTCATACTGCCAAGGGCCTGCGGTGTCTGTCATAAACCGATTCGCGGGCTGGGCAAGGTCCGTAATTAATGTATCCGCATCCCAACGCAGTTCCACAGCGCCCTCGGACGGTTGGGCAAACACAAAGACGTATCGAGACCCCGTCCCGGTGACCGCGGTCGCCGGCTGCGTTCCCAGACGAAGGTCCGCCGCCAAAACCCCCGTCACCGGCTCGGTAAACGTCATCACGACCTCGGTCAGACGTTCCACGGGGCCTGGCGCGGGCTCCACCGAAGCGATCCCAGGGGGGTGCGTGTCCGGTTCTTCCACAGCCAATTCAACATCCCATTGAAGATCGGAACTGGTGATGGAGTTGTTGAAAACCTGAACAGCCAGAACGTTCCGACCCGCCATGAGCCGAAGCGAAGAGGGCAGGGGATAATCGCGATAACTCACCGGTTCGGCGACCGCGGCCGATGCAAAACTGTTGAAGGCTCGATCTCCCGCCGGCATGTTGAAACGCGCCACTTCCACCCCGTTGATCCAGGCAATGAAACCATCGTCGCAGATCGCTCGGAAACGCAACACCTCGCTCCCCAGCGGTTGATCCAAATCAAATGAGTGGCGGAGGTAAATACAGGAATATTGGTTGCGCATGTCCCCCAGCACCGTGCCGCCCGCCAGATTCTCTCCGTAATGAAACGGCGCGGCCCCCACCAACCAACTCGCATCATCAAACGATGTCAGGCGCCAGTTCCCCACCGGCTCCGAGGCTTCATGGATCCCCTTTTGATAGTGCCACGTCGATTGGGGCGCGATCAACGTCGCCGCCTCGGCTGTGGCCCAAATGAATCCCAGCCCGGCAGCCAGCCAAACCTCGATAAGACGCCGTCTCATGACAACCATTCTGACGTCAAATCCCCCGGGCTTGCCAGCCTGGAGTTCCGGTAAAACATCGTGCCCCGACAAAACGGCTTTTGGCAGAACGTGCCAGATCTCACGGTCCGGGCAATAACTCCCTCCCGATCGCTCCGCTCTTGCCGAACACACCCCTTTGTGTGGATGATGTCCGGGTGAGCTTGAAACTGATATCGACTGACTTTGACGGGACCCTGCATGATGATCGCACCCAACCGCCAGTTCCGGTTGAATTGCAGGACTTTCTTCTCGACCTCCAATCGCGTGGCATCTCCTGGATCATTAATACCGGCCGCGATCTGCCCTCCCTCACTACCGCTCTTGCCGCCGCTCAGCTCAAAGTAAACCCCGATTTCGTCGTGGTCGTGGAACGCGAAGTCTATCGGCGCAATGGACACGGACTCGATAGCGTCGAATCCTGGAACCGCCGCTGCCGCAATGTCCACCAGGAGCTGTTCGCCCGCGTTCGCCCCCGCCTCCCCGAGATCATGCGCTGGATCTCCGCCCGTTTCCAGGCCACCGTTTTTGAAGACGCTTACTCCCCCTTTTGCCTCGTCGCCGCCAACAACCAGGACGCGGATCGCATTATGGAATACCTCGAAAAGATCTGCCGGGAGATCGACGGTCTGGCCATCATGCGCAATGATATCTACGCCCGCTTCTGTCACGTCGAGTTCAACAAGGGAACCGCTCTCGCCGAAATCGCCCGCCTCCTCGGCGTGGAACGAAAGTCCATCCTCGCCGCCGGGGATCACCTCAATGACATTCCCATGCTTTCTTATGCCTATGCCGGCTGCCTGATGACAACCGCTAATGCCGTCGAAGAGGTTAAACACCATGTCCGAAAACAGAACGGCTATGTCAGCCGCGCCTCCCATGGCCTCGGGGTCCTCGAGGGCCTCCTCCACTTTGCCCGGTCGAACACCTGACCAAACGCCCCAACCTGCTTACAACCAAAGCGATGCCGAACCTGCCCTCCCATTTGACAGGTCCGGCTTCGGTGGTAGCTTGATTCTGTTAATTCGAAGAGCCACAGAACCGAACCTGAAATCCAGGGCTCTTTTCGAACAACAATCAGTTTTATTTATTTATATTGTTCACATGAGTAATATGTTGTCGCAGGAGGTCGCGACCCGCTCGCCGGCCGGCCCCCGTCAGGTTTCCGATGTCGTGATCCGAATCGCCGGCAATTCCCAGGATGGCATTCAGGCGATTGGCGGATTTCTGGCTCGACTGGCCGGACGCAGTGAACAGGAGGTCATGACGTTCATGACCATTCCTTCTACGATTTCCGGCGGTCCCTCCATTTTCCAGGTGCGGATGAGCTCAGGCGAGGTTCTGAGCGCGGGAGACGAGGCGGATCTTCTGGTCGCTTTCTACCAGCATTCCTATGAAAGCCACATTCACTCCCTGAAGCAAGGCGGGATTGTTCTTTGCGATACGGATCATGTCGTTTTCAAGCCCGAATGGGAACCGAAGTATCACCACATCGGAATTCCCATTTCCTCGCTCACGGTGGAGGCCATTGGAGGAACGGGCCGGGAAAAGGGGAAGAACCTCTTTGTGCTGGGTTTGTTGGCGAAGATGTACGACCTGAATCTCGAGAAGCTCGAGGGTTTGATTCGTGAACGTTTCGCCGGGCGCGACGCGGCTATTGTTGAGAACGCCATCGCAGCTTTTGAGGCAGGCCACCAGTACTCCCTCGAGAAGGTGATCGAGACCTATCGGTTCTTGGACAGCGCAAGCCGGCAGAAACGACAGGTGGTCATGAACGGCAACGAAGCGGTCGCCTATGGCTTGATTGCGGCCGGTGTGCGATTTGGAACCGCGTATCCGATCACACCGTGGTCGGACATCATGGAGTTATTACGGCGGGAGCTGCCGAAGTATGGCGGAACTTATGTGCAGTGCGAGGATGAGATCGCCTCGATTTGCATGGCCTTGGGATCGAGTTACAGCGGACGCGTGGCGGTGACCGGAACGAGCGGTCCCGGTTTGTCGCTCAAGATGGAGGCATTGGGTTGGGGGGTCATGGCGGAAATGCCTTTGGTCGTCATTGATGTCCAGCGGGGTGGGCCTTCAACGGGGCTTCCCACACAGGTGGAGCAATCGGACTTGAATCTGGCTGTCTTTGGAAGCCACGGCGATGCGCCCCGGATTGTGCTGGCGCCATGCAGTGTGAAGGATGCGTTTGATACCGCGATCGAGGCCGTCAATTTGGCCCGGGAATACAGTTGTCCCGTCATTCTGCTCACGGACCAGTCGATTGCGACTCGCATCGAGGCGTTCGAGGAACCGGATTTGGAAAAACTATGCCAGGATATTTCTCCGGATCTCAGTCCGGTGGCCTCGCATAAGCCCTACGACCTCGCGGCACCCGATGGGATCACCCGCCACGTGCCGCCGGGCGTGTGGATCCAAGACGGCAAATATCCCGTGGCGACAGGTCTGGAGCATGATGAATATGGGCATCCATCCGGCGTGCCCAAGTTGCACGCCGATATGTCAGCCAAGAGACGGCGCAAGCTGCAGGCCCTGGCCAGGCGATTGCCGTCCCCGGTCGTCTATGGCCCTGAAAAAGGCAAAGTCCTTCTGGTCGGCTGGGGGTCTTCCCGCGGGCCCATCCAGGAAGCTGTCGACCTGGCGCGAACCCAGGGCGAATTCTGGTCCGCCCTTCACATCCGATACATTAATCCCCTGGCCGAAGGCTTGGAGGAGATCTTTGACCGCTTCGAGCGGATCCTGGTGGTCGAACTCAACGATCAAGGGTTGTATCGATATGGACAGCTGGCGGGTTTGCTGCGGGCCCGGTTTGGACGCCCAAACATCCAAGGCGTCAATAAAACCGATGGATTGACTTTCAAGGTGCGCGAAATCGTCGAAATGGTCAGGCGCCAGCTGATTCCCTCCAGCTCCAGTCATTAACTCGAAGTTTTTTTATGAGCACAGTCGTCAATGAACCTTCATCGGCAATTCCCGCGAGTTCAGTCGCCGGGCCTGTTCAGATCCAGCGCAGACCCCTGAATAAAAAGGAGCTCGCATCCGAGCATCCCACGTGGTGCCCTGGTTGCGGCGATTTTTCAGTTCTTGCCATCTACCTCAAGCTAGTCGAAAAACGTCAGTTGGACCAGGAACGGCTCGTCAGCGTCAGCGGCATCGGTTGTTCCAGCCGGTTTCCATATTTCGTTCAAGCCCATGGCGCTCATTTCATCCACGGCCGTTCGATACCATTTGCCTGCGGGATTTCGCTGTCACGACCGGACCTGCATGTTTTTGTCTTCGGGGGCGACGGCGATATTTTCTCGATTGGAGGCAATCACATCACGCATGCCGCCCGGAAAAACATCAAACTGACCGTGGTCATCATGGACAATTTCGTCTATGGCCTGACCAAGAAGCAAACCTCGCCAACCTCACCGATCGGTTATAAAAGCAAGACGGACACCCTGGGAGCCATTGACCAGCCCATTAATCCGGTCAAACAGGTGATTGCCGCCGGCGCCACCTTCGTCGCCCGCACCAGCCACACGAATCCCAATCACCTCCTCCAGATGATGGAGGCCGCCATGGACCACGACGGCTTCAGCGTCATCGAGTGCCTGAGTGAGTGCGTTGAATTCTATCCGGGAGCCTTCGATGCCGCCAACCCGCGCAAAGGCGGCGCATTTAACCTGGTCCCCCCGGACCATGACGTCACCGACGAACTGGCGGCTTACCGGCTGGCCTCAGCCCCGTTCCCTGGCCACTTCGGCATTTTCTATCAGGTGAAGCGGCCCACAAAAAATGCCCTTGAAGCCCAGCTCAACGCTCGAGCGCGGGAGAAATACGCCGGCCTACAAGACTGGCAGATCCTCCAGCAATCCTTCAATCGGATGAAGTAGGTTCTGGATGTTTAAACCAGGAACCGATCGGACAAACCTATGTTGCACCTGCAACAAAAAATTGTCCAATTCGTGAAATGGCCGTTTGCGAAGGCTCAGGGCTGCGCTTGAACCTGGAGGCCCGCGATCGGCAGGCCGTCGGTCCCGACAATTCGGGCGCACGCCGCCCAGCCGCCACCGCCCTGGGTGATCTTGAGCATGAGTTCGTTGGGACCTTTCTTAAGCTTGACCGGCGCCATATCCTGATCGGCTATCGCGCCGCGATCGACATTGTTGGCATGGATAAGGGTTCGATTCATCCAGGCTTTTACGCCGTCATCGCTGCCTAAAAGCAGGACAGCATCGGCATCCTCCCGAGCCATGAGGGTTGTTTTAAGGTAAGCCGCACATCCAGCCTGGTCGGGAAAGAATTCCGATAGATTGATCATATCGGTCCGAGGCGCCGGTTTCCAAGAGACGGCATCCGCGGATTTTTCCGGTTCAAAAACAATGTTGAAGAGGGCCATGGCATCGTTGGCGCCTGCCTGGCGGTAGGGACCGCAGACGAGCCAGTCTTGGATGAACGGACCGGCGCCTTTTGTTTTTCCGCGAAGGGCCCAGGCCCTTTTGACGATGTCTGCTGTTTTGCACTTGGCTAGCACCTGAGTTGCGGCATCCGCTGCGAGTTTCGGATTCGCTTCGGCGATTTTCTCGGCAATGCTGACGGCGGCGAGTCCTGCCTCATTCGCGAGGCTGGCGTCGGTCAAGGTCGTCAACACGATTTCTAGGGCCTCGGGCAGCGGGGTCTGGCCCATCTGACCGAGCGCTTGTTTCTTTTCATCCGAGCGTTTGGCGGCGGCCATGGCTTGTTTCAACAGGAGCAGGCGTTTGGCTGGATCGGCCTCCTGGCCGGCGACTTCAATTCCTCCCCGGAGGGCGAGGGTCTGCAAGGTGGGATCATTGCTCGCGCGGGAGAACTCGATCAGGAATGGCGCGGGGGATGGATTGGGCCATAGGGCGAGAACGCGGATGGCTTCGCGGGCGAGAGCCGGATGAGTGTCGCGTGCCGCGGTTTGAGCTGCATTTAGAGCGGCAGGTGTCGCCAGCTCAGCCAGCAATGGCAAGACCTGCCGACGGCCCGCGGCTGAGTAACGGTTGAGGCTTTCCAGGACGACAAGGCCAGTCTTTTCCTGATCCCGGCTCGCCTGGCATACGGCATAGAGCGCTCTCAGGATAGGATCACGTTCAGAATCCGATTGGGACTCGGACGCCAAGTCCAGGAGCGGTTGAAGCGTGTCCGGGATCGCCAGGATCCTGAGCGATTCGAGGGCTGCAAGACGAACCGGATCCGGACCAGCGATCGCATTTTTCACGAGAACATCAGCCGCTGAGGCATCGCCCCGTTCACCCAGCGCCCGCAGCAACTCAACCTTCTCCGCAGGCGCGGCATTGTCGAGATGAGCCAGCATCGCTTCGGAAGCTCCGGTTCCCCGCAGGCGCGAAAGCGCGTCGCGAGCGGCATTTCGTTCCTCGGTTTGGGTGCCGGCGGCTGCTGTGACCAAGCCGGGGATATCGGCGGTGGTCCCCGCGTCGCCCAGGGCCTGCCAGGCGGCCACGCGGACGCTGGAGTATGCGCTTTCGGTGGCTGTTCGGATTGTGGAAAGGCCTTCTGTGCCCAGCGCGATCTGGGCGTCCAGGACGGCGAGTTGTGCCGCTTCCGGCAGCGCTTTCCATTGCGATTGGCAGGCCTGGATGACCTTTGGGTCTTTGAGTTCACGCACGACCTTGAGGGCGGCGTCGCGTATTGGCTGGTCCTGTCCGGAAAGCGCGGCGAGGATCAGATTGACGCGCGAATCGGCATCCGCCCGAACCAGCCCGCGCCACGCGGCGGCTCGGATGGCTGGCGCGTATTTCGGATCATGCAACGCCCCGTAAAGGGTTGCCGCGTCCTTGGCCTTGTTGGCAGACAACAATTGCTCAGCGCAAAGGAGCAAGCCGTTCAAGATCCCGGACTGCACTGGCGGTGGAACCTGGTCGCGTGCGCGCAACAAGGCCATTCTCGAATCCTCACTTCCAATCCTGCCCAGCGCGGCGGCCGCAGCGGAGGCCAGCGCCGCATCTTCGTTTTGCAGCAAGGGGGAAAGTCGTGAGACCGCATGCGTATCATGGCGCCAACCGAGCGAGTCCACGAGTCCGATCCTGATCGGGCCCGTTGCTTTTTCCAGGGCCTCGCGCAACGCGTCGCCCGCCTCCCGGGAGGGCATGCCTTCGAGCGCATACCGCGCGGCGTGGGCGGTTCCCTCTTGAAGCAAGAGCGGGGCCAGTGCCGGCACTGATTCTCCGGTTCCAACGACTCGCAGGCGCTGGCACGCGGCGCATTTTTGGGGGATATCCGCCGAGGACTGGAGGATGGCGATTAAATCTTGTTCTTCGTCTGCGCGCGCAAAGACCGCCAGCAAGCCGAGCGCGATGGCAACCAGAAAACGGTTCATGAGTGTTGTGTTCATCGGGCCTTTTGAATCGGTAGAAATCGGAGTCTTCAGTTCAGGTTAAAGGATCCATGGCGGACGAGGCGTGTAGGAAAGGAGTCGATTGGCTTGTTCGTCTCCGACGAATTCCGCCTTCACGGGGTTCCATCGAAGCGTTCGCCGCAACGCCATCGCAATTCCGCCCGTCAAAATGGCATGGATGGTGCGGACCGCTGTCTCGGGATGACAGATCGTCTGCCGTCGGCTGCGGACACAGTCCAGAAAATTGCCCGAGTGACCGCTGACGTGTTCAACCCGGGTGTCATTGGGGCGCAGCGGGGCCTTGAGGATGTTGGTCGGGTAGGAGGCAATGCTGGCGCGGTCTACCGCGATCCGTCCTTCGGTGCCGACGAAGCAAGCGCCCCCATCGTTGCCCACCGGTTCGTTGGGATAAGGCATGGAGTGGACAACCACGCCGTTGGAGTAATGGTAGTGCACCTGGCCATCTTCCGGACGACCGGCGGCTCCCGCGGGATGAGCTGCTCCCGCGGATCGATCCATGCTCGGCTCATATTGGATTTCGACCAGGGCGGTTGGATCGGGATTCACGGTCCACTGAATGATGTCATAGTGGTGCGGACTCCAATTGACATCTCCGACAAAACAACCGCTCAGGGCATGGCCGGCTTCGCCCGCAAATGGGCGCCAGGGATGGGGCCCCAGCCAGAGATCCCAGTCCAGGCCGGCTGGCACGGGCTGGCTGTCATTCGAGGTCCAGCGAGCGGGATAGAACGCGCCTGGCTGGCGATAAGCGTAGACCTCCTTGAGTTGGCCGATGCGGCCGTTGCGGACCCATTCGCAGGCCTGGCGGAACTTGCCGCCATATTCAGACCGTTGCTGAGTGCCTGCCTGGTAAACTCGGGCATAACGTCGAAACGTGTCCACCAGGTGAAGCCCTTCGCGAACGGTGATGGCGATCGGTTTTTCGCAATAGACATCCTTGCCGGCGCGCGCAGCCATCGTAGCCATCGGGGCGGCCCAATGATAGGGCAGGGCCAACAGGACCGCCTCGATATCGGGCCGGGCGAGGACTTCACGGAAATCGTTATAGGTTTGAACACCGCTATAGCCCGTCTGGCCGAATTTTTCGGCGTATATCTGGTTGCACCGTGTTCCCGCGTATTCGCGACGTTCCTTGCGCACGTCGCAAACGGCGAGCACCTGCACGTCTTTGCGGGCGATATAACCGCCGGTCACGTAAGTCCAGGCTCCTCCCAGCAGATGACCGGTGCCCTGGCCGCCCAGGCCGATGAATCCCATGTTGACGCGTTCGCTGGGGGGCAGGATCCCGTTGCCTCCGATAGCGGATGCCGGGATCAAGGCGGGCGCCGCCAGGATTGTTCCCAAGGCGGTGCTCGTGCGAGAGAGAAACTTCCGGCGATTAAGGGTCCGTGCAAAAATAAATTCCGATTTTGCTGCTGAGGATTTGGCTGGCTGGCGAGGCTCGACGAGGGAAGATACCCGCAGCGGTCTCTGACCGAGGAGTAACGAAGTCCGCGAGCCAAAGCCTCGCAGCCCTCCGGGGCGGGGCGCCGCCGGGTCATCTGCGTTGTTGCGTGGACGGTCGAGTATCACCGAGGATACACTCCCGCCCACGCGCCTAGCATCTGACCCGGCGGCGCTCCCGCCAAAATCGGAAGTTATTTTTGCACGGACCCTAAGCGGCGATGCGTGTTTCATAATGATTGACGATGAGCATGCGAAATCCCGCGATAATGAAAAGCATTTATTTGATGCGGCTGTGGACCTTGAAACGGGGGATCAATATCCTCCCGAACCCAGGCTGCCCGTCCGGTTTTGTTGTTCGGAACCCGGGATCGGGGCGGCCTCGCGCCGACGGTATTCATCGAGCATCGCCGCGGTGGCGGTTGCTCCGCAGCGGGAACCTCCGAGGTCTCGCACCTTGATCAGGCCATCGAGATCGCGGACACCTCCTGCCGCTTTGACCTGGACCTTGGCCGACACGCTGGCGCGCATAAGGCCGAGGTCGTGTTCCGTGGCGCCTTTGTAGGCGTAAGTGCCATCGGATTGTTTGACAAAGCCGTAACCGGTCGACGTTTTCACCCAATCGGCCCCCGCGCTCTCGCAGATCTGACAGAGCTTGATTTTGATCTCGTCGCTTGTGAGACCGGCGCCGCCCTGGGCCAGGTAGTCGTTCTCGAGGATGACCTTCACTTTCGCCTGGTGTTGATGGGCTTCGTCGCAGACGGCTTTGACATCCCGCTCGACGTATTCCCAATCTCCCGAGAGGGCTTTGCCGATATTGATGACCATATCGATCTCGACGGCGCCGTCGCGGCAGGCCAGTTCGGTTTCGTAACGCTTGGATTCAGTGCAGGAATTCCCATGCGGGAATCCGATGACCGCGCCGACGAGCACACCGCTGCCTTGGAGCAGTTCGGCGGCGCGCTTTACGGCGTAAGGCTTGATACACACCGAGGCGACGCCGTATTTTGCCGCGAGCGTGCAACCCTCCTCCAGGTCTCGGTCGGTCATTGTCGGGTGGAGCAGGGAGTGATCGATCATCTTGGCGAGTTCTTCGTAGGTGTATTTCATGGGATGGGCTAGGCTCCGATTTTGGTCCATTGTTTCGTGTGGTGGCTCTTGATGATCGCCTCGCACACGGCGACTTCCTGGTGGCCGTCCTGGACGCTGGCAAAGAGCTGCCGCTCCTGTCCGGTCCCGGCAATGGCTGAATAGATTGCGCGGAAATTCATTTTGAAGGTGTCCGGAAATCCTTCGACGTGGCCCGGCGGGTAATCCACGAAACCCGCGGCGCCATCGCCAAACGCCGGCGTGGCGCGCACCGCCACCTCGTTGGCGCCGTCGCGATGCCCCAAATGCAGCATCTCGGGATTTTCGGAACACCACCAGGCCGATTTTTTCGAACCGTAGATTTCGATGCGAATGCAGTTCTTGCGTCCAGCGGCCACCTGCGACACGGCCAGGTTGCCGCGCGATCCATTGGCGAAACGGAGCAAGACGCTGGCAAAATCGTCGGTTTGCACCTTGTAAGTGGCGTATTTCATCCGAGCATCGGCCTTGGCGAAGGTCTGGACCTCGCCCAGGGGCCTGCGCCGGTTCTTGTGCCAGGTGGCCAGGTCGGCAAAAACCGACAAAATCCTGGCGCCCAGGATGAACGAAACCGTGTCCATCCAATGGGTTCCAATATCGGCCACCGCCCGGAGTTTTCCCCCTTCGCCGGGGAGCAGACGCCAATTATAATCGGTGTCTTTGAACAACCAATCCTGGAAGTACGAGCCGTTGACATGGATGACATCGCCCAAGTCGCCGCTGGCGATCTGGCGGCGCAGTTGGAGCACAGCCGGATAAAAGCGAACGTTGTAATTCACCGCAAACACCTTTCCGGCAGCGCGTGCGGTTTTGACAATTAGGGCGGTTTCGCGGGTGTTCATGGCCAGCGGTTTCTCGCAGACGACATGCTTACCCGCCCGCAAGGTCGCCAGGGACATCTCACAGTGAAACCGGTTCGGGGTGGTTATGTGGACGACATCGACCTCGGGGCTCGCCAGCAGCTTGCGGTAATCGGCGAACGCCTGCGGGATAGCCAGTTTTTCGGCCGCGGCTTGCGCCAGGTTCCCCACGTCGCAGATCGCTGTCACCGGGATACCCAGACGTCGAAGGGCCTCGACGTGAACCGGCCCGATAAATCCGGTGCCGATCACACCGGCTCGCAGGGACTGAAGACTCGGTTTTGTTCGTGTATTCATGGTCCAAAAAATGGTTGATGGCTTCAAAATATCGTGGGGTCGGCCAATTGGACAGCAAGAATCGCGATCCTGGCAGTCCATTACCGGTCTTTATTGTCCGCGGCTCAGGCTGGTTCGAACCATTCATTGCGTAAAAATCGTCAGGATGCTTTACTAGCCGGGCCCGATGCAGTCACGAAGCTGAGTTTTCGACTGGCCCATCTCCGGTTCGCAAGACCCCGGTGAGGGAAAGTGAATGGGAAGACTCCTTGCCTGCAATAACCCGGTCGGGCAACTAAGAAGAAAGAGATAATGATGAAGCCGACACGGAATGCGCTCTTGTTTCCCTTCCTCATGGTGGCCACGTTGTTTTTCATCTGGGGATTTTGTCATGCGATGCTGGACGTGTTAAACAAGCACTTTCAAGACATCCTTCATGTCAGCAAAACGCAATCGGGTTTCATCCAAACGTCCGTCTTTGGCGCCTATTTTTTAATGGCGCTGCCTTCCGCCCTGCTGATCCGGCGGATTGGTTATCAGCGGGGCATTTTGCTGGGATTACTGGTGCTGGCCGTGGGGGCCTTCTTATTTATCCCGGCGGGCCTATGGTTCAAGGCCTTCTGGGCTTTTCTGCTCGCCCTGTTTGTGCTATCGAGCGGCCTGGCCTGCATCGAGACGGCCGCCAATCCTTACGTGACGGTCTTGGGGCCCAAGGACGGCGCGGCCGGACGGCTGTCGACGGCGCAGGCCTTCAATTCGGTCGCCTACATCATTGCTCCGACGGTGGGAGGCGCGTTCATTTTTGGCAGCCACCAGGAGGCGGGGGCGGAGGCGAATTTTCACTCGCTCCTCATTCCTTATGTTGTTTTGGGCTGTGTGGTCCTGGTGGTGTTTGGCGTTTTCTCGTTTGTCAAGCTGCCGGACATTGACGCACAGGACGAAAACCAGAAGTCGGCGGATGACGGCTCCGTCCATAAGGCGCCCCTGGTTCGTCAACCCCATTTTGTCTGGGGGATTGTCACCCAGTTTCTTTACATTGCCGCGCAGGTGGGAGTGAACGCGTTTGCGGTCAACTACATTTTGGAGAACGCCATGGTCAAGGACGCTTCCGGGGCCACGGTGACGGCGCCGCTGTTTGCCTGGTACGGTTCGATTACGGGCGCGGCCAAGCCTGAGGCCACCGCCGCCTACGTGGTGACGATCGCCATGGTGCTCTATGCCATCGGCCGTTTCAGCGGGGCGCTCATCACCCGGTTCGTCAAACCGAACCTGTTGCTTTCCCTGTATGGAATAGCGAACACGATCATCATTCTGCTGGTCATGGCAAACATCAAGCACGTGTCCTGGATGATCCTGCCGTTTTGCTGGCTGTTCATGTCGATCATGTTCCCCTTCATCTTCGCCATGAGTCTGCGCAACCTTGGCAGCCAGACCAAGCTGGCCGCTTCTTTCCAGATCATGTCGATTGTGGGAGGCGCGATAGCGCCGCCCTTCATGGGCTGGCTGGCCGATGCGTATCACAGTATGGCGATTTGTTTCGTGCTGCCGCTGATCGGTTTCATTGCGCCGACGATTTACGGCCTGATTTACCCACGACTGCTGGAACAATCAGGACGGGCGGCGTGATCCGGTCTTTGTCGAGTTCGCCGTAAACGATGGCGGTGCTCCGCCCTCACAGATCTACCGTTGCATGGAGGGTGTTGTCCGCCAGATCTGGAAGGCGGATGCCGCGACCGAGATCTGCTTCGTTTACACGATGCACGAAGGCATGACGAACGATCTCGCCGCCGGCCGGTTTCCGCGTTCCGCCTCCGCCATGGAACATATTGCGGATCACTACGGGATTCCATCGATTCATCTGGCGATGGAAGCCGCGCGTCGGATCCGGGTGGGCGAATGGATCTTCAAATCACCGAAGCCGGATGTGCCCGCGGATCCGGACCGGGGCTTCCCTGCCCGCAAGGCCTTCGCGCCGGACGGTTGCCATCCTTTTGCCGAGACGGGGCATCGGCTCTATACCGAAGCCCTGGCTCGCGCCTTCGAGCGGATGGAAAACCTGGGACAACCCGGAGCCCATGCGTTACCCGAGCCTTTCACACCGGACAATCACGAAAACGCGATGATGATCCTGCTGAGCCGGGATTTCTTGATCGGCAGCTGGTGGAAGTTGGATCGAACCACAAACGCTCTTGCGCGGAATTTTGCCAGACAACTGCCCGTTTTGTGGCAGGCCACCGAAGCGGGAGATTCACTCAGGTTTAGTTTTCATGGCCGCTGGGCGGCTCTTTACGACCTTTTGGGACCCGATGGGGGCTGTAAGGTCCAAGCCAACGCTGGCCCCGGGCAAAAGAGCCGCCGCCCGAAGGTTTTTCGCAGAAATAGCCCCCTGGCTTCGTTGCTCCTCAGTCAAAGATCCGCTAGGGATATTTTCCTTCGTCGCGCTTCGCCATGCGGCCATTTCTGGGAAAACAGCGCCCCTTGGAATTTTCAAACAGGCTCTAAGGCCGCGCCCGATCTGCGATCATCCCATGCTCGGAACGCCTGAGAACTGGGTAACAACGGATAGTCCGTAAGGTGACATTGAGCTTTTATTCAAGCCCGTCAATTCCTCAGAGCGTTTCGAGAGTGACCTTGATTTCCAGCCGGCCCGCCGCACCCATCTTGTGGATGCCAATGCGTTTCTGGCTGGTGCCGCCTTGCATCGGCATCTCATCAATGGCAATGGTGGTATCTGGCGGCGCATGGATTTCTGCGATGCCCTTCTCGCCCCGGATCACGACGGTGCTTTGTTTGACTTCAAAGGGCAGGGCGGTTTGCCAATAAAAAACGACGCCATCTCCCTGGTTTAGCTCATATTCATCGCGGATCGTGAGCTCACGGGGGACGGGAGAGTCCCACGCGCGGATCCACCGTTTGTAATAGCGATTCCATCCCGGAGTCGCGTCGATGACGGCATGGAAGTTGGTTTCATCTCCCGAACCGGTGGGTTTTACGTCGAAAGGCAATCGTCCGGGCGGGGCGGGGCGTTCCTCGGTTCCTGTGGGGCAGAGCATGTTGTGACGTTGGGCATGCTTGTAGAGTTGATGAAGGGGATCATCGTATTCTCCCACACCGAGGTCGGTGGCGAAAGTCTGTCCGGCAAATTCGAGGATGAAACTCCCCTTGTCTTCATGGGTGTGTCCGGCGTTGGCCTTGTTTCCCATGATGAAGATCTTGAGCGCTTGATCCTTGATTTTGCGGTGGGACGCCAGATAACCGGTATCGGGCAGGAAGACGAAGGGCTTGAGCGGGGGACCTTTCTTGGGGATTTGATTGAAGAGTTCTTTTTCGAGCGGATCACGCAGCTGGGCGGGTTTGTTGTCATAACTTTTTCGCGCCAGGGTTACCCAGTAGCTGTTAGGCACAACTCGGGCCAGCCAGAGCCACGTCTCGAGGCTCGCACCCTGGTCACAGTCGCAGATCGGCAGGTAATCGAACCGGGTGGTGGAGGCGATTGCCTGGGCATAGTCATCGGTTTTTTTGAGTTGTTCCGGGATAATGCCCAGCACGTTCAATCCACGCGCGCGAGCGTAATAATCGAGTGTTTGGCAATGGCGCCGGGCCGTGGCGCAAAAATAGCTTGGGCCTTCGAGGTATCCTCCGTCGGGTTCGAGCACCACTTTGAAGCTGTCCTGGATATCGTCCAGGGCTATTTCCAGATATTTCTTGACCCGGGGCATGTAAGGTTCCATCGCGAGATACGCGCAGACGCGGCCTTGGTTGAAGTAGGCCAGTTGATTGCACTCGAAAATGTATTCATGTTTCCAGGTCATGTAAGTGATCCAGCTGGTGGCATACAGACCCAGCCGTCGCAGGAGATAATCCCGGCCGGCCTGGGTGAACATTTCTCCGGCCAGATCGATGATCTTTGCAATGTCTTCACTGGCGTAGGACTCATTGAAGGCTCGGACTTCCCAGGGACAGGCCGGGACATGTTGAAGGGGCTCCTTTCCCCACGAGGGACAGACCGCGAGGGACATGGCCCACCGCGCCGCAAGCCGCAGGAGTTCCTTATCTCGGGTGATGAGAGCAGCCTGCGCAAGGTCGCCCCCGCGCGCCAACCGCTGCTTTGCGTAGCCTCTGGCCTCGCGATAGAGGGGCCGGTCTTCCTCTTGGCGGGCGAGTTCCTGAATTCGTGATTCCGGGGGTACTCGCGCGTACTCTTGCTTCAGATTTTCCGCCTGATTCCGGTAATAGTCCAAGGCGGTGCTCCGCAAACGTTCGATGTCCTCCGGTTTAAGAAAGATACCGATGGCCGGTTTGAACTCCGGTTCGTAGTCGGGGGATCTGATCCATTTATGCCAGGAAGCCTCGTAGTGTTCAAATTGGTCCAGATGAAACCCGAGTTGATCGGTGTCGACCAAACTAATTGCAGTGAGCCAGCCGGCGGCCGCGCCTTCGTTTTGGGATAAAAGCTCCAGCGTGATTTTGGAGAGGCGCGCGGCGCCCTGAAGATCCAGAACGAATTCCTGGGCGCCGGTTTCGTGGAATGTGTTTGCCTGTTCTCCCTGGTCTGTAAACACCGTGATCTTGAGACTCGAGTGTTGCGGCAACGCTCCGCTCAACACCAGCTTTTCAAAACGTGCGCAATCCATGTCGAATCGCCTCGAGAGGCGAGCGACAAAGTTCGATTTTGGCATGCCGGACCAATGGAAATCGGCGGCGCCCCAGTTCTGTCCCATGACAAATCCGCAACCTTGCCCACGTTCCACAGCCCACTCGGAGAGACCACTGACTTCCGGATCGAAGAACGCCTCGATGATGGACTCGGCGGTATTCAGGGGCAGGGGAGGAATCCCGGCTGAAGGCAGATTTTGCGGGGGTTGGGCGATGAGATGGATTCCGAGGCCGATTGAAATTGAGGCCAGAAGGAATCCAACCCAGAAGCGGCGGTGGATTGCCCGGCATTGTATGCGATGATGCGTAGCGGTTGATGGCTTCATGAGCGGTAATGGGGTGGCAGGGCCGGATTGCCAGGCGCGCCCCGCGAGGCACGGCCAGCCCAAAGATCAGTCCCGTCCTGTGCGCCGCCTGTGGGTAGGCTCGAAAGGCTCCGGAAGTTGCCTTGAACAGGGAACATCGCGGGACGGGATTTAAACTGTCGTTGGCGAGGCTGGAGTCGTCGATGGCGGGGTTGTTTGAGGCGTCGGACATTTCTCGCCCTCGAACCAGGCGTAAAGCACCGGCAACAGGACAAGGGTCAGGAACGTTGAACTGAGGATGCCTCCGATGACCACAGTGGCGAGCGGGCGCTGGACTTCGGCTCCGGGGCCGGTGGCCACCGCCATGGGGACAAATCCGAGGCTGGCGACAAAGGCGGTCATCAAAACCGGCCGCAGACGCGTCACCGCGCCTTCAAAGACCGCTTGGCACATCGACCGGCCCTTTTCGCGGAGCTCGTTGAAATAGCTGATCATGACGACACCGTTGAGCACCGCAACCCCGCTCAAGGCGATGAAACCGACGGCGGCGGTAATGCTGAAGGGCATGCCACGTCCCCAGAGCGCCAGCACTCCCCCGGTGATGGCCAGCGGAATGCCGGTGTAGATCAGAAAGGCCTGCCGCAGGCTGCCGAAAGCCATAAAAATCAGCAGGAATATTAAAATCAACGCCGCGGGCACCACGACCAGCAGGCGGAGCCGGGCTTCTTGCAGGTTCTTGAACTGCCCGCCGAATTCCAGGCTGTAGCCTTGAGGAAGGGTGATCTGCTCGGCGATTTTTTGCTGGGCTTCCTTGACGAAGCTTTCCACATCGCGGCCTCGCAGGTTGATCATGAGCGCCACGCGACGATGCCCGTCCTCGCGCACGATCGGATCCACACTCGAAACCGTCTTGAACTCCGCCACCTCGCCGAGCGATACCAGGCCATATTCGCCCACCCGGACCGGGAGCTTCCGGATCTGGTCCAGGCGATCCCGCAAGTCGCCCTGGAGCCGGACCACGATTTCATATCGGCGATCGCCTTCGTAGACCAAGCCCACGGTTTGTCCGGCCAAAGCGGTGGCAATGGTTTGGTTCAGGGCGGCGGCATGAAGGCTATACCGCTTCAGGGCCTCTCGGTTTACCACGATCTCCAGCACCGGGGCGCGTCCTTGCGCCTCGAATTCGACTTCGCTCGCCCCGGGGATCGAATCGAGGATCTTTTTGATTCGGGCAGCAAGCTCTTCCATAACATCGTAATCGTAACCGATGATTTTCAGCGATAGATCGGACCGCACACCTTCCAGTAGTTCGTTAAACCGCATCTCAATCGGTTGTGCGAAGAGGAGCGATTGTTCGGGAAATTTCTTTTGGATTTCCTCCTCGAGGATAGCCGCCAGGGCGACTTTGGTGATCGGGCGTCCGTCCACTTGGCGCCATTGGTGGCGCGGTTGATAGAAAATGTAGAGATCGTTCTGGCTGGGGGGCATGGGATCGGTGGCAACCTCAGAGGTCCCCAGACGGCAGAAGACCCTTTCCACTTCGGGGATGGTCAGCAGCAGCTTCTCGGTCGCCATCTCCATCGCCAGCGAGGTTTCCAGATTCATGCTGTTGGTGCGATAGACCATCACGGTGTGCGATCCCTCGTCGAGTTTTGGCACGAACTCGGCCCCCAATCGCAAGAACGCCCATACCGAAAAGGCAACCCATAGGACCGTGCTCACCCCGATCAACCACGGCTTTTCCAGCACGAGCCTCAGACTGGGCTCGTAAAGCTTCTTGATGCCGCGCACCAGCAAATTATCTCCTTCGCGCACCGAACCGCTGAGCAGGTAGGAACAGAAGACCGGCATGAGAGTCAGGGCCATCACTAACGCTCCGCCCAGGGCCAGCATCACTGTGATCGCCATGGGATGGAACATTTTTCCCTCCACGCCGGTCAGTGCCAGAATAGGCACGTAGACAATTGTGATGATGAGGACGCCAAAGAACATCGGATTGGCCACTTGCTTGCTCGCCGCGCCGACCGTGTGGATCCGCTCGGACGCGGTCAGGGGACGTCCCAGGGCATGTTGCCGTTCCCCGAGCTGGCGGACGATGTTTTCCACCATCACGACCGCCCCATCGATGATCAGACCGAAATCGACCGCCCCCAAGCTCATGAGGTTGCCGGAAATGTTCCATCGCAGCATTCCCGTCAGCGCAAAGAGGAAGGACAAGGGAATCGCCGCTGAGACGATGAGGGCGGCGCGCCAGTTACCCAGCATGCCCAACAAGACCACCACCACCAGAATGGCGCCCTCGAACAGGTTTTTCTTCACGGTTGATACCGTGCGATCCACCAGTTCGGAGCGATCGTATTGGGTGCGGATCTCCAGGCCGGGAGGCAACCGATCGGCAATCTCCCGGATGCGCTCCTGGAATCGGCGAGCCACAAAACGGCTATTCTCACCTGCGAGCATCATGGCGGTGCCCAGAATGGTTTCCTCGCCGTTCTCAGTGGCGGCGCCGGTTCGAAATCGCGAGCCGATGGCCACTTCGGCAACATCGCGGACCACCAACGGCTTGATCCCGCTTGCGAACTTAATGGGCAGCTCGGCAATTTCCTCCGCCGTCCGGACACGCCCCACGGAACGTACGATCAACTGGTCCGGTCCGCGATGAATGACACCGCCGCCTGTATTTTCGACGTTCTCGCCAATGATGGCCGCCAAATCCGCGAACGTCAGTCCCGCCGCCTGCAAGTCCTCCGGACGCGGCTGCACGACAAGTTGTTTCTCGTAGCCGCCGCTGGAGTTGATTTCCGCAAGTCCCGGCGTGGTTCGGAGCATCGGTTTGACGACGAACTCGTGGATTTCGCGCAGTTCGCGCAACTCTTCCATGCGATCGGGCGGGCGGTTGGTGGCCCCGTCGCGAAACGCGAGCGTGTAATAAAAGATCTCGCCCAATCCCGTGCTGATGGGCGCGAGCTTGGGCGTCAGGTTGGGCGGAAGACGGTCGGCGGCGGATTGCAGCCGCTCGGCCACAAGTTGGCGCGCGCGGTAGATATCCATCTTCTCTTTGAAAATCAGCGTGACCTGGGACAGGCCGAACTTGGTCAGCGAACGCATTTCCTCGACTCCCTGGATTCCGGCGAGCTCCATTTCCAGTGGAATCGTGACGGCTTTTTCGGATTCTTCGGGCGCCAGCGCCGGCACCTCGGTGTTCACCTGCACCTGCGGACTGGTGATATCCGGGACTGCATCGATGGGCAGGTGGTAGGCCGACCACAGGCCAACAAAGACGGAGACCGTGGCGACAATCAGGAGAAAAACCCGCTGGCGCAGCGAGGCTTCAATGAGACGGTGCAGCATAGGTCGCAGGGATGTTTTCCAGGGGCATGCCCACGAGCAATTCCAGTTGCTGGCGGTGTTCCAGGGCTTCGGCGCGGGTGGCCAGCAACGTGTCCAGCGCATCCAGATAGCGCACCTGCATTTCCACATAGGTCGTCACAGGAACCGCGCCCAGCCGGTAATGCCGATCGGCTAATTCGGCGGCTTCGCGGAACTGCTGGGCCGCGTCGGCGCGCCAGCGTGACATCTCATCGATCTGAGTTCGCAAGGCCAGGGCGTGTTCGGCGATCTGACGTTCCACCTGCCGCCAAGTGAGCCGCAGCAGGGCATCCGCCTGCTGCAACCGCGCCTCCGAGGCTTCGATATTGCCGCTGTTCCTGTTCCAAAGGGGCAGCGGCATGCTCAATCCAACCCCCACGATCCGTTCTTCATCGCTCGCCTCTTCCTGGGAGTAAAAGGGGCCCAGGCTGACCCGGGGGTATCGCTCGTTTTTGGCCAGGCGAACACGAAATCCTTGTTGAACCAGTTCCACCTGGCGCAAGCGAACCTCAAAATTGTTCGTGCGGGCCACGTCGTTGAGCGCCGTCACGGTTGGGAGAACGGAAACAGAGGGCAGGCTTCCCGTCAGGGTCAGCGGCGTTTCGGGCGGCCGTCCTCGCAGGGCGTTTAACTCCATCAACGCGGCCTGCGCCTCACGCGTCGCCTGGCTGGCGCGCCGGAGCAAGATGATCGTGCCTGCCTCGATGATGCGTTGGTCAAGCAACGGCGTTACCCCGGCGGGATCGCGTTGGACCAGGACCTCGATCAAGGACTGAAATCGCTGGCTGACCTCGCGCGCTGCCGCCTCTCTTTCCTGGGCTGCGACAACAGCCCCGCCGAGCAACCGCGCTCGCATCCCTAACGCCGCCTCGAATTGTTCCAGGCCAAGCTTTGCCAGATCGATCTGACGATTGGCAATGGCCTTGCGGATGGCGAGCCGACCGGGAAACTCGAACGGTTGCGCCACGGAAACCGACCATGCCACACCGTCGCCCAACGAAGGACCATTGCGTTCCCAGACGCGTTTGCCGCCGACCTCGACGCTGACCTCCGGATTTTCCCATTGGGCGGCGGTTTTTCGGCCGGCTCGAGCGGCCGTGATTTCAGCGCGGTAGAACTCGAGTTCCGGATTGTTTTTCAGCACGTCCGCCACCAGCGCATCGAGGGTTATCCTCGAAACGGTGGACGCGACGGGCGCTGGAGACGAATCGGCTGCCGTCAGGATAGCCGCCGTCCAAAAGAAAAGAACTTGAGGGAAAAAATACCAGGGATTAATGGCAAACTCTGCAAAACGCATACCCTCTTCATAGCACGATCAACCTGTCGGATCAATCGTGGATCTTGCCAGTTTTGTGAAGAGTTTTCGCCTGGGTGGAATGCGCTGGGACATCAGCCCTGAACCGCAAACAAAGCGACTTAACCGCGAATGGACGCCAATCAACGCCAATTATAGCAGGCCAAATACGAAGGTCCCGAAATGTTGGGAGCATCGATGGAATGTCTGGGATTTAGCCCGTCGGATGCCTTCGCTTCGATTCGCGTCCATGGGTGTTAATTCGCGGTTCGATTTTTTCGAAGCATCTTATGCGCGGTTTTGGGATCAATGTTTGGTATTGATTTCAACGCAATTCCGAGCCACAGTCCCGGCTAATTATGAAGACTCTCCGAACCACCCCCCTTCGAATTCCATCTTTTGTTAAAACGCTGATCGTTCTCAGTCTGCTGACATTCATGGCGCCGGTTGTGTCCGCTGACAATATCGCCCCGCTCGGGACTGGCATTCTCGGGGTCAACAATGCCGTCGACAGCGATGCCGGCGCCCCGCACTACAACGCCGGCGTGGCCGCAAACATCAATGACAACGACGCGGGCACGCGCGTCGATAACTGGTTTGGAGGCGGCACCACCGACCAGGGACAGGCCTTCAGTTTTGTGGGCATCGTTTGGCCGTCGAAACGATTCGATAAAATCACCGCGCTGAACCTGACTCTGGCCACGTTTTGGGACGGCGGATGGTTTGGCGCAAGGGGGGTCGGGCCCGCAGCCGGCGGACAGCTCGTTTCCGCCCACCTCATCGAACCCAGCCTCCAAGTCTCGACCGATGGCGGTGTGACCTGGACCACCGTGGCGCACACCTCCGATTACCTCACCGTCATGAATGGACACGGCATTGGCGGCGGCGAGAATCCAAATCCGAGTTCCGTCACCGCGGTCTTTACCCTGCAGACTGCCGCAACCCAGATTGATGGGATACGGATCATTGGGGAGAACGGAGGCGCGGCCGACGGGAATGGATTCCTGGGGGTGTTCGAACTCGAAGTCCAGGCTGAGTTGTCCGGGGATTCCGATGGGGACGGCATGCCGGATTCCTGGGAACAGGCGAACGGCCTTAACGTGGGCGTCAATGATGCCGCCGGCGACGCCGACAGTGACGGCCTCACGAATGCCAATGAATATGCGGCCAGCACCCATCCGAAACAGGCGGATACCGATGCGGACGGTTTGAAGGACGGCGACGAAGTGAACACGCACCATACCAATCCCAATGTGGCGGATACGGACGGGGATGGCCTGAGCGACGGCCGCGAGATCAACGAGTCGCACACGGATCCGTTCGCCCTCGACTCCGATGTGGACGGCCTCAGCGACGGCGTCGAGGTGAACACCCTTCATACCGATCCTTTGGCTTCGGATACCGACGGCGATGGTTATGCCGACGCTGTCGAGGTGGCCCAGGGCAGCGATCCTTTGAGCCCGGCAAGCATTCCGACCAATGTGGCTTTGCTCGGCCACGGGCTCATGGGCACCAAGGATACTCTCGACAGTGGCCCCGAGACCGAAGTCGAACTCTACCATGTCGGAGTTGCCGAGAATATTAACGACGGCAATCTCACGACGCGCGTCGACACTTACAACGAGAGCAATCCCGGTTTTGTGAGTTTTGTCGGCATTCTCTGGGATCAACCTCCGACCGGCCGGATTGTCCGCTTGGAACTTACCCTGGCCACCTTCTACGATGGAGGGTGGTTTGGAGTCAACGGTCAGGGGCCAGCTGGGGGAGGAAAACTGACCGCCGCCCACCTGGTCGAGCCAAGAATCGAGGTTCAATCAACCCCCGGTGGCGCCTGGTCGACCGTCGCCCATACCTCCGATTATCTGACGGCCCTCAATGGGCATGGCGTGGGGGGCGGTCTGAATCCCAATCCGACTTCCGTCAAGGCGGTCTTTACGCTGACCCAGCCCTTGACCGGAATGAGCGGCATCCGGATCATCGGGACCGACGGCGGTGTGGCCAGCGGCGGGTTTCTGGGCGTCTTCGAGCTTGCCGTGCATATCGAAGGCCCCAGCACAACCGATACGGACAGCGACGGCCTCGACGATGCCTGGGAACGTCAGCACGGATTGACGGTCGGCAAGAAGGATGCCGCGGAGGATCCCGATAATGACAGCCTGACCAATAAACAGGAGTTCGACGCGGACACCGATCCACAAAATCCCGATTCCGACAACGATGGCTTGAAGGACGGCGCCGAAGTCAACGAAAACAAAACCAATCCCCGACAGGCCGATACCGACGGCGATGGCTTGAGCGACGGACAGGAGGTGAACACTTCAAAAACAGATCCCACCAAGGCCGATACCGATGGAGATGGTTTTACGGATCCAGCCGAAATCAATCAGGGAAGCAATCCCAATTCCGCGGCCAGCATCCCGACCAATGTCGCCTTGCAGGGCACGGGAATCCTCGGCACCCAACCCGCCTTGGACAGCGGTCCCGAAACCCCCGTGTTCAACTCGGGAAGCGCGGCGAACATCAATGACGGGATTCCAACCACGCGCGTGGACACTTACAATGGCGGAGGAACCGATACCGTTAGTTTTGTGGGTGTTCTTTGGGACAAGCCAGCCACCAATCCCATTGTTCGGCTGGAGTTGAGCCTGGCGATCTTCTTCGATGGCGGCTGGTTTGGTGTCAATGGGATCGGCCCTGGAAGTGGAAACACGCTTTCCGCCACCGAGCACCTATTGGAACCTGCCGTGCAAGTGACCACTGATAAAGGCGTGTCCTGGCAGCCCGTGAGCGCCACCTCGGATTATATGCAGGCCATGAACGGTCATCCTTTGCCGGCGGTCGACTTCGGAGCGCCCACTCTGGGCAAGTCCACCTTCGTTTTGAACGAGCCGCAGACCGGGATCGATGGGATCCGATTGATTGGCCTCGAAGGCGGCACAGCGAGCGGCGGTTTTCTCGGTGTGTTTGAGCTGGCGGTCCATGTCAACGCTCCGATCGTCACGCCCGACATCACGATCCTCAACGTCCAGCGCGCCGAAGACAGGATCCAGTTCGAGTTCGACTCGGTGGCCGGCAAGAGTTACACGGTTCAGGTTACCGGCAGTCTCAGCGCTCCGGATTGGCAAACCCTCACTACCTTAACCGGGGACGGCACTCGGAAACAGGTCGGCGACAGCCTCGGGCAATCGCAGCGCTTCTATCGGATCACAGGCCAATAAAACGACTGTTGGATCCGGGAGTTAGCTGGAACTCACCTCGGACTAGCACAGCCGGATCGATGCCACAGCCCGCAGCGCGGAATTGATTCCGCAGCACCCGTTCGGCTGCAAGACAGAACCTCTGTGAAACGAAGCGCGGAATTTATTCCGCGGCATCGGTCGCCTCAGTTCAACACTGCGAAATGAATTGCGCGTCAAATCGTTATTCTGTCCTGCACCGCGAGTGGAAGGCAAAGGGGTCAAAACCGTATTATTGACACATCAGATCTAACCGAACGGCCGTCTCGGGTGGCCGGAGATTGTTGCGGCGGCGGAAGTGTTACGGGGGAGGCGATGGACACAGATGGTGGAGAGTCGAGACAATTGGAATCGGGACGGGACGATCTACGTGGCAGTGTGGTATGGGCAGCAACGGTTGGTGGACATTGTGCGGTTTGCCGGAGGGATGAAATATGGAGCAGCGGCGCAGGCGGTTCGAAGGTTCGCCGTGTGCTTGCGAAGGACGGGGCCAAGGTGCGGTTTGTGAGAAACATGTGGCGAAGGCTCGGCCAGGAGCGGGAGGAACCCCCGAAAACCGATGTTCGATCAATTATATGTAAACAATAGATTCCGCTGAAAAACCCTGGCGTGGCATGATACTCGCCAAGGGGTGATGGTCATTTACTTTTTCTGTTTGGTTTTT
>JAKLHY010000055.1 GCA_022709905.1 Verrucomicrobiota bacterium | reverse complement strand
ATAATCTGGCCATGGCCGTGGCCTTTGTCACCCGCCAGCGGCCTAAACTGTGAAAAACCCTTCATGAATACGCGCTGGCGGCTCTCCCGATCCGGATCTATAGACTCGACCTGAGGTATGCCAATCCTTATCCTGTCGTCCAACATGTGTCGTTTTATCCATAGCCATCGCCAGCCCGCCGCCGTTTCATGAATGCCCCGAACTCCGTCCTGCTGACCGCCAACGACCTTGTCCTCGCCTATGGATATCAACGATTGCTGAACAGCGTCACTCTGATGGTGGCCCCCGGTGAAAAGGTCGGATTGGTCGGCCGCAATGGTTGCGGGAAGACGAGCCTTTTGCGGATTCTGTCCGGAGAAGGCGAAGCCGACGCGGGGAATCTGTGGCGCCGGCGCGGTCTTCGCATCGGCTACGTGCCCCAGGAGTTTGAGCTGGAGGATCACAAAACGGTCCTGGAAAATATCGAAGGAGGAGTGATGGACGTGATGAGCTGGCGGGCCCGCTATGAGTCTGGGCAGGCCAGCAACCAGGAGATGGGAGAGTTGCTCCACAAGATTGAGGCGGCCGACGGCTGGAATCTTCAGGCGCGCATCAAGGCGATGGCGACAGCGCTTTCAGCGCCGCCGCTGGAGGCCCAGGTGGGGCCGCTTTCCGGCGGCGAAAAACGTCGTGTGGCCCTTTGCCGGGCCCTGGCGGCCCAGCCCGATCTCCTCTTGCTGGATGAGCCCACCAACCACCTGGATGCCGAATCCATCCGCTGGCTCGAGGCATTTCTCCTCGAGTTTCCCGGGGCCGTCATCTTCGTCACCCATGACCGTTATTTCCTTGACGTCATCGCCACGCGGATCCTCGAGCTTGCCGGAGGCCAGTGCTTCTCGCACCCCGGGAATTACACCGCCTACCTCGAATCAAAGGCCGTTCGACAGCAGATTGCCGAGCAATCGGAGCGACGACGGCAGCGGTTTCTCCGTGAAGAACTCGAATGGGTCCGCGCCGGGGTGCGCGCCCAGCGATCAAAACCCCGTCACCGGCTGGAATCCTTTTACCAGGTCTCGGGTCTGGAAGCGCCGCCTGAAGAACGGGAAATGGACCTCCTCATTCCGCCCCCCCCCGAACTGGGCAGCATCATTGTGAATCTCCTCCATGTCGGCGCGAAGGTCGGGGTAGACGGCTCCGAACGCTGGCTTTTCCGCGGTCTCGAGCTCTCGCTGAAACCGGCGCAGTGCACGGGCGTCGTGGGCCGCAACGGCGTGGGCAAAACCACGCTCCTGCGCCTCTGCCTGGGGCAGCGTCCTCCGGATGAAGGCTCCATCAAGATCGGGACCAAAGTCGTTTTTAATTACATCGATCAAACCCGCATGCAACTGGACGGCAGCCGCACCGTTCTAGCCGAGGTGGCCGACGGCGCCGAAACAGTCTTGTTCGGCGAACAACGGCTCAGCACCCGGTCTTATCTGCGGCGTTTTCTCTTTGCCGACGAACGGGTAACCGAGCGGGTGGACCGCCTCTCGGGTGGAGAACGCGCCCGGCTGATCATGGCCAAGGTCTTGCGCCACGGGGGCAACGTGCTCGTCCTGGATGAACCCACCAATGATCTCGACCTGCCCAGCCTGCGCATGCTCGAGGAGGCCTTGGCCGACTTCGACGGCAGCGTCCTGGTGGTCAGCCATGACCGCTATTTTCTTGATCGTGTCTGCGATCAAATCGTGGCCTTCGAAAACGGGGGAGTGTTCGTGCAGCCGGGCAATTACTCTTACTACCTGGAAAAGCGGTTCGAGCGGGAACAACGCCGGAAAACAAACCGGGCCAACCAGGACCGAACTCCCTCATTAGATCCCCAGAATCTCAAGCCCAAATCCAGCCGCCCCCGCCGATTGACCTTCAAAGAACGCTGCGAACTCGAAGGCATGGAGTCCTCAATCCTTGCCGCCGAAAAACGCGTGCATGAAATCGAGACCACTCTGAACAATCCCCAGTTTCACGCCACGCGTTCCCGCGAAGCCAAAGGCCTTATTGCCGAGCTCGAAACCGCAAGAGCCGAGGTGACCCGGCTCTACGATCGATGGCACGAACTGGACCAGATCGGCAAGTGATCGATCCTGCCTACTCCATCGAGAAGGTGGCGGTCACTGTTGCCGACATCGTCTTCTCCTGAGAGGTGGTGTCATTGATTCCTTCCCAGCTTGTCGCCGTGGAATAGGCCGGCGTTATCTGAAACACCCCCATCCTCGCTGAACGCAACGGGCCGAGCTTGCGTCCGCCCGGTCCCACAATCTGTTCCGCCCGGGCTTTGGCATCCTGAATCGCCTCGGCCAGCATTTCCACCTTGGCCTCGCCGGCCCGAGTGTAGATAAACTCGGGTTGCGCCGAAACAAAAGCAATGCCCTGTTCCACAAGCGTCGAGGTCTGCCGCATGACTCGTAGCACCCGATCCACCTCGGGCGATCGGACCTCGACCGTCTGGCTTAAACGATAGCCCACCACCTTTTGACTGCTGGCTTCTTCGTTATCATTCTGGCGCTGGCGGGCGTAAATCTCGCTAATGCCAATCGGGGCCATCAGATAGTTGGTTAGGCCATGGGCTTTCAGAAAGGCCGATACCTGCCCGGCCTGTTCCTTGAGCACTTCCTGGGCCCGCAAAAGAGTCTCCGATTCCGTGGCAAAAGTTCCCCGCCATACGATCAAATCCGATTGGATCGCGCGCCGCGCCAAGCCCGTCACGGACACCGTCTGTCCCTCGGCAATCCTCAACCAGGTCCGGGTCACCACCATCGACGCCATAACCAAGCCCGCCGCTAAAAAAATCCCCGCCAATAACCCCAACCGTTGTGGTTTCTGCATGACTTCCATAGATCACCTTCCGTCGGATACTGTTCCAGACTGCCTGAAATGCAAGACTGGATGTGGCTCCTCCTCGCAATCCAACCCTTCCAACTTCTATCCGGCAGTCCCAAAAGTGGGAAATAGTCGCGTCTAATCGGTTATATCAACGACTTATGTCGCGACAAAAAAATGCGTAGCTGCGAATTCTTTTGTCGCGCAATTTAAGGTGGGTGGCCAGGAGTCGTGGTTCGGCCGATGACATTTTCACGTCAATCCGAGGATCCTGGATTCCTGTCTTCCGTAGCCTTCGAGTTCCAGCCGGTCGGGGAACAATTTCATCAGGGCGAAGGCATTGTCCGCTGTATCGACCATGCCCTTGAGGGTAAGGCAGTGGATTCCGCCGTGGCGCGCATAAGCGCCTTGATGGTTATGACCGTTGATCCAGGCGGCGACATGTTTGTGGCATGCCAGAATCCGGAGCACCTCGGTCTGATCCCACAGCACATGGGCGTCGACGGGCAAGATGGGGAAATGGCAGAAGATAATGACTCGCTGGCGGCGTTGTCGGGCGTGTTGGAGTTGTTGTTCCAGCCAGGTTCTTTGGGGTGATCCCAAAGCGCCGTTCCAGGTCTGCAGGGCTTGGGGATTGGCGGCGGTGGGACGCATCCGCTCGATTTCGTGGATCATTGCCTGGTATTCCGGCGTGTCTTGAATGAGGCGCGGCAGGCCCACCTGGGTGCCGTCCAGGACAACAAACCGCCAAGGCGATCGTAAGAACGAGTAATAGTCAGCGGGCATGCCGAGCCTGGAGCGGACGAGGGATTTCTTCTGGGGTTCGACGTCGAAGTCGTGATTGCCCAACACCTGGTATCTTGGCATGCGAAGCTGGGCGAAGATGGGATCCACCACATCGAGGCTATTCCAGCCCCGATCGATGAAGTCGCCCAGGTGAACGATGAGACGGGGACGGATCCTATTCATTTCGGCGACGCACTGGGCCAGTTTTTGGGGGGAATGCAGGTAATGCCGTTGACCATCCGGGGGAGTGGGGGTGGGCGCGTATTGACAATCTGCCAGCAACCCGATGCTCAACTGAGGAGTCTTCGCTCTCGAGCGGGTTGCGGCGGCAACCTTGTTGAAATTGCCGGTTTGGCAACCCGCGAGGGTCATGCCTCCCGCACTCCCCATGACTAATGCCAGAAACTGTCGCCGGGACCAGGAGGCTTTGTCGACGGCGGTGTTCTGATGAGTCATTTGCTGGCGGGTTAGTACCATTTCCGGAGGCGCACCTCGATGCCGAGATCAGTGCCGACGAGTTGTTTGAACAGGCCGACATCGGTTCCCCGGCTGTGGTAGGGGTAAACGATGCGGGGTCGAAACTCGCGCACGGCGGAGGCGGCCTGGGCGGGTGTCATCGTGTACGGCAGGTTCATGGGGATGAACGCCACATCAATGGATTGGAGGGCGCGCATTTCTGGGATGTCTTCGGTATCGCCTGCCACATAGATCCGTTTGTCGCCGATGGTCAGGACGTAGCCGTTGCCGACGCCTTTTTGGTGGTGGGTTGTCTTGAGGTTGTACATAGGCAGGGCCTCAATTGTCAGGCTGGCCAGCCCGGTGGTTTGACCGTTGGTCATCACGGTGGCAACGGCTTTCAGCGCGGGGCTGAGTTTCTGGTAGACGGCAGGGGGGACAACCAGTTGGGCGTTAGTGGCTCCGATGCCGTTGAGGGTGGGCAAGTCCAGATGATCGCTGTGGTCATGCGTAATGAAGACGAGTGAGGGTCGAGGCATGCCTCGATACCGGGTCGCGCCGCCAACTGGATCGAGGTAAATGGCCTGAGTGCTGTTCCAGGCCATGACAAATGAGGCGTGGTCGATCGGATGAATGACCAATTCTCCCGCCGTGGTGGTGAGATGGTCGCCCGTCACGACGTTGGTTTCTTCTCTTTGTTTTGCTCGGTAGGACCGGGAGTCGAGGAATGGAGCGGCCGAGTCGGTGTATTGGTTCATGCCCGAGGCAAAGGCCAACGTCACGAGGGAAGCCCATCGTGCGGTGTCTTCGGATGCCTCGATGGTGCAGTTGGTGCCCGCCGTTGCAATCAGTTCCAGCAGCACTTCACGGTTAGTCAAAGTCCCAACACCTGTGAAGAGGGGAGGATGCTGAGCATGCGCTGATGCTGAGCAGAGCCACCAGGCCGCCAGGCCCCATCCATACCAAAGGCACAACGTGTTTCGTATTTTCATAAGTTGAGAATTGGATCTGAGTGGTTTCGGGCGACATCGTTTTTCACGCGGACAGCGGTTCATGATTAATAAACCTGCAGTTCCCACAAGGAGTAGCCGGTCGAAAACGCTGGTTTTCGGCAGAATAAACGCATCCATCGGGCGGCGCGCGGGTTGAACTCGATGATGTCGGTGCGTCCGTCGCCCGAATCGGTCCGATAGACTTCGAGCCATTCGGCGCCGTCTGTGGAGATCTCGATCACATAGGATTTGGCATAGGCGCTGTCCCAGAGCAGCACGACTCGGCGGATCTCCTGTTCCTGTTCGAGGTCGATTTTCAACGAAGCCTCGTCATTGAGGGGGGGGGGTTCGGGGTGGCCGGGCAGGACTTGGGCCGATGCCCAGCGGGTATCGCGGCGTCCGTCGATGGCGAGGCGTGCCTCACGCGATTCGGAGCTGTTGATTGCTTCGGAGGAAGCGGTGATGGGGCAGTCCACGGCCAAGCCGTAGCGGGCGCGGTGTTGGGCTGGCGAGAGGACGTCGAAGTCCCGCAGACTGCAGACGGGCGCGGTGCCGGGCCGCAGCAGGGCGGCTTCCAGATGGTAATGGCCGATGGCGGCGGGAACGGACCAGTCAAAGGTCAGTGTCCGGTCACCGAGACCGACGAGTTCGATGTCCTGAGTTTTTTCCTGCAAGATGGTTTTGTTTTGAAGCAGGCGAAATCTCACGGTTCCATTCCAGGAGGCGGTCAGATCGTTGATGAGCATGACCTTTGTTTGGCGGGGCAGACCTGGCGGAAGGTCTTCCATCCATTCGTCTACCATCACGCCGACGGGCGCAAAGGCATCTCGAACGTATCGGCTGAAGTGCGGCTCCCAAACGAGCTTTTCGATGTCTACAAAAGGATCGCTGGTCTGACCATCAGCGCGGGAATAACCGAGCCCGCAGAAGTGGAGCACGCCGGCGCAAGCGCGATGGGCCCTCCAGAACTCGGTCTTTGCCGCCAGATATCGCGCGGACAGATTTCGACGCTGGTCGACTGTGGCCTGTTCGCCCAGCAGGTTTCTGTAAAGCTCGCGGGTTAACGTCGTTGGCGCGCCATCCCGGTTTAACCAGAGCCAGCCATATTCATTGATAAGGATGGGATTGCGGGACAAATTCGGATGGGGGTGTCCCTGGGGGATCGGATTTTGCCTTTGAAGATCAGGCAGGCGAAAGCCGGGATCCGAAGCCAGATAAGGGTGGGATTCATAGACATCATCGGGCATTTGCGGCGCGCCCCAACCGTTGTCCCAGGGGCGGCGCGACAAATCCTGCCAGCGCACGGCCTGGATCGCCTTGCCGGTTTCAGGAGTGACCGTTTCATTCTGGGCGTCCCAGATGACCACGCAGGGGTGATTCCAGCGTTCCTGCATCCAGTCGGCATATTCGCGAGCGAGTTCCTCCCAGGACAGTTCCGTGGGCCATTGGGACAGCTGCCAGAGCGGAAACTCGTCCTGGATCAGGAGTCCCTCTTCATCGGCGATCCGATACCAAAGCTCGGGCGGGAAACCGATGCAGTAGCGGAGCGTATTCCAGTGCATGCCCTTGAACTCGCGATGCAACCGCCGAACCCAGTCTTCGCGCCATGGCCGGTCGCCCCGCGCGGCATCTTCGAAGAACCGGTAGAGGGTGACGTTGCTGCCTCTGAGGAAGTAGGGCTTGCCGTTGAGCATGGCGCGGCCCGTGGCCGGATCCAGTCGAAACTCGCGCATGCCGAAACGTGTCAACAGCTGGTCCTCGCCGGTGCTGATTTCCAGTTCATACAAGAACGGATCTTCGGGCGTCCAGCGATGGCAATCCTTGAGGGGAATTCGCCATTCCACAGCGCGTTCCTCACCAGACCCCAGGGTGACGGGAGGGGATTTTTCCGAGCCTGCGTTTCGGCGGGATCGGGCTTCGCGGACTTTGCCTTCCAAGCGGAGGTTCTTCGGCTTGGCGTCATTGGCGATGAGGGCGCGCACCCGCACTTCCTCGCGGTCAAGGTCTGGCGCCACCTGAACGTTCAGGAGGTGAGGAGATCCCGACAGGATCAGCTCCACCGAGTCAAACAGCCCGGGAATATACCGGCTTTTCTCGAAATCCCATCCCGACGGCAGGGTGGATGGAACGTCGTTGCGGGAAGCGCCGATCCGGATGATCAGGTTGTTATAGGCGCCCTGTCCGCGCAAGGACCGGCGCGTGTCGAAATAGGCCGGTGTGAAGCAGGGCAGGTGTTCTCCGAGTTTCTCGCCATTCAGGAAAACCTGGGCGCCGAACATGGCCTTGTGGAGCTTGAGTCTGGCCACCGCTGGGACTTTTTCGTCCAGGCGAAACCGTTTGCGGTACCAGAAGGCCTCCCGGAGCTGGTTGCTTTCGCCTACGCCGGCAAAGGTCGGTTGCGCCATGTCCACCAGTCCTGGAACCGGCACTATCCGGTCAAATCGCTCCGGTTTCCGATCCAAGTCACCTTCGGCGATTTCCCAGGGGCCATCCAGCGAAAGGGTCGTTCGAGAGTCGGCGACCGTTCGGTCAACCCCCCCGAAGACCGCAAGGATTCCCAGCGCCAGGGCAGGCGCTATCCAGCCTGGGGCTCTCGTGAAGTCCTTCATGTGGCTTCGGGATAGATCCAGGGCGAGCGATATTTCCGCGACAGCAGCTGGTTGGCTTCGGCGTCGTCCAACACCTGTTCCTTGTCGCCATCCCAATGCAGGCTGCGTCCCAGTTTATAGGAGAGCATCCCGAGCAGACTGACGTTCGTCGATCGATGCACGGCTTCGATGTCGCTGACAGGCTGGCGCCCGGTTCGAATGGCCTCCAGAAAATCCGCCCACAGTTCCTTGATATTCTGATCGTCCGGCGCATGGAGCTGGGGTTTCTCGTGAATGACCGGTTTCCGGCCGTCTGCGGGATAGAAAGTCCAGCCATCTTTCCAGCCCATGTGAAAGGTCCCTTCCGTGCCGTAGAAATAACAGCCGACGGACTCGCCTTTTTCCGCGTTGTTGCCTGAGAACTGCCGGTGCTCCCAGGAGACCGTGAAGTCCGGAAACTCGAACGTGGCCACCTGATGATCGGGAGCGTCGCTGGTCTGTTCCTCAGCTGTCAGGACAGGCGGTCCCTTGATGGGTCGTCCGCCTGTGGAAAAGATTTTGCGTGGCCAGCGGGCATCGGTGATCCAAAGGATCTGATCCATCCAATGAATCCCCCAATCGCCCAGGGTGCCATTCGCGTAATCGAGGTAGCTTCGGAAACCCCGGGGGTGAATGCCGCCGCTCCAGGGATTATCCGGGTCGCCGTTGAAGGGCCGCAGCGGGGCCGGTCCACACCACATATCCCAATCCAAGCCTTTCGGGGGCTCGCTGTTTTTCCGGGGTTTTTCGGGGCCGCCGCCGTAGTGGACAAAGGCGCGGATCATGCCGAGGCGGCCGAGCTTGCCCGAGCGAATGAACTCGCGTCCGGAGACGTTGTGGGGCGACACCCGGCGATGGGTTCCCACCTGGACGGTGCGTCCATATTTTCGGGCGGCATTGACCATGGCCCGGCCTTCCTTGCAGGTATGGCCGATGGGTTTCTCGACGTAGACATGAGCGCCGGCTTTGACGGCGGCAATCGTGATGAGCGGATGCCAATGGTCCGGTGTCCCCACGATCGCGATATCGGGTTTCTCCCGTTCCAGGATTTCTCGGAAATCCTTGTAGCGCGCCGGCGGGTTGCCGGTCAGTTGTTTGACCTTATCGAGGGCCGGATCGAGCATGCGATCATCGACATCGCACAGGCCGGCCACGGTGCAGGCTCGCGATGCGATGGCTTCGCCCAGGATATTCATGCCCCACCAGCCGGCGCCAATCAGCACGGTTTTATAAGGCTTGGGTTCGGCGGCTCTGAGGAACGGAAAACTGCCGGCGGCCATCCCGGCAACTACGGCAGTTTTTAAGAAGCGACGACGGGTTGTATGCATAGGCATCCCAAATCAGGTTTCGCGTCAATTGCAGGACTCGATGGAATCATCCCGCATCGCGGATCGGAGGGCAAGGCTGGTTTTTCCATCGATGCGCTTGCGGAGGAAGTCACCTAGGACGCGTGCATTCGCTCGTTGTTGGAGCCTTGAACTGGAAAGGGCTTCCGTAGCCAAGCCGTGCCCCAGAGGTTGTATCCTGGGGGTCCGAAGTCAGGGGGAAGCGGCAATGAAGTATCCCCTGCTCCTGATTGGCGCCGTCGCAGGCTTCAGCTGCAAGGGGTCCGGGCGGAACCGCTCCGCGGGCGTGGGGTGAGTTCGGGGCTGAAGTGCAGGACCAGCACTGTGATATCGTCGGACTGAGGGGTTCCTTCCGCGTATTCATGCACGGATCGAAACACGTTTTCGACCAGGGACCGAGGGGAATCGTCGCCGCGCAGTTCGATCAAACTGAGCAGCCGCTCTTCGCCGTAGAGAGCCTCCTGGGCGTTCATGGCTTCGGTGACGCCGTCGGTGTAGAGCACCAGGGTATCTCCGGGCTGCAACCGGATGGATCGGGTCTCGTATGTGCTATCCTCCATGGCGCCCAGCACCATGCCTTTGGGCAACTCGAGCCAGGAAACCTCGCAGTGGTTGCGAATCCAGAGCGGTGGAAGATGCCCGGCATTCGAGTAGACCAGCTCGCCCGTGCGGAAATCGAGGATCCCGCAGAACAAGGTGACAAACATCATGGTCTCGTTATCGAGGGCGAGTTCGGTGTTCACCTTGCCGAGCACCTCGGACGGGGAGAGATCCTGTTCGGCCACGCCTTTCATCAGGGTTTTGGTGACGGCCATGAGGAGGGCCGCCGGCACGCCCTTGTCGGAGACATCGCCGATCGAGAAGAAGAGCCGGTGTTGATCGAGCAGAAAGAAATCATACAGATCTCCGCCGACCTGCTTGGCGGGTTGGAGATCGGCGAAAAGGTCGAAACCGGTCTTGTCGGGGAACGGAGGGAAGTGTTTAGGGAGAAAGCTTCGTTGGATGTTGCGGGCGATCTTCAGTTCGCTCTCGATCCTTTCTTTGGCGGCGGTGGTGTCGGCCAGGTTGGCAATGTATTCCTTGAGGGCGACGCGCATGTTTTCGAACGATCTCGAGAGTTCCTCGACTTCGTCATGGGTTCGGATCGGGGGGAGGGGAACATCGAGGTTGCCGCGGGCAATTTCGTGGGTTTGCCGGGCCAGCGAGCTGATGGGGCGTGTGACGCCTCGCGACAGCAGGACGACCACGCAAAACAGCAAGCCAAATCCGATCGTTCCGATCCACAGCACATCGCGATTCAGGGCGCGCAAATCGGCCAGGATTTCCTCCTCGGGAAACACAATGCCCACCGACCAGCCGATGGAGGCCACGGGGGCGTAGTACATCCAGCTCATGCGGCGGGTGAAGATGGACTGGAATCGTTCGAGGCCCTCCTGTCCGCGCACCATGGCCAGGCCGATTCGACGCAATTGATCGTTTCCATCCTGCTCGGCCACGCTGAAAATGCTCTCTTTAAACACCCACGAGAGATTGGGATGCGAGATGAGCTGGCCGTTTTGGGACATCAGGTAGACGTAACCGGAGCGATAGAGTGACAGCGTGGAGACCTGCTCGACGATATGCTCCAACTGAAGGGCGACCGAGACCACACCGCAGAATTCCGATCGGTTTTCGTGTGTCCGGTAGAACGGGACTGAGAAGGCGCACATCATCGCGTTGGCTCCTCCATCATCAAAATAAGGTTCACTCCAGAGGGGGCGATCCAATTGTTTGGGGATCAGGTACCAGTCCTGAACCGAGTAATTGTACAGGCCTTGCGCGAGATCGCGATATTGCCATTGGTTGTTCTGGCGGTAAACCAGAGGAGCGAACGACTCAAGCCCGGGCGAGAACTTGCCCGGTTCAAAGGCGATGGCGGCGCTGTGGATGTGGGGATTGGACAACAGAATATCGCGCAAGACTTGGACGATCTGATTGGTGTCTTTCACGGGCCTGGAGAGCTGTTGGGCAATGAATATCGGCGTGCGCTCGACGCCCTGCAGGAGGCTGGAAATGCGCGCGACCGTGCTTTGGGCGAGCCGTTGGGTGGCTTCTTCGACGTTCTTCAACATGAGCCGCCGCGCCACGTGGTTGTTGTAGGCGAAGGCGACAAAGAACACCAGGCCCGTGCTCGCCAAGACCAGCAAGCCCAGCTTGAACGCCAGGGTGGGGTGAAAGCTCTTAGTTCGACGCTCCGACATGGAACTCCTCGAAAACCGGGACATGGTTGATCATTCCGCTGGACTTGAGCTCGCGGCAAACCGTGTCGAAGTCCTCTTTTCGCAGGGTGCCGAGAGGGGGTGCGGTCTGACGGGGCAGGATAATGTCTTGCATGCGCCGCAGCATCCAGCGCTGGTGAGAGGCATTGGTCCCGGTGCGCGCTTCTTCCGCATATCGGAGGATGACGGCGAGGGATTCTTCTTCATGGCTGAAGGCATATTCCCAACCCGCCAAGGACGCCCGGATGAACCGCCGGCAGAGCTCGGGCTGATCCCGCCATGTCTTGTCCAGGCAATAGAGGCCGTCTTCGGGGAAGTTCAAACCGTGTTGGTCGTAAAAAATCAACGTGACCTCGTTTTCATTCAAGCCCGCGTTCAACATCAGGTGATACTCGTTGTACCACATGGCCGACGCGGCGTCGACCCCGCCGCGCATAAAGAGATTGATGGTTGCGCCCTGGGGGATGACCTGCACATCGAGGTTGTAGCGGCGGAACAACGCGAGCGGCTGAACAGCGAAGTCGGACCAGATGCTGACCTTTTTCCCGGCCAAATCTTCCACGCGCCGAATGCCGCTTCCGCGGCGCGCGACGAGCAGCAGCGCCGAACGCTGCCCCACCTGGGCGAGGTTGACCAGCGGCAGACCGTTTTCGCGCAGTTTCAGCGCCGATGAAAGGAAATGCGTGATAAAAGTGGCCTCACCGGATCGAAGGGCGCCCTCCAGGTTCTGCCGGGGGCCGCCGGTCAAAATCACCACGTCCAAACCGTTGGATCGATAAATCCCCTTTTCCAGGGCCAGGTAATAACCCGCGAATTGCGCCTGTGGAATCCATTGAGGCAGGAGGGTGACCCGGGTCAATCCGCTTCCCTGTTCCGCGGCCCAGGCCAGAGACAGGCTCGAAAAGCCCGCCATCAGCCCCAACATGGAAATTCGCCCTAACATGATCCGAATATTTGTATCGGTCCGAAGCCCAATAACAAGGTTTCTTTGGCGCCCGGGCGCCCAAAACCGCGCATTAGATGCTCCGAAAAATCGAACCGCGAATGCACGCCAATGGACGCGAATAGATTCGCTCTGCGGAATGAATTCCGCGCGCCGATCGTTGCCGGCTCCGAACCGAGAGTCGCTCGACAGGTTGGCGCGCCGGATTTATCCCACAGCGCCGGTTTTCGCAGGATCTCAGACGTTCGATCGATGCTTCCACCCCTTCAGAACCTTCGGTTTTGGCCTGCCATGATTCGGTTGGGAGTCTCCAAACCGAAGACACTGCATCATTGCCACCAAAGCCAGTCCCGTCAGGGATGCCCAGTCTAATAACCTCGCGCCGCGTGCGGCATGATTCGTCCCGTCAGGGACGACCGATGATAGCCCACCGTTTCAACGGTGGGATCCAGCGACGTCCCATGCCCCCCCAAAGCCCCGCCAGGGGCGAAAGAAAATTCCGGGTTTATCTTGTGGGCTGAATGCAATCCTTGGCCTATGCCATCCACCGGATCTCTTGCGTCCCTGCTGGGACTCGTGCTCCGGTCGTTTGGCCCCCTCCGAGCGATGAATCGCTGGGCTATGTTCTACCGCCCTACCGGGCTCGGCGATGCCCGATATTCGTGTCGATGGTTCAGTCGTTAGATTTGCGGTTCAGGACGCACGAATTCGGGTTGACCGGATGAGTCTTTGGTTTAAGGTGATGCGGAGATGATCGTGGGCGCTGACGCTCGCGAATCCTGTGCTAATTCATGTCGATCGCAACCTCCAACCGGCTGAAGCTCTGTTTCAAGAACCAGTTGCCTGAGCTGATCCAGGCGATGCAGCAGGTGGAAGAACACCTTTCCACACTCGAGGTGTCGCCCCAGGCCGTTTATTCCACCAACCTGGCCATCGAGGAAATGGCCACGAACATCATCAAGTACGGATTTGACGATCGGAACGAGCACCTAATCGAAATCCAGGTCGGGATTCAATCCGATGAGATCGTGATCACGCTGATCGACGACGGCCACGAGTTTAATCCCTTGAACGCCCCGGTTCCCGATGTTACCCAGGGTATCACCGAAAGGATTCCCGGCGGATTGGGGATTCATTTGATCCGGACCATGAGCCGGCAGATGCGGTACGAACGCTTGAACGGCCGCAACATTTTGAACGTGCACATCGACCGCTTCGCCCAGCCTCACCCAGGGGTCTGATCGGCATCGGTGTTTCCCGAGAAAAACCGGAAACGGCGAAAGCCGAGGCAGCGCGCAACTAACAACGCGCTTATGCCCGCGCAGCCCCACCCAAACCAGTCGCCATAGCGCTGATAGACGGTCGGATGACCGGGCCGATCCCTCCGCAAAGGCACGTCAAAGATCTTGAAACCCGGACCGTAGACGTCAGCCGGATCATCGGCGTTCACGCCCCGGAGACGTCCCTGGGGATCGACCCAGCATGTCAGGCCGTTGTTGGCGCAGCGGACGAGGGGAAGGCCGTTCTCGATGGCCCGAAACACCGCGTTGGCCGCGTGTTGCCACTGGGCGGAGCTTTCGCCGAACCATCCGTTGTTCGTCAGGTTCAGGAGGAGATCTGTGGTCTCATCCGCCGAAACGCGGACTAAATGAGGAAACGTGTCCTCGAAACAGATGAGCACGGAAATCCGGATCTTTGGCGGTTCAAGATCGAACGGGAAGGGGCCATGGCCCGGCGTAAAGCCATCCCGGATGGGCGTGAACCACCTGAGAAAGAAGAACCAGGGCTGCAAGGGCACATACTCGCCGAAAACCACCAGTCTCCGCTTGCAGTAGCGAGCCGCCAAACGGCCCTCCGGATCGATGAGAAAGCTCGCATTGAAAAAGTCGGTCTCCCCTTCCTTGCCCGGCTTTCGGCTCGGTTCGGCGTCGTCGGCCCCCACGACCATCCAGGTCTTATGGTCCCTGGCCAAATTCGTTACCGCCTGCAGCATCACGTCATCATACCGGAGCATTTTGGGAATGGCCGCTTCGGGCCAGACCAAGAGATCGGGCCGCGTTCGCAGAGCCAGTTTGGACAACTCGAGAACCTTCTCGAAACGACGCGTGTCCTCTTGCGGATCCCAGATCAGCGTTTGGGGAATGCTCGGCTGGACCAGCGCCATTTTGACAGGCGCCTCGGCTGCTTCGCTCGCTCTTAACCGCGTCAAACCGAAGACCATGACACTGGCCACCGCAAACAATGGCAGGAACGTCTCGGTCATCGCCATCCTCGGCTGGGCCGGATGATGCAACAACGACAGCGCCGCGCCCATGCCCGCCACCGCGAACCAGACCATGAGGAAAGACACCCCATACACCCCCGTGATCGACGATATCTGGATGACGGGAAGAACCTGGTATTGACTGACTCCGAGGAAATTCCAGGGGAATCCCGTCCAAAGCCTGGCCATCACCATTTCACCCGCCACCCACAGCGCGGCGCAAGCGACAGGCCAAGTCATGCGATACAGCCAACTCGTGTCGGCGTGGCATGCGGCCATCGCGCGCAGGAGGTTCAACCGGGTGAAGCCCCGCTGAACCATCTCATGCAATCGATAGGAATGAGTCGGATCCCCGGTTCGACAGAATTCCTCCAGAAGCTCGGATTCGCCGGTTGATTCCCCCGGGCGATAGGCCCCCATGGCCGCAGGATTCGGATGGGGATCCAGGATGCTTTTTCCATGACCGAAGCTTTCCGCGACTTTCCAGCAACCCCAGACCCAGAACGCCGGATACAACGCCAAATAGGCGCTCAAAGACAGCCATCCTGCCATCGCCCCGGAAGGAAAAGGAATGTATAACAACCACCCGAGAGCAACCAACCACTGGACGAGGCCCGCGGCGTATCCCAGGCCGAACACTTCGCGGCCCCTCAGTCCAACCGCCGAGACCAGCATCAAACCCGGGCCCACCCAGCCCAGGCCGGCGATCCCCGGCTTGGGGAACGCGCAGGCGGTTGCCAGGCCAGCGATCCCGGCCACCAGCAAACGCACACACATCCCGCTCGATATCCATCGATGCACAGTCCTTCGAGCTTGGGGAATTCCCCCGAAAACGCAAGCCGCCGCGAAAAGCCGAAAACCGCAAACAAAACAACTGAACCGCTAATGGACGCGAATTAACGCTAATAAATCGCGGACAACTGAGGAACAATAGGGTCAAGTCACGACAATCACCCTATTGTCCATGATTGGCAATTTTCACTTGATTCGGCGAAGCTTTTGGAGTGTGGCAGTGCTCTGGTGTTTGAGTTCTTGGTGACCTGTCCCGTGGTGTTCTTTTTGCGCCTAGCTCACTGCCGGAATCGGACACGATGCACTTCCACCAGAAGCAGCTTGCCGCGATAGAATTCTTGAGCCGGATTCGCGTCCAGGAATGCCAGCAGATGTTCCATGAGTTGCGGGATGATCTCCGGGTGGTTATGGAGCTGGAGGCCTACGATGCCTTGGTAGTTGGCCGGTGGATAGGTCACGATGTCGGCAAAGTCACCGTTAAGGGAAAGCAGAATCGCTCCCATTTCCTGCGACTTGGCGATGACGACCGAATCCGGCGAACGAATGGGCAGGACTTCCCGCAGCAAGGTGACTTGATGATCATGCCGCCGGAGAATGTCCGTGATCTCTGCCGGCACGCACTGGTCGCTGAAGAAACACAGGCTCATGCCTCCACAGCTTCGTAGTCCGCCAAATCACGGGCATAGTCCAGGCAGGCCGCTACGTCCGTGGCGGTGAGGTCAGGAAACTCCTTCAGGACGGCGCCGGTTTCCCGCCCTGCGGCCAGGTATCCCAGCACGAGGGCGACCGGGATGCGCGTGCCCTTGATGCACGGTTTGCCCCGCAGAACCTGTGGATCGCTTTGGATTTTGTCTCGCCAGTTCATACATCAAGAAAAGACTACCGCACTAAGGAATGCAGGGCAATGCGTCTTTTGGACAGCGTTGATCAGCGCAGCGCGTATTCATGAAGGGTTTTTCACAGTTTAGGCCGCTGGCGGGTGACAAAGGCCACGGCCATGGCCAGATTATCTTCCCCGAAAAAAGGAAAAAGGAAAAAGTGGAAGCAATGGGGTCAAAACCATATTATTGACAGACAGGCCAACACGGGCAAGGAAAAATGGGGTCAAGTCACGACAATCAATAATTGGCTTTTCTAGGAACCCTTGCCGGTTGCAGCAGCGCGCACCAGCGTGTTACCTCTCCAGCGCACGCCGCAATTGCCGTGGAAGCAATGGGGTCAAAACCATATTATTGACAGACAGGCCAACACGGGCAAGGAACAATGGGGTCAAGTCACGACAATCAATAATTGGCTTTTCTAGGAACCCTTGCCGGTTGCAGCAGCGCGCATCAGCGTGTCGCCTCTCCAGCGCACGCCGCAATTGCCGGACGAATCGTTTCCGTCCCGCGTCATCCGCCAGCCTCCGTCCAAACCGATACACCGCCTGCGCCGCCGCCGGATACTTCAGCCCTGGAACTTCCGATACACCTCCACCACGCCCCGCAGGTCCTCGATCAGCACCGACCGGAACCGCCCCTGGAAGAGATGTCGGCGAATCCAGTGGGCCCCATGGAACGCGCTGGTGTAGGAGATCTGCAACCACCGGATGGCCTGGCGCAGGTTGGCATCGGCGATCCCGGCCACTAGCAAACGCGCACTCATCCCGCTCGATATCCATCGATGCACAGTCCTTCGAGCTTGGGGAATTCCTCCGAAAACGCAAGCCGCCGCGAAAAGCCGAAAACCGCAAACAAAACAACTGAACCGCTTATGGACGCTAATTAATGCTAACAAATCGCGGGTTCCCCGAGCGATCTGAAGGGTCGTTCCGCTGGAGCACAGGCGGCTGGATTGAACGGCCCGTTTCAGGGGCACCCTGAAAGTTACGGAAAGCCCATCTGGCACAATTCGCATTCAACATTTGGCGTGGAATTTGCTCTTCTGAGCTGGCAGACTGCTTGAAGTACGGGGAACCTGGCACAGGGTTGCCCAAGGTCGATTCGGGACGTTGAAACCGGGTTTTTCATCCTGATCCCACTCAGGCTGGCATCTCCTCCCTCGGGCGTGAGATGTCGGGATGCAGAACCGGTTATTTTGAAACATATTGATGTCAAGATAGATAAGCGCATGATCAGAGACATCCGGATTCTCTTAACGAGCCTCGGCGGCCTGTTTTGGGCCGTTACGGCCGTTCTCGGGCAGGGTGTTGTAATCAACGAACTCATGTATCGTCCCGCTTCGGAGCGTTCAGCGGAAGAATACATTGAATTGTTTAATCCCGGGGAGACGGCTGTGGACATGGCAGGATGGCGTCTATCGGCGGGGGTGCGATTGGATTTTCCGCCGGTTACGATGGGGCCGGGAGAATACTGGGTGGTGACAGCGGATCGGGAGGCCTTTCTGGCAAAGTATCCTGGTATTACCAACGTCATTGGAGATTGGAGCGGCCAACTCGCCAATAACGGCGAGAAGGTGGAGTTGGTGAACGCGGAAGGCGAGGTTGTCGATTCCATTACCTACTCGAACGGAGGCGATTGGGGGGATCGCCTGCAAGGATCCAGTGAAAGCCGGGTCATCGAGTTAAGCCATCGGGACGGGCGGGCGACCGTCGTTGTGATTGGGCAATTCAGAAGCCAGGATGCCGTGCTGATCTCGGGGGCGGACCAGCCCGAGTATAATGGCAAGTTCCTGGTCTCCGGGCCGGACTTCAGTTCTTTTCACTACTCGATCAATGGTTCTCCCCCAAGTCCGGCAACGGGCTTTATCCTGTGCCGGCAATTGACCGATTCGACTCGGGTGGGCTGGGCGTGGTCTTCCCGAGCCGACGGGTTGGGCAGTTCTCTGGAGTTAATGAATCCATATCTCAGCAATGAAACCGGCCAGAACTGGAGATCGAGTTCGATTCCGCATGGAACCCCCGGAAGGGCCAATTCCTGCCTGACCCATGACATCGCTCCGTTTATTCTTGGAGTTCAACACTTCCCGTTGGTGCCGCGATCGACGGACACGGTCCGGATTACGGCCCGGGTGATGGACGAGCAGGCCAACGGTTTGACTGTGGCGGTCCATTGGCGGATTGACGGAGTTCATCCCGCCGAGTTTTTCGCCAGTCCCATGGCCGATGATGGAGCGTCGGGTGACGGTGAGGCAGGCGATGGTGTTTATGGCGCCCGGTTGCCGGCGTTGGCCCAGAACACAGTGGTCGAATTTTACGTTGCGGCCCGCGATGCAATTGGCCATGAGCGGACCTGGCCGGCGCCGGCGTTGGATGAGAATCGCCAGCCGATCCAGGAGGCGAACGCGCTGTATCAAGTCGACGACACCGTTTACACGGGATTCCAGCCGATTTACCGGTTGATCATGCGGGAGAAGGAACGGGCGGAACTGCAGGAGAATCCGAACAGTTCGACGACCCGGAGCAGCAACGCGCGGATGAACGCCACCTGGATTGGAATCGACGGCAGCGGGGCGTCGCTTCGGTATCGGGTGGGTCTCCGGGATCGCGGGGCGGGCACGAGGTCGGTTCAACCCGCAAACTACAACGTGGCGCTTCCCCCGGATCAGCCTTGGCAAGGGGTCGATGGCTTCAACTTGAACACTCAATACACGCATGCTCAGCTGACGGGGTATGCCCTGGCTTCGATATCGGGGCTGCATAGCGCCGAGGCCCGGCTGGTTCAGGTACGGGTCAACAACGCCAATCGCGCCAGCAGCGGTTCTCCCCAGTACGGATCTTACATCCAGGTGGAATCCATGGATGGCGCCTATGCCGCGGGCCATTTCCCCCAGGATCCCAACGGAAATCTTTATCGTTGTCAGAGTTCGGCGCATGAATGCGATTTGGATTATCTGGGCGACGATTTCCTGGATTATGTGAACGCCGGTTATTCGAAGGAATCGAACGGAGGCGAGAACGACTGGACGGACCTGATTCGTCTGACAGAGGTCCTGACACAGGCGACGGATCTCGAGTATGCCTCGGCGGTGCGGGCCGTGGTCGATGTCGAGCAATGGATGCGTTACTTTGCGGTCTTCACGCTGGCCGACAGCAAGGAAACGAGCCTGGCGAACGGGGCCGGCGATGATTTTTCCCTGTATCGCGGCCTTTCGGACGCCCGGTTTCGTCTGTTGGCGCACGATTGGGATACTTGCTTTAACGAAGGGGACTCGCGGGGGAATGCCCGGGATCACCTGTTCCGAATGTGTCCCGCGGTGATGGGCGCCACGAACTACAATTTGGGGGCCAAGGTGCTCAATCGGTTTATGCTGCATCCCGAGTTCGTTCCGGTCTATTACGGCGAGCTGCTGCGGTTGTGCGATACGGTTTTTGCGCCCGAGCATTTTAATTCCACCCTGAACCGGTTGCTTGGCGGGACGATACCCGCATCGGTGATCAGCCGGATGGAGAGCTTCAACTCCGAACGGGTCGCCTATGTCCGATCTCAGATCCCTTTAAGACTGAGTTTCCAGACAAATCTGCCTGTGGCCAACGGCTATCTTTATGCCACTTCGAGTGTCGTGAATCTGAGCGGCCGGGCGAACGTCCTCGAAACCCGTGCCATTCGGGTTGACGGTCAACCGGCGGAGTGGACGGCATGGCAGGGGCGTTGGCAGGTTGGCAACATGATTCTCGAGCCCGGCCTGAATGCTCTCTTAGCGCAAGCCTTTGATTCGTCGGGTCGCGAAATCGACCGGGTGACGGTCGATATCTGGTGCGATGCCGGATCGATGGAATTCGCGGGCGGGCAGATCACCGGCCAGCAGCGATGGACGGCGGGCGGCGGACCTTACGCCCTCACCAATTCTCTCACGGTGGCCGATGGAGCGACGCTCGAGATCGAGCCCGGAACCTGTGTCTTTCTCGCAAAGGACGTCGATCTGACTGTGGCCCGAGGAGGACGTTTGTTGGCCGAAGGCACAGGGGTCGCGCCCATCCGGTTCACTCGAATTCCCGGCAGCGGCGATCGCTGGGGGGGGGTGATTATTGAAGGGGGAACCGATTCCCCTGAAAGCCGGATTGCTTATGCGCGCATCGAGTTCAATGGATCGACCGCCATTCATGTGGATGGCGGCACGGTGTTCCTCGATCACCTGACCTTTGGCTCCACCGACGAACCTTACCTGTCTCTGGACGACGCGTCATTCGTGGTCAGCGATTGCCATTTTCCATCGCCCGCCGAATCGTTCGAGCCGGTTCACGGGACTGGGGGCATCAAGCCGGGCGGGCGCGGCGTGATCCTGCGCAATTTCTTTGGCGCCACCAGCGGTTATAGCGATGTGATCGATTTCACGGGGGGCAAGCGTCCCGGTCCAATTTTGGAGGTCATCAACAATGTGTTCCTGGGGACGGGCGATGATCTTGTGGACCTGGACGGCACCGATGCCTGGATCGAGGGCAACATTTTTCTGCATGTCCATCGCAATGAATCCCCCGATTCCGCCAGCGCTGTCAGTGGCGGCCGCGACGGCAGCCGGGTTTCTCAGGTGACTGTGATTGGCAATCTATTTTACGATTGCGATCACGCCGCAACCGCCAAAGAGGGCAATTTCTATACTTTGATCAACAACACCATCGTGCGTCAAACCCGCCAGGGCGGAGAGGACAGCGATGGAGCCGTCCTCAATTTTACCGACGAAGACACCTCCGAAGGCGCGGGCATGTTTTTGGAGGGGAACATTATTTATGACGCGGAGAAACTGACGCGGAACTGGTCCGTCGCAGTGGTCACATTAACCAACAACGTCCTGTCCCTGCCCTGGAGCGGGCTCGGAGGGAGCAATACCGTGGCTGATCCTCTGTTCCGGCGCGTCCCGAAACTGGACGAGACCTGGTTCGCCAGTTGGCGGGAGGCGCAGGTCATGCGGGACTGGCTCGGACTGCGTCCCGGTTCGCCGGCGATAGGCCGCGGACCCAATGGGCGTGATTGCGGCGGGATCATTCCTCTGGGCGCCTCGATCTCCGGAACGCCTGTTGGCCGGACTCGAGAGACATCCGTTCGACTGGTTGTCGGACCGTTTGTGGTTCTGAATGACTGGCCGGGGGGGTCCGGGTACACCCACTACCGCTGGCGCCTCGATGAGGGGGAATGGAGCCTGAAAACGCCGGTTGCCGCGCCTTTATTGCTGACTAATCTGATGGAAGGTCCGCATCGCGTGGATGTCATCGGACAACGCGACTCGGGCCCTTACCAAAACGATGCGGCACTCGGGGGCGACGCCGTGGTCACGACCTCGCCAACCTGGATCGTAGATTTCCAGGCGGTTCCACCGCCGCAGCAACCCGCGATACGATTGAATGAGATCCTGGCCAGTAATTTGACCGTCTTCACGAATGCGGGAACCACGCCGGATCTGGTCGAGCTTTTCAATTTCGGCGAGGTTCCCCTGGATCTATCCGGGTTTGGCATCACCGACGATCCCCGTTTTCCATACAAGTTCGTCTTTCCGGGCGGTTCCTCACTGGCGGGCGGGTCGTTCCTCGTGTTGATGGCGGATAACGACAGGTCAGCTTCGGGGATTCACCTCGGTTTCAATCTCAAGCAGGAAGGGGATGCTCTTTATTTGTTCAGCCCGGCGATCCAAGGAGGGACCTTAATCGACTCGGTTGTTTTCGGCCGGCAACTGACGGACAGATCGATTGCGCGGCTTTCGGAGGCCGTGTGGGGACTCGCTCTTCCCACGCCCGGCCTGCCGAATATTGCGTTGCCCTTAGGCGATCCCCGTCATTTGAAAATCAACGAGTGGCTGGCCCACGCTCAGTTTGTTCCCAGCCCGGACTTTATCGAACTGTTCAATCCGGAGGTGCTCCCAGTGAATCTCGAGGGTTTGTGGTTGACCGACAATCCGGTCGGGGACCCCGCAAAACATCTCATCGGTCCACTCAGTTTCATTGACGGCCAGGGTGTGGCCGTGTTCGCCTCTGATACGCAGCCCCCATCCGGATCGGATGAGTTCAGCTTTGGATTATCGGTTCTACAAGGCATGATCGGATTGTTCGACGCCCGCCTGGTCGCGATCGATCAGGTGGTTTATGGCCCTCAACAACCCGACATTTCTCAAGGCCGCAGCCCGAACGGCGCCGACACCTTCTCTTTCTTTCGGCAGCCAACGCCCGGCGCCGCCAATCCCGGGCTGCGAATTGAAATCACAACCGAAGAAACTCCTCTGATCCTCCTCACCCATGCCTGGAACTACAATGCCACCGGGCAGGCGCCGGCAACCCATTGGATGACGCCTGATTTCCCGGATGACGACTGGCCTCGGGGGGCCAGTCTGTTGGCTCATGAAGACGATGATGTGCCGGCGCCGATCCAGACGGTCTTGCCTCTCACGAATGCGATCGGGGATTCCATCACCACTTATTATTTTCGATCCCGTTTCCTTTATCCCTTCCCGCCTTCAGGCGCTGTTCTTCAGGCCTACCTGGCCGTCGACGATGGCGCTGTCGTTTACTTGAATGGCCAGGAAGCCCTCCGGGCCGGAATGCCGACAGGTCCCGTCGCGAACGATACCTTTGCCAGCCGCAATGTGGGAAATGCCAAGGTCGAAGGTCCCTTCGCCCTCCCAACAACGTCCCTGGTCCAAGGCGAGAACGTCCTGGCGGTCGAAGTACACCAGGCCAATTCGAACAGTTCGGATATTACCTTTGGCCTGTCGTTAAACTCGGTCAGAACGATCACCAACCTGGTTGGACAAGCGCTGGTTTTGAACGAGATCTACGCGCACGGTCTCGAGGACGCCACATCCGACACGACCGCTTCCGATTGGATCGAGGTCTACAACCCAACTGCGGTACCCTTGGACGTGTCGGGCCTCGGTCTGAGCGATGACTCGACCGATCCTCGAAAATGGGTGTTTCCTCTAGGAACTGTGATCCCGGCATCGAGTTATCGTGTGATGACCTCTGACGGCTGGCGGCCGGGATCGAGCACTAACACAGGGTTTAATCTCGAGGCCAGCGGAGGCGTCGTCTTCCTGTTCGACAGTCTGTCTCAAGGAGGAACGCTGCTGGATTCCGTCCGTTACGGAGTTCAGGCCGCTGGCTTTTCCATTGGCCGGAGTGAAGACCAGTGGGCCTTAAGTTTGCCCACACCCGGATTACCGAATCAGCGGGCATCCCTCGGCCTGGCGGGCGAACTCAAGATCAACGAATGGATGGCAAATCCTGAGACGGGCGATGATTGGTTCGAGCTGTACAATCCCGGCCCGAATCCAGTCGAGTTGAGCGGGCTTTTCCTCAGCGATGACCTGAACGATCCCACCCGGTCTCCCCTGCCGCCGCTCTCTTTTTTGGGCGTGGGGACCGGGGCCTACCAGCGATTTTGGGCTGATGCCGATACCATCAAGGGCCCCAATCATGTTGGATTCAGGCTGTCCGCCAATGGCGAGGCCATCGGCCTGTTCCGAGCGGACGGTTATCCCATCGACCAGGTGGTCTTTGGTCCGCAATCGATCGGCCTCTCCGAAGGCCGGCTGCCCGACGGCGCCGCAATCCGGGCCGTCTTTTCCCAGCCAACCCCTGGCCAAGCCAACACGCTTATTCCTCCCGATGCCGACGGTGACAGCATGCCCGATGATTGGGAACGCCTCCACCGGCTCGATCCGGGCTTCGATGACGCCGCGCTGGATCCCGATCAGGATGGCCTCATTAATCTTGAGGAATACCAGACGGGCACAGATCCCCAGGATCCTGCCAGTGTTCTACGAATGGAGACGGAGGTTCTGGGGCCGGGGAATGTGCTGCTCCGGTTCAAGGGTGTGGCAGGGCGCAGTTATCAGGTCCAGATCGCCGACGAGCTTCCAACCCAAAACTGGCGGATCCTGTTCACCCTCGAGCCTTCGGCAACAGACGGGGAAGTGAAGATCGCGGCGCCGATATCGCTGTGGTTCCCCGCGCAGTTTTATCGCGTGGTCACCCCAGCCCGACAGTTTTAGAAGGATATGAACAAGAAGCGTAAACCCATGCCGGTTATGTTGTCCGCCCAACCCGCTGCGGAGCCAAAAGAGCCGTCGTCTGTGGACCGGCGGCCTGCAAGCGTCTCCCGGCCGGGCTCGAAGAACCGGCGCGGCGGGCTTTTGATGCTCTGGCTGGTTGGGCTGGCGGGCCTCGGATTCTTTGCATCCGCCCTGGATACGGGCGCCACACAGCCGCCCCTGGCCATCGATAATTTAACCGACAAATCCACCCACGATCTCCGCGTCTGGTTCCGGATTCCGAGCCTTCCTGGGTACCGGTACCGCGTATTGCTGGACGGCAACCCCTTACCCACCGATCTCACTCATTCGGTTGAAAACGTGGATTATCACGAGCTCTCTGTGACCCGAACGTCGTTGGCCGATGGCGCGGTCTCCAATCGCCTGGTCCGGTTTATCGTGCAGTCCGAACGCGGAAGCCCGGAAAACGGCCTGATCCGATGGACTCCTTATCCTGGGATCCCCTCCACGGACGCCGAGTTTGCGGGCGCGCGCTTGCGCGTCACCTTGCCGGCGGCTTATCCGCCTGGTCTTCCAATCCCCGTAATCGCATGGGTGGATGACAACGAGGGCCGGGAACGCCGGGCCAACGGCGTCGTGGTGGCCAACGGTTACGAGGCCCAGCCCATCCAAATCCGGCGGGGCGTCGGATCCGGATTTCTACCCGCAACAAACACGGCCGGCCTGTTGAATTACGAAGCCCGGCTTCTTTCCTTGCGAGACTCAAAAACCATCCGCATCGATGCCCAATCATCCTGGACCTCAGTCTCCGGTGCGCTGACCGGTGCGACGACATGGGCGTCTGACTCACGGATCTTCATCGAGGACCACGTGCTCATTCCCGAGGGATCGATCCTCACGGTGGAGGCCGGCAGCATCATCAAACTGAATCCCTTGGTGAACATTACCAACAACGGACGGATTCAGATCCAGGGCTCGACCGACCGCCCCGTCGTGTTCACGGCCACGAATGTTGTCTGGCCCGAACGTCCCACAGGCGCCTGGGGCGGATTTCTCCTGCGGGGAAAAACCGCTGAGATCACCGCCAGCCACGCGGTGTTTGCCGGCGGAGGCGGGGGCGAGGACTTTGACTTTTCTCCGGGCTCAAGCCATCGCTCCGAACAGGCGGTCTTCCTGCTGCATGCCGGGGCTCGGGCTTGGCTTACGAATTGTTATATCCTCAACACTGCCGGCCAGGTTGGCAATGGCCATGATTCAGACCTCACGTTGGATCACTGCCTCATCCAGCGCGCCATCACCGCTGGCGAGTATGTCGGCGGCACCATCGCCATCAATCATTCCGCATTGATCGAGTTTCCCGCCGACACCGGAGAGGTGGACGAGGACAGCGCGAATGCGGACTACGACGCGATTTACTTCACCGAAGGCACTCATCTCCTGATGAACAGTCTGTTGGGCTATTGTTTGGATGATGCCATCGATTCGGGCTCGGGCGGCGCCGGCACCGTGTTCGTCACCAATTGCTGGATCGAGTCGGCCCTGCACGAGGCGCAGGCGTGGTCCGGGGAAGGCCGCAAGACCTGGACCTATGACACCGTCGTCATAAACAGCGGGCAAGGCATTGAATGCGGTTACAGTTCGGGCCATAACACGCCCGATTGTTATGCCGAACGACTTCTCACCACCGGCAACGCGGTCGGAGCCCGAGTCGGCGATAACTATGATTGGTCTTATAACGGTTTTCTGCGTCTGACGAATTGTCTTGTCCTGCATAACTATCGTGACGTCTTCCTCAAGACCTGGAATGCGGTTGGAAGCGGTCTGCAAAGCAACTCGTGGGTCGATCGTTTGAACCAGATCGAAATCCGGAGCAGCCTCCTCACAACTCCATGGAATTTGCAGCCGGATAATACGCTCTGGAATCCCGGCGAGAATGCCGCGCGACTCGCGCCTTTTATGACCACACCGGCGTCGGCGCCTGTGGGGGTTGGTTTTGCAGTCCGCACCCTTCAGTTCGCCATGGCCGATCTTTTTGCCGGAGTCCCCGTTCGCCTGAGCACTTTCACTACCCACCGCGTGTTGGTCGAATACCTTTTCGAGACCGACGGCGCCCCGCTGGCGAGCGGTTCGATCGAGTTCAATCCGGGAGAAACCGTCAAACGGATCTTGCCGGCTGGGTTCGATGTCACCGCCTGTGATCAACTCAAGATACGATTACTGGGGGCGTCAGGAGGTGAGCTCACGGGGGAGACCGAGGTCACCTTCACCGGCCTGTGGCCCGCGCCCCTGGTTTCGCTCTGGGCAGCCACCAACAACCTTCCCATGGGGCGATTAGCTGAAGGATCCCTGGTCAAACTGAGCGCTCCCGCGGGCCACGAGGTCCGCGTGGATTATGCTTATTCCGCAAAGGACCAAATTCTGGCTGCAGGCACAGTGACCTTTGCTCCGGGCGAGACGGCGCGTCAGATCGATCCTGCCGCCCTCGATATCGCAGGACAAGAATCCATCCGCTTGAGCCTGGCCCATCCTCAAGGCGCATCGCTGACCGGCCTGACGACCGTATTTTATGGGACGGCCCCTTTGCTGGTTGCCTTCGACATCCCGGGACCTCAACTCGATCTGGCCACCATGGCCAATGGCCTCCCGGTGATCCTCAACCAGCCCGTTTCAAGCGCGGTGAGCATCGAATTTCGTTGTGAAAGCCCTGCCGGCCTGTTGACCAATGGCACCCTGGTCTTTTCTCCGGGGCAAACCCGGCAGACGATCTCTCTTCCCGCGGTCGATCCCACGGGACATCCGTTGATTTGGGTCAGTTTGATTTCTCCCAGCCCGGTTGAACTCATCGAGCCCAGGTCGGCGCTTTACTTGCCTTCAGCCATCGGTCCCAGCCCATTCCTGGTCCGAAATAACAGCGATTGGCGTTACCTGGATACCGGGATCGATCCCGGCGGATCCTGGGCACAGGCGGCCTTTGATGATTCGCATTGGTCCAATGGCCTCGCAGAACTCGGTTTTGGTGATGATGACGAAGCCACCACCCTCCGCGAGGAAGGAGTCAATGGCGAGAACACGATCACCTTTTATTTTCGAAAAATGTTTGCGGTCGATAATCCGGGATGGTTTACCAACCTGAACCTGCAATTGAGGCGCGACGATGGCGGTGTGGTGTATCTAAACGGCCGCGAGGCGTATCGAAGTCCGACCTTGCCACCCGCGCCGTGGGTCATTACTCCTCAAACCCTGGCCACCAACCTTTCCGTGAGCAGCGCGCCCTCTGATAATACGGTGGATCAGGTCCGTCTTGATCCATCGTTCCTGGTCGGCGGCGCCAACCTGGTGGCGGTCGAAATTCACCAACATCGCGCCAGCAGCTCGGATATCAGTTTCGATTTAGCTCTGACTGGCGAGCCTGTGCCTCCTGCCCCGCCTCAACGCCTTTACTGGGCCCAATTCGGCGGGCAATCCATGCTGGCTTGGGGCAATCCCTCCGCCGGTCTCGAACGAGCGGATACAGTCGTCGGACCTTGGCGGCGCGTGACCGGCGCGACGAGCCCGCACAAGCTCGATCCCTCCGCCGGCAGTTCCTTTTACCGTCTGCGCCAATGAACAGAAAGAAAACACGATTTATGATGAACAAAACCGCAAGGATCCCTGATAGCCTGAGTGCATCTCACTCCTGTTTTTTTAGCTCACCGGCAGAGGACTGCCGCAGTCCAAGGCCCTGTCGCATGAAGTCCAGTCTCGGGCGGGTGAATCGATGGGCTTTGCTTGTTCTGGCCATGGCATGGATGGGCGGCCTGTCCGCCTGGGCAGCGGAGATCATCCCCCAGGGTTCTACCTGGAGGTATTTCCTGGGTACGCAGGAGGCTTCAACACCCATGGATGCCTGGCGCAAGGTGGATTTCAATGATTCCAGCTGGGCCCAGGGCCCCGCGCCAGTGGGTTACGGCGAGCCGGAGGTCTCCACTCAAATCATCCGGAGTTCGAACGGCGGATGGCTCAGCGTTTACCTGCGCAGAACCTTTGTATTATCCAATCCGGCCGATCTGTCGCAGCTGGATTTATCGGTGTTCATCGATGACGGTTATGCCGCGTGGATTAACGGTTATCCCGTGGCGCGCTACAACGCGCCCGAGGGAGAACTCGCCTTTGATGAACCGATCCGTCAGGGTTTGCCACAAGGCGCAATCGAACCAACCACTGTCCACACGACGATTGCCCAGGACTTGGCGCGGTTCCTCGTGGCTGGGACCAACGTGCTGGCCATCCAGGCGTTCAATGCCAACTGGGGCAGCAGCGATTTCATCCTGGACGCTTCGTTGACAGGAGCCATCGATCAAGCGCCGCCTGTTGTGGCTGAACTCATCCCTTCGGCCAAGGCGCTCGTCCAGAGCCTGGTGCAGATTGAAGTCCTTTTCAACGAAGGCGTCCAAGGCCTCGACGCGGCGGATCTTCTTGTGAACGGCCAGCCGGCTTCGAGCATGATGGTTTCGGCGCCCTGGCAGTATGTGTTCACATTCCCGCAGCCCTTGACCGGCATGGTCCAGGTGGCCTGGAGCCCCACCCACGGAATCCAGGATCTGGCCTCCACACCCAATGCCTTCGACGGCGGCAGCTGGAGTTATACCCTCGATCCCAATGCCACGCCCCCTGGCCTCATTATTTCCGAGTTTTCCGCTGACAACAAACGCACGCTGCGCGACGAAGACGGCGACAGCTCGGACTGGATCGAGTTGTTTAATGCCGGAACCACCAGCGTCAACCTCCGGGGCTGGTCGTTGTCCACGTTGACCAATCATCCCGCTCCCTGGCGCTTTCCCGGCTACGTTCTATTGCCCAATCAATTTCTGGTGGTATTCGCCTCCGGAAAAAACCGCACCAACGCCAGCGCCGTCCTGCATACGGACTTCAAGCTCGAAAAGGATGGCGGTTATCTCGCTTTGGTGAATCCCGAGGGCCGGACGATTTCCGATTTTTCACCGAATTATCCGGAGCAATATACCGACGTCTCCTATGGTCGGGAACGCGCCAATCCGAGTCTTTACGGTTATTTTGTCACCCCAACGCCGGGAGGCCCCAATTCCGCCGGCGGTCCCGGATTTGGCCCTGAGGTGAAGTTCTCCCGGGCGGCCGGCACATTCTCGAGCCCATTCTCGCTCGAGCTATCCACCGCCTCGACCACTGCGGTCATTCGCTATGTCCTCGGCACCAACCTCCCGACTGAACTCTCCCCGGCATACACAGGACCGATTCAGATTGCCAACACCACCGTGGTCCGTGCCCGCGCTTTTGAGTTGGGCCTGTTGCCCGGCGAAGTGCGCAGCCAGGCCTATCTGCGGCTGGACTCCAGCGTGGCGTATTTCAAATCGGACCTTCCTATCATGGTGCTTCATAACATGGGAAAAGGCCAGGTCCCCGCCAGCCAGGATCAGTATGTGGCCGTCCAGATCTTTGAACCCCTCACCGGTCCCAGCGCCCTGACCAACGCCGCCGATCTCGCCGCTCAAGGCATTTTTCATAAACGCGGCTCGAGCACGCTGGGCATGGCCAAGGCCAGTTTCTTTCTCGAGATCCGGGATGAGTATGATAACGACCGTGATGTTTCTCTGGCCGGATTGCCCGAGGAATCCGACTGGGTTCTCTACGCTCCCAACTGGTTCGAACCGGTGCTTATGCATAATCCCATGGCCTTTGCCTTGAGCCGGGCCATGGGCCGTTACGCGACCCGCACCCGCTTCGTCGAGGTTTACCTGAAAGACGATTCCGGATCGCCCGGCCCGTTGACCATCGCCGATTACAACGGTGTTTATGTCCTCTGCGAGAAAATCAAGGTCGGCGATAACCGGGTCGATATCGACAAGCTCCGTCCCGAGAACACCACACCGCCGTCCGTGACCGGTGGCTACCTGCTCAGCATCGACCGGTCCGATCCCGGGACCTCGCCGTTTTACGCGGGCAATGCCTCGATCAACTACCTCGATCCGAATTACGAGGAAATCACCACCCCGCAACGTTCCGCTCAGCGGCAATACATCCATGATTACTTCAACCGGTTTTACCAGGCCCTGTCCGGGCCGAACGCGGACGATCCGGTTTCGGGATACGCGGCGTATATCGACGTCGATTCCTGGATCGATCACCACATCCATAATGTTGTTACCTTCAATGTCGATGCCCTACGCCTCAGCGGCTATTTCTACAAACCGCGCAATGGCAGGATCGAGATGGGTCCCGTCTGGGATTTCGACCGCACGCAGGGATCACAGGATGGCCGCGATTTCAATCCCCGGCTTTGGCGGTCCGAGGTGCCCGATTACGGGACGGATATGTTCAATCCCGATCCCATCTTCTCGAATCCCTGGTACAGCCTTCTATTCAATCGCATCGATTTCTGGCAGCGTTGGATCGATCGTTACCAGGAATTCCGGACCGGCGCCCTCGCCGAAACCAACGTCAACGCCCTCATCGATGGCTTTGCCAACGAAGTCCGCCAGGCCCAACCCCGCGAAGCCCAGCGCTGGAGCGAGACCCGGCCGCGCTCCGGCAGCCGCGGTTCCGGCGGTTTCAGCTACAACTTTCCCGGGACCTACCAAGGCGAAGTCGATTTCATGAAATACTGGTATGCAAACCGGCTGAACTTCATCGACACCAATTTCCTGGCCCGGCCTTTCTTCAGCCGAAATGGCGGTTCCGTCAATCCCGGGTATGATCTCAGCCTTTCCGGTCCCGCCGGCGCCACGATTTACTACACCCTCGATGGCAGTGATCCCCGGCAATCCGGCGGCGCCATCGCGCCGGGCGCCCGCATTTATGCGGGTCCCCTTCGCATCGATGCCAATACCCGCGTCACGGCCCGCGCCCGCAACCTGAATCATGCCAACCTGACTGGCGACAACAAACCGCCTCTGTCCAGCCCCTGGTCCGGGCTCTCCGCGGCGACATTCGTCGTCCAAATACCCTCGCTCGTTTTGACCGAGTTCATGTATCATCCCGCCGCCCCTCCTCTTGGCAACACGAACGACCCGGGGAGCTTCGAGTATCTTGAATTGAAAAACACCGGCACAACCTCGCTTAACCTTCTTGGATTTCGTTTCACTCGAGGTATTGACTTCGCCTTTTCCAACCTTGTCCTGGCCTCCGGCGAACACGTGGTTGTGGCCAAGGATCCCATCGTTTACTCCACCCGATACGGCAATACTCCGCACCTCACCGGCCCGTATCTGGGCCAATTGGATAATGCCGGCGAACAGATCACTCTCGAAGGCCCCGCAGGCGAAATTATCTTCGATGTCATCTATAACAACGCGTGGTACCGCATCACGGACGGCCATGGTTTTTCCCTGGTCAGCGCCGACAGTCCCGCCGCACCGGGCGCCCTCGATGATCCCAAGCGCTGGCGTCCCAGCAGCGCACTCGGTGGCTCGCCTGGCCTCGATGATCCGCCGCCTCCCGTCTTCCCGATCGTCCTTGTCAACGAGGCCCTGACTCACACCGATCCGCCCCTGGTCGATACGATCGAACTCTACAACGCGGGCTCCACCCCCGCTGACATCGGGGGATGGCTCCTGACCGATGAGTTCGATACCCCCCTCAAGTACCGGATCCCACCGGACACCCTTATTCCGCCGGGCGGTTATTTCACGGTGGACGAAGCCGAGTTGACCAGCGGACACGACAGCTTTCTGCTGAGCGATCTGGGCGAGGACGTGTATCTTTTCTCCGCCGACGCCCAAACCAATCTCACCGGTTATGTCCACGGTTTTTCCTTTGGTCCGGCGCTCAATGGGATCTCGTTTGGACGGCAGGTGACCAGCGCTGGCCGCGAACAGTTCGTGGCTCAAACCGTGAACACCCTGGGCTCCGTCAACGGCGGTCCGCGGATTGGCCCGGTTGTCCTCAACGAAATCATGTTTCATCCCGCGCCCGTTTACCAAAACAACAACAATACCCGGGATGAATTCATCGAACTGCGCAATGTCGCATCCACCCAAGTGCTTCTTGCCGATCCCGAGCACGCCACCAATACATGGCGCCTGAGAGGCGGTGTGGATTTCGATTTCCCTCCGAGTCTTACGTTGCCACCGGACGGCTATCTGCTGGTCGTCGGATTTGATCCCGCAGCCCGTCCCGATGACCTCGCCGCGTTCCGAAGCCGGTTCGCGGTCGCTTCGAGTGTCCTGATCCTTGGCCCCTACTCCGGTCAATTGGAAAACAACGGCGAGAGCGTGGGCCTCCTTCGGCCGAATCCCCCGGAACCGCCCGGCTCATCGAATCCTGGATACGTTCCCTACGTTCTGGTTGACGAGGTCGAATACCAAAACACTGCTCCCTGGCCGACCAACGCGAATGCGACGGGCCATTCATTGCAGCGGATCGGACGCAACCGCTTCGGCAACGATCCACAGAGCTGGCAGACCGCAACGCCCACAGCCGGCGCCCCGAATCCCGATCCCGGCAACGGCGACGCCGATTCCGACGGCTTGCCTGACGACTGGGAACTCGCCCATGGATTGAACCCTGATGATCCCGCCGGAACCGAAGGCGCCAGCGGAGATCCTGATGCCGATAGCCTGAATAACCTTCAGGAGTATCTCTGTGGCACCCACCCGCGCGATGCCGGCAGCTACCTCCGCATCGACTTCATCTCCGTGGGAACCGGAGGTTCAGCCACCCTCAAGTTCCAGGCCATCGCTGGCAAGACCTATACCCTTCTCTATCGAAACACAGTGGCCGGCGGGCCCTGGATCAAGTTGACCGATATTCAAGCCCAGCCCGCCACTGTCGAGTTCTCCGTCTTGGATCCCGAGGCTGGCGCTGCCGGTTCCCGTTACTACCGTCTGATCACCCCGGCGGTTCCCTGACGGATCAGTTCTGCCCATGAACCGATCTGCGGAATGAATTCCGCGCGCCGATCGTTCCCGGCTCCGAACCGAGAGTCACTCGACAGGCTGGAGCGCGGGATTTATCCCGTAGGGCCGGTTGCCGCAGGATCTCAGACACTCCAATGATGTTCCCAACATTGCAGGACCTTCGTATTTGGCCGGCCATTATTCGCGTGGATTGGCCTCTTGCGCCTGTCGCTGACCTTTTGGTATGGTGCGGGGCGATGTTTGGATTCCTCCTGGAATTGACGGGTTTTTAATGGTGGTTCCGAGTGCTGCCACATTTACATCATTGCACATAGTCAATTCGAACCCCAGGATGCATCTGTAAATTTTTCGTAATGGGTGATTGCGCGAGTGGCGGAATGGCAGACGCGCCAGACTTAGGATCTGGTCCCGAAAGGGGTAGGGGTTCAAGTCCCCTCTCGCGCACCATTTCTATCGCGACAAGGCCCGGTAAAACCCATGGGACGCGTTGGTGGCTCCGGGGTCTTGAACGAGGGACGGATTCGGGCTGTTGGTGATCACAAGCCAGACGCTCCAATTCGACAGGCCGGTTGATTTCTGGATTTCGTAGATCTCTCCTTCACCCCCCGTTAATTGAAGGTCCAGGCCGCTATCGACGCTGTATTGGAGGACCTCCAACTGTGCGGGAATGACGAGATTCAACTGTCGCGCGCCGGAAATCACCGTTCCCCGGCGGTCGAAGGCGGCGACTCCCACGAAAAGACCCGGGCTGACGATGTTTGTGGGCGGAGTGACTCGATAGCTGAGCAAACGATTGGCCTGGTCGAAGAACGGCCCCCATTTGATCTTGCCGGTGACGGGGTCCTGCCACCCGCCCTGATCGATGGCATCGACAGGCCAGCCTAAAGGCGGCAGGTCTTCCACCGCATAGACCAACACGTTGCTGGCGGCGGTGATCTTGAGTTGGACGGAGACGCTTTGACCCGCCAAGTAATTCGTAGGCATGAGGGCGACGGCGCTGCTATCCGTGGCGGGCGGAAAGTTCGTGTTCAAACTCGCGAGGCCGGGTTGCATCCGCGAGAGATCGGGCGCCCAGGGATAGGTTTCCGCCGGGGCGTTGGTGGAGTAATGATAGCCTTCAGCCTGCTTCCAGAGGCCGACCACAGTTGCCACGGAGGAGGCCTCCACGGGGATGGAAGGCTGTCCCCAATTGGAACCCGATTTCCACGCGGCGGCGTAGGCCGTCATTTCGTTCAAGGAGAGAACACTGTTGACAGGGCTGAAATCGGCGGGATGCAAGGGGGTTTCGGTGGTTTGATCGGTTCCGCCGATGCGGTTCTCCAGATCGTCAACCAGGTAACGGCCGGCAAATGACGCCACGCCGCCGGCTTGGGCGGGCGGGATAATGTCGTAGGTCAGGGATTGTGGAGAGTCACCCTGAAAAGGTCCGAACCGGACCACGTGATGCACGGAATCATAGATTGCTCCCGGCGTGGTGACAATGACGGTCCAGCCAATGGGCGGTTGGTCTTCGATGACGTAGTAGCTGATCGAAGACGGCGGGGTTGCCTGCAGGGTTACCGTCTGCCGCCACAACGGGGCAAATTCCGAGGAGAATTGCCGAATAACCCAGGGATCTGTGGGGACACCGGGTTGGAGGTCGCGCTGGCCGATGATCAGGGTGTTAGTGCCGTTAAAGGCGACGGTTCCCGAGAAGTGAGCGTTGTTCGTGGCCGTGGCCGGAGGCATGGCCTGATAGGTTAACCGGCGGTTCAATCCGTCATTGAAAGGGCCCCATTTGACTTTTTTATGCCAGGGATCCCAGACGCCGTTTGCCGAGATCCGGCTCACAATCCATCCTTCGGGAGGGTGGTCTTCCAGGGCGTAAACCGAGATGCCTGGCTGCGGCCGGACTTCAAGGGCGACATCGATGGCAACACCGGATTGATAGCGATTGGCCATTTGGGCTTCCGCGTTGCCCAAGGTGGACAGCGAGGGGGACGGGTCTTCCTCGGCCGGTTCAAGACGCATCGGTTGGACTCCATGGGTGGAACTTAACCACCAACCGGGAGCGGTCGGCATGCGGGGATCGTATTGGTAGTCTTCACCCTGACGCCACAAAGCGACGGCTCTATCGGCATAACTCCCGGGAATGATCTGGGGATCCGCAGGCCAGGTGGCGCCCTGTTGCCATGCCATCACATAGCTGGTGGCTTCGCGGAGCGAAATCGTGCCGTCGGTAGGCGATACGTCGGCGGGATGAAGCGGCAGCAGGTTTTGGGAATACCGTCCCAACGGAGGGCTTGTCCAGCCGCCCACGCTGGCATTTCCCCCAAAGAACCGGGTGCCGGATTCGCGCAAGGGAGGGGTTAGTTCGTATTGCAACTGCCGGGGCTGGCTGTCCGCAAAGGGTCCGAATTTCACCCGTTTGGTGCGGGCATCGTATTGTCCGCCGTGCGAAATCAGGCCGACGGTCCATCCGTCGGGCGGCTGGTCTTCGACGAGGTAGCCGGTCACGGTGGAAGGCGGGGCGGTGGTCAGGGAAACGAGTTGGATCAGGCCGGGCGAGTAGGTGGCGCTCATGAGGCGCAGGACGGTGCCGGAAGCGGTGTGGGCCGGATCGCGCCCAAACATCGGCCAGGAGGACTGCGCGGGTCCCGAGTTGCCTTTGAGGGCCATCAGGCTGCCGTTGTCGGTTCCGACCACCAGGTTGCCATTGCGCAACAGGGTCAGGGCGCCGCCCTTCATGGAGTTGGTGTCGTGGTAAGTCCAGGGACGCCCACCCGTGGAAGAAAAGGCATAGACAATCCCGTCTTGATCGGTGGTATAGACCGTTCCATCCGCGGTAACGGCTGGCGATGAGAAAGCCGCCCGGTTGGTGGTGATGATGTCCCACAATAACTCGCCGTCCGAAGACAAGGCGTAGAATTCGCCGCCCGTCGTTCCGAAGTATATGTCGCCGTTGGGAGCCACGGCCGGTGAACTCAAGACAGCATGCGGTGTGGAGAACTCCCATCGCCGGGTTCCGTTGGGATTCATCGCAACGAGTTTTTTATCGGCGCTGCCCGCCAGGATCAAACCGTCGGAGCCGATCGCCGGCGAGGAATCGACATTGCCGTCGGTGAAGAAAGCCCATCGGGAGCGCCCCTCGCGATTGACCGCGTAGAGCCGGTTATCTCGAGATCCAAAGTAGATCGTGCCATCCGCCCCCACTGCGGGTGAGCTCAATGAATCATCGAAGGTTTCAAAGCGCCATCGCAACCGTCCATTGGGCTGAATGGAATACAGGGAATTATCCAGGGAGGTAAAAAGGACCGAGCCATCGGCATCCAAGGCCGGGCGGGAGCGGACGCCTCCTTGGGCTGCGACACGCCAGCGCACGGTCCCGCCGGGCCGGACGGCCACCAAATCCTTGTCGACTCCCACGTAGATCGTGCCGTCAGGACTGATCGCTGGGGAACCGTAGATATCGTCCCCCAACCGGACCAGCCATAAGGAAGCGCCTGAGCCATCGAACGCATAAAGCCGGCCGTTCTGTGAGCCGACAACAATGGTGCCGTCCGGGGCCTCGGCCGGACTCCCCCATACGCCGGTCCCCGCATTCTGGCGCCAAAGCACGGAGCCGGCGGCTGCCGCGGCGAAGACGGTCGTTCCTCCGGACAAAAACAACCCCAGGAGAGACACTAGGAGGAATCGTCGACACTGCAGGTTAAGAACATCCTGAAGGATGGACGCCGTGCCGCTCAACAGCCCCGGCGTAGTCCAAGGCGCGCCTGGCTGTCGCGCGCCGCCCCAGGTTTCCATTTCATGGGATAGCATCGGGCGCAAGGATCTTTTCAAAGCGGCTATGGGCAAGCATCGGACAGCGGTTTTCATAAGACCATGGAGACGGTGACAGCCCGCTCGCCCGGCCAGCATACTTTGATTCGGCGAGGTGGGGCCAGCGAAAAGCCGCGTTAAAAACGTTGAGGGGGTGCCGGGGTGAGGCAGCTTTCCGCCAGAGCCACAGCTTTGAACATGGCTTTGGCTTTGTTCACGGTTTCCTGGTATTCGTTTTCCGGCACGGAATCCGTCACCCAACCGCCTCCGGCCTGAACATAAGCTTGTCCGCCCTTCAGAACCGCCGTGCGAATGGTGATGCAACAATCGAGATTGCCGTTGAAGGAAAAATAACCGACGCATCCCCCATAAGGGCCGCGCTGCGTTTGCTCGAGTTCGGCGATGATCTGCATGGCCCGGATCTTCGGGGCGCCGGTCAGAGTCCCGGCTGGAAACGTCGCGCGCATCAGGTCGTAAAGGGTCTTCCCGGAAGATAATCGACCTTGGACTTGGGAAACGATGTGCATTACGTGACTGTACTGCTCGATCACCATCAGATCTTTGACCTGGACCGAGCCGAAATCACACACGCGTCCGAGATCGTTTCGCGCCAAGTCCACCAGCATGACGTGTTCCGCGCGCTCCTTGGGATCCGCCAGCAGCGCTTGGGCCAAGGATTGATCTTCCTCCGGCGAGCGGCCCCGCGGGCGGGTGCCGGCAATCGGCCGAATCTCAACCCGGCGATCTTCGCAGCGCACATGGATTTCTGGAGACGCCCCCGCCAGGGCGAAATCCTCCAGTTCCAGCAAGAACATATAGGGCGAGGGATTGACGGTGCGGGCCGCCCGGTAGACCGCCAAGGGCGAAGCCTGAACACGGGTGGAAAACCGCTGTGAACCCACCACCTGGATAATATCGCCGGCGGTGATGTATTCCTGGGCCTGGGTGACATTGCGCAGGAATTTTTCTTTGGGCTGATTGGAAACGAAGGAGACTTGCGGAACCTCGCGCGGCACGGTGACCTGATCGTATTGGATGGGTTGACGAAGCAACCCGGCCAGCCGCTCGATTTCGGCCACGGCGGCATCGTAAGCCTCACCGGGATCCGCCTGTTCCTCGATATGGGCGTTGACCAGCAAGGTCAGGGTTTGCGCCACCCGGTCAAACACCAACAAATGATCCGCAATCAGAAAATAAAGCGTGGGAGTCTGCAGGTCATTGGCAGGCGGCCGCGGCACCACGGGTTCCACATCATGGATGAATTCGTATCCGATATAGCCAATGGCGCCGCCCGTGAATCGTGGCAAGCCTGGCAGCACCACCGGCCGGAATCGGGACATGACCTGTTCGACCACTGCCAAGCCATCGATGACCTGAGCGCCTGATCCCGGGGTAGAATTCCGTCCGACGCTGTAAACCGCTTGAATCCGGTGGTCAACCCGATGTTCCACGCGATCACCCATTTGGCGGATGACCTCGCGCGGTTTGCATCCCACAAAGGAATACCTGCCCAGATGTTCTCCACCTTCGACCGACTCGAACAGAAAGGAATCGCCCTGGCCTCGAAGCTTCTGGTAAGCCGAGAGCGGCGTTTCAAAATCCGCCAGGAGCCGGTAAGTCACTGGGATCAAGTTGCCTTGAGTGGCCAGGGCCACGAATTCCTCTCGGGTTGGATAGCACTGCATACCGTTTCGTTGTTACTGGATGACTCCCAGGTTCTCCTATCGAGCTTTCGGGAGGGTTCCTTCCAGGCCCTCAGCCAACCTTTGTTGTCTGATCCCGTCCCCCCTCGTCATCGATGAATCCCAAGGAGCGTCCTCATTGTTGTCAGGTTCAAATACTTTGCAAGTGTTTTGCAGGCCGACTCCTGGCCAAGCCCGTGAATTAAAGCCGAACAGCGATGTCTGCGCGGTTTGCCACTCCAGCGCTCCGATTCGTTCCAGATGTGTTGTGGAGTGTGAAAAAGAAAAAATTCGGGCTTGTCATCAGGCGCAGGCTTGCTACGTTTACCCGCCTTTTTATGAAAGCAAACATTCATCCCAAGTATGTGGATGCGGAGATTCGGTGCGCCTGCGGCAACGTGATCAAGACCCGGTCAACCAAACCGTCGATCCTGATCGGGATCTGCAACGTGTGCCACCCGTTCTATACGGGCACCCAGAAATTTGTGGATACCGCCGGCCGCGTCGACAAGTTCCAGCAGCGCATGGCCAAGACTCAGGCCGCCCAGGCCGCCGCCGCCAAGCGCAAGAAGAAGTAAAAGGCCCCACCCGCCAGGATTTTCCATGAACCGGGACGCCTGGCGTGATGGCCAGTGGCGATCTTGTGGATTACCGCCCATTTATTCAAAAGTTCAACAGCCGACTGGCGGAGGTTGAACATGCCTTGAGCGAGGCCAGTGTCTTTAACAATCCGCAGCGCGCGCAGGAACTGGCCAGGGAATACTCGCGTCTAAAAGACTTGGTGGCGATCGGACACCAGTTCAACAAGGTGCAGGAGGATTTGGCGGCCAACCGAGCCCTGCTCCAAAGCGAACCGGCCGATTCCGAAATGGCCCAGCTCGCGAAAGAAGAGATCGCACACCTCGAAAAACGGGAAGGTACCCTCGCCCTCGAAGTCCAGCGTGGCATCATCCCCCCGGATCCCGCCGATTCCCGGAATACCATTATTGAAATCCGGGCTGGGGCGGGAGGGATGGAATCGGCCTTGTTCGCCGCCGATTTGTATCGCATGTATACAAGGTACGCCGATGCCCAACACTGGAAAATCGAGGTTCTGGACTCCAGCCCCTCCGATCTGGGGGGATTCAAGGAAGTCATTTTCACCGTCTCGGGAACCGACGTCTACAAACGATTGAAATACGAAAGCGGAGTGCACCGGGTTCAACGGGTGCCTGCCACCGAGGCCCAGGGACGCATCCATACCAGCACCACCACCGTTGCTGTTCTCCCCGAAGCCCAGGAAGTCGACATTGAACTCAAGCCCGACGACCTCGAGATCAGCGTGTGCCGCGCCTCAGGTCCAGGCGGACAAGGCGTCAATACCACCGATTCGGCGGTTCAAATCGTCCACAAACCCACCGGCATGATCGTGCGATGCGCCGATCAGCGTTCCCAAATGAAGAACAAGGCCCGCGCTCTCACCGTCTTGCGGTCGCGCTTGCTCGAGGCCCGCGTCGCCGAGGAAAATGCCAAGTACGCCGCCCAGCGCAAAGCGCAAGTCGGCACAGGCGAACGCAATGAACGCATCCGCACTTATAACTTTCCTCAGAATCGCGTGACAGACCACCGGATCGAGTTGACCCTTTATAACCTGCCGGCTGTGATCGACGGTGACCTGGATCCCATTATTGAACCCCTCATGGCCGACGACCTTAAACAACGGCTTGCCGGCGTGCAGCTCTGATCCAGCCCGTTGCGCTGGGACTCCATGAAGAACGCCCTGCTTTCTAATCCTGCCCTTTGGGAAAACGATCAATTTGCAGGGTTGATCTTCGATTTCGATGGCACCCTGGTGAATACCATGCCTCTGCATTGGCAGGCTTGGCAGGGCATTATGCGGCGGCATCAGTTCCACCTCAGCGAAGAACAATTCTATGCCATGGGCGGCATCCCATCCCGCGAAATCCTCACGAATATCAGCCGCGAACAACAAGTTCCCTTGGACCCTATCGCCGTCGCCTTGGAGAAGGAGGCGGCTTACCTTGCCCTCCTAAACCAAGTGCAACCCATCCCACCCGTCTTGGATATCGTTCGCGCCATGCAGGGCAAAAAACCATCCGCCATCGCCTCGGGTGGAACGCGACGAGTCATCCATCGCGTTCTCGAACATCTGGGACTGCGTCCTTTCTTTCGGGCTGTGGTCACGAGCGACGACGTTGTTCGTCAAAAACCCGCGCCCGATATATTCCTGGAGGCCGCGCGACGGCTCGATGTGCCGCCGGAGCGCTGCCTGGGATTCGAGGACACCGAACTGGGTTTGCGCGCCATTCGGGCTGCAGGCATGGAAGCGATCGACGTTCGAGCCGTGCTTGCGGCAGGATAATCGCGTTCAAGGGCAAGATTTTTATCCCCTGATGAGGATTTGAATCTCGATTTCTTACAGTTCAGAATGGGCTTTAAAGATTTATATCAGTTTTCTATCCTGTTTACGCTGGAGGTATGGAGCTCCTAATCCCGTTATTCGGAGGGGGTCGGAGCTGGTTATGAGGTGGTTTGGATCCTGGAGCGACATCCTGAATACATAACAATTGTAATCAGTTATTGATGAATTATTTATGAACACCGCCATCCTAATCACAGGGATGAACGATGTTTGTTGGAGGGGCTTTTTCCATATCTTTTATTGAAAATAACTTGTGTAACGGGTGCGGCGAAAACACCGCATGAGGTGAAAAGTTCCAAGCTGGCACATTTTTTTCTTGCAACTTTGGGCGAAATCCTTAAATCTGCCATGTATTACGCGGCTCATTTGGGAAAAGGTCTGATGGAATAAAAACATAAAAAACGCTGAAAACACCAATAATGACAGGGGTTTTAGAGGGTTGCGCGAGTTCAGATAATGAACGAGTGAGAGAGAGGGGAAATCCCTCATTTTGGTGTTATTCGGAGGCGGTTGGGCCTAAGTTGCAGTACAACAAAAACCTATGAAACAAAGTAGAAACACACTGTATCGAAAGAGGGATTCGATAACCGATTGGGCGGGCGGGTGTTCCCTGTCGGGAAGGGGATTTGCAGCCGATGAGCCCAACTTGAGTGGAGGCAGCGAAAAGTTTAATCATCACACGGAAAAAACCATGAATAGTAAAAAAATAATGCTTAAGCACGCTTGGAATCTCCTAAGCGCATGCCCAGGAGCAACCAGATCCTTGGTTGCTGTAATCCTGTTGGCGTTCGGCGTCTCTATGACCCCGTCCGCTAATGCAGGTCTGTTCACAACCTCAAAGGATTCTGGTTATGTCGCCTTGCGCGATAATAATCAATCGAATCCATACCCAGTTGTGTTTAATTTCAGCGGCGTTTCAGGACGTGTCGTTGATGTCACAGTTGAACTACAGGGCATCTCCCACACTTACCTTCCCGACTTGAGCATTCTTCTCGTTAGTTGGGACGGTAAGGCTAGCTACGTCATGGGTGACGTTGGCGGCGGCAACCCTGGCTTGAACAACCAAACCCTGGTATTCAACGACAACTATTCAAGTTCGATGCTGCCCGACCAGATCCCAGGCACCGCGGGATCGCCGGGCTACAACTACAAACCCTCTAAGTTTTATCCGACAGGGGATGTAGATACCTTCCCTGGAGCGCCAGCAGGCCCATACCAAAAGTCCTTCCTGGACGTTTTCCGAGGCATGCCGGATGCAAACGGTGATTGGAAGGTTTACATCATCGACGATTCTGTGGGCGATCTTGGTCAGATCAATAATATCAAGCTGACCCTGGTCACCTCGACCGATGCCAACACGGCCCCGGTCCTCTCCCCCATCGGCAACCAGAAAGTGGACGAGGATTCGGGCCAGAGCGTAGTCGGCGTCCATGTTGAAGACGTCGATGCGCCAACCATGGCTTCCGTGAGAACCAAGGTGGAGCAAGTCAAGAAGTCTGACGGCAATCCGCTCGATGGTGAAAATGGCAATCTGCTTGAATACATTAGGTTCAGCACAGCCGGCGACAAACAAGGAATGGATCGTGAGATCCAATATAAGCCTAACACTGATGAGTCCGGCAAAGCGACGTTCAAAGTGACAGCGGAAGATGGCCAAGGCGGCGTAGATACCAAGACGTTCGTGATCGAGGTGCGAGCGGTTAACGACGCGCCAGCGATTACTTACACCTACCTCGGCGTTACCTATAGTGGAAAAAATACGACGATTCCCGTGACGATTAAGGAACCTGGTACGGGTCATCCCACTCCCAATTCCTTCACGTTTACGGCCAATGTTTCCGATAATTCAAAGGAAACACCTGCTAACAAGCTGCTCGTAGTTGGCAACTCCTCGAACAAGGACGTTATTCCAGTGGATAACGCCTACATTAACATTGTTGGCGAGGGTCCTACTTTCACGGTTACCGTGACCCCGCGCGATTACCGTTGGGGTAATGACATTATTATCACTATGACCGTGCAGGATTTGCCGGTGGGCGCCGCAACAGATCCCGATCAGCAGCCGATCGTTATTCCTGGACCGCAGTTTGTAGTTAAGGTTGAATCGGTGATCGATGCGCCAGTGTGGAAAAGTTTCCCATCCGCTTCACCGATTATCAGCAACGAGGATGCTGACATTACCATCCCCGTTATCATCGAAGATCATGAGTCGCTGCCTGAGAATCCGAACGATGTGCAAGTCGAAATGTACTCGGACAACGATAATCTGATCAGTGATCGTTTGTATAGTGCATCGGACAACAAGACGCTGCGAGTTGGCGCGGGCTTGACGATCGTATCGATCACGCCGGATGGACTCATGTCCGCAATTCTGACATGGAGGCCTAACCAAGACGCGAACAGCGTGATGTTTGGTAATGGCAATGTAAACTTCAAAGCCATTAATGCCAAGAATCCGACTGTCAAATCCCAGGATGCCATCATTCAGTACCAGATTAATCCAGTGGCCGATAATCTGAAGATCGAGTTCAAAGATGGCGATAATTGGGTGGCGACTGGTCCGACAAAAACGTTAGACGAAGATACCACGACAGCAGGGACGGTGAAATTCCGTATTAATGATCCCGACAAGGCTCCTGGTAGCATGCCGAGCATTATTCTGAATTACTCGAGCAGCGATCCCAGCAAGATTAATACCGTGAATGTTGCTCCGCTGCCTCCGTTTGACAATCGCGCTGAACTCACAGGATCATTCTTGCCGTTGGCTAACGCCTTTGGTTCAACGATTATCACCTTGCGCGCATCAGATAATCTGGATCCGGCGCACAATGCCCAAAACACCTTCACGGTGAACATTACATCAAAGAACGATGCTCCGTCGATTACCGCCATTCCTGATCAGATTGTTCCGGAATCCGGCGCCGATCAGACCGTGCAATTCTTCGTGTATATGCAAGATGTTGATAATGCCGGGGGCGATCTGCAGTTGTCGTTCGAACCCAGAGATCCGGCTACCAATCCTGATTGGATCACCCGAGAGGTCAAGTGGCCTGATAATTTCACCATCGAACCGAATCCGGCTGACTCGTATTCGCGCTTGGTGAAGATCAAAGTGCCGAAGAAAGCTTGGGGTTCCTATCTATTCAAGGCGGTTGTGAAGGATGCCTCTGCGACAACCAAGACCGACTTCAATCTGATCATTCAAGGTGTGAACGATCCCGTCGTGGTCACAGGTTTGAACCCGAGCAGCCCATTCACTACCGTCACGGTCGAGGAAGGTCGTAACTCGGTCCAGCCGTTTACCGTGGCTGATGGTAACGAGACCAAACCCGAAAAAATCACATCGACGATTATTAACCTTGTGCAGCCTGTTCCGCCAGCGTCGCCAACCCCGGTGCCGGTGTTTCCGGCCGACATGATCACTGTGCAGGTTGGTGTCAGCGGTGGTAATCGCACTTTGCTGGTGACAGCCAAGGAAGGTTTGCCTACGGGACGACCTTTGGCGCCAAACGAAGAACTGCCGTTTACCTTCCAGGTTCAAATTGCTGATGAAGGTTATCCGACACCTGCAAATACTCAGACCATCACTGTGAACGGCATCCTGAAGGGCCGTAATGAAGCTCCGGTGATCAAGGATATCAATCCATCCTCCGTGGTAATGAACGAGGACACCATTTCCTTCGTTAACTTTGTCGCGTGGGATCGTGAGACTCCAAACAATCTGACAATGATTGGTCCCAAGGTCAGTGGAGACACTGCGATGCTTCCGCAGTCCAATGTGTATTACACTGGAGTGGACACGAATAAGACCCTGATCATTCAACCGGTTGCCAATAAGTTTGGCACAGCTGTTGTGACGATTCAGGTTCAGGATCCTCAAGGACTAAAGTCCGCCGAACATCAGATCAGCGTCACGGTGAATTCCGTTAATGACTACCCAGTGGTCAGCGATATTCCCGATCAGGTTGACGTCAGTCCGATGGTTCGCGATTACACCAACGAAATGCTGGAGTATCCTGGCAAAGAAGATGGCCGGAAGATCGTATTTACCGCGACAGATCCGGACAACGGTACTTTGCCGGATGTGTTCGTGGGAGACGGCACTTATATCAAGATAGTATCTCAGACGACCGATCAGGCTGACGACGACAATAAGTTGTTTGCCGCTGATAAGGATCATCTGAAAGTCGAGCCGCTGCCGTACGATAAGGATACAAATCCCAATCGGCATAAGTGGCAGATCACACTCAGGCCGAACGAATTCAAGACTGGTTCTGCTCAATTGCAGTTGATCGTGAAAAACAACAATCATGGTCTTGAAACAGTGAAGACGTTCAATGTTCAAGTGATGGATTGGAATACCAAACCGGTGTTCAAAGACCTACAAGTGGCATGGACGTTTAATGAAGATGACGATGCGAAGTCCGATGTGTTTGAAATTTGGGACGAAGAGACAGCCACGTTGAACTTCATCAATTGGGATGGGTCCGGTTCCGAGCCCACTGGAGCCTATATCCGGATTCTTGAGAGCAGCAATCCTACGTTGATCCCGGCGACCACGCCATACGTGAAGCTGGAGACACCTGATGCTGGAGACAGCGGCAAGAATCCTGGCAACAAGTTCCGTAAGATAAGCGTTCGTCCTGCTTTCGGTCGTTCAGGCACTGCCGTGTTGAAGATCAAGGCCAAGGACGACGGTGCAGGCTCCACGGGTTCAACGGATCGGATGGAACGGATTGTCGAGTTGGCAATCACGGTGAATGAGGTCAACGATCCTCCGTATATTACGATCAATAATCCGATTCCGAATCCAAATCAAGCTGCCAAGCCTGGCATGCAACGCTTGCTGTTCACGGTGGACGATCCGGAAACTGTGGATTACAACAAGCTGATTATCACAGCGAAATCGCTGAATCCGCTTGTCATTCCGAACGATCCGGTTACCGGACTTCTTCAGACCTACGGATCCAGCCCAAGCAATCCGCAGCGCGAAGTTTGGTTCTGGCCGGCTGCCAGTGCGTTTGGCAAGGCTGAAATTGAAATTACAGTAACGGATAACGGACCTGGAACTCCACTCTCGGATACCAAGAAGCAAACCATAACGGTGAATCGCATCAACGAAGCGCCTTACTGGGTCGAACAGCATCCTGCTGACAAGCCGGTAGAATTGAAGTTCGATGAGGACACGACCAAGACCTACGATCAACTGACACCGGTTGATTCCGAAGTCAATGTGGCTCCGTTCTTCAATCCGTATGCGAGCCCATTCGAACAAATGACCTTCGTGTTCGAATCCAGCAACCAGCAGCTGTTCCCGTTGGATAACCCGAACTATGGTATCTTCTATACCATTATTCAGAATCCCAACATGAGCGGACCTGGATCACCCTCCAAGTCGTTACGCCTGACATTTATCCCGGCTCCGAACTTCAATGGTTCGGCTGTGATCAAGGCATACGTCAAGGACGGTGGAGTGCCTGCCGTTCCGGGCATGGAAAAAGACTATCCGGCTCTCGGACCTGCACAGTCGGTTGCGTTCCAGTTCAACATCACTGTTAATGCGGTGAACGATGCGCCGTCGATCTCAACCATCAACCCATCGCCGCTCAGCATGGGTCAGAACTCTCAAGCGCCAGTCACGTTCTCTGTGTCTGACGCATGGAATGAAACAGCTGCTGATCTCCTGCAGGTGATTGCGACGTCGAGTGATGAATCCATCATCAAGACCAGTGATCTCACGATCGCTCGCAACGGATCGGACATGCTGATGCTCGTCAAATCCCAATCGAAGAACGGCCAGGTCGACATCAACATTAAGTGCACTGATCCTCAAGGATTATTCACTACACGGATCCTGGTGGTTAAAGTCGGCGAAGGTGACTTCCCGCCGATTCTCACCGGTCAGTTCGGTCCTTGGGATACCAAGCCTCAGACATTCACTTATCGTAACTTCCAAGTTAGCGATGAGGACCCGAATACTGTGAAGGTCGAAGTCAAGTCCAGCAACGAGACTGTGGCCAAGGTCTTCTTGGTTTCCCAGACACAGCTGCTGCTCCAATCCTTCAGTGAGGGCACAGCTCAGATCACCGTTACTGCCACTGACAAGTTTGGCCAGAAGGATACTGAGATCATCCTTGTTAAAGTTGAAGGAACTGAGCCTCAGGTGGCTACGGACATCAATGGTGACGGCAAGACCGACGCCTTGTTGCAGCGTAATGATGGCACAGTAGCCGTTTGGTTTATGGACGACTACAACTTCATTGGCGGTGAGCTGTTCAGCCCGTCCAATCCAGGCGCCGGATGGAAGTTGATCACCAGTGCCGACTTCAATGGTGATAGCCAGTTTGACCTCCTGTGGCAGCACAGTGATGGATCTCTGGCCTTGTGGCAGATGAATGGCACACAACTCGCGCCCAACGGCGCAATGTTCCTGCCATATCCCGGCACATGGAAAGCCGTCGGAGCCGCCGACTTAAGTCAGGATGGACAGACGGATATCATCCTGCAAGACGTTGACGGCACGGTGGGTGTCTGGCTGATGAATGGCACTACGTTGTTGCAGCCTCAGATTGTTGCAGCTCCAGGTGACCCGAACTTCAAAGTCGTTGGTGTGGGTGACCTTAATGGTGACCAGCAAGCTGACATCGTGTTCCAAAACAGCAGCACGTCTGTCATGGCCGTGTGGTTCATGAACCGATACACATTGGCAACCGGCGAAATTCTAACACCGCAAGCACCTGCTGATCCTAACTATCAGGCAGTCGCTGTGGGTGATTATGATGGCGACGGCAAGGCCGACATTGTATTCCAATACAGTGATCCTCTGAATCCTGCCATTGCAGTTTGGCATATGAATGGCTCGATCGTGAACGACGGCAAGTTCTGGACTACCGTTCCGGCTGAAAGCGGCTGGAGCGTTGTTGGACCATAATCCAATTGTCATTGATTAACAGAGGCACCCTGGGCCAAAACCCAGGGTGCTTTTTTGTACATTCTAAGGTTGACTGCCGATGTCGTAATGGAGATCAAAAGGACATGAGCATGAGCCAAAACGAGAATTTCCCAGAAATCCCAAGGATGGACGTGGATGTTGTTTGCGTTGGATTCGGTCCAGCCATGGCGGGTTTCTTGACGGAAATGAACCGGGTCTTGCGAGCAAATCTGGACAACGAGGGAAGAGACGGAGTCCCGCTGCCCCAAATCATGTGCTATGAGCGCGCTGACGACTTGAGTTTTGGCGTATCTGGAGTGGTCACTCGCGCCAAAGGCCTAAAGGAAACCTTATCCGAAGAGGAAATTCGACAGATGCCAATGGCGGCACCGGTTCAGCAGGAGAAACTGGTTTATTTGTTGGATCCGGTTGGGGCGAGCCGGCGGAGTGGATTTTTGCGGGTCATGGATTCAGGGATTCGAATGATAAGCCGTTTGGCAGGGCTTAATCATCAGGCTCTCGAGTTGCCGTGGATTCCAGGATTCCTTCAGAAGCATGGAGGGCTTGTTTTTCCTTTAGGACAGTTTTGCCAATGGGCGGCCTCGAAGATCATGGAAACCGGCCTCATCCAAATCTGGCCCGGCATGCCAGCTCATCGGCCAATCCTTGAAGGCAATTTTGTTCGCGGAATCATCCTTATGGATCAAGGGACCGACCGACAGGGCAACCGTGCGGAAGGATTCATGCCGGGGATGGAAGTACACGCGGGTTTAACGGTTGTGGGAGATGGGCCTTGCGGATCCGTCGGCGAAGAAATCAACAGAAGAACAGGTGTCCCAGAGAACTACTCCCGGGAAGAATGGGCGGTTGGGATGAAGGTCGTTATTGACTTGCCGGCTGACTGCAGCTTGGTTCCCGGGACGGTGCTGCATACCTTTGGGTATCCTGAACCCGAGATATTTGGTTTCATGTATGTTCATCCCGATGGTAAGGCATCGGCGGGGATTTTTGTGCCTTCCTGGATGGAGAATCCTGTTCGGACTTCCTATCGTTATTTGCAGCATTGGATGCTGCATCCTTATTTGTGGCGCTACTTCAAGGGAGGCTCGCTCAGATCGTGGGGCGCAAAGTCGCTACAGGAATCGGGCCGTCGAGCGGAGCCACACTTGGTGGGTGATGGTTATGCCAGAATTGGCGAGGGATCGGGCACGACGAATATCTTGACCGGATCGGGCGTCGACGAGGCATGGACTTCAGGCGTTCAACTCGCTCAAGCCGTTTTGAAGCTCTGGCGGGAAAAGAGACCGTTTACCCGGGAAAACCTCGAAAGCACTTATGTCGAACAACGGCGGAACAGTTGGATTGAAACCGAGTCCCGCAAGGCCGAGCGATCGCGTGACGGATTTCATCGGGGCATTATTTGGGGGTTGGTGGGCATGGGTTTAAGCGGCTTGAGTGGAGGACGAATTAATCTGCCCATCAAGGCCGGTAAATCCAGGAAACCGATGTCGCTCAAAGAGTATTTTCAGGGGCGAGTCGATCCGGCGGAGATTGAGCAAATCCGGAAGGACTGCGAATCAAAGGGGTTGTCGCTCCATGATCGGCTGATGGAGAAGAGCGGCTGGCCCGAAATCCCCTATGACGGAAAACTCCTGGTATCGCACCAGGATGCCCTGCTATTGGGCGGCAAGGTGCAAGCTCCGGCTGGTTATGCCGATCATGTGACCTTTCTCTATCCGAACTTGTGCGCGAATTGCGAGACACGCCTTTGCGTGGAGATCTGTTCAGGCCAGGCCATCATGCCCGGACCTGGAGGCAAGCCGATTTTCGAGCGCGAGAAGTGCATTCATTGCGGCGCCTGCTTTTGGAGTTGCCCGGAAGACCATCCGGAGGATTCCCGGCGTCGCGTTTTGGAATTCAAGGCTGGGACAGGAGGGCTTCATTCAGCTGAGAACTGAGACTCCTTTTCAGCATCCTGCGTGAGACGAATGAATCGAGTAAGCCGTGTATCGCTGGATCCGGATATTGGTTGACCAATATTTTCTGGGGAGTCCCGCTTTGATTTTCAGCCGCTGCAAAAACTCTTGTTTAGCGGGAATATCTTCCCAGACTGAAGGCAACAGCGTGGCCCGATGGCATCCTTCTTCCAACAGAAGGCCATCCATACCAGGGCGCAGTTGAGTCATGAGTTGCGCTTCCGAATCGAAATTCAATTCCTCCAAAGGACTGAGAACCGAGATCGAAAGGTCAACGAGGCCGAGTTCATTAGGAGCTAGGGGAGGAAAGCGCGGATCCGAATAGGCCGAGGCATGCGCGTAATGAGCAACATTGAGGATGAGTGGCTGAGAGTATTCCAGTGTCCCGATACAGCCCCGCAGATCCCCGCCAATCCGTAAAGTGACAAAGACCGGCCGGGGTTCCCTGAGAACTTCCGGGAAATCGAGAATGTTCAGAGTGAGGGGCTGATGGTGTCGCAGCCCATGTTCTATACTCTGATAGGCGACATGAATCAGTAATTCCTGGTGAGCGGTGGAAAGAGGACAATCCGTGCTCATAGGGTACGGCGCATATGCCAAGTGCCAAGTGACGATTCTAGTCCGGCACGCCATCCGATGCCAACAAAATCACGTGCATTATTGAAAACCAGTGTTAGTTTCGTGGGTGGCAATGGACTTGTTGGCATACTGGAGCTTGAAGGAAAGACCCTTCGAGGCAACCTGGGACACCCGGTTCTTCTATCAAAGTCGTCATCATGACGAGGCGCTCAACCGGTTGTGTTTTCTGGTTGGGGAACAATCGATGAATATGGGGATGCTGACTGGCGAAGTGGGCTGCGGGAAGACGCTGACACGCGCCGTATTCGCTCAACGCTTGGATCCTCTCCGGTTTCATGTGGTCACTCAGGAAAACTCGGGATTCAGCTTCAAAGAACTGCTGGGATCGGTGTTGCGTCTGTTTGACGGACAGCCCTTGAAACCGCGCGAAAGCAAGCTGATTCTTTACGATCGGCTTCGCCAGGCCGCCGAACGAATTCGAGCGGAGAACCGCCACTTGGTTCTCATTTTTGACGAAGCCCAGGAGATGACCCCCGCAAGCCTGAATGAACTTAAGCTCCTGACCAACTTCAACGGCGAAGGCCAAAGCATCCTCACCATCATCCTATTGGGACAGCCGGAGCTCCGAGAATTAGTCGCGGGATTGCCCGCGATTAACCAGCGTATCAGCCTGCGATTCCACCTCACAGGCCTTAATCAGGACGAAGCAGCCTCCTACTTTCATCACCGCCTACTAATAGCCGGACATCCAACCGGAGACCTCATGACCCCCGAAGCCGCTGAACGGGCTTTCCAAGCCTCCCACGGTGTCCCCAGAGAATTAAACCGCATTGCTAAGTTGGCACTGGAATTTGCGTGGCTTAAGGAATACTCTCAGGTAAATTTGCCGGCTGTCGAGGCCGTGATTCGGGATTTGGAACGTCATCAAAACCTGCCTGTTGCATGAAGGAAGATAACGAATTAAGCATAAGCGAGTTAAGAAAGAAACACGGGGAATCAAAGGCTTCCTTCAGCTCGAATACGGCTTCTCAGAAGCGTCGGGATGACCTTGGGCGGTCGCATGCTCAGGTCATTGTGGAATCCGCTCCCGAGCAAGAAGGCTCATTGCCTTTCGATCCCCTTCGGATACTCGGTGGACTGATTGTACGGTGGTATTGGATGGTGGTTCCAGGCATTCTGTTTGCCGGGATTGGAATCGTTATTGGACTGTGGACAGTCCCATACCAGGTCAGCATTCAATTGCTTCGTCAGAGCATGCCTGTGTTGTCTACTTCGGGTAATGCGGGAGAGTCTCTGAAGCCTCGGGAACTCAGTTCTGCCACCCTCTTGGGCCTGCTGAAGTCTGTTGAACTCCTGCGAAATGTGAGTGTATCCAAGGAGCAACGAATTGATCCACCGGTCAGTTACGAGGAATTGGAGAAGGGCATCGAAGTGCGGCCGGAGCGGAACTCGGATGTGGTGACAGTTCGTATTGCAGTGAAGGGCAGTCCCAAGCGCGTCGTGGATACGGCCAATCTTTACCTGTTTGAGGTGCACAAGTTTTTCAGACAGTTTTCCGAACAAGAGATTGGCCTGATCAAGGCGACCTTTCAGAACACTCTGCGCCAGACCGAAAGTGATCTCTATCGGGCGCAAGATAATCTGCGGCTTTTCCTGCAGGCCAATCAATCCGTCGATTTGGACAAGCAGATTGAACTCTACCTTGGTCAGCGCGGCGAGTTCGATGTGCGTTTGAAAACCGCGGAGATCGAACTGGAGACGTTGGATGCGCGAATTCGCTTTTTACGCCAGGAGATGAATCGGCAGCGCCCGGAAGACGAGCGTTTAACGGTTGCGCGTCAGGAATTGACCGCATTGCTCGCCAAGTACACCGATGCGCATCCGGCCGTGCAAGCGCAACGAGCAAAGCTGGCAAGCCTCGAGTTTGAGGCGACCAACAATCCTGCTCCCAGTGAAGTCCGGCCTCCCACCGACCAGGGCAGCATGGCCAGTAGTTTGTACCGGCAAATCCTGGATCTGGAGGGCCAGCGCGTCGCGTTGACCAACCAAACCGCCCTGATGAAAAACGAGGTGCTCCTTCTGCAGACCAACCTCAGCCGGCTGTCCGATAGCAGCCAGAAGTACGTCTTGTACAAATCTCGCGTCCAGGAGTTCCAAATTGCCCTTTCCGTGCTCGAAAGCCGCCAACGCGAGGCG
>JAKLHY010000054.1 GCA_022709905.1 Verrucomicrobiota bacterium | reverse complement strand
GCACCCACCGGTACCAAAAAATACGAATATCCTCAGGAAAAAATGAAATCGAGTCCTCCTATGTCAGGAGATCTGGATTCTTCTTGACGAGAATGCGATCGCGGGTGCGAACATCGCCGGATCTCAAATAGGAGTCTTAATAAATAGCGCAGCTTCCATGGCCGATGCCTACTTTCTTTATGACACGGCCGGGGCGGGCTTGAACTGGAACGCCGTTGGATATGCCACCTCTCCGTTCGCGCTGGACTACTGGGTTGAGTACGAAATGCAGTTCCTCGTTACGGTCACGGATTACGCGGCTGCATCTTGGACGTGGACCAGCCCGGTTGTGGGTCCCGATGCCACCGGCACGATGGTTAGCCCCGAATTGAGTGTGTGGCAAGGGGCCGGCATCAACCTAGGCGCCATCTACTCCATCGAAATCTATCTGGACGCTAACATTCCGGGCAGCGACGTATGGATTGACAACTTCCGCGTGGGAGGCCCGGACGTCAGCGTGCCAGATCCAGGCGCCTCCGTGGGCATGTTCGTTTTGGGATTGGGAGCACTTGCTATCTGTCGCCGGTGGAATGGAAAGGGGTGAAACGAAGGTGGATTTTCGGGAGAAAGGTTTTGCCTGGACGTTTGTTGAAAATGGTGCAGGGGAGCATGGGGAATCATGACAGCGGGGAGGAAAGCGGGGATGGACGGAACTGAATTTGGGTGCGTGCCGCAAGACCAACGTTAAGAAGAGAGCGATTGTGGCACGGCTCAGAAGCCAGACGGTGAAGAGGCGGAAGATGGGTTGTCGGCACACGGCAGCAAATTCTGACCCCTATATGAGAATAACAATAGCCGGGACTGACCCCTCTGACTGGCGCAGTCATTACCGCCGTCGCAAACGAGAGCTGGAGGCGATATCAATGATAATTCCCACTCATGAGGATTCGTTGGTTTGGGAACAAATTGCTCCTCATTTAGACGACGCCATGCTCCAACTGAGTGAACAGGAGCGTTGGATTGTGGTCCTTAGATTCTTCCAGAACAGATCATTCGCCCAGGTTGGTGAGGAATTGGGCTTGAGTGAAGATGCAGCCCGAATGCGATTGAATCGTGCCCTGGATAAACTCCGGAGTCTCTTGCTGAAGAAGGGCGTGGTGTGCGCGCCAATGGCCTTGGGAATGTTGATCAGTGAACGAGCTATCCAAGCTACTCCAGCTCCGATTGTAAGCGCCATCCTGGGAGCCGTTGTCACAGTGATCAAACCGACCAGCGCTTTCACTTTTGCAGAGATGGCTCGTGTGCTGTTTCAGCGACAGGGTTTCATAGGGAAAGCAGTGTTAATAGGGGTGACCTTGCTGCTGGTTTTTGATGGAGCATTTTATCTTCACAATCACTTTTTGGCCACAAACGGCATTGGGCACAAACCAGTAGCACTTCATTCAGGCAGCATGCCCGACCTTATAGCATCCGGAAACCACCCGGCTTTGGATGCACGCAATAATGCGTCTCAGTCTGTGTTCGTTGAAGGGGTTATCACTGTTTTAACCGGCGATGAGGTCACAAATGTGACAGCTCAGTTCGCTCCAGTTGTGAACATGTCGGTTGCCAGGGGACGATACCGATTGTTATTTTCTGACCCGGCTCAAATATCATCCCTTTCCTCGGGCAACCTCTACCGGGTAAAGGGTATGGCGAGTGGAATTGTTCCCAACGATTCCCCCAGGCGTTGGCTCAAGGTAGAGCAACTGTCGCTTATTAAAGTGTATGGTGATAACGATCGAAGACTACTCACAGCGGCGGCCGCCAGAAACATTCAGTTGATGAAAGAGGCAATTGCCAATGGCGCTGATGTCGATTCTCGATCGGGTTCGTTTAAGACTCCTTTGCACAACGCACTAATATTCCGTGTGGCAGCACGCCGAGCCTTTATGCCTTGGGAACCTACCGAGGAGGTTCAGCTCCTTCTGGAGAACGGAGCAGATATCAATGCTGAAGATGACAGTGGAAACACCCCGATGCACTTTGCGGTATACTCCGGCTTTTTTGAATTGGTGGAGTTGCTTTTGGTTTCGGGCGCAAATGCCGCGGTTCAGGACATCGAGGGTGTAACCCCATGCACGTTAAGCCCGACTCAGATGCATACTGTCATGGCCAGGGTAAGACCCGGGGAAGAACTCGATTATGGAAGGCATCCTCCTCCGCCATCGATCGGGGTCATCCAGGTCCAAAAGACAAATAATCCTTCACCCAATGTGAAGCATGAGGCGGCGGTTGCTTTCTTCAATTCACCGGCCCGCGACACCGCAGAGTGCCGCATGATGTTGGAGCAGCTTTCGAAGCATGGATACGGAATTGAGTACTTGGAACCCATTTATCTAGCCTGTGGTGACATAACGAGTAGGGATCCTGAATACAGCAGGTTCTTCACATCAAGCAGTGGCACATTGTTAAGGAGGAGCTGTCATGCGACACAAGACAATGTGCGGAGACTGGAAGTCTTTATCGCCTCAGGAAAGGCTAGTTACATGCATAGGTTCACCAATTACGATGTCGTTCGTTGGATTAAGCCTTCAAAGATTAACAATAAGGAACTACTTGAGCGGCTTTTAGAAATTCGAGTTAAGGTTCCCTATAGTGTGGCCATCAACAAAAGGCAGATCGAGAAACCAGAGCAGGAGTTAAGTGACCAGGATGTTTGGAACTACGTCAAATCCCATCCAGTTAAGGATCCCCCCTTTAAACTGACCTCAGAGCTCACGAGCGAGGAAGTGGAACAAGCCGAAGCGCAGCATCGGATATGGAAAGTTCAACAGGAGGAGCGAGAAAAGAAGGAGATCGAACCCCAATAATCCAAATGGCTGGTCGATGGTTGCGCATGCCGTGGCAGTCCAGATGGTAGAGCTGTAAAGGAGTAATTCCAGACATTCCCAGCCATACTTCAAGGAATACTGGCGATTAACGATAGCGGAGTTATGATGGAAGCAGCTCCGTGCATGTGCGAGAGTCAGGGGCGGAAGCATTGATAATGAATCCCGAAATCGAACGAAATTTGGGTGAGCAACCGATTGCCCGGATTATGCAGGAACACAACCTCAAAGCGCATGATCTGGTGGCGGTCTCGCCGGTGGAGATGACGCACAAGATGGTGGCACGGGCTTGCAAGGGCAGGCGGTTGACCTTGAACACTCAGTCGAAAGTCCTGGCAGCGCTTAACCGAGCCACCGGGAAAGGCTACTCGTTGCGCGACTTGTTCAACTACTGAGTGTGCCTGACGGATATCACTTCAGTGGTCTGCGAGGGGAAGCGGGAGACCGTGGACGCATTCCTGGCTCCTGTTCTTTTCCATCGGCCTACAGGCTTGGCAGGGGCCGAATCCGGCCGGCGGCGTCAAATCGGATGGGGAACACACCGGGCCGTTCCTGCCAGGGCGCCTGGCCGTCGCTGCCGAAATAGGTTGACCACCACTGGCCGTGATCGTCTTTGAAGAATGTATTGTGACCGGCATGGGGCAGGGCTTCGTAGCGTTCGTGATAGGGGCCGTAGAGGTGGGTCGAGGTGGCGATCGTGCAACTGTAACGGCCTTCGAAGTGTTCGGCGCACGAGAGATAGTATCGTCCATTGGCCTTGAAGAGAAACATGCCCTCGTAGCCGACGTGATCGAAGGAATTCGTGCCGAAGATGCCGGCGCATAGGCTGGAATGGTGTTTTGGATTGGGATCCGAGGTGGTTGTTTTGAGCCAGTGATACGATTCGGCCAGGGCGCTCAGGTCCGGTTTCATCTTCGCAATCTTGCCGCTGTGCCAGAGGAAGTAGACAGCGCCGTCGTCATCCTGGAACAGGGAGGCATCAATCTCGTCGCCCAGGCGTTCGTTGGGCTGCATGTCGGCGTAGGGGCCTTCGGGTTTGCCGGTGGTGCTCTTGAGCAGGCCGGAGCCGGAGGTTTTGCCGGTCCCATCCCAACCGGGGATGCTGTAGGTGAGCCAGAAGGTGTTCTTCAGGTAGTGGATCTCGGGCGCCCAAAGCGGTTTTTTCTTGGCGAGATAAGGTTGGTGCCACGGGCTGGCGCCGTATTTCCAAACGAAACCAAGCGGTTCCCAGTTTTTCAGGTCTTGTGATTTCCACAGCTTGATGCCTTCGTTGAAACCGAAGAAGGGCTCCACCGTGCCGGTGAGATACCAGGCGCCGTCCGGTCCGCGGCAGATTGAAGGATCGCGGAGCGGGGTGTCCATGAGTTGTCGGAGGCCGGGCAGTTTGTCACCCCCGGGGGCGAGCGCGGGCACGGCTTCGAAGACATTCACCTTTTCGATTTGGCCCTGGGCATTGAAACGCATCGGCGAGATGCAGGTTTCCCGATGGTAGCCGTCGCCGTCGGGAATGTGGAATCGATGGTAGGCCATGATCCATTCATCGCGGCCGGGGATCTGCGCGACCGAGTGATGGCCGGCGCCCTTGACCGGCCCGCTCTGGGCGAGAATGGGATTATTGGCGGCGTTGGTGAACGGTCCGAGGGGCGAATTCGAGGTTGCGTAGGAGACCGAATAACGGGGGTCGCGCGTGTCGTATTGCGACCACATCAGGTAGTAAATGCCTTTGCGTTTAAGAACAAACGCACCTTCATTGTAGTTCCGAGGAGTGATCCGCCTCACCGCGGCCGGATCGAAGGAGGTCATATCATCGTTGAGTTTGACGACGTTGCAGTTGCCTTGGCCGAAATAGAGGTAAGCGGCGCCGTCGTCATCGATGAAGACCATGGGATCAATCACCTGGCATTGGTAACTGTCCTTTGGAATCAACGGCCGGCCCAAGGGATCCTGGAACGGGCCTTGCGGCCGGTCGCCAACGGCAACCCCGATGTTTTGCTCGGCTGAATAGTAGAAGTAGAATTTTCCTTTGCGTGAGGCGATGCAAGGGGCCCAGGCCCGGCTTTTGGCCCATTTCAAGTCCCGCGGAAAATGAAGGATGATTCCCTCACTTTTCCAGTGCTTCAGATCCTGCGAAGACCAACACTCGAAGGAGGGTGAATTCCAGCCGGGCATGTCGGTGGTGGGATAAAGGTAGAACGTATTGTCAAAGACGGCGATGTGAGGGTCGGCATGGAAATCGGGCAGCGCGGGCGGTGGCGGTTTGGGTTCGGTGTCTTGGGCTGGGTTGGCGCCGATGGGCTGTCCGCTAACGGGAATCTGAACCAGCAACAGAGCGAGGCCGACGATACAGGGGAGGATTCGGCGCCCGTTGACAGTTTGGGGTGTGGCAGAGGTCTTCATGGTAGCCTTCGTTGGTTTGCTGAACAACTGGTAACGGACGGTATTCTGCCGATTTCACCGGTGGGCGCCAATGGATTTTGTCGATGTCCGATCAGAGCCCGAGGGATGGACAGCGGCCGTTTGAGTTCGGAGAGGTATGTTGAAAGAATATCCCAAAAACAAAAGAAGCCGGCAGAGCCGGCTTCACTTGGGTGCGGTCCTTTGACCGCGTCAAACACTTGTCAAAACGAGTAGTCCCACCCCAGGCAAGACGGGGTGGGGAACGCACCCGTTGGGGGCTTAGAATTTGCCGCCGTAAACGGCGTTCTTGCCCAGCAACTGTTCGATTCGCAACAGCTGGTTATACTTGCACACGCGATCGGTGCGGCTCAGCGAGCCGGTCTTGATCTGGCCGGCGTTGGTGGCGACTGCGATATCGGCAATCGTGGCGTCCTCGGTCTCGCCGGAACGATGGCTGATGACGGCGGTGTAGTCGTTGTCCTGGGCTAGCTCGACAGCGTCCAGAGTTTCGGTCAGTGATCCAATCTGGTTGACCTTGACGAGGATGGAATTGGCGACGCCTTCATCGATGCCTTTGCGGAGGAATTTGACATTGGTGACGAACAGATCATCGCCCACGAGCTGGATCTTGTCGCCCAGCTTGTCGGTGAGCAGTTTCCAGGTCTTCCAGTCGTTTTCGGCGCAACCGTCTTCGATGCTGATGATGGGGTACTTGCCGGTCAGTTCGGCGTAGAAACCCACCAGTTCATCGCCGGACATTTTACGACCGGTGCTCTTCTTGAACACATATTGGCCGCTCTTGGCGTCGTAGAATTCGGACGAAGCCACATCCAGGGCCAGGAACATTTCCTTGGCGGGTTTGTAGCCGGCGTCCTTGACCGCCTGAAGAATCGCCTCGATGGCGGCCTCGGTGCTGTCCAGGTTCGGAGCGAAACCGCCTTCGTCACCGACTGCGGTGGAGAAGCCCTTCTTTTTCAGCACGCTCTTGAGGGCGTGGAAGGTCTCGGTGATGGCGCGGAGGGCCTCCGAAAATGTCGAGAAACCTTTGGGCACGATCATGAACTCCTGGAAATCGATGGGGGCATCGGAATGGGCGCCGCCGTTGATGACGTTGGCCATTGGCACTGGCAACACTTTGGCGTTGGGTCCGCCGAGGTACTGGAACAAGGGCAGGTCCAGTTCGATGGCTGCGGCCTTGGCTGTGGCCAGCGATACCGCGAGAATGGCATTGGCGCCCAGCTTGGACTTTGTCTCGGTGCCGTCCAGGTCGAGCATGGTCCGATCGACGGTCAGCTGATCGGTGGCTTCCAGGCCTTCGAGGGCGGGCAGGATGTTGTCGAGGACGTTTTTGACCGCTTTCTTGACCCCTTTGCCCAGGTAGCGTTTCTTATCGCCATCGCGCAGTTCGAGGGCCTCGTGTTCGCCGGTGCTGGCGCCGGAGGGCACTGCAGCCCGTCCCACAGCTCCACTGTTCAGAATGACGTCAACTTCCACGGTCGGATTACCGCGTGAATCCAGAATTTCACGCGCTTGGATGTCATGAATCGTGCTCATATTGTATCTTTGTTAGTTTAACTAAACCTGCGCATCATAAAAGCGCGGGCCTCCGAGTCAAGCGAGGATGCGCCTTCGCAACCGCCAATACAAGAGCTTAACCGCGAATGGACGCCAATCCACGCGAATCACCGCGGGCCAAATGCGAAGGCCCTGAAGTGTTGGGAATATCGATGGAATGTGCAGGATTCAACCATTCCGGCGCCCGCACCTCTAATCCTTTACAATGGTGTCTGGCTTATGGGCCGCGCTGATGTACACCCATGAAAAGTTGGGAAGTGGATAGTTGACACTATCAATGGTATTGACAATATCGAGGAGATGACAGATCGGGATGAACTCGCGGGTCAGTGCGGTGGGCGGGGATCGAGGGCGGGCCGAGGTTCTGTGATGGATGCCACGAGGCTTCAGGTCATCGTTCGGATTGTGGTTGTCGGCCTGTTGGCGTTTCCGCCGTGCGCATCCGCCAATGCGGGAACGCCCCTGATGTGGGCTGGGATGCTCCATTTAGTGGTGGGCAATGCCCTGATAGGCCTGTTGGAGGGAGGGCTATTAGCCCGGCTTTGTCAAATTCCTCCGGGCAAAGCCATCGGCACCATGATCGCGGCCAATTATTTCTCCGCTTGGGTGGGGGGATTGTTTGTTCTAGGTGGGATCGTGCCCGTATTACCCATGGACCTGAATAATGGCTGGGTGTGGTTCTGGGTCATGGTCGTGTTCACCTTCTTCCTGACGTCGGTTTTGGAATGGCCCTTTATCGGCTGGACTCTGCGAGGAACAAAGGAGGGTTCAAACACAGCGGCAGAAGTCTCGTTACGCGAGGGCGCGCAGCCCGCGAGCTGCAGCAAGCCGGATCTCCCGACCCGGCGTCCCGGACTGATGACGCCCGTTATGAAACGCAGCCTGCGGGTTTCCCTTAAGCTCCAGCGTGTCTCTTATCTCCTGTTGTTCGGATGGTATTTCATGGCAAGCGGCACTTCGCTGTACACGAAGATGAATATTGTCGGGCCCGATGAGTTGTCGCTGCCCGAATCGGTCCTGGTGTATTACATCGATCGAGAGGACGGTGATGTATACCAGCGGAATTTGGTGAGGGGAGGCGAAAGGAAGATATTCGAATTGCACTCAAACCACCATAATGACCGTTTGTTCGTTCGACCGAACCCGATCGATACCAACCGATGGGACTTGATGGCGCGGCTTGAGTCGGATGACCATAGAAAGCCGCGATTCGTCGAGGTGCGGACTAATATGCCGGTGGTGGCGGCGCCGGACTGGCGCAGCATTTCCATTCATCCACAATACGATGGGACATGGTTTTCCTTTGGTCAGGCGGCACGGTTGGGGATCGCCACAAACAGCCCCTGGAGGTTTCACGCGGGGTTCTGGCCGGTCGAAGGTCTGCGTGGCAAAGATCCTGTGAGTGGAAAAGAAATCCGGTTCGCCTACGAGACACCTTTTGGGGCGTGGACTGTCCGCAATGCGGTCCTGTTACCTTCAGATAAAGTGCTGTTTCAACTCGGGAATGATCAGATTTGCGGTTTTAGTCCGGTGGATCGACGAGTCGCATTGTTGTGGCGCGGTCGAGGTCCGGTTCCGGTGATTGAAAAAGATGCCCGCGAATAAGCACTGCATTTGTTACCTGCAAATCACACCAATTGACACAGATAAAAGAAACAAGCTTGGAATACCGTTTATGAAGTCAAAAACGAATTGGGAAGAGTTCTTTGACGGGCATGCGCCCGTATACAATCAGAATTGCTTCACGAAAAACACGATTGCCGAGGTGGATTTTCTAATCGAGGCATTGGACCTAAAACCCGGGGCCGAAGTGCTGGATGTCGCATGCGGCACGGGGCGGCATTCGATCGAGCTGGCGCGGCGGGGATATCGGATGACGGGGGTGGATCTTTCCGAGGGGATGTTGCAGCAGGCCAGGAAGGATGCCGAGGCGGCGGGCGTTCAGGTTTGTTGGCGCAAAGAGAATGCCACGGCCTTTAAGGTTGAGAAGCCTTTTGACGGCGTCCTCTCCCTCTGTGAGGGGGCGTTTGGGCTTTTAGGATTGGGCGATGATCCGATGGGCCAGCCTCTGGCGATTTTGCGCTGTGTGGCAGAAGCGATGAAGCCTCGGACAAAGGGCCTATTCACGGTTCTGAATGGATTGGCCATGGTTCGACGACACACCCTTCAGGACGTTGAGAAGGGCGTCTTTGATCCGCATACAATGACCGAGGTTTCCGATTGCGCAGCCCTGGGTCTAACCAGCGATCTTCATCTTCGGGAACGGGCCTTTATTCCGACCGAACTGATGCTACTGTTTCCGATGGCGGGGCTGAAGGTGGTTCATCTGTGGGGCGGGACGGCTGGAAATTGGGGGCGGAGGAACGTTGACCTCGATGAAATGGAGATCATGGTCCTGGCAGAAAAACCAGCCTGAGAGCCTTTGGGCTCGCCACACATGCCGCCGATCGCACAAATGAAGGTGGACCTCAACTTGCGAGACTCCGTGGAATGTCACCTTTGCCGTGACCAAGCCAATGGTTTCTGGTCCAATTCGCGCAGCGGCTGGGTTGATCGCACCTCGGACCGGCGTATCGACCGAAAGCTGACCGCCATAAAGCAGTTCAGAGGCGCTGCCTCGCTAGGCGACGGGCTCGATGCGGAGTTCGTGTTCGACCGGGCGGAAGCTTTCACGGACTTTGCGCACGAGGCGTCCGCGCGCTTTCTCTGTCAGGCTCGCGGTGGCTTCGATATCGACCGCGCCCTCGGGGCCGTGGAAGAGCTGTTTGATCTGGCGGGTTTCATACTCCTGTTTGGCGAACACGGCCTGCCAGACGCGATCGAAGGCCGGAGTGAACGGGTTTGTCACGAAGTCCTTTGCCAGGTTGATTCCGCGACTGAGATCGGCCGACGCGTAGACTCGCGAGGTTTCGCCCCAGGTCACCCGGTATTGCGCTGATTTCGGAGATTGAATGCGCAGCATGAAGCGATTCAGCGTGTCGTCGAAGGGCACCAGGGCGAAGCCGGCGCGGAGATTGTCGTCCTTGGCCGGGTCACCGGACCCGGCGCAGAAGGGGTAGCGATGGCTGCGAATCGCCAGGCGGTTGTTGGCAAAGTTCAAGACTTCGTGTCCTTCTGAGGCGGTGGCTGAGGCCTTGGCATCGTCGATCGTGAGCGTGCCGATTTCGCCCTCGAGCCCCAGGGTTTTCAGAAAGGCATAGGCCATGATCACTTGACCGGCCCAACCGGGATGGACGCCGTCCTTGCCGCTGACCATGAAGTCTTCGCCGTATTTTTTCTTGGCCTCCCAGCCCTGGACGAGCATGGGAAGGTAGACGTCGGCAAACGCGACCTTTTCCTCCAGGCTGACTTCCAGGGCGATATTCCTCAGGCGGCACAAGCTCAGGTTCAAGTCCTGTTTCGTGCCTTGGGCGGACTTCACCCAGGGTGGGACGGAATCGATGGTTCCGGGCGATCCGAGCACCACACGGCAGCCAGCTTCTTTCAGCGCGCGCACAATGGCGGTTTGGTGGTCGCGGTAGGTTTTTCCGATTTCGTCGGTATAAGGGACGTAGCGATGATCATTCATCCCATAACAGGTGGTGGCGATGGTGGGGTGGAATCGGAGGACATCCTGGTCCAAGCGGTTTCGGAAACCGCCCGCCTGTTCGCCGCTCCATCCAAATTGACGGCAAGAGATGTCCCATTGGGGCGCGCAGACCGTGAGATAAGTCTCCAGGATCCGGGAATACATTTTTTGTTCGGTGATGGAATCGCCGCAAATGGACAGGCGATCGCCCTTTTGGAGCTGCAAACCATTTGCGGCCGGCGGCGCTATCAGTCGATAGGGGGCAAAGAAAGGATCGTTGGGGAGGGCGATCGTTTCTTCGGCGGCGAACGGTTTCAGGATTCCGGCGCCCGTCAGGAGTAAAATGGCAAGAATCCAGGATGGACATTGGTTTAAGACGCGGCTCGAGTTCTTCATATTGTCATATGGTTTGGCTGAGTTTGCCCGGGCTGGGGACCACGACAAGCATCAAATTACCGAGGTCGCTTGAAAATTTCGCGGGCCATTCTCCATTGAATAACAGGGCTCAAGGCTGGAGGGAGCATTGCACAGGCTGCAGAACGACTGGCCCCAAAAGCCCGCAATCCGCCAGGGGCCAGGCCGCCGCGTTAAAAGGTTTGTAGTCGATGCCGACGAAATTGATGTCATGAAAGTTCTTCCACGGCTGGCCGCGACGGTCCAAGTCCCGGATCCGATTGGCGGCGGTGCTGGTGACTTCGATTTCGAGGAGGTTGTTTCTCGCCTTGAGACGGGGAACGATGACGCGAAATGGCGCGGTGATCAAGGGATCCAGGTTTCGGTGGTTGAGGCGGATTCGGGCGCTTTGGCAGACGCGGCCCAGATCGAGGCTCCAGGCCTGCTGGGATCGTTCTGGGGCGTCGAAGCGGATACTGTAGCGTGCTGTGCCGCCGAAACGTTGGGACGCATCCCCGGAAAAAGCAGTCCATGACTCCAGCGTGTCGAGGACGGAGGAGGGGGGGAGTTCCGGGCCTCCCGAGAGGAAGTCCACTTGCCATCGGCCTTGGAGGGGATACCTGTTGCCTGTGGAAAACGCATAACGCCAGTTGGAGGTTGTGAAATCCGACCGGACAGTGGTTTTCACCAGAAGTGAACCCCCGGGAGGAATTTGGAGAAAGACGCGCAGGCTGTGGGCCGAATCTGGGCGCGACTTGGCTTTTCCTGCGCGACCGGTCAGGGGATCGAGCAATATCGCCGAGGCATCGTCTGTGGCGAGGGAGATCCAATCATCGATCGTTTGTTCGCCGCGATTCGCCAGAAAGTAATAGTGCCCCTGGGGGTGACGGCGTCGGACGAATTCGAGGCCTTCGTGATCCACCAGGGATTCCCGTCGGAGACCGGCGTGGGTCAGCGTCGAGACCAGGTTGCCGACGAGGATCCGGCCGTTGCCCCAACGCGCTTGCCGGATGTCACGGTATGGATGTAACGCGGACTCGAGTTCCGACACGAGGTTTTGAAAAGCGGTCCGGCGTGTGTCCAGGTTTGCCAGGCCGGGAACATCGGCCGGCAATTGCGTATCAAAGAGGAGGGTGGAACCGGCTTTAGCCAGGCTGAGCAGTTTCTCCAAAACTGGCAGGGGCAGGTGATGGCATGCGGGCACCACAAGGGCGCGGTAACGGTTTCCGGGAAGCGCGATGCAATCGTGAGCGGGCCTCGACTCGAGGAGTTGGCGGTCGGAGAGGTAGTCGAAGGCGTAGCCGTGTTGCCAGAGCCAGTCCGCGGTGACGCCGATGGATTGTTGTTCAAACCACTCGCGGGCATGAACCGTGAAGGGGATGGCCATGCCTCGCGCGTCATGCCAGCGATCGTGAATGGGCCAGTAGACCAGGAGATCATTGTCCGACTGGCCGTCCTGAAGCACAGACTGGCAGCGCGCGGCATAGGCATTGAGAATTGGCGCGTCGCGCCAGATCGGGTTTCTTGGATTCATCTGGGTGGAGGCGTAGAACAGCCAGCCGGGCCAGCCGGCTTCGTCGGGCGAATAACAAGTGCCATGGTAAAAAACATGATTGACGCCGGATAGATACAGGTCATCCAAGAGGTATTTCAGGTCGGCCAATGTCTCGGTGAAGTGTTCCCTGACCCAGGTGCCTGTCTCGCTCGACACCAGGGGTTTGCCGGTGACATGGGCGGCCGAGGAGGCGAACTTGGAAATGAGCAGATTCCGGTCTTTATAAAACATCTCCGTTTCAGGGATATCGGCGATGGCGTAAAGATCGAGCCAATTCCCGGGAGATCCATGGGCTTCGTTCCGAGTCAGGAAACCGCGGGTTCGCGCCCAGGAGGCCCACCGCGAAACGGTGTTTTCGACCATGAGATCGGAGAGGGTCTCCCGGTAGTCGCTTTTCACACGGGCGGTGCGGTCGTTGGTGGGTGAGCCGAACAACGTGGGCAGTTCATCCTGGAGGCGGTATCCTCGGCGTTTTTCAAACTGAACCAGGAAATCTGGCGCCCATTCCGATCGATATTCGTAAGAATCATGGTATTGGGCGCGGGGCAGGGGCCCGTGGTAATCGGCGAAGGCATTGTCGAACCGGTCGAGATATCGCCGCATGGCCTCGGGGTAAAGGAGGTTGAGCATGTGGCCGGTTCCTCCGGGGGCGGCGCGCTTGACCTTTTGGCCGGAAGGCTTCTGGGAGATGGCATAAACCCGCCAGGAGTCCGTGTCGTCTTTCCACTCCAATGGACCGTCGGAAGTCAGGTGTTGGATGAGGTCACGCGATTGTCCTTGCGAATTGAACGCGATTAAACAGCTGAGAAGGGCGCGATTGAACCTGTTCGTCAGGTGTTGACCGGCTGGCAGGTTGAGGATTTGGGCGACGACCGAGGCGTTGGCATCCTGATCGGACACCGTGGGGCCGCCGAAGCACCAGCCCGAACCGGTGGTCATGTCGACGCCCAGACCGAGTTTTCGGGCCTCCCGAACCGTGAACTGCAGCTTGTCCATCCAGGCGGGGCTCAAATATGTCAGGTAATTGGATTCCCAGCCCTTGGCGCCGTAAATGGGAATGATATGCACGCCGCCGAGGCCGGCGTCCCGGTATCGAAGCAGTTCACGCCGCAGATTGGCCTCGTCCACGGCGTTTCCCATCCACCACCAATAGGTCCACGGTTTGGATACTCCGCGGATCGGAGGCCAGGAGGAGGGGGGAGCGGCCTGGGGATACGTCGTTGAATCGCCGGCAGGAGTTGTAATCGAGAGAAGGAATGGCACGATGCCGAGCGAAGAAATCCAGGGCAACCACCGCTGTCGTTTCATTTCACGAGTGTGAAATTCTCAGCCGGGCGTGTCAAACCCCGATCCCGATCGAAAACCAAGGAAGTGTCGTTGACTTAAGTCGATGGATTATGACAGGATCCGTCGCCGCCATGATTGGGTGGTGTTGTTGACGTTGTGAAGGCTCGATGTTTTGTGGCGTTGGTTTTGCTTCACTTCCTCCTTAGGACGGAGGGCGAAGTGTACGCCCAGACCTTTGCCGATAGCTTCCAGAAGAATCAAACCACCCTGTCAAGAGACACGCCGGGCAGTGCGTCGTCCGTAGTTTCGGATACGATGTCGGGAGGCGAACGCGATCTACGCCTTGTCTTAACCAGCGGGACCAGCCTGTCAGCGGGTGTCGAACTTGGAACGTTGAAGTTTTCGCAGGCATCGGGAGTGGTAGGTTCCGTCGAGGTCGTTTGGGATGGGCAGGACAACGATGCCGAGACGGTGGATTATTCGGGGTTGGGCGGTGTTAATCTGACCGCAGGCGGTCAAGATGCCTTTCTGATCGGGGTGAACGCGCAGGATCAAGAGGCGGGTCTGACGCTGACCGTTTTTTCGAGCTCCACTCATTCCTCGTCCGTGACCGTCACCTTGCCCCCGGGCTTGGAGTTGCCGAATGTCGTCTCGGTGCCCTACAACACCTTTGCGGGCAGTGCGGATTTCACCAGCGTCGGGGCGATTCGGTTGGTGGCGACAGCGCCTTCGGCGGTGTCATTAGGACTGGATTTTATTCGGACCACGATCACGGGTTCGGCATCGCCGGTGGAGGCAACCCTGACAGACGTTGTGCTGGTGGACCAGGATGGAGACGGCAAGGCGAGCGCGGGCGATCGTTTGCGGTATGTGATGCGCATCCGCAACAACAGCGGCGGTGATTTGCAGAATGTCCAGGTCAACGTCCCGGCGATCGCTCACAGCACGATGGTATCAGGGTCCTTGGGGCTGAGTCCGGTGGCGCGAGATGATGGTCCCGCGTCCGCCAGCGCGCCAGGCGATCCTTTTCACGGCGCGTTCAGCACAACCCTGAATCTCAAGGCGGCGGAAGGGCTTCTGGCCAACGACCTCGTTGGCAAACCGGCCGGTGTTGTGACCCATTTTGGGGCGGGTTCGCTCGGAGGGGAGATCACCCACGCCGCGGGAACGACCGCCACGGTGGCAGCGGGGTTGTTGACGGTGAACGCGGACGGTAGCCTGATTTTCATACCGAGCAGCACATTCACCGGAATCTTGGATTTCCAGTACCGACTGGCCAACGGGCAGGATTCGGATACGGCCTCGGTCCAGCTCGCCGTCGGGGTGCGTCCTGCGGCCGTGGCGGATGCCCATGCGGTCACGGGCAATGTTCGGATCGATACGGCCCAGGCTCCCGCGTTCAGCATCCTGGAGAATGACGCTGGCAGTCATCTCGCGATCACCACGTTCCAGAATCCCAGTGCCCAAGGGGGCACGGTCAGCGTCAGCGCCAATGGCGAGTTCTCGTATAATCCGCCGGTGGGCTACACCGGTTCGGACACCTTTACCTATACGATTGCCAACGGATTTGGCCCGTCGGTGGGGACGGTCACCCTGACGGTCGCTGATCGAGTCTGGTTCGTTGACAACACTCGGGGCGCCGGAGACGGCCGGTTGAGCGCGCCCTTTAATTCCTTGGCGGCATTTGTTGCGGTCAACAATGGGGCCGCCGGGAATCCTCAGGCCGGTGACAGCGTCTTTTTCTATACTGGCAGCGGAAACTACACAGCGACAACCGCCGCAGGACTGGCATTGCTGGCCAATCAAAAGGTCATAGGCCAGGGGGCCAATGTTGCGGACCTGGGGACAGCCACCGGCATCAGCTTTGCCGCCCACAGCGACGGACTTCCCGTTCTCAACCGCACCGATCCTGTGATCGCAAATTCCATAAGCAGCGGGAACGGCATCACGCTGGCTTCAGGCAACACCCTTCGGGGGTTGACGATTGGCACCACGCCCCATGGATTCGGCATCCTCGGAGCCAACGCCGGCACCCTCAAGATCAGCGAATGCAGCAAGAGTGGAACTGGTGGCGCTCTTCAGTTGACCGGAACAACAACGGCCGATGTCGTTTTTGACAATCTTTCCTCGTCATCAGCTCCGAACCAGGCGGTGTATCTGAGCGGTGTGGCTGGGAGTGTGCAAGCCCTTGCCGGCTCGATTGATGCCCCGGTCGGTTCGGCGGTTTCCCTACAGGGCGGCAACGGCAGCTTCACTTATCCTGGCCCCATAACCAAGAACAACAGCGGACGGCTGGTCGATATCCAAAACCGAACGGGGGGCAGCGTAACGCTGAGCGGAAATCTATCGCACACGGCGGCGGGGGGCACCGGGATCTACCTGGCCAACAACACGGGGGGAACAGCGACCTTCAGCGGCGCCAGCAAGACGCTGTCGACCTCGGCCAATCAAGCGGTGACGCTGACCAGCAACAACGGTGCGACCATCGTGTTCTCGAACGGGGGGCTGGTCATTAACACAACTTCAGGAACCGGTTTTGGCGCCAGTGGCGGTGCAACAGCCCTGGTGGTTTCCGGAGCCAATAATACCATCAGCTCGGGCACAGGGCGGGCGATGAATATCCTCAATACAACCCTGGGCTCCGACGGATTAACCTTCCGCAGTATCAGCAGTTCGGGCGCGATCAACGGGATTGTCCTGAATAACACCGGGAGTTTGGGTGGCCTGGCCGTCACCGGCAGTGGAGCCGCGGGCTCGGGCGGCACGATCCAGAACTCGACGGGCGCGGGCGTGGTGCTGGCCAGTTGCGCCAAAATCAGCCTGACCTACCTGAACATCCAGAATAACGCGGATGAGGGCATCGATGGCCAGTCGGTCCGGGACTTAACGCTGACGGGGTGCGGGCTGTTGAACAACGGCAATTCGGTCTCGGATGAAGGCGTGGAACTGAGGAATCTCTGGGGCACGTGTGGCATCGTCAACACGACCGTCAGCGGATCGGCCCACAACAATCTGGTCGTGGACAACACGAGCGGCACCTTAACGGCGCTGGCGATTTCCGGAAGCACGTTTTCAACGCCTTCGGGTGTTAATGCGGCGAACAACGTCCTCTTCCAGGCTCGGCAGAACGCGGTCGTCGCCAGTGTGACCCTGAGCAGTTCGACTTTTAGCGGCGCTTATGCCTCGGGTCTGATGGTCAATGCTTCCGACGTGGCCGTGATTAGCGATTTCACGGTGCAGAACAGCGTTTTTACGGATAACGGCGGGGCCATCGACCTGACCCAATCCCAGTCCGCCCAGCATTCCTTCAAGATCCTGAACAACGCGACCATCAACGGATCGGAAGGTCATGCGATCAATGTGTTTTCCTCCGCCACAACCACGGGGGGCAGTTTGCGCGGACGCATCCAGGGCAATACCATCGGCAACAGCGCGATCGTTAATTCAGGCTCAGAGCTTGGCAATGGCATCCGAGTGCTGGTGCAGGCCGTGACGGATGCCGCATTCCTGATTGACGGCAACACGATCCGGCAAACGCCCCTTGGCCGGGGCATTGAGATCACCAGCGGTTCTCAGGCGGGTGTGGATGCCACGATTACAAGTAATGACGTCAATCCGCAGGACACGATGGGTTTCCCCCTGGCGGCGATCTTTCTCACGTCAGACAACACCACAGGCTCGCACCTGGGCCTGTTGCGCGCCGATGTCCGGAACAATACCGTGCCTTCGGGTTACACTCTCGATTATCCGTCTTTTGACCAGGGGCCTGCTTGCACCTATTTGCGAATGGAGGAATTGAGCTCGAGCACAGCGCAACTGGTGGATACATCCCCGGTGAGCGCGGATGCGACGGCTCAACTCACCAGTGTCAATACCGGCAGTGCCAGCGCCAACACCGGCGTTGCGTTAATCTTTGGTTCGATTGATGTGCCATGAATGGTTTGATCCGAAGCCTGGGATGAACAAACGATCCTCGATCACCGCGTGGCTGGCGATGGGCTTCCTGTGGGGCCTGGGCACGGTTGTCGATGCCCAGATCTCCGAGAGCCTCGGCACCCTGCCTCAGGGGAAAAGCGTGACGCTTGTTTTTGAAGTGGCCATTGACTCCCCGTTGCCCGTGACCGTGACTCACCTAACGACCCAGGGGACGGTTCAAGGGGATGGGTTCAGCGCGGTTAATACCGATGATCCGGAGACTCCGGCCATCGAGGATGCCACAGTGACTGAGCTCGCGCGATATTTTGATTTTGGCGACGCTCCGGATCCGACCTATCCCACGCTCCTGACCCAGGACGGCGCCCGGCACTTTGTTCCGGGAGGGGGCGCCGCGATATACCTCGGAGCCACCGCTCCCGATCCGGAGGAGGACGCGCAAACGAATGCCACAGCCGCCGGCGATGATGCCGCTGGCGATGACGATGAGGACGGGGTCGTGATTCCAGCCATTCTGCCGAGTCAGGGTACGGTTGAGCTCTCTGTGACTGCTGTCGGATCGGGTTACCTCAATGCCTGGATCGATTTCAATCGGGATGGTGATTGGAGCGATGCGGGCGAACAGGTTTTTCTGCAGCAATCCTTGATCGATGGATTGAATGCGCTGAGTTACACGACGCCGATGAGTGTGGAAAGCGGCAAGACCTTTGCCCGGTTCCGATTCAGCTCGGAACCGAGCCTTGGCATCACCGGCCTCGCTCCGGATGGGGAGGTCGAGGATTACGAGGTGATCCTGAACAGCCCTCCGGTTGCAACCGACGACACTATCGTGCGGTATCCCACCCAAGGAGTCAAAGTCCTCGTCAGCACCTTGCTCGCGAACGATACGGACGCGAATGCCGATGCATTGACGGTGGATGCTGTGGGCGATGCCTTGCCGTTCGGCGCCAGCGTCGTGCGCGATGGGGACTGGGTTTTCTTTACGCCGCCAGCGGGTCACACGGGCAGCGGATCTTTCTCCTATACGGCCAGCGACGGACGCGGGGGTTCTGATACAGGCGCGGTGACCGTGACGATTGTCGTGGACAATGATCCGTCCCGGAATTGGTCCGGCATTGAACATCAAGGCGGTGACAACTACCAGATTACGTTTCACGGAATTCCCGGGCGGACGTACACCATTCAGTACACCGATGTCCTGGATCCGCCTAACACAGTCTGGACCTTCCTTGGACAAAGCACGGCTGACGGTGTGGGCATCTACAAGCATACCGACACCAGCGGTTCGCCAGCGCGGTTTTATCGATCGATCTATCCTTGATCCGCCATGAGTTGATGGGATGATTTTTTGACATGAACACTGAACGTCGCCGCCATCTTTTCGTTGTAAGCGTGGGGATACGCATCCTGGGCGTCTTTTTCCTGATCACCGGGCTGGCGCGAGCGGCGGTCGTCGAGAGCTTTTCATTCGATACGTTCGGAGGCAGTGGCAGTCTGGTCATTCCGGATGGGAATCCGGTCGGGGTGAGTGATACCCGAACGGTTTCGACGTCGCTGGGGCCCATCATTTCCTTGACGGTGAGCTTGGAGATATCGGCCCAATACAACGGGGATCTTTACGTTTATTTGCAGCACGAGGACACATGGGCGGTGTTGCTCAATCGGCCGGGCAGGACGGGGGCCAATCCCTTTGGATATGCCGACAGCGGTTTTAGCGTCACTCTGACCGATGACAGCCTGCGTCAGGATATCCATCTTTATCGCGACAGCGTGAGTCCCGCGCCGGGGGCGCCCCTGACGGGGGCTTGGCAGCCGGACGGGCGGGCGCTGGATCCTGACTCGGTGACCGATGCCGGCGCCCGAACATCGACGTTGAGCGGATTTACCGGTCTGGATCCGAACGGGGCCTGGACCTTGTTTGTCGCCGACATGAGTTCGGGAGGCGCTAGTGCGATTAACGGCTGGAATATGGAAATCACTGCCGTGCCGGAACCGGCGGCGGCGACAGTTGTCTGTGGTGTCGCCTTGTCGGGTTTTGGACTCTGGCGGTTTTGGAGGGGTCGGCGGCGAAGTCGCCCCGATAACGGCATGCCAGGCGTGGCCGCTGACCGGCGCCAGAGCCATGGAGGTGGCCCGTCATGAAAACACGTCGTCAATTTCTTACAAACACGGCCCTGGCCGCCCTGAGCGCGTCGGCAATGCCTTCAATTGTGATGCAGGGCGCTGTTTCGTCTCGATTGGCGCGGCTGACGTCCAGTGCGTCACCGTTGGAATTCGCCGCTTTCAGCCGTTGGGTTGACAGTCATTTTTGGGTGTGGCACAGCCGGACGACGGGACAATGGTTGCAGCTGTCTCAGGCGATTCTGGAACCGCCGCAGCCGGGGCTTGAGACCTTTTCTTTGTTCTTCCTGGGGGCCAATCAGAACAAGCAACCCCAGGGAACGTATCGTTTTTACCACTCGGCTTTGGGGAACTTCGACATGTTCGTTGTCCCCAAGCCGTGGGATGAGGCTTGGTGCGGTTATGAGGCGGTGTTTAACCGTTTGACTGGGGAGTCCAGGCCATAAATAAGTACAGGCCGTGCTCGGCGACGACTCGAAAACCCAGTTGTTCGTACAAACAACGTGCCGGATTGAAGAGTTCGACATGAATCGTAGCCTGGCGTTGAGTCTCTCGGGCGTCCTGCAGCAGACTGCGTAGGAGAAAGCGGCCAATGCCCTGCCGCCGCCACGGAGGCATCAGGGTAATGTCCATGATGCGCAATTCCTTTTCCCGATCGTGGAGATAGAGCCGTCCGGCGGGTTGGTCATCCGCCAAAACAATCCAGTATTCGGCGCCAGGATATTGTTCGTGATAATAACGATCCTGGGCAAGGAATTGGGCGGTCAGGAAACGTTCCTTTTCGTCCCCCGGCCAGGGGACTGCGGCCAGCTCTTCATCGCGGCTCCGGGCATAGACTTGCCTGAGGAAATCGCGATCGGTGTCGGACGCGGGACGGAGGCGCACCTGAGATCCGGCGATTTGGAGGGCGATGCCTGACGTTGCCCATTCATGGAAACCCGGAAATAACATGACATGCCGCCCGGCCTGGAGTGGGCAGTCTGAAGATCCATGATCGCTACCTGGGTGGAAAGACCCCCTGGAGAGCGATGCAAAAGCAGAAGGTCAGATAGGGTTGCATGTTGTTGTGCGGCTGATCTCCGCCCGCCGGCGCCAGCGATTGGTAAGCCATGTTGGTCAGTGGCGGATTGTCTGTGGACGGCACGTAAGCCCGGGTGCCGACGGTTCGGGCCAGGGAGTTGCCCTGCGGCGCTGTGCGGTTGGCGGGCGCCGTCTGGGCCTGAAGGGCGTGGCTGTGCGCGGGGATCTCGGACTCGAGAAGCGTCACGGTTTCCGAGCCGCCCGTTTCCCCGAGATCATGGAGGGACAGCCCCGGGCCTTGGTCATGGTGCATGGGCGCCCGCCCCTGAAGATCGGGCAGCGCGAAGTTCGACTTGCCATTGCCGCCATAAGTGGTTCCGAGGAGGGAAAACAGAGCCGTGTTCTGGCTCAGGGGCAAGAGTTGGCCGTCGCACCAAGCCCAACCTTTGGGGGCGAAGTTGAACGGGAAGATTCGAATTTCAGCAACAAAAGGATCGGCCATAAGCGTGGGTTCAAGTGGGACTTGGAAAAATTCCGAACAGGGAGATGATAAAGCTGACACACAGATAGGGCTGGAAATTAGTGTGCGGCTGGCTGCCGCCCACCGACGAGATCGATGCGGGCGCCAGGGGGGTGTTAGGGGCTGAAGATTGGTAAAACGAAACGCGCGCAGACTCGGCGGGCAGACTATTGCCAGGATTGGGATCATTTGCGGGCAGATCCGCCCCCAGAAGGGGATGCGCGTGCGCCGGTATCTGCTGCGCGGTCAGCGTGATTTCTTCGGCGCCGCCTGTTTCGGCCAGGATAAAACCGTTCCCTTGATGAATGGGGATCCGCCCACGCAGATCAGGCAGGGCGAACGTGCTTTCGCCGTCGCCTCCATAGGTGGTGCCGATCAATTGGAACAGGGTTTCGTTTTCTGAGATGGGCAGCAGTTGTCCCTCGCAGAACATCCAACCGGCAGGGGCAAAATTTCCCCCAAACATCCGAATCTCTCCGACATAGGGTTGAGCCATGGCTGGGTCTCCTTAATTTGGGCTGGGGAAAATCCCTTGCAGCGCGATGCAGAATGAGAGGGTGAGAAAGGGCTGCATGTTCAGGTGCGCCTGGGATCCGCCCGTGTTGGTCACGCTAGCGGCATGCAGCGCCACCAGGTTGCTCATTGTACCTGTGTAGGCAGATACTCCCGCTGTTGTTTTGGCCAGGTAGTTGGTGTTTCCTGGGAGGGTCTGAGTGGCGGGCGCGGAGGCCGCCATGGCCAGATGAGTGTGGGTCGGCAGTTCCGCGATCGACAGGGTGTGCGCCTGTTCTCCGCCCCATTCGCCCAGCGTGTGGCCGCTGCCGACGTGGATGGGCGTCCGGCCGCGCAAATCGGGCAGGGCAAAATTGACGCGTCCATCGCCCCCGTAAGTCGTTCCCAAGAGCGAGAACAATGCCTGGTTCTGGTTGATGGGCAGCAATTGTCCGTTGCATAAGGCCCACCCCTTGGGGGGGAAAACGAAACTCATGATTCGAATTTCGGAGAGAAATGGTTCGGCCATATCGTGAATGTCATCCGTATAGGTTTAGACAAAATTAAAAATTGCCTCCAGCCTCATGCCTTCGGCATCCGGGCCGATCGGCACCAAAAACATCTCTCCGGTTCCCAGGATCGGATGGCTGATTCCAAAGGTCTGTTGGGGGAGGCTCCAGGTTTTGTTGACCCGGAACACCAGAGAAAAGGACTCCCGGCCCGCCCGGGAACCGTCAGGTTTGACATTGAATCCGAGCGTATCCACCGAAATCAACTCGGCCTCTTCAGAGGCACGCCCTGGGGCTGATAACATGAAGCGATCCCCTTTGCGGATGGCGAAGTCCGAGATGGTAATGGCTTCAAAAACCATGGGACACAGATTTAAACACGTCTATCATGCGTACCCTGCGCGCAAGGACTCTGACGACGCCCCGCACAAGGGTCAATTCCAAAATGGCTGCCGGAAAGCCTGCCCGAGCGTGCCGGGTTGTTGTTGCATGTGCGCCGCTCAGTGTAATTGGACGGCGAACGATTCCAGGGTGGAATCACTTGGGGTGAAACAACCGCTTGAGGAAGGGAGCCAAGTCCGGTAATCCTGATGGCCATGAGCGCAATCTTCCTTTGGCGGCATCCGGTGGTCCAGGATGAAATTGACGAACAACTCCGTCATGCCAACAACGAGGTGTATCTGCACTGGATGAATCAGGCGGCTGTCGCCCATTCCGCCGCGTTGGGATGGCCTGTCTCAACCTATATCCAAATGGGTCAATGCTGGGTAGTCCGTCGGCACGAAATTGAGTATCTGCGACCGGCCGGTCCCGGCTCGACGATTGTTGTCCGCACTTGGGTCCGGACTCTGGACAAGGCGTCGTCTTGGCGCGCATACCGGATCCAGGACGAATCGGGCCGGACCGTGTTTGCTCGAGGCCAGACCCTTTGGGCGTGGATCAACTCTCAGACCGGACGTCCTTGCCGCATCCCGGCCGAGGTGTGCGCCGCTTTTTCCCCTCTGTCGGAGGATCCATTTGAACTTAGTTCCTGACAACCTATGAAGACTCGATTCCCCTTTGATCGCCGATGGTTCCATGGTCTGTTTTTTGCCTCATGGATTCTGCAAGTTGCGGCATCCCATCCTTCCCCAATAGGGGGCCTCGAGGACATGGCCCGGCTGACACCGGGACGAACCCGGGCCGAGAATGCGTTGTGGATCGAGAATCCGCTGACGGCGCGTTTCAACACATCCCGGCGTGTGGTGGTAGCGGATATCCAAGGGCCGGCGGTCATCACGATGGTCCATTTTGCCGTGCCACAAAGTCATTTTGGGCAGCCGGTCAAAATGCTGAATCGCGACCTTCTCCTGCGCGCATACTGGGACGGCGAAAAGCTTCCCAGCGTGGAAGTGCCGCTGGTGGACTTCTTCTGTGACCCGGCCGGGTTGCGTGAGGAGGTGAACACGGCGCTGGTGAACAAACGCCGGGGCTTCAATGCCTATTTTCCGATGCCATTCCGCAAGTCGGGACGCCTCGAGTTGGCGTATGACGGTCCGGTGGAACCTGGGGATGAATTATGGCGGCTGATGCCCTGTTACAGTTATGTCATGTATCGGACCTTGAAGCGGATGGATGCGGATGCGGGCTATTTCCATGCCGGTTGGCGGCAGGAGGCTCTGCTGCTGGGCCAGGAGGATTACCTGGCGCTGGATGCCAGGGGCCGCGGGAAGTTTGTGGGGTGGAATGTCACTCTGCGGTTGCCCGGGCGAGAGGGTTATCCGGTGGACCAGAACGAGAAGTTTTTTGTTGATGGCGAAACCAATGCTTCAATTGAATTTCAAGGCATTGAGGATTCGTTTGGCTTTAGCTGGGGATTCCCGGCCACGGAAAGCCAATTCCCGTTGACCGGTTTTTACAGGTACTTTAAAGGCGCGATGGGTTATCGTTTTTTTCTCCAAGATGCCATCAGTTTTGAGCGTTCTTTGCGTGTTAAGATTGGTTTTGGTGTGAATGAGGACCCGATGTTTCGAAGGGAGTTTTCGAAACCGGGCAACTCGCTGCAATTATCCAGCACCGTCTATTGGTACCAGGCCGAACCGCACGCGCCTCTGCCCAAGATGCCGCCCGCGTCAGAACGCGAGCCCGCGCCAGAACAAGCCTTCTGGCCGGACTCCGAGAAGCTGCCGAGTGTTGACGAGTTGCGCAAGCGAGGCGTGAAGCTGCACATGCTGTGCGGACGCCCAACCAATGAGGTCGTCTTCGCCGAAGCCGGTTATGCCGCGGCATGCGTCAAAGGCTATGCCTTTAGCGGTTGGAGTTATCCCATTTATCACTGCCGCGCCGGCAATGACGAGGCCCGGATAGAACTTAGCGTGCCACCAGGAATCTCAGGTAAAGCGCGTATTTTCGTGATGGATCCCGATCATTTCGAAGGAGGACGCAAACAGCGGGTTCTGGTGGCGGACAACGATCTGGGATTGATCGAAAGGTTTGGCGAAGGCCGATGGATCGAGGCCAGGCTTGATGCGAAACAAACGGCGTCCGGAAAGGTCCTGATCAGGGCGATCAATGCGCGGACCGGATCGAACGCGGTGCTCTCGATTGTCGAATGGGTGGGGGAAGACGGGGGACGAGTTGAATCGGTGCGCTGAGCGCAAGGACACCCCGCCCCGTGGGAGGAACGCCTGTGAGATCGAGTCTGGGCTGGCTTGTGAAACGCAGGCAGAGTATCATCCTCCCATTTTGAAACCGAGCGGATCATGAAGTCGATATCCGGATGAGCCCACAAGGGTGTCCATGGTGGTTGCTGGCGGGCCTTTTGGCCTGGATGCCGCTCTCGTTAAATTCGGCGGCGCAGGGCTTGGCGTCGGAAGCCAGGGAGGTGGTGCTGACGCAGGCGGCCCAAATCAGGGCCTTAAGCCGCGATGAGGCCGGGCGCGGATACGGAGTCAAGTTGGATGCGATCGTGACTTTTTCCGACGGCGATTCCGGACTGCTGTTTGTCCAGGACGATACGAGCGGAGTTTATGTGGCGCCGCAAGAACCGGTGACACTCACGGCGGGAACACGGGTGCTGGTGACTGGAATCGTGCAACCGGGAAGTCATTTGCCCTATGTGGCCGGGGCGGTTCTTTTTGACCGGGGATTAGCCGCCTTTCCCAAGGCGAAACCCGTCAGCTTCGAGCGACTGGCATCGGGTGAGGAGGATTCGAATTGGATTGAAACGGAAGGGGTGGTGCGATCCGTTCAGGTGGGGGGGAACCAGTTGCGATTGGTGCTGGCAGCCAGCGGGCAACGGATTTTAGCGCGCATTTCCGAGCCTGCGGGGCTTGTGGACCGAATCACTGAACTGGTCGATGCCGAGGCTCGCATCCAAGGAGTCGCAGGCGCCCGCTCGGGCGGGAGATCGGACGATATCCTGATGGTGGTGCACCTGCCTTATCCGCAGTTTTTGGAGGTGCGAGCCCGTGGCATTCCCGCATTACAGACCCCCCTACGCACCACAGACTGGTTGCGACAGCAGTTTCCGACAAATCAATTGGTGCACCGGATTAGAATCCGGGGAACTGTCGAAAACGAACTCGGGGCGCCGGTGCGGTTGCGGGACGAGTTTGGTGCGGTTGAGTTGGCCACCGCATCCCTGGCGCTGACCTCGATCACCAACGCGAGCGTCGAGGTGGTTGGTTTTCCCGCCGGGAATCCGGCAACGCCACGATTGGAGCATCCTCAGGTTTTGATCCTTAGACAACGACCGGCCTCAGACACGACGGCTGCGGAGCCGTCCCGTGCGGATCAGACGCAGGAGTTCCTGCCATTGCTGACCGAGATTGACCAAGTCCGCCGGCTGAGTGTTGAGGAGGCGGCCCGGGGTTACCCGGTTCGACTGCGAGGCGTCATCACCTTTCTGCACGTATTTCCGGACGGGACATCCCGGCTTTTCGCGCAAGACGCGACCGCGGGCATTTACGTGAGCGCAGATCGCGTCGACCCGGCGGCCTGGCGTGCGGGCAGTGTGATGGACATCGAGGGGATCAGTGATCCCGGCCAGTTTGCTCCGATTATCAGCCAGGCCCGGCTCACCCTTTTGGGCGAAGGCCCCTTGCCGGCCGCGCGGTTGTCGACGATCGAGGAATTGCTGACGGGCCGTAAGGACAGCCAGCGGATTCGTGTGCATGGCATTATTGCCCGTGTCGAGCGCGAAGCATCGGTGCTAAACCTGAGATTACTGGCGGGCGGGACGCTGGTGGATGTCCTGGTGCCGGCGGGGGCGAAGAGTTCCGAACTTGAGGGATTGGTGGATGCGGCGGTCCAGGTCGACGGAGTGTGCGGGACGAGTTTCAACGACAAACGGCAATTGATTGGAGTGAGTATCAGTGTCGCCCGCGCGGAGGATATTCGAGTGGTGAAAGCCCCGCCCGAGGATTCATTTGGCATGCCGTTACGGTCCATTCGGAGTCTTTTTCAGTTCAACCTGAATGACGAGTCCAGGCATCGGGTGCGCGTGCGAGGCGTCATAACCCTGAATGTCCCCGGACTGGGGATTTTTCTACAGGACGACCAGGATGGATTATTTGTTTCGACCGAGCGGATAGAATCGCTGGAGCCGGGGGATCTGGTGGAAGTGATTGGTTTTCCACTCCCAGGCCGGCCGGGGACAAGCCTGATCGAATCCCATTTCCGCAAGCTCGACTCGGGTTCAGGACCGAGGGCGCAGCCGCTGACCGAAGGTGAATTGTCGAATGGCGAGTTGAACAATCGGCTGGTGGTGCTGGAGGGCAAGTTGTTGGAAAAACGCCGAGGGACAAATCACTACGTCCTGGCCTGTCAGGCGGAAGAGAGGATTTTTGAGGCCTTGGGGCGCGGTTCCTTTCCACAAAGGGATATCCAGGCCCTGGATATTGGAAGCCGATTGCGTCTTACCGGCGTGTGGGCGGTTCTTGGCGATTCCTTGGCTCAGCCACCCGTCGCCCAATTATGGTTGCGATCGTTGAACGATATCGAGATTCTTGAGCGGCCGGCGTGGTGGACGCCTCGGCGGGCGAAAGCGCTGGGGAGCGGCCTGCTGGTGCTGATTCTTGGCACTCTTGGGTGGGTGGCTCTGCTGCGCCGGGAAGTGCGCGAACGAACCGCTCAGAGCCAGAAGGCCCTGGCCTTCTTAAAAGCCTCGATTGCCCAGTCTCCATCCGGGATTCTGATTGCGGAAGCCCCCAACGGCACCATCCGATGGGCAAATCCGGCGGCTCTGGGGGGGCAGGTCGACACGAGCGAACCCCTCAGCGAGATCGAGGTGAGCCAGCAGAGCGTCCGTTGGGAAGCGTTTAAACCGGACGAAACCCCCTATCCATGGGAGGATCTTCCTCTTTCTCGGGCCGTCTTGAGAGGAGAGCTGATCCGCGACGAAGAGCATGTCATCCGCAACGCGCAAGGCCAACGCCGTTGGGTTTCCGCGAACGCCGCTCCGATACGCGACTCGAATGGCGCGATCATTGCCGGGATTGTCGTTTTCCACGACATCACCGAGCGCAAGCGGGCGGAGGAGGATCGCGAGAAACTGCAGGCCCAGTTGCTACAGGCGCAGAAGATGGAATCGGTGGGGCGGTTGGCGGGCGGGGTGGCTCATGATTTTAACAACATGCTCCAGACGATCCTGGGCAACGTCGATCTCGCGTTGGCCCATCCCACTCTCAACAAGGAGCTGCGCGATGACCTCATCGAGATCCAGAAGGCCGCCCATCATTCGGCCGATCTCACGCGTCAGTTATTGGCGTTTGCCCGCAAACAAACCGTCGTGCCAAAGGTTCTGGACTTGAATACCACCGTCTCGGGGACGCTCAAAATGTTGCAGCGCCTGATTGGCGAAAATATCCGGTTGACCTGGCTGCCGGGGCCCAATCTGTGGCCTGTCAAAATGGATCCCAGCCAATTGGACCAGATCCTGGCCAACCTGACAGTCAATTCCCGCGATGCCATTAGCGGCACCGGAACGATCACCATCGAAACGAGTAACATAACACTCGATGACACCCTCCTCGCGCGTAATCCGGAGGGAATCCCGGGCGATTACGTCCGGTTGGCGGTGAAGGATGACGGCCGTGGCATGGATCCCCAAACCCAAAAACATCTTTTTGAGCCGTTTTTCACCACCAAAGGCGTGGGGCAAGGAACCGGTCTCGGATTAGCGACCGTCTACGGAATTGTGCGACAGAATGGAGGGATCATCGAAGTTGAAAGCGAGGCTGGCCATGGGAGCGCATTTCGAGTGTATCTACCGCGCTGCCAGGAAACGCTCCCGGTGGCCGAGACCGATGTAGTCCATTCCCTTCGAGGTCATGAAACGGTGCTCCTGGTGGAGGACGAAGAACAGGTGTTGACCTTGGAACGTCGGATTTTGGAACGTCAAGGTTACACCGTTTTGAGCGCGCGTGATCCTCAGGATGCCTTGGAAATAATCGACAGTCTCGCGGGCCCCCTGCATTTGCTGATCACAGACGTGGTGATGCCCAAGATGAATGGGAGGGAGTTGCGGGATCGGGTGGCGGCGCTCAAACCCGGGGTGAAATGTCTGTTCATGTCGGGCTACACAGCCGACGTGATTGCCAAACAGGGCGTCTTGGAGGCGGGGGTGGAGTTCCTGCAAAAGCCCTTCAGCAAGGAGACCTTGAGCCGCCGGATTCGCGAAGTGCTCGAATCCGGCAGCGAGGCTCCTTCTCATCATTCCTAAGCGAACAGGTTGTTCGACGGTTGACAAACTCGCGCAAATGCCGTCATTTGGGCGGCATGACAAAGCTTCAATCTTCAGGCTCGATCCAAGGTGTTTTGCGTTGGGGCGTTCACAGGGTTTCAGGCTTTTACCGATTGGCTCCGGCGAGTGTCTTGCTGGGGATGCTGCTGGCCGGTTGGGGGTATGGCGAGGATTGGCCGCGCTGGAGAGGGCCGTTGGTCAACGGGATCTCCTCAGAGACAGGTTGGGTGACGACCTGGCCGGAAAGCGGTCCGCCTCGGATTTGGCAGGCGAAAGTGGGGATGGGATACTCCACCGTGTCGATCAGCCAGGGACGGTTATATACCATGGGCAATACCGACGACCAGGACTCGGTTTATTGTCTGGACGCCAAAACCGGCAAGGAGATCTGGAAACACATCTATCCCTGCAAACAGAAGGATCCGAATGGATACCACGGAACGCGAGGCACGCCGACCGTAGATGGACAGAGGGTTTACACCGTCAGCCGAGAGGGGCATTTGTTCTGTCTGAACACGGAAGACGGCAAGGTCATCTGGTCCAAAAACTATGTGACCGATTTCAAGTCCCCAATTCCGCGCTGGGGTTTTGCGACATCCCCGTTGGTCGAGGGTGAACGGTTGATTGTCGAGCCGGGGGCGCCGGGAGCATCGGTCGTGGCGTTCAACAAAGCCGATGGCAAGGCGGTATGGCAATCGGGAGACGATGCCGCGTCCTACTCATCCCCGGTGGCCTATACCCTGGACGGAGTGCGATGTGTGGCGGTTGTCAACGCCAAGTTCATCGTGGGGCGCCGAATGCAGGATGGCAAGGAACTCTGGCGTTATCCCTGGGAAACCAGCTACGACATTAACGCGGCGACTCCTGTGATCGAAGGCAACAAGGTGTTTGTTTCCTCGGGGTACAATCACGGGGCCATCTTGCTCCAGATCGGAAACGACGGGGCGCCCAAGAAATTGTGGGAAAACTCGAATATGCGCAACCACGTCGACACCTGTGTGCTATGGCAAGGGTGCTTGTTGGGATTTGACGACAATAGCAAGGAACTCAGGTGCTTGGATTTTCAGACGGGCGACATCAAGTGGGCGCAGAAGGGTTATGGCAAGGGTTCCTTAATGATGGCGGGGGGCAAAGCAATCCTGTATAGCGACCGGGGATTGGTGGCCGTCGCGGAAGTATCGCCGGCGGGTTTCAAGGAATTGGCTCGGTATCAAGCGCTCGAGGCAAAGGCGCCCCAGGGACGGGACACTTGGGCATCGCCGGTATTGTCAAATGGCCGGTTGTATTGTCGCAGCCTCGAAGACTTGGTGTGTCTTGATCTGGGAGGAAAATGACCCGCAATCCGAGGCTTCGGCCTTACGAATCGCATATCGATCCATCCACTGACGCTAGTGGATGAATGGAGTAGACCCCTAAGGATCAGGGCCGGCAGGCGGCTTCCTGGGGGGCAGACAGATATCATTCGACATGCCACTCCAGGATACCTGCGGACCAGTCCGGTTGGAGTTGGACTTCCATGCGCAGGGCGGAGGTGGTGATCGGAGTGAAGATCACACGATTGGAGAGGTCCGTGGCCGTGCCGTAGCTTGATGCGTCTGGCACGGGCTTCCAGCCTGCGCCGTCTTTGAAGAGCAATCGCCAGGATTGCGGCACACGACAGTGGGCGTTGATGCGGCGCTCATCCCACCAATAAACCTCGGCCGCGGAAATTTTTCGCGGCTGATCGAATTCAAATTGCACCCATTCTTGGGTGCCGCGATGGTCCCACCAGGTAAACCGGGGAATGCTGGCGTCGTCGGAGGACGCCGGCTCAATCTGATCATTTAGCGCCGACAACGCATCGTTCTGCCAGCAGTGCGATGCGCTGGCACTGGCGCGCGACGCGACGGAGGGCGATGGTAGCGGATATGCCTGCGACGGCGTTTCGGCCATCCAGACCTGCATTTCGCCAGGCTGACGGTTGGCGTTCAGAAAATAGGGAATGGCGGTGAATTCAATTTGGGTTGCGCCGGGCACAGATTCGGATGCCAGGTAAAGGCGATCCGGCCAAGGCACGCGATGGAGAGCCAGGGCCGGTCCTTGAATCACGGTCACCCCTCCCAGGAGTTCCGGTCGGTGTTGCACCCGCAATGGCGCTTCCGGCGAGATGACAAGATTGCGAACGTGACCGCCGTTGTCGGCTCCTTCGAAACAGTAAACCAGCGGCCCACGCTGGAGGGCGACGCGGCCCACGTTGGCCTTGACCTTGGGATGCGCCTTGAGGCGTTGCACCGGCATGGGCAGAGCCAACTCCACCACATCACCCCTTTGCCACCTTCGCCGGAGACGCGCATAGCCGCCAACGCTATCTAACGAGGCCTCTGGCGTCCCGTTAATTCGCACCTCTGGATTGTGGCACCAGCCGGGCAGGCGCAAGTTCAGGGCAAAGTCGGTTTCCCGTTCTAGTTCGAGGGAGAGCTTGACCGCGCCGTCCCATGGATACTGTGTTGTTTGCCGGAGCGCGATCCTGCCGATCGAAAGCCTCGTCTCGGCCCGGCTGCTAACGAACAGGTTGACATAGAGGCCGTCCGAGTCCTGGGCATAAATGTAACCCGGCAGCGCGCCCATGATCTTGAAAAACATCGGCGGACAGCAGGGACAACCGTGCCACGCCCAGCGCGCCCGCTTCGGGCCGGCTTCGAGCGGATTCTCGTAAAAGTAGGTGTCGCCCGGGAGCGACACGCCCGGGAGAACCGCGTTGTAAAGGACGCGCTCCAATTCGTCCGCGTACCGCGCGTCGCCCAGTGCCAAATTCATATGGTGGTGGAAAAAGCCTGCCCCAATTGCCGCGCATGTTTCAAGGTAGCCATTATTGGGCAATTCGTAATCAAGGCCGAATCCTTCATGGCCGGCCACGGCGCCCAATCCTCCAATGACATACATGCGGCGCTGCACCATGTTTTCCCAGAGCCGCACGGCGGCGGCGAGGTAATCCTCCCGACCGTTCACCGTGCCGGCGGCGACCAAACCGGCGCAGAGGAGCGTGGCCCGCACCGCGTGTCCCTCGATCGTTGTCTGCTGCAATACCGGTTGATGATCCTGCCCGTACGTTCCGTAGCTCTTCCGTCCCTCATGTTTGCCGCGATGCTCGATCCAGAACTCGGCCAGCTGGAGATAACGCCGCTCGTCCACAGTCACCGGCATACTCGACTTCAGATCGGGCTTCTCCTGGAAGAGGAGAAACAACTTCACCAGCGCCTCTTCGCCGAGCGAGTGGCCCGGAACGACATTCTTCTTCGGCGGAGGTCCCATGACCTCGGACATATGATTGGCAAGCCGGGTGGCCACCCCAAGCAACCTGACCTTGCCCGTGGCCCGGTAATAGTGAACCGCGGCCTCAACCATCGCGCCCGCGTTATAGACATCGTGCTGCCAATTATCGTCGCCCCCGTTCAGGCCCCAGCGATGAGTCGGTTCCTTGAGCTGGGTGTACGTGTTCACGTAACCGTCGGGATCCCGGGCCGCCGCCGCCGCAATCCGCTCGATGCAACGATCGAGACGCGCCTCGAGGGCGGCGTCGCGTTTCGCGGCCAGAAAATCGGCACAGCCGCGAATCATCTCGTAAATCAGCCCGTCATACCATGGGGGCCCCCCATGCTCCCCGCCTGTGCCATCGCGTACCTTGTCGAAGTTCGCGAGCGCTCCGTCCTTCTCGAATTTCGCGAGACAATCCGGAATGCTCACGTCTCGCCAAACCTTGATTTTGGGAGACCAGAAGCCGTCTTCAATGACCACCTGGGAGATGGATAAGGGGACCAGCCGATGAGATTCGGTGTCTCGGGCGAGCAGCGGCCAGACAACGATTGTCAGGAGAATGACCGTGTTTAAAAGTGCTTTCATGGTTTTGCGCCTGAGATCTTGCCCTCCGGCCACGAAGAATGCAAAGACTCATGCGGCCTGGCGTTTCTGTGATAATCCTCGACGGAAACTCGCAGGCCTGTTTTCATAATGCCGAATTACAATGGCAGACGACGTCATTATCCGCCCGGCCTGTTTTGGGGATCTCACCGAAATCAACTCGATTTACAATTATTACGTCGCGCATTCCACCTGTGTTTGGACAACGCAGCCTTGCTCGGACAATGAACGCAAGACGTGGTATGAGGAGCACGGTCAGTCCATGCCTGTATGGGTGGCGGACCATCATGGGCGCGTCGTTGGCTGGGGTGCGCTGGGATCGTTTCGAGCCGCATATACCGCGGCAGGCGTGTTGGAGGACTCCATTTATGTGCGCCATGACTTTCACCGCCGGGGAATTGGGAGTCGCCTGCTCCAGACATTGATTGACTCGGCCCGGAGCTTGGGTCTGCGCTCCATTCTGGCGAATATCTCTGCTGACCAGACCCCGAGCATACGGCTGCATGAAAAATTCGGGTTTCAGAAGGTAGCCCATTTGCGTGACGTAGGCCAGAAGTTCGATCAAAGGTTGGACGCAGTTTATATGCAGTTGCTCCTGGCAAACAACCAGAGTGCTGCATCGAATCCCGATACGGTGGAGATTGCTCAGATGGCCGCTTTGAGGATTGGGTTTTAGGTCGTGTTCTTTCTTTGCGGTCTCTGGATTCTTTTGTGACCAGAGTTTTTTGCCGCGAGAAAACACAAAGAGCATAGAGTCTTCGTGCGGAGGTCCGGGGCACCATTTCAACCGCGAATGGACGCCAATGGACTCGAATGAAACATAACGAGGGTCTTTTGCCCGAGACCGGCGTTGTCTCGGCCCTCGCCGCCTGTCTCCGGCCAAAATCGCTTGTCGCAGCACCCCTCGGAATTTTCAAGCAGGCTCTAAAAGGCGCCTTACGGCCACTATACTTCGCCGATGACTTTATACTGGAGTTTTCTCGTGGCCGGATCACCATGAATCGCCATTAGCCAATGAAAACCCGGTCGTTCCAAAGTTCCAATACAGTGAACATGCCGAAAAGAAATGCCCACCCTCGTCATTCATCCCGGTAACTCCCGGCCGATCCGAACGTTGCTCGATCCCGGGATTTACTCGGTCGGGCGCGAATCCAACAACGTGATTGCGATCGATGATCCGTCGCTCTCCGAGGCGCACTGCGAGCTTGAGATTCGCGAGGATGGCTCGATGCGTGTGAGAGACCTTGGTTCTGCCGAGGGCACGTGCGTGGGCAATAATCTGGTGGCGGAGGCCGATGTCAAGCCGGGCGAGGTCGTTCGGGCGGGGGGCGTGCGGTTGTGGATCGAGACCTTTTCCAGCGAGGAGGAGGAAGCTCCTCCGGAGGAACCGCTTGAAATTCCCAAGCCCCCCGTGACGACGCCGGTCTCGTTTTTTGCCTCGGTTCCCGGCGCGTTTTCCTATGCTTTGCAGGGCGAGTTTCTGTTGTTGATCCTCGGCGCGGTTCTGATCGAGAACATCCACCGGGTGGTCCCGGTTTTTGCCCAATATGTTGCATTGATCATGGGATTCCTGTTGGGAATCTATGTGACGACGATTTGGCGCGATATCGTGTTATCGACGACCGAAGGCCACGATCGGATCCCGCCTCTGGGTCGGTCGACGCTGGATTGGGATGATACCAAGGAGTTGTTGGCGCGATGCTTTATTCTCGGATTGATCTGTTTTGGTCCGGCGATCGCCATTCGCTGGTGGTTGGGGGCGAATACCGGGATCGACCTGATGGTCTTTGGATTGGGATGCCTTTATTTTCCAACGGCGTTTCTCGCCATGCTGGTCACCGACACGCTTGGGGCGGCCAATCCGGTGGTGGTTTTCAGGTCCCTGGTGAAAGCGCCATTCGTCAATCTCTTCCTGGCATTCACGCTGGCGGGTTGGCTGGCCATGCCCACCGGGTTGGGGGACGCCGTCGCTCTGTCCCTGAACTCCGCGGTCTTGCGATGGATCGCCGAAGCCGTGCTATTGGCTTTTGCACTCTATTTGAGCTTTGTCTGGATGCGCTGGCTGGGGTTGTTTCATCGCAGCCAGGAGGAGGATGCCGACGGCGAGTCAGCGGACGCGTGAGCTAAGGGTCTGTGCAAAAACTGATTCCGGTTTTGGCGGGAGCGCCACCGGGCCAGATGCGAGGCCCAAGGGAAGGAGTGTATCCTCTGAGATACTCGACCGACCGAGGAACGAAGCAGATGGCCTGGTGGCGCCCCGCCCCGCAGGGCTGGGGGGATTTGGCTCGCTGGCTTCGTTGCTCCTCAGTCACAGAGGACATGGCTATGCTCCTTCGTCGCGCCTCGCCAGCAAGCCAAATCCCCTCCAGCAAAATCGGAATTAGTTTTTGCACAGACCCTAAGCGGCCTGCGATAGAGGAGGTTGTTTTCCAGGTCGCGCCATTCGGTGGCTCCGGCCTGTTTGGATTTTTGGGCCAGGTGATTCAGGTAGAACCAGGTGGGTTCGGTGATATGCTGGTTATTGAGGAAGGGCTCGGTATAGCGGATGGCGGCGTATTTTTGCTGATCGATATGGTGTTGCTGGCCCACATGATCGTTCCAGTCGACCCCCTCCGTGAGAAATCCATAGGCCCCATGGTGATGTTTCGCAATAGCCCGCAGAATCACCAGGCCGTTGGTTTCGTAGCTCCGGCTCCGGGTGATGTCGCTTTTGCGCGTGTCCAGTGCCGCTTCGAAATAGGCCAGCGATGCCTCGGCATTCTCCCAGAGATAGGCGGTGTCCCAGGTCTTTTCCATGAAGAGCAATCCTTTGGTGGCGACGCCATTTCGGTCCTCCGTCATTTGAAACATCCGCAGGCCTTCCAGGCAGTGGGTGTAGGCGAAACGGCGGATCGTTTCGTCCGACAGGACGCGAGAGGCCAGCAGCAAGGTGCGGAAAGCCACTGAATAGGCCACGTTTTCCTGCGGATCGTAAGTATCATGGTTGATGCTGCCATAAATTCCGCCCGCCTTCATGAATACGTCCACCTTTTCCCTCAGCGCCAGCCGGTAATCGGCGAGCTTCCTTTGGGTGAGCGCGGCTTGAAGCTGGACGATGAAAAGCCCATCGGCCGAGGTTTGCCAAAAGGGATCGTTTCCGCCTTCGGGCGATTTCCGGTAGATTTTGCCATCGGGAGTGCAACGGCGGGGGAACCATCCATTGGGCACCGGCTCGACTTGTTGGTCGATCCAACGGGCAATCCCCAGGGCCGCCCGCCGCATCTGACGCGCCCGGGATGAGGGACTGAGTTCGTCCGAAAAAACCAACAGTTGATACCCGATCTTCGCCAGCGAACCCGGACAGACCCAGTCTGTGCGATGCTTGTAATTCAAACAAAACGCCCCGGTCTGCGTGTCCCGATAAGGCCGAATGAATCCCGATTGCCAATCGATAAAGCCGCATTCCAGGACATGATCCAGGATGCGAATAGCCTTGACTTTCCACTCTGGGCGATTCATCCACGCGCCCCACAGATAAATCTCATGCGCGCCTCCCACCGCGTTGGCCGCCCAGCCCGGACCTTCCAGATGACCGAAATCGTGCCAGCCCATGACCGCGCCCTCCGGATCCACAAAGCTCGATCGTGACACCAGATGCCCCCGGGCGTCCGTCTCGAGGGTCTTGTCCAAAGTGAAGCGCAACGAGTCCTCCACTGAGTTGACCAGGGTGTAATTGGGGTTCTCGGGGATGTAAAAGCCTGGAGCCGACTGAGAAAAGGCAAGAGTCACCATCTGAAACCCAAGAAGACCGAAGAGCCATTGTCTGTTTTTCATAAGCATGATCAGCGCGCACAGTGTTTTTTTCGTGACCCGGCTGGCAGCCTATGAGATTTATCGTTCCTGAACAAGCTGGGAAGCACGAGAGATTCATGATTAACGAAGCTCAACTACTGTTTAAGAAACGCTATGGTCACACGCCGCCTTTTCAATCCCAGGCGCCCGGCCGGCTCGAACTGTTGGGGAACCACACCGATTACAATCAGGGATTGGTCATGGCGTTGGCGGTGGACCGATACATCTTCATGGCGGGGGCGCCCCGAGGGGATGGCAAGATCGAGGTTGCCAGCACCGCTTTTCCCGATGCCGAGTCCTTTTCGGTGAGTCATCTCGAAAAAAACCCCCGAGCGCCGTGGGCGGATTACATCAAGGGGGTGCTGTTGCAGCTTCGTGGGCATGGGATCGCCTTTGGAGGATTCAACGCCACCCTCCATGGCACGATTCCCCTGGGAGCGGGCATGAGCAGTTCGGCGGCGTTGGAGCTGGCGACGGCCCTGCTGGTGCGCAAAATGTATCCCTACACAGTTACGGACACCGGTTGCGCCCAGCCGCCCGCGCGCGACAAAACCGGGGCCCTTCCGGTCTTGACCAGTCCCCAGAAGATGAGCCTCGCCAAGTTGTGCCAGGCGGCGGAAAACCAATTTGTCGGTGTCCAATGCGGTTTGCTGGATCAGATTTCCTCCCTGTTCGGGAAGGAGTTTCACGTGGTGCAGATCGATTGCCGGGATCTTTCCGTGGAACATACGCCGTTGGTGGGCGAGGTGGCGGTGGTGGTCTGCCACTCCGGCGTCAAACACGCCCTGGTTGCCGGGCAATACAACCAGTTGCGTCAATGCTGTGAATCCGCGGCCCGCAAATTGGGAGTCCAATCTCTGCGTCAGATCGAACCTCGACAGCTGACAGCCCAGAAAACCCGATTAAGCCCGCGGGAATACGAATGCGCTTATCATGTAGTGGGAGAGAATCAACGGGTGGTGTTTGGCGATCGCGCCCTGCGCGCCGATGACTTCGAGCAGTTCGGCCAATTCATGTTCCAGAGCCACGAGAGCTCACGGGATTTTTTCAAGAACAGCTGCCCGGAACTCGATCTGCTCGTCGACCTGGCACGGCGTCATCCCGCTTGCATCGGCGCCCGCCTCTCCGGCGGCGGATTCGGCGGCGCCACCATCAATCTCGTTCGACTTCCGCAACTGAAGGAATTCCAGGAAGCGATGGCGTCAGCCTACGAACAGAAAACGGGCATTCCCATGAAACCGGCGGTCTGCCGGGTGGTCGATGGCGCTGGTTAATCCGTCGGAAAGTCAATCCCCAGGTCCCGATTCGGCCCGCAAATGCTCGGACGTCTCTTTGCGTTCCCTTGAACCTGGAACGGATTCGGCGTGGCCTGATCGCTTTTTCAGGAAATCAGCCAGCGAGATCCAGGCGGCGCCAGAACCGGCCCCAGTCATCTCCGGACCCTTCAAGATTCCCGAATGTCCATAAACGATGTAAGCTGCCGAGGCCGTTCGGGCCAGGTGCTCATACAGGTCTTTACCGGATATCTCATAAGAAACATCGCTTGTCGCGTGGCATTTGATCGCGGATCCCAGCCACCATCCCCAGCGCCGAATCTGGATCTCCGGTAGTCCAAGCCTGTGCATCAGCCTTAAACACCGCACCAGCCACGCCCGGTTGACAATCGGTTGGATGACTCCATCCCGCCAACACTCAAGAATCCATCCTTCTTCCTCGCGCACCAAGGCCGATCCCAATACCTCAGGTGTCATCACGATTCTGATCGGTCCGTGGCCAGGCATGGTCCGTTACTCCGTTGCTTCCCGCATCATTTGGTCCAGTTCTTCCGACGACCAGTTCTTGCCTTGCACCGCCCGTTGGCTTGACCGCAACAACAAATCGAAACCCGCTTTTGACAGGAGAATGGACGAGTCGATCCACTCGTCGAGTATGCTTTTACGAAAACGCCATTCTTTGCCCAGTTTGGTCCCCGGAATCTGTTCTTCCTGGGCCCATTTGTATACCGTCTGAGGCTTGACCTTCAAATACTGGGCCACCTCCTCCAGTGTCATGATTTCGTCTGCCGCCATATTGCCTTTTGCCTTGGGGCGCGGGACCGCCTTCCGCGAGCTTGCCGCGGCCCCCGCTCCCTTGCGGTTCAGTCCAGCTTCTTTACTTCGCGCGCCGCATTCTTGCCCATGCTGACCAACGAACTCCAGACCGCCCCGTAAAAATTCCCCGCCTGCCCCTGCCTGAAGACCTGATAGGATAAATCCGGTGATCCCACAAATGGCCGCAAACTCCACGCCATCTGTGTGCCCACAAACCCAAAGACTAGTATCCAGACCTGGAGAATCTTCACCGCCTGACGAGGATATAGATTCGACTTTTCGCACATGCTCGATAGCCCCTGCCATAAGGCCATCATCGCCCAGCCCCCGCTAAAGGCAAAAATCGCGACGTGCAGCAGCTTGATGAAATGATAGTCCGATCCGGTCAGCACAAAGAAAAACGCGATCGGCGCGCAACTCGCCAGCAACGCCGAGTTCAATGTCAGCGCCATCAAAATCAAGGAAAGTGTCTGGCTAAAACTCAGCCTCGCCCCCATCAAGACCAACACCAAATACAAAACCGGAAAACAAACCCCCACACTCAATAGAAATAAAAACGGCACTTTCACCGCCGATGTCACCGACTGCAGCACCCCCAGCCATGCATCATGACGAAAGCCCATCAGCCCCATCGTCATCCCGTAAAACGCGCTCAACACCAGCGTCGCCGTCAAAAACCACCGCAACAGCACCCCCAGCTTTCGACCCTCAAAAATCTCGTCGAAAAACTTCTCGCGCTCCCTCAAGAGCCGATCCAACAAACCAAAAAAACCTGATCGAATCCCAGCTTCGTTCCCTGGGCTGGAAGGATTTTGGCGAGGCACCGAAGAAGTCATAGACACAGAATCGGACGTTTTCATGGCCCGAGAATCACACTTTTTCAGCCAGAATGCAAGATAATATTGCTGTTATTTACTGTTTGTTACTGTTTGTTAGAGGTTGATCTGATTTTCGATGGCTCTGCCGAGTTGGACGGGATCCGTGCGATTCATCCGTTCGAGAATGCGTTCCCATCGATAAGCAAAACTGCCATGGACGTCATGGAGGCGGTGTTTGAAGAGGTGATCAAAGGCGCGCTGGCGTTTGCGGTATTCAGCCTGAATGTTCGAGAAACGACTGATGAAGGCGTCGACGAACATGCGGGCGAAGACGTTGGGTTGGGGAACAAACATGTTTCGTCGGATGATAGGCTGGGCATAATCGGCGGCGTAGTTGACGAGATCGGCCTGGTATTCGCGGAAGGCGCCGGTGAAATCGGCCAGGATGATCTCCAGCGGCATGCCGTTGGGGCTTTCGACGAGGACCTCGTCGCCATCGTCAAAGAGGACCCGTCCTTCCGGGCTGGTGCGGCCGACGATGATGTTGGCGGCTGCGGCCTTGCCGAGGAGATGGGCAAACTGGAGGGAAAAGGCCGAATCCGCGTATTTCGAGCGCACGACTTTATCGGTGGCGACGCCATAAACGTAATCCCGTTCGTAATAGCTCGCCCAAACCAGTCTTCCGAAGTACTCCGTCCGGGGGCCTGCGTAGGTTTCGCTGATGCGCCCCAGATCGAAGCGTTCCGGCAGATTCATGCCCAACTGACGACACGCGAGACGGCGGTCCAGGGTATACTCGGTGTATTCCTCGGATTCCATGATGGAGGTCAGGAGGTCCTTGTTTTCAGCCAGATGCTCGACAATCCCCCATTTCTGCATGCGCATGATGCGGACGACCGGGGGAGGGGATCCCTGGGGCTTGATTTCGGCGATATAGACTTCGCGGCGACCCGCTTCCTTGGGACGCTGCGAAAGGGAACTGACGACTCGGCCCACGTTGATATACTGCAAATCGCCAAATTCCCGGATGAAATTGAAGATGAACCCCTTGGTTTTCGGATCGAGGTGGCAGGCATTGGGTTCCGAGGCCGGCGGGGGCGGTTCTTCGAATATCGAGTCAAATAACAACTCGCCTTCCTCAAAACGGCATCCCGGCAACCACTCAATTTGCAGGAAGAACTCCGAGCTCAGTCCGCCCAGGATTTCCTCGGAGAGTATTTCGTTTTTCTGTCCGACCAACGAGGTAAAGAATTGGTTGCGCCACTCCGGATTATCCGGATCGTCGACCCGCAAGGACTCCGGGACCGCGCGCAGGAACTTCCTTTCCAACGGATCAAACACCTGCAACACCTCGGACGGCGCCACGGCGGCCAAATCGAAGCCGGCAAAGTCCTGCTTTCCAAAACGCTCGCCCGCCATGAAAAAGTCGATCTCGGGATGTCGCAGACGGTTTTTCCGGGCGGAGTATTCCTGGATCTCCCTCAAGTGCTGCAAGATCACCTCGCGGGGATGTTGTCGAAGAGAAGAGAATTCCTGGACCGTCAAATACCGGGTGCCGGTCAGGTTGTTATAGTAATAAATCGGTAGGCCTCCAATCCCAATCCGGGACGCTCGGATCATTTGGGTCATTTCCGCCGGCGACCGGGGCAGGGCGCTGATGCGCCAGCATTCCCCCCGCTCCTTGATCGCCTGCCGCACGGATTGATCCGTCACCTGAAGAAACTTGATGCAGCGCTTCGAAACCAATTCTTGCAGCATCTCATCGGCCTCGAAAGCCAGATCCATATTCGCGGGATCCGGGCGGATCAGGACGATGCCCGGTTCCAGGATCAAATCGACCGAGTGCATATACTCGGCCACCTCCTCGTCGCACGTCATGGGCTTGCTCCCGGCCGCCGCCAGTTGGGCGTTGACATAGTCGCTGAACGCCACCCGCTGCCATGCGTGCGTTCCGGGCAAGGTCACCAGAACTCGGCGCCGCGGGAATACGGTGGCCACCCGGGAAATCAACCGCCCCTCTTCGTTGCAGGCCAGGAGGGGGTCGCCAATAATCTTGATCTTCATGCCAGTCATCCAACGTCAACTCGTAAACGCTCCACCTTAAGCCCTCGTTCCAGACCTGTCCATCCCGGCAGAACGCCCTTGAACCGCAAATAAAACGACTTAACCGCGAAGAGACGCCAACCAACGCGAATAATGGCGGGCCGAATACGAAGATCCTACAGTCTTGGGAACCTCGATGGGAGGTCGGGGATTTGGCCCATCGGATGCCTCTGCTTCTGTTCGCGTGGCTAGGCGTCGATTCGGTTCAATCGTTTGATTTGCGGTTTTGGACCCGCCGGCATGGGCCGGCCTAATGAATCCAATAAATCTTATAAAAATAATTCATAAAACTAATGCCTTGCCATAAAGGGGAAAAACAGGGAAGATAAATGGCTCGGTTGTGTTCTCCGATGGTGTTGGGTTTGAGTGAGGCAGCGATTCGAACCGGTATGGAAATATTATACTTGCTGTTTGTTGTGCTGACAGGCGTGTTGTTTGTCCTGGGGGGCTTCTTTTTCTCGCGGCTGGTGGCGCCCAGCAATCCGGACGCGATCAAGAACTCGCCTTACGAATGCGGAGAAATGGCTTATGGGTCCGCTTGGACCCGGTTTCACGTTGAGTATTACATTTTTGCCCTGTTGTTTCTGATCTTCGACGTGGAGGTGATTTTCTTTTTTCCATGGGCGGTGGTCTTGGGAGAGATGGGATGGGTGGCGTTGGTTGAGGGCGGTCTTTTCCTGTTGGTTTTGGGTTTTGGTTTGGTATTTGCCTGGAAGAAAGGGTATCTCGTGTGGCACTAGCACCGGAAGAAAAACACGATGGATCGTCTGTCGCCGTCGGTGTGGAGTCGGTTATGCCCTCGCACCGATTGCCGATGCCGGACGGTGGGTTTTTGCTGACGAAACTCGAAGCGCTGTTGGGGTGGGCGCGATCGAATTCCTTGTGGCCGCTGACGTTTGGGACGAGCTGCTGCGCGATCGAGATGATGTCGACGGGCGCATCGCGGCATGACTGGTCGCGATTTGGATTCGAGGTGGCGCGGGCGACGCCGCGGCAGGCGGACATGATTGTTGTGGCGGGGACGATCTGTTTCAAGATGGCGACCCGGCTGCGAATGCTTTACCGGCAGATGCCCGATCCCAAGTGGGTATTGGCGATGGGCGCCTGCGCGGTCAGCGGAGGGCCGTTTTATTACGAGAGCTATTCGGTGGTGAAGGGCGTGGACAAGGTGATTCCGGTGGACGTTTACCTGCCGGGGTGTCCCCCGCGTCCCGAGTCCTTGCTGCATGCCTTGATGAAGCTGCAGGCGAAGATTAAAAAGGAAAGCGGCGCAGTGTGGAAGCCCCGGCCCCTGCCCGATTTTCCATTCGATCACCTCCCCATGGATCCGGCTCAAGATTACCGACACACATGAGCGCGCCCTCGGATTCTCCCCTCAACACCGGTTCAGGTCCTTTCGCGACGGTAACCTCGCCGCTCCGTGACGAGCTTCAGAAGTTGCTCGGCGAGGGCGCCGTTTTTGAACTGAGCGGATCGTTGCCGGCCTTTCGGGTGGCTCCGTCGGAACTTCATGCGGCCGCGGCGAAGGTCAAGGTGGCCGGCTTTGATTATCTCCTCCTGGTCACGGCTGTGGACTACCCGGCCCAGGGCGAGTTCGAGTTGGTCTACGCCCTCTCGGATTTCCGTGATGGCCGGGAGTTTTGTCTCTTGACCCGCGTCCCCCGGGACTGTCCCCGCATTGAGACGGTCAGCGATTTGTGGCCGACCGCGGACTGGCATGAACGTGAGGTTTACGATCTGTTTGGCGTGAGATTTGACCGGCACCCCGATCTGCGGCGGATCCTTCTGGACGACACCTGGGAGGGATATCCTTTGCGCAAGGATTATGTGGACACGGTTCACGACGTGCGGAAACGACCTTATTGACGCCATGACTCAATCCGTCCCCCAACCTCAAGTCAGCCCCGCGCCGCCGTCGTTTCAGGATTATTTTGTCAACATGGGACCGCAGCACCCATCGACGCACGGGGTGTTGCGTCTGATCGTGAAACTGGCGGGCGAGACCGTCTTGGGGGTGACGCCGCACATGGGGTTTGTGCACCGCGGCATCGAAAAGATGGGCGAGGCCCAAACCGCGATCCAGTTCACTCACTTGACCTCGAGGTTGGATTACTTGTCCGCGCACATCAACAACTGGGGATGGGCGCTGGCGGTGGAGCAGGCCCTCGGCGTTTCCGTGCCCGAGCGCGCCGAGTATATCCGGGTGTTGATGTCGGAGTTGACCCGGGTAGCGTCGCATCAGCTCTGGTGGGGGGTGTTCGGAATGGATCTCGGGGCGTTCACTCCGTTTCTCTACGCCTTCCGGGACCGGGAGATGGTGAACGATCTGTTCGAGAAAACCTGCGGCACACGGCTGACCATGAATTACATCGTGCCGGGCGGGGTGATGGCCGAGTTGCATGACACCTTCATCCCGGAGACCCGCAAGTTCGTCGAGTATTTCAAGCCCATCATCGAGGAATACGAGCGGCTGCTCTCGGGGAACGTGATCATCCAGGAACGGACCCAGGGCGTGGGGATTTTATCGGCGGACATGGCCAAGGCCTACGGGGTGACGGGGCCCGCCTTGCGGGCCAGTGGAGTCGATTACGACGTTCGCAAGAACCGTCCTTACGGTTTCTATCCCCGGTTTGATTTCAAGACGGCGGTCGCCTCCGACGGGGACAGCTGGGCGCGATACGTGGTTCGGCTCGAGGAAATGCGGCAGAGCTTGAAGATCATCGAACAAGCCCTGGAGCAAATGCCCAAGGACGGTCCGTTGCGGACGAAGTTGCCTGCCGTGCCCAAGCTGGCGCCCGGACGGTATCTATCGCGGGTTGAATCGGCGCGGGGTGAGATCGCCTTCTACCTGGTGGGCGAAGGCAAGGCCAATCCGTACCGGGTCAAGATCCGGTCGCCAGGATTCTCGAATCTCTCCGTGTTTCCGGAGATCATTCGGGGCTGGCGTGTGGCGGATATTGTGGTGGTGCTTTCGACCTTTGACGTTGTGATGCCCGACATTGACCGATGAGAGAATGGCCTGTGGATTGCGGACAACCATGATCAATAGCCTTTATCACACCGACCGGCTCGTGGAGAGCGTGGACGCTTTGCTGCGGGAATGGCTGGTGCACCCGGCGCTGGTGGCGCTGGTGAAGATGGCGGGAGCGGCCGCCTTGCTGGCGGCGTTTGTGGCTGTGGTCGCCATGATTCTGGTCTATTTGGAACGGAAGGTGGCCGGTCACATGCAGCAGCGGCTCGGGCCGATGCGGGTGGGGCCCCATGGAATTCTGCAGCCGATGGCCGACTCGCTCAAGCTGCTGGGCAAAGAGGAGATCAATCCCCGGGACGCCGATCTTTTCATCTACAATCTGGCGCCGCTGATCTGTTTTGTGGCGTCGTTTGTCACGCTCAGCTTTGTGCCGTTCGCCCCGAGGATCCAGGCGGTCCACTTCAACGTGGGCCTGCTCTTTGTCATCGGCGTGTCGTCGCTCGGGGTTCTGGGAATATTGGCGGCCGGCTGGTCGAGCAACAACAAATGGTCTCTGCTGGGCGCGATGCGGGCCGGCGCGCAGATTATTTCCTATGAACTCTCGGCGGCGCTCGCGATCCTGGGCGCGGTGATCTTTGCCGGCTCGCTGGATTTCAACGAGATTGTGGAATCGCAGCGGGCCGGTTGGTGGATCTGGCGGGCGCCGGTGGTCGGTTTCCTGGCTTTCGTGATCTACACGATCGCCTCGACCGCGGAATGCAATCGCACGCCATTCGATATTGTCGAAGGCGAGAGCGAATTGACGGCCGGATTTCACACCGAGTATGCGGCCATGAAGTTCGCCATGTTTTTCCTGGCCGAGTTTGTGAATGTGTTCATTGTCTGCGCCGTTTCGGCCACGCTCTTCCTGGGCGGCTGGATGCCGTTTCATCTCGGAAATTGGGAGGCGGTCAATCGGTGGTTTGACCTGATCCCGCCCTGGATGTGGTTTTTTGGTAAAGTCTCCGTGCTGGTCTTCATTGTGATGTGGTTCCGATGGACATTCCCCCGATTGCGGGTAGACCAGCTGATGCGGTTTGAATGGAAATTCCTCATGCCACTGGCGTTGGTGAACCTTGCCGTGGCGGCGGTCCTGGTGACCGGACGATGGTTCTTTTTTCACTCATGAACTGGTGGCGCAAAGTCTTCCGCGGCATCCACGGCCTGTTGTCGGGCATGGGGCTTACGTTCCGGTATTTTGTCCGGTTCGATAAGGTCATCACCCAGCAATATCCGGAGAACCGCAACGAGCTCAAACTCCCGCCGCGCACGCACACCCGGATCGAGCTGGTTAAGGATGAAGGCTCCGGCCTGCTTCGATGCAATGCCTGCGGCGTTTGTGTGCGGGCGTGTCCCAATAATTCCATCAGCGTCGAAAAAACACGGGACCCGGTCACGAACAAGTCGAAGCTCACCCGGTATGTTTATCACTACGAACGCTGCACCTTGTGTGGTCTGTGCGTCGATTCCTGCCGGTCGGAGGCCCTCAAGATGGGGCAAGGCTTCGAGACGGCCGTATATGACAGCTCGGAGCTGGTGTTGATCCTTAACGAACCGGCGCCGCCCACTCCCGGCGCCGACGCCCCGGAAAAGCCGGACCCCGCGCAGACTCAGGTGCCCGACGCGCCAGCCTCTTCCGCTCCCAAACCCGCGACAGATCCATGATCGCCTCACTTCTCTTTTTTGGCCTGGCCCTCTTGATTTTGTTCAGCGCTTACTTCGTGATCAGCGCCCAGAACCTGTTCCGGGGCGCCTCCGGTTTGATCGCGGTTCTTCTGGGCATTGCGGGAATGTATCTGCTGATGGATGCCCAGTTCCTGTCAGCGGTCCAGGTGACGGTTTATGTGGGCGGCATCGTGGTCTTGATCGTCTACGTGGTTTTGCTGGTGGCGGACGTGGCGCAGAGATCGTTCCGGCTCGGCGCGCCGTGGCGCAAGGCGGTCGCGGCCGTTTTCAGCGCCGGCCTGTTCCTGCTGTTCACGCAGGCCATCCTGCGGCACGATCTGGGGGCGAGCGCGACCGACATTGTCCAATCGGCTTCCGTCAAGGAAATCGGCCACGCCTTGCTTTCGCCCAAGCCCGGCGGTTTTGCCTTGGCCTTCGAGGCCATGTCGGTGTTGTTGGTGGCCGTGTTGGTTGGAGCGGTGACCATCGCCAGGAATCCTGATTCGAGGCGGGACAAAGGAGAGAAACCATGACAAGCCATTTAACCCTGCAACATTACCTGGTTTTTTCCGCGTTGCTCTTCTGCATCGGCACCTACGGCCTGTTAACCCGGCGAAATCTGATTGGCATGCTCATGGCGGTGGAATTGATCCTGAACGCGGCGGCGCTGAACTTCGTCGCCTTTCACCATTACCTGTATCGGGGAGATCCGGCGGGGGCTATTTTCCCGCTGTTCATTATTGCCATCGCGGCGGCCGAGGCGGCGATTATCCTGGCAATCATCATCGTCATCTTCCGCCACAGACACCGGCTCGACGTCAATGACGCCGTCGAATTGAAACACTGAGGGGCGCATGACACAGCACTGGTTTATTGATCACCTTTGGCTCGTCCCTCTGCTGCCGTTCCTCGGTTTTTTGGCGGTCGGGCTGTTGGGCCAGCATTTGTCTTTGCGCGCGGCCTCGGGATTGGCCACCGGCGCCATTGGCGCCAGCGCCCTTCTGGGATGGGGCGCGGCGGCGGATTACTTTCTCCATTTTGCCGGACAGACCCTGACGCCCTGGCAAACCGAGTGGATCCGGTTCAGCCCCGACCTGCCGGGCCATGTGGGAGTGCTGGCGGACGACATCTCGATGCTTCTGGTCCTGGTGGTGACCAACATCAGCTTGGTAATCCACGTTTATTCGCAGGGTTACATGGCGGGTGATCCGGGGTATCGACGGTTCTTTGCGTTTCTGAATCTCTTCACGGGCTCGATGCTGGGGTTGGTGCTGTCGATGTCGCTGGTGCAGATGTTTGTTTTTTGGGAGTTGGTCGGTTTGAGCTCGTTCCTGTTGATCGGCTACTATTGGGAGAAACCGTCGGCGGTCGCCGCCTGCAAGAAGGCCTTCATTGTCACCCGGTTTGCGGATCTTGGTTTCCTGTTGGGCTTGATGGCGCTCAGTTACCACGCCCGGGGGCTCGATTTCACTCATCTGACCTCGGAAACCACTTTGCGCGAGCTCGCGCGCGAGACGCTGCCGTTCTTGGGGTTGGGTGTTTTACCGGTCAGCGCCATCCTGGTGTTCTGCGGAGCGGCTGGAAAGAGCGCGATGTTTCCGCTTCATATTTGGTTGCCCGACGCCATGGAAGGCCCAACGCCGGTGTCGGCCCTCATCCATGCCGCGACGATGGTGGTGGCCGGTGTTTATCTTGTGGCCAGGCTGTTTCCCGTGTTCGCGGCGTCGGCGACGGCCATGAACACGGTCATGGCGATCGGCGCTTTTACGGCGTTGTTTGCGGCGGTCATTGCGACCACGCAATTTGATATTAAACGCGTGCTGGCCTTCTCCACCCTTTCCCAGCTCGGATACATGATGCTGGCGCTGGGCGTGGCGTCGTGGGAGCATCCCCTCGGTTTCACGGCCTCGATGTTTCACCTGACCACCCACGCTTGTTTCAAGGCCTTGCTGTTCCTGGGGGCCGGCAGTGTGATTCATGCGGTCCACACGAATGACCTTCGGGAAATGGGGGGATTACGCCGCGCGCTGCCGATTACCCATGCCACCTTTTTAATCGCCTGTCTGGCGATCGCCGGCCTGCCGCCTTTGTCCGGCTTTTTCTCGAAAGACGAAATCCTGGCGGCCGCCTGGTCCAGCGGCCATCCGGGGATTTTCTTTGTGGCCTTGTTCGTGGCGGGTTTGACGGCGTTCTACATGTTCCGGCTTTATTTCATGGCTTTTTGGGGCCGGCCCGCGGTTCGGGGAGGACATCATTCAAAGGTGCATGAATCGCCGCGCAACATGACCGGAGCCCTGGTGGCTTTGGCGATCCCGACTGTCGTCCTGGGCTTTCTGCCCTTTGGACACTGGGTTCATCGGGGCGAACTTACCCACACCGGACTGAACTGGCCCATCGCCATCACGGCAACCCTGCTGGCCCTGGCCGGGATCGGCTTGGCCTTTGTTCTCTACTTCCGCGCGAATCCTCTGCCCCAAAGACTCTCCTTCGCCTTTGGACCGATCTACCGGATCGTTTATCGCAAGTTCGCCGTGGATGAAGTCTATCTGTTCCTGACGCACCGCGTGATCTTTCGCGGGATCGCGACGCCGTTCAACTGGTTCGACCGGCATTGCGTGGACGGAGCCATGGATTGGACGGCGCTGGCATCGCGCCGGTTGGGCCGGTGGCTGCGCGCCACCGTCAACGGCCATTTGCAGACTTACCTCCTCTGGATGCCTGGCGGCGTGTTTTTGCTGGTGTTTGTGGCCGCGGCTCGGGATGCTTTCTGGCTCAAGCTCCTGGCGGGCCTGGCCTTGGGTGCCGTCGGCGCCGCGTTTGCCTGGCAGTTGATGCTGCAACTGACGCGAAAAAAGGAAGTGTTGAAACAAATCGAGAGAGACTGATTCCATGGGTTTGCTCAGCCTCATCATTCTGGTGCCGGTCGTTGCGTTGATCGTGGTCCTCTGCCTGCCGGCGGGGAAGGATCACTTTATTAAATGGACGGCCCTGCTGGCCATGGGGGTCAATGTTGTTCTCTCCACTTTTCTGTTGGTGGATTACCTGGGGCTTCTGAAGACCCGGGGGATGGCGACGGCCACCGACGGAAGCCTCCGATTGGATTATGTCGAACGATTCCCCTGGCTCGGCCAGCTCGGCATCGAATATTACGTCGGCGTGGACGGTATCTCGGTTCTGATGATCTTTCTGACCGCCGTCGTGATCTTCTGCGGGGTCTGCGCCTCGTGGCGTCACACGCATCGGGTGCGGGAGTTTTTCGTCTTCCTGCTGTTGCTGGTGACGGGTGTGTTCGGGGTGTTTGCCGCGAACGATCTCTTTTTGTTTTTCCTGTTTTACGAAGTCGCTGTGCTGCCGATGTACCTCCTGATCGGCCTGTGGGGGACGGGTCCCAAGGAGTATTCGGCCATGAAACTGACCCTCATGCTGATGGGAGGATCCGCGTTGATTGTGGTCGGCATTCTCGTCATGTATTTCGAATCCGGGTCCACCTCCTTCGCGATTTCGGAAATCGCCCGGCACGGGATTCCGCGTTCGACGCAGTTATGGTTGTTTCCGTTGATGTTCTTTGGATTTGGCACCCTGGGAGGGCTCTGGCCGTTCCATACCTGGTCGCCCGATGGCCATGCTTCGGCGCCCACAGCGGTCTCGATGCTGCACGCCGGCGTGCTGATGAAACTGGGGGGATACGGCTGCCTGAAGACCGTCTATCTCATGCCCGAAGGCGCCCTTTTCTGGAGCACCTTCTTTCTGGCGTTGACCACCATCAACATTTTCTACGGAGCGTTGGTGGCCACGCAGAAGACGGATCTCAAGTATATCACGGCCTACAGCTCCGTGAGTCATTGCGGACTGGTGCTGTTCGGGTTGGCAACCCTGAATCCCATCGCCTGCCAGGGGGCCATGGTGCAGATGTATGCGCACGGCCTGATGACGGCCTTGTTCTTCGCGCTAGTCGGCATGATCTACGGGCGCACCCACACGCGGTTTGTCACCGAAATGGGCGGCCTCCTGAAGGTCATGCCATTCCTGGGTGTGGCTTACTTCATCGGAGGATTATCCGGTCTCGGATTGCCCGGGCTGGCCGGTTTCGTGGCCGAGATCCAGGTGTTCATCGGCGCGTTCGCATTGAAAACTCCGTGGCATCGTGTCATGACGGTCTTGGCGGCCGCCAGCGTGGTGATCTCAGCCGTCTACCTCCTGCGCGCGCTCACGCGGATGTTTTACGGTCCCCTGGCTCAGGCCGAGCATGGCCGGCTCAATGATGCGACCTTTGTGGAAAAAGTGCCTTTGGCCATTCTGGTTTTCCTGCTGGCGTTCTCCGGGATTTTCCCTGGATGGATGATCCGGATGATTGAATACTCGATGAGCCCGGTGTTGGCGCAACTCCAACAATTTCGCCCGCCCCCTGGTTTATAGCGTTTCTTATGATGCGAGAACTGATCATTCTCAGTCCCGAACTCATCCTCGTGCTTCTGGCGGGAGGGATCCTCTGCCTCAGCCTGTTCACATCCCGAGCCATCGCTCAACGATTCATGCCGCTCCTGGCGGTATCGGGTTTGGTCGTTCTGCTGTTCCTGGTGGGCGGCCGATGGATCCCCTCGGGAACGGCAATTGGCGGTTCCTATTCAACCCATGCCCTGAGCCAGGTCTTTAAGACCATCTTCATCCTGGCCGATCTCCTGACCGTCTTGCTCTCGTGGCCTCGATCGGACCAGCCTGAAGATCGTTCCGAGGAGCATCTAGGCGAATACCTGGCCCTGCTGCACCTCTCGATGGCCGGTATGTGCCTTTTGGCATCCGCACGCGACCTGGTGCTGCTCTACGTCAGCCTGGAACTCGTCACCATGCCGTTAATCCTCCTGGTCGCATTTCGTCGTCAAGAACTGCGCAGCGCCGAGGCGGCCCTGAAGTATGTCTTCTTTTCCGCGCTAGCGTCCGGTCTCTTGCTGTATGGCCTTTCCCTGGTCTATGGATTGACGGGATCGATGAACATTCAGCAATGCGCGTCCCGCCTGACGCCGGGTCCGCTCACAACCCTGGCCCTGGCGCTCTGTTTTGCGGGCGTCGGCTTCAAAATGTCGGCCGCCCCGTTTCACCTCTGGACCCCGGATACTTACGAAGGCGCCCCGATCCCCGTGACCGCTTTTATCTCGGTGGCCTCGAAAGCGGCCGGATTTGTCCTGTTCTACCAGCTGATCATCGGCGTGTTCGGCGCGGACCCTCGCCTGCTCGAAACGCTGGTGGCCACCCTGGCCGCGCTCACGATGACCATTGGCAACCTGGTTGCCCTTTTTCAAACCAACCTCAAACGTTTCCTGGCCTATTCCTCCATCGCCCAGGCCGGTTACCTCATGATTGGCCTCGTGAATCCCGAGCTCCTGGGAGTAACCTCGGTTGCCTTTTACCTCCTGGTCTATGTGGTGTCGAACATCGCGGCGTTCACCGTCGTGAACCTGATCGCGCGCGAGACCGGACGGGAGGAAATGCAGGATTACGTCGGCTTATCCCAGACCAATCCGTTTCTGGCCGCGGTCATGATGCTCGCCATGTTTTCGCTGGCCGGCATACCGCCCCTGGCGGGATTTCTCGGCAAGTTCTATCTCTTCGCGGCCGCAGCGGAAAAAGGTTTGTACTGGCTGGTCCTGGTCGGAGCCATCAACGCCACGATTTCTCTCTTCTACTATCTTCTGGTCATTAAGTGGATGTATATCGTCAAACCCGCCACCCCGGAATCGCTCATCGACAAAGTGCCTCTCTCGTTGCCCGGCGGCGTCCTATTGGTCAGCACCTCAATGGCTATGGTCTTGATCGGCCTGATCCCTCAGTTCCTGCACTGGATCGAAGAATCCGTCCTGCTGGCTCGAACCGGTTTCTGAGCAGAGGGACGACAACTGTCGGAGGCGAGCTCCGTGAGGCCTCAATCCTCGGCCGCCAAGCCAAAACGGCGCTAAGCGCCTTGCCGAAGCCGCTCGCATAGACGAAATGCTGCGTGAAGTGTTCCTTCAACCCGGTCGATTCTGGGTCTGCTTCTGACCGCGTTGATGAACCCGCGCCTATCATCCGCCCCCGCTCCTAGGCGACATTCAGCACCAAGAGATCTGCTGCTGAATTGAAATAATACGGTGCATTAACATGCTATTATTTCATAAAGACTTAGGAGCCGACTGTCACCGAGCCAACTAATTTAAGGGCAAGTGGATGCGCAAAAAAGCGGTTCTGTTTTTGACCTCAGCGCCTACATTCCGCACCTCAAAAACGGGGATTTCCGTGATTTATCCTGCGGTTTGCGAGCGTTCAGTTCATCGGCCAGAAAGTCTCTTCGGACAAATTGAGCAGCGATAGGACATCGCGTTGGGTCTCATTGAGTTCGTCATGGATTTGTTCACACGAACCATCTCCTTGGGTGATGCGATAGGTTGAGAGCCGATCAAAGGTCTTGAAAAGCTGTGGGGAGCTGGAGCTGACTGTCGCCGAGCCAACTAATTTAAGGGCAAGTGGATGCGCAAAAAAGCGGTTCTATTTTTGGCCTCAGCGCCTGTTTTCAGGCCTGTTTTTCGCCTCTATGCCACCGACTTTTCCTGGAACAACCCCATGCCGCCTTCTGCTAACTCTACAATCTTGGTTTGTTTACGGGACAGGAGCAAAGATCGGTTTGCGCGTGCCCTGCCCAAATCCTGGCGATATGTCCGGTGTGTTACAGCCAGAAAACAGGCCAGAAAAGCGGCCGTGACGGCATAATCGGGAGCTAATTTTTACGGATATTTTTCTCCCCGTTGCACTTGTCTCGGCGACAGTTGGCCGCACTCTCGGTCGGGAAGATAACGACTCCCAATTCCCACTCTTCATTTCACCAGAACGCAAACGCGCCCGAGATTCTGGACGCGAGACACCAGAGAGCTTGGCATGGCGGTGACGAAGCTGTTGAAGACGCAGCCAAACAGCAAGTCGCCAAACGCCTCAAATGTCGAGCGTGCGTCAATCGAGTATGCACCATTCAAATCCAATCAGCTTTTCGTCGCAATCAAAGTAAAAATAATCCAACCGTTTGCCGTAATACGTCCTTGGAGCATGGGTGTGCCCGATCCAATACACGTCGCACATCTCGACAATCATACCGGGATTCGTCATCTCAAACCTCGCCGCGCGTCCGCCTGCCGGAGGAGAAACCTCCCTCGTCCATCCGGCTTCTGGGCGCGATACCGATGCCAGTAGCCATGAATCTGCAAGGGCTGCTCGGACGTCGTCACGGCTCATACCCACTGAAAAACCTGTGTGGTCCGGACTCACTCCGCTCTGGTTTGCGAGTGGGGTGCTCGCTTGGCGCGGACGAGTAGCGCAACTCGTCAAGATTGCGGCAGCAAGTAAGATGGCAAAGCAACAACAAAACTGCTGCAGGCCACAGGCCGTCGATAAGACATCAGCCGTCAAGCCTCGGCCTTTCATCGGATCGTCATTCAAAGGATTTGCGTCCATCGGCGTCCATTCGGTTCAGTGCCCCTAAGCGTTGCAGCTGTCAATCCTGGGATTTTAGATTGTTTTTGACCACCGAGACCACCAAGATGACAGAGATAAATAATTTGGCACGCTACGGGGAGTCAAGAATAAGGTTTCTCTATGCTCTCGATGTCAGCGCGTATTCATGAAGGGTTTTTCACAGTTTAGGCCGCTGGCGGGTGACAAAGGCCACGGCCATGGCCAGATTAT
>JAKLHY010000053.1 GCA_022709905.1 Verrucomicrobiota bacterium | reverse complement strand
TTGCTTTTGGCACAACGTATCATTTTCCCCTCTCTCGCCCCCCCCTCCGGGTAACAATACTTTTGGCGCAATTCGCAGGCCAAACTGAGCGCAACGAATGTATAGCTATTTGCGGGACACTACACTAGGCTCCGCGGCATCTGACTGAGTCTAACACAAATTAATGAAACAGAACCGAGTGATTATGGACTACAAAAAATTCATCGCCGGGCAAGTGGAATCGATCAAACGGGAAGTCGGGGGGGGGATTGCCATTAACGCGCTGAGTGGAGGGGTTGACAGTGCGGTGCTGACCGTTCTGGCTCATCGGGCGCTGGGCAACCAACTGAAGACGATTTTTGTCGACAACGCCATCATGCGCGAAGGCGAGCCGCAGAGCGTGGTGAATGCCTTTGACGATCTGGGGATTCCGGTCGAGCTGGTTGACGCTCGGAAGGCCTTTTTAAAGGCGCTGAAAGGCTTGACGGATCCCGAGGAAAAACGCCAGGCGGTCACCCAGACGTTTTACAAGGATGTCTTTGTCAAGGCGGTCAAACGTTCCAAGGCCACTTATTTGATGCATGGGACGATTCTGACCGACATCGAGGAAACGGTCGCGGGGATTAAACGTCAGCACAACATTTTGGCGCAGATCGGCATCGATCCGGAGAAAGCCTACGGTTACAAGGTCCTCGAACCTTTGGCCACGCTGCGCAAGGACGGGGTCCGCCAGGTGGCGAGATTGCTGAGGTTGCCCAAGAGCATTGCCGAGCGTATCCCGTTCCCCGGGCCGGCTCTGGCGACGCGGATTGTGGGGGAGGTGACGGAAGAACGGCTGGCCACGGTTCGGGCGGCGACGGCTATCGTTGAGGAAGAACTGAAAAACACGGGCGCGTTCCAGTATCTGGCGGTGCTGCTGAACGATTGCGCGACGGGGATCCGTGATGGGAAACGGGAGTTCGGACAGATCATTGTGGTGCGGTGCATCGACAGTGTGGATGCCCGGCAAGCCACGGCGCGTGAATTGCCCTGGAAAACGCTGCATCGTTTGACGCGGCGGATTACGTCGATCCCCGGTGTGAATCGTTGTCTTTACGATTTAACGCCAAAGCCGCCGGCCACGGTGGAGTATATTTAGATCCTGTTTGAAAATTACAGGGGGTGCTGCGGCGAGGGATTTTGGCTGGGGCCAAGGCGGCTTGGGCCGAGCATCCCCGATGGGGGCTGTAAGGTCCAAGCCAACGCTGGCCCCGGGCAAAAGAGCCGCCGCCCGAAGGGTTTTCGCAGAAATGGCCCCCTGGCTTCGTTGCTCCTCAGTCAAAGATCGGCCAGGGATTTTTTCCTTCGTCGCGCCTCGCCATGCGGCCATTTCTACGAAAACAGCGCCCCTTGGAATTTTCAAACAGGCTCTTAGGGGTTTTCCTTCAACCGATAGAAGCCTTGGGGGCGCTGGGCCGAATCGAAGAATCGGTTTTGGGGCGGGGTAGCCGGAAGATTGCTGGCGATGCAGGTGAACGGAACGGTGACCAGTTCCGGGGAGAATTCCACGCTGTAACTGCCGCCGGTAACGCTGGGCCAGGTGAGTTCGACCTCCTTTGCGGACACCGCAATGCTATTCCACATGAGCGATGGTTGGGGCTGGCGCGCGAACAGGCTCAAGGCCGTGGTTTGTCCTTCAAACAGGCCGTAAACCAGGAACTGGCAATCTTGAGGCCTGATGCCGGCTTTTTCCCACACCGTATCAAAGCGGAAGGCGGCGCCGGCGGTCAGAGCGCTGAAGGACTGCCGAAACTCGATCACGGGATTCGCTGAAGCATCCTGGATTGCGATGACGACCGTGCCATCGAGGGTTGTGTTGCCGCTGTTGACGAAGGTCGCTGACAGCTTCACGTCGTCGCCGACAGGATAATCGCGCGGGGTGAAGTCGAAACGCGAGATGGCGCCGGCGGCCAGACCGATCTGGAACTCGGCGCGGGCGCGATCCAGTTCGTGGCCTGCGAGATCGCGGATCCGGACTTCCATGGCATAATCGCCGCCGGCTTGTTTCGCATCCCACTGAAGTGTGGCCCAGCCTAGAGTCTTGAGATTCGGCATCTGGACGGGGGGCAGTTTCTCGATCAGGTCGGCTTCGTTGCGGAGGATGATGGCTTCAGCAACGACATCGATCGGTTGGGAGGCGATGTTTTGCAGGACCAGACCAGCTTTCACGAGCGCGCCGGATGGATAAGCCTGGCGTTCGGATGCGAACCGAAGGATATCCACCGTCGATGCAGCCCAGGAGATGCCGAAGACGTAGTTGCTGAAGAATCGGGATTCAGTGGTCTCGGAGTTGTAGAAGAACGCGAAGGCCTTGATGGTCAGGTCGCGCGAGCCATCCGGATTTTCGGAGATGGACCAGTCAAAGTCGCGATCGGGCCACCAACCCGAAGGGGCGATGGCTGCTGCGGTAGCGGTTGCATCGGCCTCGATCCTGGGAATTGCTGGCGGCAGGAGGAGTCCCGTGGTGGCATGAAGGCCGCTTCGTTTGTTCAGAGCAACTTCTTGCACGATCTGGCCCTTGGGAAAGCGCACGGTTGCTGTGTAGAATGGAACCATCGGTTTTCCTGGGATGATGAGGGTTTCGCCATCGGGGATTTCGACGATGTGCGCGCCTTTGCGCGAGAAGACCTCGAAGCTGGGAATCTTCAGGGGGAACTCGGACAAGGGACCGGCGATTACGGGGATGATTTCATCGTTCCGGTTCGGAGGATTGTTGGCGTGAGCAAGACTCCTCGCGGGCCAGTGAATCTCCGCCTTGGGATCGCCGTAGTATTGGTAACTGGCGCAGGTAAAACGGTTGTAGTTCCAGTCCCAGGAATAGGAATTGGCCGCATCACTGAGGCGGTGGCGTTTAGCGAGCTTAAGGCTGTGACCGAGGGGGCGCCCGGCCTCGATGCGGTCAAAGAAGGCTTGACCGATGCGGCGGCCCCAGCCGAAATCACCCGCCACGAGGCTGTTTTCGGTCGAGCCGATGAACACGGCCGCGCCATTGTTCAGGAACTGCTCGCTCAGAGTTTTGGTGCCGTCCGGGTAACGGCCTGTGAGGCACGAACTCGCATACACAAGCGGGATGGTATTACCAGGGTTGAAGTCGCTGGCGATGTTGCTGCCCGTGACCGTGGGATCGCACCACGAGGTTGGACTGCCGTGGCCCGCCAGGAAGATCACGTCCTTATTAATGGCATTGGCATGGAAAGTCGCAGCGTTGGGGGTGTGTTGTTCTTGCGCGTCGAAGCCGCGGTCTCGCAGCTTTTCGGCGATGCTATCCCGCATGGGCACAAATTCCTCGTCATCGTCGGGATCGGATCCGCTCACGCAGTAGGCATCGCTGTTATCCAGGTCACGGGGATCGCTGGCTAGGCTAATGGCGGTGAGGAGGGCTTGATGGAGGCGTTCGGCGGAGTTGCCGACCACGCGTCCGACGGAGAGTTCGGGCAGGCAATTCTCTGACGAGCTGTCGGTGCTGGCATAGTTGCGATCGGTGTAATCGACTCTGCCGGCGTCGTTGTTGTAGAGATCCCAGGTTTTGCTGAAGGTGGGGATGATCTCATTTTCTCCGACGATGAGGAGGTAGCCTTGATCGGCCCAGTTGGTGGCGAGGCGGTTGGCCCAGGCGCCCTCGCGATCCATGAGCCGGTCCAGCGCCCGAGCGCTGCCCGGAGTGAGACCGTCAACATACGGATAAAACTCGATGGTGCCCGCCTGACGATGGGTGGCTTCGGCGCCATGGGCAATGATGATCTGCGCTTTAGCCGAACTCCCAAAGTAACCAACCGCCAGGCGATCCGATGCGTCAAAGGTCACGTCGAACATTCCGGCGCGTTCGAAGCTGTCCGAAGCCGAGTCATAACTGTAAATGCGGATTTGATCTCGGGATGCGTAGGCAACAATGATCTCGGCATAGTGATCTCCCAGGACATCTCCCACAGCAAAGCCATCCTCGGCTTCGAGTGTTTCCACCAGGGGAACCTCGCAGGCGCGTTGATATTGTGGATAACGGCCGGTGGCATCAAGGCGATCGAAGTTGTAGACGACGAGGCCGCCTCCGAGGTTGCCGATCACCAGTTCATCCTGGCCGTTGGGCATGAGGTTGCCGGCGGCAAAGTGATCGCCACCCCGAAAGACCGAGTGTTCGGCCATCGACCAGGGACCCGACTGGCTGAAGCCGATGAGCCGGCCGTCGGTAAGAGCGGCGATGATTTCGTCACGATCATTTCCTGCCTCGGCCCAGACTTCTCCGATTGCCAACCGGGCGCCGGTCGAGAACGAGCTGGAGAGTTCATGAATGGTGAAAGGGGCATTCGTGGAGTAAGCGTATTGGTGAATCAGGAGATCGCCCTGGTCGAAACGGTCGTGAGCATCGCCAAAGGCCACGACGATTTCGGGAAGGCGGTGGTCGTTGGTGCCGGTCTCGTAATTAGACCTGACGTTACCCACCACGAGGCAATCCCCCGCGCGCAAGTCCAGATTCATCGGCACCGCCCCGGAAAGGGTAAGTTCCTTGTTTTCGGAATAGACAGAGACGCGGTGGTTGCCGATGCTGCCGACGAACAGCTCGTCCATGGCGCCGTCGCTCGAGAAAAAGTTGCCTAAGGCGATCAGGTCACCTGTCCGAAAAGGCGATCGGATCTGGCCGGCCCCATGGAAAAAACCGAGGACACCGTTGCGACGCGTGGCCAGATCTGCCATATCGGAGAGAATCGTGACGGCCTCGGGCGCTGAGAACGATCGTTCGAGGTTGACGGGACTGGTGACCAGCAGGTAGTCCGAGCTCCGGAATGCGTTGTTTATCGCCGTCAGGATGGCGAGGCGGGAGGCATAAGGACTGGTAAAGGTGGTGGTGAGATTGATCGTTTCGCTGGTGACGATGCCGTCGCGGTTTTCGTATTCGACTTCGCCATCTCCGCCAAAGGTATACTCGCAATCGGTTTGGAAGAGGATAGGCACGGCCCGATAGCTGAGCGTGCGATAGCTGTCCGCCAGGAGGGTCACATCGCCAAAGTCGAACTCGAGGGCGCACTGTTTATCAGCGAGGGAAAACGTGGTGGTGGTCGAATCGAGCGGCATCGAGGTCAGAATACGGCAGGGCTGGAATCCAGTCATCGTTTCACGAAGCGATCGCAGGATGGCGGAGCCGCTGCCATCATTGTGGAGGGTGAGGGTGACTCGGAAGTGGTTGGACTCGGAATACACGTCGCGCTGGACACGCAAGTCGGGATGCCGTTGTTCGACTACGAACGACCTGGAGTCCGAGGCATCCCAAAAGCCCTCGGGATGGATCAGCCGCACCGTGAGGTGATGCGTTCCGATCCTGAGACCTTCCGCGTTATAATTGCATTCGTGATAGAACGGATCGCCGGGCAATCCATTGGTCGAGGTATGGACGACGGCGCCGTCGATGGCGAATTGGATCTGGAACTGTCCATTGGTCAGGGGAATGTCATGGCGCATGCCCGCGGTGTGGCCGGTTTCGGATTCGATGACGGAGAGATATTCTCTGGCGGCGTATACTCGGATGAGCAGGGAATGGTTGGGGGCGGTCGAGTCATCGGTGTATAGGGTGTAATTCTCATAGGGTTGATCAATGTTCAGGCGTGTGGGAAAGCCTTCGTGGGATTCGCCGAGTCCCAAGGTGGCCTGGCAAACCAAAGAACCGATGCTGTCGAAGCCTGTGGCTGAGACGTCGCCTTTGGCCGAAAGGAGAGCCGACTTTGCGCTGAGGGGGAGGGAGATGGTGTTCAGGTTAAATGGCGAACCGTAGGCGGTCCCCAGCAGTTGGCCATTCAGGTTGAACTCAACCCGATGCGTTGTGGGGACCGCTGAGGCCATGCTGATTTCGGGCAATCGCGGGCTTGGGGCGCGAGCGGTGGACAGCACCAGTTGCGCCGGTTTCACATCGATCAGCTGGACAGGAACGATGAGGTTGTTGTTCTTGATGTTGCTTTCCTGGAGCTTGTCATCGTGATCCACCCGCAGGATCAGATAATACAATCCGGACGGAAGAGTGGGCATCGTGAACTTGAGGCTGGTCTTGTAAGTGTTTTGAGGGGCGAGAGCCTGAGAGTGCGTGACCTCGCCGAGGAAACGATCGGAGGTGGGACTGAACACGGTGTCGGCAGACAGGTAAAGCTGATCGCTCCAGGAGGGGACTGTTTCCCCGGTTCCCTGGTTGATCACGATCCAGGTGGTCACCAGGGTTTGACCGGCGTCTGCCACCGATGGCGCATCGAGCTTTGTCGGGCTCAGGTCAGGCGCGCGGATCGTGATGGTTGCGGTGTGGAAAACGTTCGGGTCGGTTGTTCCCGAGAGGAATTTGTCGCGATCAATTTGAACAATCACATAATAATCCCCTGGAGGCACTTCGGGGAGGGTGAAGCTCTGGCGGGCCGCGTATTTCCCGGCGATCAGCGACTTGGGATCGAACAAGACCTGTCCCAGAAGGCGATCCTCATTGACATCGTAATCGGTGTCCTTGGACAGATAAGCGCGGCCGATTCGAGTGCTGTTGGACAAAGTGGTGATGAGGTTCGGAATGGTCCATGCGAGGGCCAGCGCCTGGCCAGCGGCTACTGTGCTGGGAGCCGTGATGGTGGGAGGCGGCAAGCTGGCGCCGTCTGTCTTCATAATGAAGAGCAGTTTGAGGTAGGGGGGAAGGTGTTGGGCCTCGTAGCTGGCGTAGGTTTCCTCGGAGGTTGTGCTGGTCAATGCCTCTGTGGCGGGAGTGAGCGGTTGATCGACGGTGACCTCGTGTTCGTGGGCTTCGCCTCCATCCAGGAGTTCGTGCGCATGCAGTTCAGTGGCGACCTGAATGCTTCCTCCGATTGTCAGGTCCGATACTGCCTGGCAGAGCATCGAGAAAGAGTGCGTATGGCGAGTTTCGTAATCGAGGATGGAATGTTCGGAATCGACGATCGTCAGGGTTCGAAGGATGCGCGAACGATGGTCGTGGGAGTGGGGACAGTAGGCGGTATGACGGTGGAATCCGAGGGAGTGGTTGTGTGTCGTGTTACCGCCGGTCGAACCGGCTTCATTTTCGGCGCCCATGACAAATCGTCCGGACAGATTTGGGGTGCCCGACCGGCCGTCGCAAGGCACCCAAGCTGGGGGCAGCGATTCGACAGTTCCTGACCACACCGCAATTGTTCCCACGGGGACTGAGTCAAGGGAGATTCGGTGGATGGCAGTCGAGAGCTCGTTCAAGGCTTTTTCCAGGGCAGTGACTCGAGTCAGAACAGGGGAAGTGGGAGGGGCGAGGTGGAGGGCCGGAGGGCTGGCTGTGGGCTTCAGTTTCATCAGGTGCCTGAGCCTTTCGAAAGGAGGCAGGTGGAGCGAGGATCTCAGAGTGGAATTTGAAAGACCGGTCCAGCCTGTCGCTTCCTTAGGTTCGGTAGTGCCGGCGGGCAGCTCCAATGAATGCGAGTGCGCGCCCGCGAGGCTGAGGATATGCGTGTGGCCGACGCGCGAGGCCAGGTCGTAGCGGTCATTGCCCACCTCGGTGTTCTTAATCCCGTTTGCGGGTCCCAGGGTATGCATGTGCGCGCCCGAAATATGGGTGGCCGTGATGACCGCCGGGATGGTGTGGCTGTGATCGGGAAGAGTGACGCGGTGCTGATGGGCATGGGTGGCATGGGTGTGGGAAACTCCACCCCCTTGTTCGCCAGCTTCCCGTGAGCCGTTCGCTCCAAGAACGAACCGGTTTCGAAGGTCAGGCGAGTTGTGATCACCGTCGCAGGCTGTCCAGGATTGTGGCAGCAAGTCGGTCAATCCAGACCAGAAGGCAATCAGTCCATCAGGGACGGCGTTTGAGGTTGCTGACTTGAGAAGGATTTTCAAGGAACTGGTCGTTTGGGATAAGGCCGAAACCCGACCGGAAAGATTGAGTCCAGTGGGAGGGCTCCAGCCGGCAGGTTCCTTTTCTGGCAGCTTCATGATGAAACAGAGCGCGTAGTAAGGGGGCAGATGATCCGCGTTTTGGACCGTGGAATCGTTGTGCGAGATCGAGGCGCCGCTCTCGGTGCCGGTCGTGCTGTGTCCCGGGATGTTCAGGAGGTGGCGATGCCAGCGGGGACGGCTCGAAAACAAAGTATGATCGTGGCCTTTGGCGGCAACAAATTCGCCGCCAAATCCCAGTTGGTCAACATGGATCGATCCTCCAATTGCGATGCCGACGTCGTGGGTATGGTCACCGGCATTTTCGGTGCGGATGTCATCGACGCTGGCAATCGAGTGGGCGTGCCCGAGGGTGGGAACAGGATGCCGATGACCTGAGGCGGCGTGGGTGTGAGTGGCGGCGCCGCCTCGTTCTCCGACGTCGCCCGATCCAGCGGCTCCTCGGATGAAACGATTTCTCAGATCGGGCGTGCCATTGGCTCCATTGCAGAGTGCCCAGCCGGCCGGGAGGGTTTTTGCGGAGCCGGACCATATCAGGATCAAGCCGCCCGAGAGCGGATTGGGCGAGACCAAGGCCATATCGTCAGCCAGCCGGGTGAGGTTTGTTTCCAGAAGCGCGACCTGTTTGACCACGGTTTCATCCGCGAAAACAACTGATGTCGGGGGGCTTTGGTGGGGGGGATTCAGTTCGTCCTTGGCATCGGTTACGACACTGACCAGACAGGTGAGAACCAGAAAATGGCCTTGGAAATTCGCGTTCATGATGCAGCCCCTTTGGAAAAGCCGATTTGCCCCTGTTAACCTGATTTATATTGACAAGATTAAAGCGATGATCAAGTCAAAACGCTCCCGATAAATTGGCAAATCAAGGGGTTCGTTGGCGGTGAGCGAGACCCGAGGGCATCCGGCGCCCTCGCTGAAGCTCGATCGCATGGTCGGTTTGAGGCGCGGCTTCGTTAGAAGCGTTCCGTGATGAAATCGTGGGTGGCGGCTTGAGCAGGCTGTGTGAAAAATCTCCGTGTCGGGCCGCATTCCACGAGTGCGCCTTTCAGGAAAAGGGCGGTGCGATCCGAGGCGCGTGCGGCCAGTTTGATATCGTTGGTGGCAAAGACGATGGCGTATTTCGGCGTGATATCGCGCAGGATATCTTCGAAGAGCGTGGCGGTGATGTTGTCGAGGCCCGATTCCGGTTCATCGAACAGGAGGACCTCGGGCTCGAAGGCCAGGGCCCGGGCGAGACTGAGCCGTTTAACGAGGCCGATGGGCAGATGCTGGGCGGTTTGGTCTAGCTGGTGTTTGACTTCATCCCAGAGACGAGACTCTTTGAGGCTCGACTCGACGCGCTCGTAGATGCGTTCTCGATGGCGTTCCCCGGCCATTCGCAAGCCGATGGCGATATTCTCAAAGATTGAAACCGGGAGCGCCGTGGCCGGAGTGCCGATCAGACCGACGCGTCTTCGAAGGTCGGCCAGGTCCACCTCGGGTTCCAGGATGTTTTGGCCACTGAGCAGGATTTGTCCCTGATGTCTGAATCCGGACTCCAGATCGAACAACCGGTTGAGGCTATGGAGCAGGGTGGTTTTGCCGCTCCCGGCGGGGCCGATGATGGCCAGCCGCTCGCCGGTGAACATCTGGAGATTGATATTCTCCAGGGCAGGTGAATTCTGATACCAAGCACTGAACTGGTCGAACACAATCTTGGGGTGCGGATGGGTTGGCGATGGGTTCATGGTTGTTGGTTTAGCCGTATCGTCCCTCGATGTACTCCGCAGTTTTGGGATGCTGGGGATTGAGGAACATTTGTTGGGTTGGACAGTGTTCGATCAGTTCTCCCAGGAGCATGAAAATGCATTCCTGGCTGACGCGCCGCGCCTGGGCCATGTTGTGAGTGACGATCAGAAAGGTGTAATGCTGCTTCAAGCTCAACATCAGTTCCTCAATCGTCCGGGTGCCCTTGGCATCCAGGGCCGAACAGGGCTCGTCCATCAGGATGACTTCCGGTTTCAGGGGCAGCAGGCGGGCGATGCAGAGTTTTTGCTGTTGTTCCAGCTGGAGGGTGGTGGCTCGCGCGTCGAGCCTATCCTTCAAATCGTCCCAAAGGAAGACTTCGCGGAGGGCTTTTTCGACGGCCTCCTCGAGCTCCGAGCGGGACAATTGGTTGCGTTGCCGGTGGATTCGCAGGCCGAACACCACGTTTTCATAGACCGAGATCGGGAGGGGATTCGGGCGTTGGAAAACCATGCCGACGGACTTGCGAAGCTCGATCAGGGAGATATCGGGATTGTAGATGTTTTGTCCCAGGATCTTGATTTCGCCGGTGGTGGTGACATTGCCGAATCGTTCGTTGATGCGGTTGAAGCAGCGGAGGAGGGTTGTTTTCCCGCAGCCGGAAGGTCCGATCAGACCGGTGATTTGGCCGTGGGCCACTTTCACGTTGACACTCTTGAGGGCCTGGAAATGGCCGTACCAGAGATTCAGGTCCCGGGTTTCGATGCTATAATGAGGGGCTGTGTTCATCCGAAAAGGCCGTGGACGTATTCGTAAGTTTTCCTCGAGGCGGGATGATCCGAGAAGATGACTTCGGTGCGGTTGAGTTCGACCAATTCGCCGTTCAGGAGAAAGGCCGTGCGATCCGCCAAACGCCTGGCTTGCTGGACAAGGTTGGTGACCAGGATGATGGTGATTTGCGCGCGCAATTCCTGGAGGACCTCTTCGATGCGCATGGTGGTGACGGGATCGATGGCAATGGAAAATTCGTCGAGGCAAAGGACTTCGGGCTCGTGCGAGAGCGCGCGGGCGATGGTCAGGCGTTGTTGTTGTCCGCCCGAGAGGCGGGTGCCGAGGCTGTGGAGCCGATCCTTGACTTCGTCCCAGAGGGCAGCCTGGCGCAGGCACCGCTCGACGCGGTCATCGAGGTCGGCCTTTCGGCTGATGCCGGAGCAGCGCGGGGCGTAGGCGACATTTTCATAGATGCTCATGGGCAGGCCGACGGGCAGCGGGGCCACCATGCCAATCTTGCGGCGCAGCTCATAGAGGTCTTCGACTTTGCGGATATCCTGTCCGTCGATGGCGATGGTTCCCGTTTGACGCGCGTCCGATGAGAAATCGATCGTGCGATTCAGGCAGCGGAGCAGGGAGGTTTTCCCGGATTGGGCCGGGCCAATGATGCCGAAGATCTCGTGCGGAAACACCTCAAAGGAGATATGGCGGAGGACTTCGTGGGATCCGAAAGCCAGGCCGAGATCTTGGACTTTGATTTTGGATTGAGGATTCATGGGGGTTGTGGATTCACCATTTCATTCGTGAGCGGAGAAATATTCGGAGGACGATGGACGTTGCGTTCATCAGCAAGACCACCCCGAGCAGGACGACAGCGGTTGCGTATTGGGTCGATTCCGAGACGCCGGGGACCTGGGTGGATAGCGCGAACAAATGCAGCGAGAGGGCCATGCATTGGTCGGTGAGCTGATAAGGAAAGAGGTCGCCCCGTTCGACCGCCTTGAAGAACACCGCCCCGGTAAACATGATTGGCGCCGTTTCTCCGGCCGTGCGGCTGACTTCGAGGATGATGCCGGTGAGGATGCCGCTGATCGAGTTGGGGAGGACCACTGCTTTGATGGTTTGCCACCGGGTGGCGCCGACGTTCCAGCAGGCTTCCCGGAAACTGCGCGGCACGGCCGCGAGCGCTTCGCGAGTGCTGGTGATGACGACGGGCATGGTCATGATGGCGAGCGTCAGGGCGGCGGACAAAATCGAGTAGCCGAATTGGGCGGCGTAGACAAAGGCGCCCAAGCCAAACAGGGCGTGCACGATGCTGGGGACTCCGGCGAGGTTGATGACCGCCATGTTGATGGCGCGATGGAACCAGTTATCCCGGGCGTATTCATTGAGGTAAACGGCCGCCAGAACTCCGACCGGCGCCGAAAGCGCCAGGGCCATGACCACCAGATAGATGGTGCCCACCAACGCCGGCCAAATGCCGCCCTCTTTCATACCCTTGATTGGCGGATCCAGCAGGAAGTTGAGCGATAACGAAGGCGCCGCCCCCATCACCAGATGACCCAGCAGCCAGAGCAACGGCACAATCATGGCGGCGGCCATCAGGAAGAAGAGCCAGCGCGCGATCGATTCGAAGCGAAGTTTGCGCCGGACAAAAGGGGTGGCCGAAAAGCGGCTCGCGGCCGCGGAAACCGGATCGTTGGCGGATTGAATTGCGGGTTTCATTTTTTCCGAATGCCTCGAATCACCAGGTCGGCGGTCAGGTTCACCACAAAAGTGATGATGAACAGGAGGACTCCCGTCATGAACAGGACCCGATAATGTTCGGAATGGACGGGCGCCTCGCCCAGTTCGGCGGCGATGTTGGCGGTCAAGGTTCGCACGGAGTCCAGGAGGCTGTGTGGGATGTTGACAGCATGGCCCGTCGCCATGAGGACGGCCATGGTTTCACCGACCGCCCGCCCCACGCCGAGCAGCACCGCAGCGAGGAGCCCGTTTTTTGCGGCGGGCAGCAACACCCGATGAACCATCTGCCACCGGGTTGCCCCCAGGGCCAGTGCCGCCTCACGATAAGTCTCCGGGACGGCTTTCAACGCATCCTCGGCGATCGAGGTAATGATCGGCACGCACATCAGGGCCAGAATAATGCCGCCATTCAGGATGTTGACGCCCACGGGAGCCCCCGTCCATTGTTGGACGATCTTGCTGGTCACCGTCAGACCAATAAAACCCCAGACGACACTCGGAATGGCCGCCAGAAGCTCGATGACCACCTTCAACGTCTCCTTAGTTTTGGGGCCGCAGAACTCGGAGATATAGACCGCCGCTCCGAGGCTAAATGGAACGGCAAGTACGATGGCCAGTCCGCTGACACAAGCCGTGCCCACGATCAAAGCTAGAATCCCGTAGCGCACGTTGGAAACCGAAGTGGGATACCACTCCGGACTGAACAGAAACTGAACCAGACTGAAGTTCTTGCTGAACAAGACCGGGGCCGCCTCCTTGAACACGAAGTAGAAGATGGCGAGAACAAAAACGATCGCACTGATGCCGCAGCACCAGATAATCCATTCCAGCGCTCGTTCACCGAAGACCGCCCAGGCCGGTCGGGAGGGTCGCCGATTACCGGCTGCCGGATTTCGATTGGGTGAGTTCATTTTGGATCCGATAGCGCAAGGTCCCAAACGATTTGCCCCTTGCCACCCTTGCGACGCTTGAGAGACGTCGTAACACGCAATTCTTAATGGTCGTCAGAGCCATGACTACTTCCGGACGCGATCGCCGGCAGGAAGGGGAACATATCCGGTCGATTCGACAATCTTTTGGCCTGCCTCCGACAGGATCCAGTCGATATAATCCTTTGTGGCGCCTGATGGCTCGCCCAGGGTGTAGACCTGGAGCGAACGAGCAATCGGGTAGTTCTTGGAAAGGGTGTTCTCGACGTTAGGCTCGTAGGCGGGCTCGCCGTCCTTAGCTTTGACCTTCAACATTTTAACGGCAGGTGTGGCATATCCCATGCCACTGTAGCCGATGGCGGTTGGAGTAGAGCCGACCAGTTCGACCACCTCTTTGGAACCATTCATGTCCCGGGAACCGAGTTTGAAATCCTTGTTATTGAGGACATGTTCGCGCAGGAACTCATAAGTCCCCGAACTGGATTGCCGGCTGACCCGGACAATTTCGTCGCTGGTTCCTCCGGGAATCTTGATGCCGAGATCCGACCATTTGGTGATGGTGGCCCCTTCCTTGTAAATCTGGGCAACCTGATCCATGGTGATCTCGTTGAGCGGATTATCTTTGTGGACATAGACGGCCAAGGCGTCGTAGCCGACAATGAATTCCTTCGGTTCCTTTCCGGTACTTTTGCGGGTCTGCTCGATTTCACCGGGCTTTATATTGCGGCTTGAATTCGCAATATCGACCGTTCCTTTGATCAGGGCCGCAATTCCAACCCCCGAACCGCCGCCCGAGACTTCGATGCTGACCTCCGGTTTAACCTTATGATAATCCTCAGCCCAGGCTTGCGCCAAGTTGACCATGGTATCCGAACCTTTATTTTGAATGGAAACGCGGGGAGATGCACCGGGGGTGCTGCCGCTTTCCGAGGGTTTGCAGCCCGAGAACAGGGCTGCTCCTGCCAGCAGCAGGGCCAGCGTCGGGATCGCATTGGTACGTAACATATGTTGGGTCTTCATTTTGTTTATTCTTGATCGTGCCCGATCATGGGAACTCGATTCACCTTTCCAAGATGACGGGGGGAGATGGCATTGGCGTGTCGCCAAGGTTACGATCGTGTTACGATTAGGGGCGGTCGGCGAAGGTGTTGCTGCGAAAGAACATAAAAAAACCAAACAACCGCTCATGATTTTTCGGGGGCATCTTGCGTGCCGATTTTGGGCGCCTATTCCGCACTGGCCAGAAAGCAACGATTCAACCATAATGTTGCGGCATCGTCACTTGTGCGACACCTGATTGTAACCTGGCCGGGGCAGAGTGGAGAGGATTAAACGTATGCAACGACACTTTGATCAAGATTTGGCGAATCTCAAAGACCGGCTCCTTGCGATGGCAAGCCATGCGGAGAACGCGGTGGACAAGGCGATCGGCGCCTTAAACGAGCGTGATGACGCCCGGGCGCGTCAGGTGATCGAGTTGGACTCGACCCTGGATCAGAGCGAGATCGAACTGGATGAGATGTGCATCAATCTGCTGGCGCTGAAAGCGCCGATTGCCTCCGACTTGAGGTTGATCACGATGGCGATGAGGATCACGCAAAACCTCGAGCGCGTGGGCGATGAAGCCACGAAAATCGCCAAGCGCGCGTTGGACCTCAATCGCGAAGAACCGCTCAAGCCCCTCGTTGACCTACCCCGCATGGCCTCTCTGGCCACAGGCATGTTGCGCGCGTCCCTGGATGCCTTTGTTCGCGGCGACACGGCCCTGGCGAGGGCCAGCATCCTGCGGGATGCCGAGGTGGACGCCTTGAACAAGCAGTTGCATCGTGAACTCGTGAGCTACATGGTCGAGGATCCCAAGACAATCACCCGGTGTTTGAACCTGATGGTGATCTCGAAGAGTCTCGAGCGGATTGCCGATCATGCGACCAATATTTCCGAGGAAATCATCTATCTTTACGAAGGCCGGGAAGTCCGGCACCTGCCAAAAACTCAGGACTCGCTGGGGGCGATTCCCGCCCCGAAATCCAATTCATGAAATTCAAGATACTGGTCGTTGACGACGAGCCGGATGTCATTGAACTGGTCAGGTTCAATTTGGAGAACGCGGGTTTTGACGTGATCTCGGCCGAGAGCGGGGATGAGGCCCTGGCGAAGGCTCGGCAGGGCTCTCCCGACGCGGTGATTCTCGATATCATGCTGCCTGAGATTGACGGGCTCGAGGTCTGCAAGCTGTTGCGGCGGGACGCGGCCACGGAGCGGCTTCCGATCATCATGTTGACCTCCAAGGCGGGCGAGGTGGATCGGATCCTGGGTTTGGAGATTGGAGCCGACGACTATTTGACCAAGCCGTTCAGTCCGCGCGAACTGGTCCTGCGCGTCAAGAAACTGCTTCAGCGATCCAAGGAGGAATCCGTGCCTCGAGACCGTTACGAGGCCGGTTTCCTGTTGCTGGACATGTCAAAACACCGGGTGACGGTGCGGGGGCGGGCGGTGGAACTGACCGCGACCGAGTTTAAGCTTCTGGCGTTGTTGATGCAGCGGCGCGGGCGGGTGCAGTCCCGCGATCAATTGCTCCAGGAAGTCTGGGGCTACGAACGATTGATCGACACGCGCACGGTGGATACGCATATGCGCCGTTTGCGGGAGAAACTGGGGGATGCCGCCCAATACCTGGAAACGGTCCGAAATGTTGGCTATCGGTTTGCGGAAACCTGACCGGCGCAATGGAAGCCATGAAAGAAGCTCTCCTTGGCATTTGGCCGCTTTGGGTGGCGGTGGCGGTGGCGGCAGGGGGAGCCTGGATGGGATGGTGCTGGCGCCGACAACGGCGGCTGCAATGGGAATCGACGCAGCTTCGGTCTGAGCTCAATGCCTTGCGTGCCCATCAGGAGGAGGCCGCGGCGCATGAGAGATCCCAAAAGGAAGCCCTGTTCAACAGCATGGTGGAAGGCATCCTTGTGCTTGATGCCCAGCAGCGCGTTCAACTGGTCAACCGCGCCTTGCGGACCTGGTTTGAACTGAACGAGGATATTCGGGGGAAAACGGCCATGGAGATTCTGAGACACCACGAGTTGCGGGACATGGTCAACGTGGTGACAGGGCAGGGCAAGGCGGAAACGATTGAATTGGAAATTCCGGGGCCGAAGCCGAGGGTGTTGCAGATCAACGCCTGCGCGTTTGGCAACGGCCAGGGCGCCCGTCGAGGCGCGGTGCTGGTCTTTCACGATGTCACGCGACTCAAGCAGCTCGAGAACCTCCGCAAGGATTTTGTGGCCAATGTCAGTCACGAACTCCGCACGCCGCTGTCGTTGATTGCCGGGTGTGTAGAAACGCTGATCGATGGCGCCCAGCACGATCCCGTGGCTGCGGACCGGTTCCTGCGCATGATCCAGAAGCATACGGAACGGTTGACCTTTCTTTTGGAGGATCTCCTGACGTTATCCCAACTGGAGTCGGGCCGGTCGCTTTTCAATTTTCAGACGGTGCAACTGCGCGGGGCGGTCGATCGCCTGCTGGACGACATACGATTGCGGGCCGATGCCCGGCAGGCGACCTTCAGCAATCGAGTGCCAGAAGCCCTCTCCGTGCGGGCGGACAGCCAACGGCTGTCTCAAGTCCTGATCAATCTTTTGGACAATGCCATCAAGTATGGGAAGCCGGGTGGAACGGTTGAAGTGGGCGCCCAAGGAGGCGAGGGACGGATGGTCGAGGTCTGGGTGCGGGACGATGGTCCGGGCATACCGGCAAACGCCCTCGAGCGTATTTTCGAGCGGTTCTATCGCGTGGACCGCGCCCGTTCCCGCGAACAAGGGGGCACTGGTCTTGGCTTGGCCATCGTTAAGCACATCGTCCAATCGCACGGCGGCAAGGCCTGGGCGGCCAGTGAATTCGGCAAAGGCGCCACCATTTCTTTTACCTTGCCAATGGCATCGGATGGCAACGAGCCGGCGGGTATTCGGAAGGGGTGAAGGGCAGGGGATCCCCGCCGGTTTTGCAGGGCAAAATCGGGTTCGCCCCGCCATCGGGTCGTTGCGGGTTCGGATGCCCCAAGGCCGCCATTCCGCCAAGTCAAGAGAGGAGATATTTCCCGCAGGAGCCCACGAACTGAACTCCCCAGTTGTCGGTTACGGACTCAGTCCTTCCCATTCAAAAACAGCTGGTCGAAAGGTTGCAGGTGCGGTAGAAGGGCGCGCAAAGGATCGTGCTCCCTTAAAGAAGATCGCGCCGATCCCCATCAACTATGCGGAAGCTATTGGCAGACGAGGCCGCCCGGCGGGAACTCCTGGCGATTGTGATTTTTGCCTTGACCTACATTTTGATCAGCGGCCGCCGGCTGAAGATACTGCCGTTGAACCGGCCGGCGGCGGCGGTGTTGGGGACGGTATTAATGGTGGCCACGGGTGTGATGACCCCTCAGCAAGTCTATCAGGCGGTCGATTACGACACCCTGGTCCTGCTCCTGGGCATGATGCTCCTCTCGGCCTATCTTTTTCTGGCCGGTTTTTTCGATTGGGCCGCCGATGGGATTCTCCGAAGAGCCGGCACGCCTCAACGGCTGTTGTTGTTTCTGATCGTGGCTTCGGGCGGTCTGTCCGCCCTGCTGGTCAACGACACGATCTGCCTGATGCTCACACCGCTGGTGATTTCGGTCATTGTGCGAGGCCGGCTTCCGTTGCTGCCTTATCTTTTGGCCCTGGCCATGAGCGCCAACATCGGCAGTGTCGCCACCCTGGTGGGCAATCCTCAGAACATGATCATTGGGCATTTGTCGAAAATCAGTTTCCTGGACTTTTCGAAATCGCTGCTGCCTGTGGCGGGAGTGGGATTGGCGATCGAATGCGTCGTGCTGCACTTTGGTTTTCGACGACTCCTGAGCCAGGCGGTCATCCAACGCGACGACTCCACGGGCCGGGCCGTCGATCGGCGGCTCATGAAGTTGTCGTTGGGCGGGTTGGCGCTTGTTTTCATCGGATTTATCGCGGGTTTGAATCTGGCCTGGACCGCCCTCGGGGGCGCCGCTTTGGTCATGGTCCTGGCTCGGCGGGACACTCACGAAGTGTTGAAACTTGTCGATTGGCATCTTCTGGTGTTCTTTGCGGCGTTGTTTGCGGTGGTTGCTGGCCTGGACCGGACCGGTTTGCCGGAGCAGGTTTTTGAGCGGGTCCAGGGCTTATGGGGCACGGCCCCTCATGTGCAAGCCTGGAATTTCTCCTGGTTTTCCATTGTAGGTTCCAACATTTTTTCCAACGTGCCCTTTGTCCTTGTGGCGGGAAAATGGATCGCCAATTTTGCCGATCCCGATTTGATATGGAAAGTCATGGCCCTGGCGACCACGCTGGCCGGCAATCTCACCATCCTCGGGTCCGTGGCCAATATGATCGTTGTCGAGTCCGCGCGGGGCCACATCGAGGTGGGTTTTTGGGACTATGCGAAGTTCGGTCTGCCGATCACCTTGTTGACCACTGTGGGGGGGATGTTGGTCCTGTTATGGGTTGGCTGAGGATCTATGCAAAAATATCCAGGCGCCGATTTGACGGGAACGCTCTTGTCTTGACTCGGCGGATGGCCCTGTCGATGGTTCTCACCGACACTCTATGAACTCAAGCTCGAGTTTCGGGCCACACCCAATGCCGACAGCGGTATCTTCATCCGCGAACCTCAACTCCAGTGCCGCGATTACCTCCTGGCCGGGCCCTACAAAACGCTGAAACAATACCGACCTCAGGAATGGAACGAGATCGTGGTGACTGTGAAGGACGGTGCGGCCCATTGCACCTGCAACGGGGAAATGCTGGAGACCAACTGGAAGGTTCCGCCAACCGGTCCGATCGGTTTGGAGGGGGACCGCGGCCAGATGGAATACCGGCGCATCCGACTGCAGCGTTTGCCGTAGAGCCTGGCCAGAGTTGCCGTGTGATTCCAGGATCGTCTCGACAATCAGCCGGGATCCGTGCTAGACAGGGGACGCTATGCAAGAAACGCATTTTACTCGTCGACAATTCGTCAAGCATTCCCTCGCGGCAGCTACCATTTTGGGGTTGGCGCCTTCACCGTGGGCCCTGGCGGCCTCGAAGAAACTCCCGGTGGCCCTTCAGCTTTATTCGGTGCGCGATTTCTGCCAGAAAGACTTCGATGGCACTTTGGCCGAGGTGGCCAAGCTGGGATTTGATGGCGTGGAATTCGCCGGTTATTACAAGTATGACGCCAAAAATGGCGCCGAGAAGGCGGCTGAGCTCAAAAAGAAACTGGACGATCTGAATCTTAAAGTGGCCGCCACCCATATTGGCACCGGGAATTTCCGCGGAGACGCCCTCAAACGCGCCATCGAATATCATCAAACGATTGGATGCAAATTCCTCGTGGTTCCCGGTGACGGCGATTTCACCCATCCGGAGAAGAGCAAGGCGCTGGCGGAAACCTTCAATCAAACGGCCGCCGTGCTCAAGCCTTTGGGCATGGCGTGCGGTTACCACAATCACACCTCCGAATTCAAGAAGGACGGAGACAAAACCTACTGGGATCTTTTCGCGGAACGAACCACCAAAGACGTTATCCTGCAGCAGGATTGCGGCTGGACAGCGGCGGCGGGCCTGGATCCCGTGGAGATGATGAAGCGTTACCCCGGCCGGATGCGATCCACCCACTTCAAACCCACCATCGTTGGCAACGATTCCACCAAGAAGGCGATTCTCGGACTGGATTCGGTGGACTGGGCAAAGGTATTGCAGGGTTGCATCGAATACGGTGGAACCGAATGGGTGACCCTTGAGCAAGAGACCTATCCCGATGGCAAGAGCTCGATGGAATGTTCCGCCCTATCCTTCGCCGCCTTGAAGAAACTGATGCTGTAACAAGGCCGCGATCGCGCGTGTGTGATGCTGTGCCATGTCCAGGATTCACAGCTGACATTGCTGTAAGCCAGTCCGCCGAGTCCGGATTGAACTGCCTGGCGGCCCACCAACTCATGGATTGCGCCAGCCCTTTGACGCTGTGGCTGTCTTCAAGGCGTTAGCGGGCCTCGGCAACCCAAGGCCAGTGCGTTGATCATACCGGTATCTTGATCGGGTTCAGAGGGGAATGAGCCGGTGCGGACAGAGCACGGACCTTCCCCATCTACCGCGATGTTTCGCGAGATCCCCAGTCTCAGGCTCGAGTTGGCATGAATCCAAGGGCCGTGGGCAGATCCAGGGCCAGAGGGAATATCTCGCGGTCTGCAGCGCGGAGTTTGGTAAAGCGGATTCGGATCCCGATTTTGTTGGAAAGCGAGATCCAGGATCCCTAACATGCCGACCGCAGACAATGACACTTGTAATAGGCATTTTGTTATTGGCCTTGGTGTTTGAGTACATCAATGGCTTTCATGATACCGCCAATTCGATTGCCACAGTGGTTTCCACCAAGGTGTTGACCCCGCGGCAGGCGGTCGCTTTATCCGCGACGTTCAACCTGCTTGGGGCGCTTTGGGGCACGGCGGTGGCCACGACAATTGGCAAGGGACTGGTCGACACCCAATTTGTGACCTTGCCGGTCATCCTGAGCGCGTTGTTATCGGCGATTGTTTGGGGACTCCTGACCTGGTGGTTTGGGTTGCCGTCGAGTTCGAGCCATGCCTTGATCGGGGGGCTCTGCGGGGCGACCTTGGCGGCGTCCAAAATGACATGGAGCGTGGTTCATTGGGCTGTGGTCAATCCCGTGACGGGAAAGACGGAAGGATTATGGCCCAAGGTGATTCTGCCGATGGTCCTGGCGCCGATGGCGGGGATCCTGCTGGGGTTCCTGTTTATGGCGTTGCTGTTTCTCGTTTTGCATCGGGCCACTCCCCATCGGGTCAATTGGTTTTTTGGCAAGGTGCAACTGCTCAGCGCCTCTTGGATGAGTTTCAGTCATGGCACCAATGACGCCCAGAAGACGATGGGGGTGATTGCCCTGACTCTTTTTACCTCGACGACGAGCGGCCTGTTCGCAACGCTGCCGCCCTGGCTGGATTTTCTCAAGACGGCCGAGTTTACCATTCCCGTATGGGTCAAGGTTGCCTGCGCGGTGACCATGGCTGCCGGAACGGCGGCTGGCGGTTGGCGGATCATCAAGACGGTGGGTCAGAAAATGGTGCGGCTGCAGACCGTCCATGGTTTTGCCGCCCAGACCACGGCCGCCGGCGTGATACAGTTGGCGACGCATTACGGGATTCCGTTGTCCACCACCCATGTCATTTCCTCCTCCATCATGGGGGTTGGCGCCAGCAAGCGCTTTAGCGCGGTGAAATGGGGAATTGTCGGCAACATGCTCTGGGCTTGGGTACTGACCTTGCCCATCACCGGGCTGATGGCTTACGGCTTTTATCGATTGCTCATCCTGTTTGTGCGATGAAAAAACCACTCTCAACCCTTGGAACCCGGCCGTTGGGCCGAAGAGATCGCCTGTGGAGATCCGCGATCGCCTTCAGCCGAATGACAGTGCGGTTGATGTTTGGCACCTGGCTGGCTGGCGCGTTCGTCGTTTGGCTGGTCCCGGGGTGTCTGCCAGTCGCCGCGGCGGCGCCCGCGCCGGTTCGCGTGCTGCTGTTCAGCGGCCAGAACAACCACGACTGGAGGCAGACCACGCCGAAAATTCAGGCCATCCTGACCGCCAGCAAGCGTTTTACAGTCCAGATCACCGAACGCCCGGATCTGTGCGACGCCGCCACATTTGCGCGCTTCGACGTGATCCTGAGCGATTGGAATGCGTTTCCGGCGGACGCCAAAATCAAAGAGTGGCCCGAGCCCATGCGCCGGGCCTTCCTCGATTTTGTCCGGAATGGAGGCGGCCACGTGGTGGTTCATTCCGGCAGCAGCAGTTTCATGGAGTGGACCGACTACCGGCGGCTTTGCGGCAGTGGGTGGGGCAAGGATACCGGTCATGGCCCGATTCACACCTTCGAGGTCAAGATCGCCGATCCCGATCATCCGATTACCCGGGGGCTTGAGCCATTCCGGATCACCGACGAACTCTGGCACCGCGCCGAGCAGCAACCCCGGAAGGTCCTGGCAACCGCCGTTTCCTCAAAGGACCAAGGCGGTTCGGGCGGGGATGAACCGGTCGCCATGACAACGGAGTTTGGCCGGGGCCGGGGCTTTATTCTGCTTTTGGGACACGACACTCAGGCCATGGAAGCCCCAGGATTCCAGGCGCTGCTGACTCGAGGCGCCGAATGGGCGGCCACAGGCAAAGTCACTCTCGACTCCCCCAAAACTGAGCCCAAACCGTAACGATTCGAACCGCATCCCGATCTCCGAGACCGGCCAAAAAATCAGGGAGCTGTGGCGGATTTTTCGATGTTGGGAACCCCCGCAAACCTCGGATCGTTGGGCAGACGGCGCCAGCGGCGATGCATCCAAACCCACTGCGACGGCTGATTCAAAATAGCCTCACTCAACCGGGCGTTGACCCCCTCGACATTGCGGACCAAATCGGAATTGAAGTTTCCCTCCGATAAGATCGGAAAGGGCTCGCCCACGGTCACCTGGTGTCGGCCATCGGGCAAACGGTGGGTCGTGACCACGAACAGGGGAATGCCGAATCGCATGGCCAATCGCACCGGGCCGCTGGGCGTGTAGGCGATGCGCCCCAGGAAATGCGCAAAGACCCCGTCGACATTGGTGTCCTGATCAATAAGAACCCCCATGGCCCGTCCCTCCTTCAGGAGCCGGAGCATGCCGCGGACGTCGTTGCGGTTGACATATTCGATGCGCTCGCCGCTGCGTCCGCGTTCCACCAGCTGATTGATGCGCGAATCGAAGAGCCGCGTGCCAATGGCAAAAGAGTGGTATCCTTTCAGCGCGAAAAAGTGCAGGAGCAACTCGAAGCAGCCGATATGGCCCGTTACCACAATCACGCCTTTTCCCTGATGATAGGCCTGAGTGAACGGGCTGAGATCATCGTGAATGACATTTCGGTCGAGGTCGCCGGCATCCCAGGTGGTCACACGAACCGCTTCGAAAAAATTGGCGCTCAAGTCCCCCCAGCAGGAACGGGCCAGGCGCTGAATTTCCTGAGGTGATTTATTCGATCCAAAAACCATGCCCAGATGTTTCAGGGCCCGGCGTTTTTCCCGGTTGGGCACATAAAAGGCCAGTCGGCCCAGCATCGAAAACAACCAAACGCCCGATCGTCGCGGGACACGCCGGGCTACCTCGACCAGGGATCGGATGAGAAGGTAGATCAGACGGTTCTTTAATCGCTTGGTAAATGGGCGCGTCATGAGCCGGGGATGGATGGGGAATGTTCGGCCGGCGGTTCTCCCGGCGCGCCGGGCCTAACGGGATGGCAAGACAAGGAGGTCGGGCAGGCAGCGGCGGCGATCCCCGACAGGGCACTGAAAGCATGGGACAGGGTCCGACCGCCCCAGGCACGGCCATGCCTGGATGAGAGGCCAACCCCTTCGATACCCGCAATGTTCATCGTCCAAACCATATCGACACACCTGGTGCGCCTGACCGCAATTCGCTACTTTCTACCCGGCAACGCCGGATCGTCAAGCGTTGCTGCCGAAAAAACTGTTGCCTGCCGGAGGAAAAACAAAGTTATATCATCTGGAATGAATGGGTCTGCCACGGGGCCCAGAACAACAGACGGCCCCGGAGAATTCATGTTTGAACGCTGTGTCATTCGGGGAACGGAATTGGCGCCGGCGCGTTTCTGCGCGCCGTTGGCGGGTTATACCCACAGCGCGTTTCGACGGTTGGTGGCGGAGCTGGGCGGATGCGGCGCCTTTTGGACCGAGATGCTGGCGGCACGACAGATTCTCAAGGAGGATTTCGATCAGTCTCCCTGGTTGCGTCGTTGTCCAAAGGAAGGTTTGGTGGTCTTTCAGTTGATGACCCGGGCGGGTGATCCGCTCGATCGGATCCTGGGACGTCTGGACGAACAAGGGGTGAAAGCGGTGGATATCAACCTGGCCTGTGACGCCTGGACGGTCCGCCAGCAGCAGGCCGGCAGCGCTTTGTTCGAAAACGACACGGCCATGCGCCAGGTGGTGAGCGACGCCCGCCGGCTTTGGCCGGGCATCTTAACCGCCAAAATCCGCTTGGGCACTCAACGGCCCGGCTGGGAGCAACGCTTCGAACAGCGGGTGCGATTTCTCGCCGAAATCGGTTTGGACGCCCTCGTGCTGCATCCCCGGTTTTTCGAGGACAAATTCAAGCGCCGCGCCCGGCATGAATTGCTCTCATGGGCCGCCTCCATGACCGGGCTTCCGCTGATCGCCAATGGAGATTTGATCGAGGCCAGCCAAGTGGAAGCCTGGGCCCAACACCTCAAACCGGCTTGTGCCATCATGATCGGCCGGATGGCCGTGGTTCGGCCGTGGCTTTTTGCGACCTGGAATCGGTCCCTCCCCGAGCCGGTGGATCCGGCCCGGATCTGGCGACGCCTGCTGGATTATATCCTCGAGGATTTCCCGCCGCCGGTGGCTTTGAGAAGAATTCAGATGTTCTCGAAGTATTTCTCCGCCAATTTCAAATTCGGACACGGTTTTCACACGGAACTGGCGAATGCAGCCTCGTTGGGTGAATTGCGGGAGCGCGCGGAAAGATTCTTCGCGACCTCTCCCTCGTTGGTCCAGGTGCCATCAGTGTCGGGGCTTTAAGGGTCTGTTCAAAAATAACTTCGGGTTTTGGCGGGAGCACCACCGGGCCAGATGCGAGGCGGGTGGGCGGGAGTGTATCCTCTGCGATACTCGACGGCCCACCCAGCGACGCAGATGGCCCGGTGACGCCCCGCCCCCTTGGGCTGGGGCTCTTTGGCTGGCTTCGTTGCTCATTCCTTACAGACCCCATCGGGGATGCTCGTCATTCGCGCCTCGCCAGACAGCCACACTGCCGCCAGCAAAACCCGAAGTGATTTTTGAATCAGACCCTAAGGCTCTTTAAGCTGGCTAAGGGCGGTTGGGGAGGGTATGCTTCCCAATCATGTTTGGCCCACGTCCGACAACGGCACAAAACTGCAATCCACGGCCAGAACCCTTCATCCATCCTCAATCCATGAACCGACCCTCACCCAATCCAGCAGCTCTGACCTTGGCTTTGTTTGCCTCGGTTTTTTTTATTCATGCGGCCGATAATCAAGCGCCGGACGGCTTTGTGGCCTTGTTCAACGGCCGTGATTTGACGGGATGGATCGTCCCCCAGGGCGATAATGGCCATTGGAAAGTCGTCGAGGGTGTCATCGATTACGATGCGGAAAGCGAGGCCAAGGGGGATAGGAATCTCTGGACGGAACGCGAGTATACCGATTTCGTATTGCAGGTAGATTGGCGGATCAAGGCGACGCCTTACACGAATCCCGGGGTGCCCTATATCCTGCCGGATGGCACTCACGCGAGGGATATCCGAGGCCAGGAAATGAAACTCGCGCTGCCCGATTCCGATTCAGGCGTGTTTATCCGAGGCTCGGGACGACACCAGGTGAACATTTGGTGCTGGCCGATCGGCTCGGGCGAGATGTATGGCCTGCGAATGGATCCTAAGAGTCCCCCTGCGTTGAAGGCCGCCGTGACCCCCCGCACGCAGGCGGATCGGCCCGTCGGCGAATGGAATCACTACGAGATTACCGTCCGCGGCCAGTCCGTCACGGTGGTGCTCAACGGGAAGACGGTGATTCCGCCGGTGACGATTCCTGATCTGCCTCCCCGAGGTCGTTTCGCCTTGCAGCACCACGGCGGAAAACAAGGAGGCGAATGGAACAGTCCGCCCAGCCTCCTGCAGTTTAAGAATATCTACGTCAAGGAACTGAAGCCGTAATCATGAGAACTTCAATCCACCGACACGTTGGCCCGAAGGCGCGGGCCCCGCGGCTTTTACACGAATCTTCAGCGAGAGAAACAACCGGCTTGACGCGTCGTTCGTTCCTGAGCCAGGGCGTGGTGTGCGCCGGCATGCTATCGATTCTGCCCTCCGGTGTCCTGGCGGCGCCTGGAAGGATCGGGGCCGGGCAGCGCCTCGTGATTGCCCACATTGGGACCGGCGGGATGGGAATGACCCATGTCCGCAATATGCTGCGATTTCAACAGGAAGGAAAGATAACGATCGCGGCGGTGTGCGATGTGGATGAGAACTTTCTCGAGACGGCGGTGACGACCGTTGGATCAGGGGTGAAATCCTGCCGGGATTACCGTCGGATTCTGGAGCGAAAAGACATTGACGCGGTGGTGATCGCCACGCCGGATCATTGGCATGCGGCGCAGACGGTGCACGCCTGTCAATCGGGCAAGCATGTTTATGTCGAAAAACCGGCGTCGGTCACGGTGCGAGAAGGCCGGGCGATGGTGCGGGCCGCCCGGGACAACAAAGTTGCGGTGCAGGTGGGAGCCCAGGCCCGGACAGCCAAGGGCGGCTGGCATACGTGTCGCGCCATCCGCAACGGCATCGTGGGCCGCGTCAGGAAAGTCACCTGCTGGCATTATGCGAATCCTGTGGATGCCAGCCCGGTGGCGGACAGCGCTCCTCCTGCTGAGTTGGACTGGGACCTGTGGCTCGGGCCTTTGCCCTGGCGGCCATACAACCCGCGATATCATCCGGCCAATTTCCGCTGGCTCATGGAATCGGGCGGAGGACAAATCCGGGACCGGGGGGCGCATCAGTTCAGCACCATTCTCTGGTGCATGGAGGCCGATCAACAAACCTCCTTTACCGTCGAGGCCAAAGGCCGCGCCCCGGCCAAGGGATTGTGGGATTGCCCTGTGGACATGGATGTGATCTACGAGTTCAAGAATCCCGATTGGACCCTTGAATGGGGACAGCCCGGCAACAAAGTCGGGGAAACCGAGTTTGGCAACGTCTTCTGGGGAGACAGCGGAAAGTTAGTCCTGGAATGGGAGGGGGGGTATAAGCCCGCAAATCCCGAGGCCATCAATTTTCAACTGCCTCCAGGGGGACGTGAGGTCCCGCGGACCGACGAATATGAGGACTTCAACATGAACCACAAGGCCGACTGGTTTAGAGCGATTCGGGAAGGACATTTGCGGCCGGCTGTGGACATTGAAATTGGGCATCGCACGGCAACGCTGTGCAACCTCGGCAACCTATCGTATCTGCTGGGCCGAAAACTGGTCTGGGACGGGGAAATGGAGGAAGTCGTGGGCGATGAACAGGCCAACCGCCTCCTGGATCGGCCCCAGCGTTATCCCTATGTGGTTTGATACGAACTCACGCCGTTTCCCGCGTGCGTGGCAATACACGGACCGATCTTTCTTCTCATTCCTTCGGTTCAACATCATCCCCAACCTTTCCTATGATCGCGACATTCAGAATCCTTGGCGCCCTCGGGTTCCTGGCCTTGTGTTGCTGTGCCGCTGAAGTCCGTGTCGGCGTGGCCAGCGTTGACATTACGCCGCCCCTGGGAGTTCCCATGGCGGGATATTACCATGAGAGAGGAGCGGACGGCGTGTTGGATCCGTTATTCAGCAAGGCGATGGTAATTGATTCGGAAGGCCAGCGGGCCGCGTTGGTTGTTTTGGACATCATCAGCATTAATCGCACGGTGACTGATCAAGCCCGTGCTGCCATCGAGAAGGCCACCGGCATCCAGGGCGACCGTGTTATGATCAGCGCGACTCACGCGCACACTGGTCCGGAATTGGCCAATCGCGGCAGGCGCGGCAATGAGATGGGTGGACAAAGCCAGTTGGCGATAGGCTATACTGAAGCATTGCCCGGCAAGATTGCCGAAAGCGTCCGGCTGGCCGCCGAGCGGCTGCAATCCGCGCGCCTCAGCGCCACCAAAGGCCGTTGCGAGGATCTTACTTTTAACCGCCGGTTTTTCATGCGCGAAGGCACTGTGGGCTGGAATCCCGGCAAAGTGAATCCGAACATTGTCATGCCCGCGGGCCCGAATGATCCCGAGGTGGGGGTGTTATATGTTGAAACAGCCCAGGCGGGCGATCCGCGCCAGTGCTTGGCCACATACGTGAATTTCGCAATGCATCCCGATACATGCGGCGGGAGCAAGATTAGCGCCGATTGGCCCGGAGCGCTCAGCCGCGTGCTTGCCGGATATCACGGAACAAACCATATCGCGCTGGTTGCGAATGGCACCTGTGGGAATCTTAACCACTTGGACGTCTCCTGGGCCTGGCCGCAGAACACGGCCGCCGAGGGCAATCGCATCGGAACGATTCTTGGTGCCGCGGTGTTCCAGGCATATAAGGACCTGAAGCCTCTTGCCGTTGGTCACTTGCGTGCCTCTTTCGCAATGGTCGACCTGGATCTGCCCGCCGTCACTCCGACCCAGGTCGAGGAGGCAAAACAAATCCTTGCCGCCACGAAAAACGATGCCGGGCCCAATTTTATGAAGTTGGTGCGGTCGTATCGAGCGCTTGATATCGCGGACCGTGAGGGAAAACCCCATCGAGTCGAGGTCCAAGGGATTGCGTTGGGGCAAGACTTGGCCTGGATCAGCTTGCCGGGCGAGGTGTTTGTTGAATTGGGTCTGGCGATCAAAAAGCGCTCGCCCTTTCCGTATACCTTCGTCGTCGAGTTGGCGAACGAAAACATCGGCTACATTCCCGACCGCCGCAGTTATGCCGAAGGCAACTACGAACCGGAGAGCGCCCGTTGCGCCCCTGGCTCCGGCGAGAGACTCGTCGAGGCTGCCTGCGACCTGTTAACACGGCTCCACACAACGGCGAAGTGATCGCGGCCCGGCTCGGCAAATCAACTATGAGGCGGATGATTCAAATACAGCTCATCCTGGGCTTTCTGGCGTTGGCTTCCTCCGGATTTGCGGCGGCAACCCCCTGGCTGACATTGAACCCAGAAAACTTCCGGCACCACATCGAGAGTTTCAACCGGAATGATATCGAACAAAAGGTGAATCTCGTTGACAACAAGGCCGCATGGACTTGGATGGAGAAGAACATTCCGCTTTTCGAGTGCTCGGATAAGTTGCTTGAGGAGATCTACTATTTCCGATGGTGGACCTACCGCAAGCATATCAAACAAACCCCGGATGGTTATGTGATGACCGAGTTTCTTCCGGATGTCCCATGGGGAGGAAAATACAACACCATCAGTTGCGCGGCCGGCCATCATTTTTATGAGGGCCGATGGCTGCGGGATCGCAGGTATCTGAGGGATTACGCCTATTTCTGGTTCCGGAAGGGCGGGGAACCGAGGCGATACAGTTTCTGGGCTGCCGACGCCCTGCGCGCCTGGGCCATGGTCACTCAGGATCAACAGGTCTGCCTCGATCTGCTTCCGGACTTGATCAGCAACTACCAAGGGTGGGAGAAAAGCAGACAGGATCCGAACGGGCTGTTCTGGCAGGAAGACGGCCAGGATGGCATGGAGGTGTCTATTGGCGGCAGCGGCTATCGCTCGACCATCAACAGCTACATGTACGGCGATGCAGTGGCGATCGGCGACATCGCCAAGTGGGCCGGCAAACCTGAGCAATCGATGGAATTTCGGTTGAAGGCAGCCAAGCTCCGGGAATGGGTCGAGGACACACTGTGGGATGAGACCGCGGATTTCTACAAAGTCTTGCCTCGAGGAGCGGACCAGCCGCTCGCGGACGTTCGAGAACTGCACGGCTATGTGCCGTGGTATTTCAACCTCCCTCATCCTGGTCGCGAAGTGGCCTGGGCGCAGCTGATGAACACGAATGGTTTTTATGCGCCCTACGGCCCGACCACCGCCGAGCGACGGCATCCACGCTTTCGATTTGAACATTCACACGATTGTCTCTGGAACGGGCCCTCGTGGCCTTATGCCACCGCGCAGACCCTGACGGCGATGGCCAATCTGCTGAACCATTACAAACAGGATTACGTCGGCAAACGAGATTACCTGGAGTTGCTTCGAATCTACGCGCGCACCCACTACCTTAAGATCTCGAACGGCCGCTTGGTTCCCTGGATCGATGAGAACTACGATCCCATCACTGGCGAGACGGCCGCCCGCACGGTGCTTTATGGGAGAACAAACGAATCCAACAAGGATCGAGGCCGCGACTATAATCACTCGACGTTCAATGACCTGATCATTACCGGGCTTGTCGGGCTGCGCCCCAGACTCGATCAATGGCTCGAAATCAATCCGTTGGTCCCGGAGGGCGCTCTGGACTATTTCTGCTTGGATGGCGTCCGCTACCATGATTTTAACCTGACCCTCCTCTACGATCGGACCGGCCAACGGTACGACAAAGGGCCGGGATTGCACCTCTATGCGAATGGTCAGGAACTGTGTTCCTCGCCGCGGCTGGAATGGTTGCGAACCAAGTTGCCCCAAACCACCGCCGGCTGGAAAAAGTTCGAGGGCAATCCCGTCATCGGTGGCAACAAACCCATGGCCGGGATCGGCACGGTATTCGATATCGCGGTGTTGCGCGAGGACGCGACATACCGAATGTGGGGTTCATGGCGGCCCAAGAGGAGCGTGGCGCTATTCGAGAGTCAGGATGGCATTCACTGGAGCCCTCCTCAAATCGTCTTTCCCCCTGAGCCGGCAAGCGGCTGGGAAGACGATATTAACAGACCGACAGTCTTGAAACGCAGCGACGGGTATCATATGTGGTACACCGGTCAGACAAAGGATCGCTCATCCATCGGTTACGCAACCAGTGCGGATGGGAAAAAGTGGAATCGGATGAGCGCAAAGCCCGTGTTGTCTCCCGAACAGCCCTGGGAAAAGGGAGCCCTTATGTGTCCTCATGTCTTATGGGATGATGAGGCGAGGTTGTTCCGCATGTGGTATTCCGGCGGTGGCCAGTATGAGCCCGATGCGATGGGTTACGCGACAAGCCCGGATGGACTGCATTGGACCCGGCACGCCTCCAATCCCGTGTTCGGGCCAGATCGGGCAAATGTCTGGGAGCAGGAGAGGGTGACCGCCTGCCAGGTGTTCCGCAGGGGAGAATGGCATGTCATGGTCTACATCGGTTTTCGGGACATTGACCACGCGCAAATTGGGATCGCGCGCTCGCGGGACGGCGTCACCGCATGGGAGCGTCATCCCGCGAATCCCATGATTCGTCCCGGCCAGGACTCCTTTGACCAGGAGGCCTGCTATAAACCATTTGTTGTCTTTGACGGAAAGAAATGGCTGCTTTGGTACAACGGCCGCCACGGCCGGCTGGAACAGATCGCCCTGGTTTTTCACGAGGGCGACCCGTTCGACTTCGGATCGACTGACTGATTGTACGATTGACTCCGCGGGGTGGAGTCACTTATTCTTTTCATGACCTTTGCTAAACCCAAATCCAACACGGAACATTCTATGAAGCCAAACGTCCTGTTCTTTACCACGATAGCCGCCAGTGCGCTTCTGGCGGGTGCGGTTCAGGCTCAACCGGTCGCCAGCCATTATCCGGTGGGTGTCGAAGGCATCAAAGGCGCTTCCCTGCCGCCGCCCGGACTGTATGCTCGGGACTATAACATTTTTTACACCGCCAACGATTTCCCCGATGGCCCGGCGCACTTCGATGCCTTCGTTTATGTCAACGCCCCGCGTTTAATTTGGATGAGCCCCTGGAAAATTCTCGGGGCGACTTACGGGGCCGATGTGATTGTCCCCTTTGGCTATAGCGATCTGAAGATTGAAGGCCAGAAGTTCAGCACCTTTGGTTTGGGCGACATTCAGGTGGAACCGTTGCTGTTGTCCTGGAATCGGGACCGCTACGACATCGCCTTCGGTTATGCCGTATGGGCGCCCACCGGGGATTTTGACCGCAACGATCCTTCCTGCCAAGGGGCCGGTTTTTGGAGCCACATGCTCACCCTGGGAGGAACGTTGTTCTTCGATGCGGAGAAAACCTGGGCTCTCTCGTTGCTGAACCGCTATGAGTTCAATCACGAGAATGACGACATCGACATCACCCCGGGCCAGGTCTACACGTTGGAATGGGGCCTGAGCAAAAGCCTGAAAAAGACCATCGATGTGGGCGTCATCGGCTATTACCAGCAGCAAACCACAGATGATAGCGGAAGCGGCGCTGTCTATGACCGATCGGTTCATGATCGCGTGTTCGGCATCGGCCCCGAGATCAGCCTCTTCTGTCCGAAGCTGGGCTTGTTTACCGCGCTACGATACAACTACGAGTTCTCGGCCGAGCAACGGCCCGAAGGACACCGGATCGCGCTGACCTTCACTTACCGGTTCTAACACGATTGCGACACTTTGGAGCGCGGCTGTGCCCGAAGCACCAGCCGCAGCGCCCAAGCCTATCTTGAAATGGCCATTCGCTGCGAGGGGCGCCGCGTCATACTCGCACTCCGCCCCAGTTCAGAAGTGTCGCTGGAGTTAAGGGTCCGTGCAAAAATCACTTCCGATTTTGGCGGGAGCGACGCCGGGTCAGATGCTAGGCGCGGGGGCGGGAGTGTATCCTCGGCGATACTCGACCATCCACGCAACAACGCAGATGACCCGGCGCCGCCCCGCCCCGGAGGGCTGCGAGGCTTTGGCTCGCGGACTTCGTTACTCCTCGGTCAGAGACCGCTGCGGGTATCTTCCCTCGTCGAGCCTTGCCAGCGAGCCAAATCCTCAGCAGCAAAATCGGAATTTATTTTTGCACGGACCCTAAGAAGGCTGTATACAGAGCCTGCTTGAGCCGGCAGTTTGCCCCAGAGGCGTCGACTTTGCGTCGATGCGCCTGATGGGATCCCGGTTTCCGGGCTTATTCTTCCAGCGGCACCACGAGGTGTTCCATGATGTAATCTTTGCGTTCCGGCGTGTTTTTCCCCATATAGAAACTCAGAATGCCGGCCGCCTCGGGTTTGGAGGCGTATTCGACCCGGCTCAGGCGCATATCCTTGCCGATGAACTGCTTGAATTCGGCCGGTGAAATCTCTCCCAATCCCTTAAACCGCGTAATCTCGGGTTTGCCTCCCAAGGATTTCACGGCTATGTCGCGCTCCGATTCCGAGTAACAGTAAATGGTTCGTTCCTTGTTGCGAACGCGGAACAGGGGCGTCTCGAGAATAAACAGATGGCCGTCGTGGACCAGGGCGTCAAAGAATCGGAAGAAGTAAGTAATAAGCAGATTTCGAATATGGAGGCCGTCCACATCGGCGTCGGTGGCGAGGATAACCTTTTCGTAGCGCAAGCCTTCCAGGTTGTCTTCGATGTTCAGGCTTTGCATGAGGTTGTACATCTCGTCGTTTTTGTAGACGACATCCCGCTTGAGATCCCACACGTTGAGCGGCTTGCCTTTGAGGACAAAGATGGCCTGCGTGTTGACATCCCGGCAGCTGACGATCGAACCTGCCGCAGACTGGCCTTCGGTGATAAACACCATCGTTCCGCGGCCTTTATCCCGTTTTTTGTCCAAGTGGACCTTGCAGTCTTTAAGTTGAGGGATGCGTAGGGAAATGGCTTTGGCGCGTTCCCGAGCCAGCTTCTTGACTTCCTGGAGTTCCTTTCGCAGTTGCTGCGTATCTCGGGCCTTCTCGATGATCTTTTCGGCAATGGGCTTGTTGCGATTGAAGAACCGAAGCAGTTCCTCCCGCACGTTGTTCACCAGTTCGGTGCGGATTTCGGTGTTGCCCAGCTTGTTCTTGGTCTGAGATTCGAACACGGGATCCTTCAAACGGATCGCAATGGCCCCCACCATGCACTCGCGGACGTCGTCGCCATCGAACTTGCCCTGCGAATATTCGTTGACCGCCTTGAGGAGACCTTCCCGGAATGCGCTCAGATGCGTGCCCCCATCCGAGGTGTACTGGCCGTTGACAAACGAGTAAAAAGTCTCCCCGTATCGGCTGTGCGTGTGCGTGAAACAAAACTCGAGCGTCTTGCATGAATAATGCAGGGGCGGATAAATCGGCTCGCTTTCGTCCGACCGAAGATCGTCCATCACCAGATCCAGCAAGCCCAGCCGGGATTGGATCTCCTGGCTGTTGTACACCAGCTTGAGACCCGCATTCAGATAACTGTAGTACCGAAGCCGTTTCTCGATATATTCCGGCCGAAAAACCGTTTCCTTGAAAATCTCGGGATCCGGCTCAAACCGGATCAGGGTGCCATCGGGTTCCTTGGCGTCCTTGCCGCTGTTTTCCTGCTTGAGCCGGCCCTTGCGAAACAGGGCCTCGACGAATTCTCCACCACGATGACTGCGCACCAGGAACTCCTTGGACAGGGCGTTGACCGCCTTGGTGCCGACCCCGTTGAGCCCGACGGAAAACTGAAAGACATCGTCGTTATACTTCGCCCCGGTGTTGATCTTCGACACGCAGTCCACCACCTTGCCCAGGGGAATGCCCCGCCCAAAATCCCGAACTGTGACCGTCCGGTCCTGGATCCCCACATGCACTTCCCGGCCGTAGCCCATAATGAACTCATCGATGGCGTTATCGATGACCTCCTTGAGCAGAACATAACATCCGTCATCGGGATGCGAGCCATCCCCAATGCGGCCGATATACATGCCGGTCCTCAGCCGGATGTGCTCCAGCGAGGATAACGTCTTGATCTTGCTTTCGTCGTATACGTGTCGGTTGCTCTGTGCCATAGGGCCTTCTTCTCTTCCGTTAACGGAATGAATAATGGGAAGATTCCCGCCGTTGCCAACAAAGAAATTTGAATCCTCGTTGGCCTTCCGCGCCGGGATCACCGTTTCCAGTCGTAAAACCGAAATCTCCCAAGATCCTGTCAATCCATGGCGCGGTTACCGCGTAGCTTTCCATGGCAGCGATCGCAAGCCGATTTTTATGAACGAGGCCAACGGGAGTCTTGCCTGCTGCCGATGGCGGCGTGTGCGTGCCAACCGCATGGGGGACTGAACTAACGAGACGTGTCGGTTGGCTTGAGGCCGGGGTCGGGGGCCACGATGAACCAGCAATGGACCGCATCCTTATACTTGCGTCGGTGGCGCATCAAACGAGGATAGAATTTGGGCCGGGTTGGATACCGCAGACACCGGAGCGCGGAATTTATTCCGCAGTGGAAAGCCAATGGGGTCTGGAAAACCAATGGGGTCAAAACCATATTGTTGACAGATAGGTGAACAATGGACAAGGTCGGCGAATGGCAAGACCCTTAAGAATCCTGGTAATTGGAAGATGGGGCGACTGATCAAGATCACCTATGCCGACGGGGCCATTCTGCAGAAGGAATACTCCCCCGACGGCAATCTAAAAACTGAACATGGGGCGGGGACGTATCCGGTGGCCTCCAACTACGATGCCCAAGGCTGGAAGATAACGTTGACTACCTGGCAAGACTACTCAAAGAAGGAAGGCGCCATGCTGCGACAGCGGAGAGTCCAGTGTCCGGGGGCCATCGACCACGACCTGAACCGGGGTAACTTTCGCGAATCCATCTTCAAGGACGACCAGGATCATGAGTGTTTTGTCCGAACCCTTGCTGACGCCCGTAGGAAGGCCTGCTGGCAGGTTCATGCGGTTTGTCTCATGCCCAATCATGAGCATGGTTGCGGGTGGATCGGTTGGTGGGGGAGATGGGCATTCGACAGGACAACGCGCCAGGCCGCCCGGGCTTTGCCGTGGAAAAGCGGGGGGCAGGATTTGGCCGGGCGTCGCAAGACCGGCGCAAAGAAGACATCGATCGGGGCACGGCTCAGAAGCCAGACCGTGATGACGCTGGACTGGAGTGCAAAGCGGTTGAAGATGGGATATTGGCACACGACGGCAAGTTACTGAAAATAACACCAATAGTCGGGACTGACCCCTCGGTCCTATGATGAAGAAAATTACCAATAGCTGGGACTGACCGCTCGACGAGTGGCGGAATGACCCCAAGGCGATTGAAATCTTATCGCGGGGGGGGGCGATTTCTGCTAAGGAATGAGCATGATGCGAATGCAGGACCTCGAACGGTCGGGAGCCATTTGGATCTGGGGAGTGTTCTTGTTTGGATTCTTAAACTCACCACAAGCCTCAGATTCCCTCGCGGTATCCCTGTCAACAACACCGATGACGCACCGGATATACAGTCGTTTGCCTGATCCAAGCGAGCATCCCGATTATGAGCGGCGGGCGGTCAGGCCTCCCACCTGGGGGACATTTAAGAATCGCACGCAGTTTACCTGTCTGCGCGGATTCGACGTCCAGGCCGATCGTATCACCGGTTATGAGGAGGAGCTGGAGAAGTTCACTCGGACTCACGAGTTGGGCGATGTGATCTGGCCGTCGTATCCCATTCTTTTCGCGAAGAACCTCAGCGACCTTGCGGATGCGATCCAGCGTCGTGATCTTTACCTGTTCGACATTTGGGGCTACGTTCCGGGCTCAGGTCCTGGCGGTTACTGGCAGCAGTTCAAACCGCCGCCCGAGGCATTTTCATTGCTGGAATCCAGGCTCGGCGAGCGCTGGCTGGGGACGGACATTGGCGAGCAAGACGGGCGGTATGTTGGCGGGTATGCGGACCAGATGACGCCGGCCTCTTCCGGCCGCCATGACCAGCGCCTGAATTTCCAGCGTCACTTCGAGAAAATGGGGGACGAACTGGGGCACAAGCACGCCACGTTGGTCTCGCTGAACTTCGGTCATTACCTCCTCAAGGAAGGCACCTACACCCTGATCGGCGCGGAGACGGCGCAGGCGCTGCCCAACAATCAGGTTTATTACGCGTTCATTCGAGGGGCGGGCAAACAGTATGGTGTTCCTTGGTTCGGGAATGCCTCGATCTTTAACCGCTGGGGTTTCAAGACCTACGGGTCCTCCGGTCGAAGCGACGGCTACGAGCACGGTCCAACCAAGGGGACCAGCCTGAGTCTGATGAAGCGGTTGCTTTACAGCCATCTTTTGTACAACTGCGTGGCGGTTGGTTTCGAGAATGGATGGTTTGAGGGTAACACCCTCTCCCCGATTGGCCGAATCCAGCAGGCGGCGCAGCGCTGGATCAGGGAGACAGGGCAGCCGGGTGTCATGCACACGCCCGTCGCGTTGCTTCTGGATTTTGAGGCGGGATGGACGTTCCCCCGGCATTTGTATTCGGACAAGGTTTATCGAGTGTGGGGCAACCTGCCGTATGAAGCCGGCGATTTTCTCACAGACGCCATTCTCGATATGCTATATCCGGGCTATCAAAATTCCTCCTATTACCATGACGAGTCCGGATTTATCGCGTCCACGCCTTACGGGGACATCGCGGATTGCCTGTTAAGCGACGCGCCGGGCTGGCTTTTGGACCGCTATGCGGTGATCGTCGTAGCCGGTGGTTTGTCGGGCGGACAGGAGATCCGAGACAAACTCAGCGCCTATGTCGAGAATGGGGGGCATTTGATCCTCACGAGAGCAAACCTGGGCCGGTTGCCGGAAGGTCTCGCCGGACTGACGACTGTTGCCAAAGACCAGTCCATTCCACATGGAAAAGGGAGGCTCACGGTCTTTGCCAGTGATTTCGGGATCGATATGAATCCCGAAATGAACACGGGGTTGCGCAGCGAGAACGATCGTCCGTTGCCCAAGCCGTACTCGTTGCGGCCGGAAGTCCGACAGGTTCTGGATCAGGTTTTCCATCAACAAGAGCTATTCGAGGCTGGCAGCGATGATCTGAGCCTTATCACTTGCCGTCAATCAGCCGGGGAATACCGGCTTTGCGTCGCGAACAATTCGTGGCGCGAACTGCCTTTGAGGATTGTCTCGCATTGTGGCGAGTTTGAAGGGATCCAGGAACTGCCCTTGGACACATCGGAGAAGAGCGCAGTGGGATGTTTGCCGGAGGGCGTGGATGGCAAGCTGTTGGGCAACAGCAGATCGGATACGATTGCGGGCGGGGACGTGCGGATCTTTTCGTTGAAGGTCAAAGAGGCTAACGTGGAAGAGTTGGCCCATGTGAAGCCGCCGGTCCGGCCCAGGAACCGAGCTTTGCCGTTGCGTCGTCTGACCTCGATCAAAGAGGAAATCTTGGCACGGCCGACTTTCTTTGAGCACTTTGACGGAGTGATTGTGGATTGGCGCTCTTTGCATGAGCGGGAAACGGCGACGTTGCGGCGGGAATCGGGGTGGATCCGTCGCCAGGGAGTGCGGGTTTACGTTGATTTGAGTTCAGGCCTGAATCTTTATCCCGGTTTGCGCCTCATCGATAACCTGGCTGAAGAATATTCATCGAGCCTGAACACGGTCACGAATGTGATCGCCAAGATGGAGGTCCTCGGCGCGCGCGATCTGGTGATCTCGCTCCATCGCCATCCTGAAAACAACATGACGGGCGAGCAAAGTCAGCAGGCTTTTGAAAAGACGCTCAAAACGCTTGCGGACCATGCGGCCGCGCATCAAGTGACATTGTATTTGCGGACGGCGTTTGGCAAGCCGCCCTGGAACGTGCTCGAAGCGGCCCAAATGCTGGATCGGATCGGCGCGGATAACCTGCGTTTGGCGGCAAGCACCGCGTTGCTGCCTAATCCCAAACAGGATCCCGCGCTCCTGAAAACCCTGAGGCCCAGGATTGGTCTTTGGCTGGCGGCGGCGTGTCGTTTCGACTTTTCTGGAAGACTGTGGGATGCCCATGCCCCGATTTACAGTGGCGTGCCGACCGATCCCCCTCTCCAGTGGCTCACCGTTTTCCCCATGATCCCGATCTTGTTCGATGGGATTTATGCTGGACCCGATGACGAATATCGGGAGGCTGTGGCGTTTGAAAACCTCGTCAAACCTCGATGACATGAAAAGCATAGAAGTGTGGGTCCGTGCAGGATTGTTTGCCATGAGTCTGGTCCTGGCGCGCGCGGATATCCAGACGTGGCCATCGACGGTCTTGTCGCTCGAGGGGACCGATTGGAGGGTGGCGGCGGACCCGGACAATGTCGGGCGCGCGCAGGCCTGGTGGAAAGGGCCGGTTCAGGAGGCCCGGACGATTCGTGTGCCCGGCATCTTACAGGAGGCATGGCCGGGTTACCATGGCGTGGCATGGTATTGGCGCTCCTTTGCGGCACCTCAGAAACGGTACCCGGATGGGCGTTGTCTGCTTCGCTTTCATGCGGTGGATTATCTGGCGCATGTTTGGGTGAACGACACTCTTGTCGGGGGGCACGAGGGCGGAGAGACCCCCTTCACGCTGGACATTACCGACGTGATAAAACCCGGCCTCGGCAATCAACTGGCTGTCCGCGTGTTGAACCCGAAAGCCGAGCCTATTGATGGCATTGTGCTGGCTGAAACCCCGCATCGGAACAAGGCTCCCTCGGGTATTGGCGTGGGCGGCTCCTATAACAGCGGGGGGATTACCGAACCCGTCGAGGTGTTCTGGACCCCGGCTGTGCGGATCGACGACGTCTATGTTCGCCCCAAGTGGACGAATGGAGAGGTGCGGGTCCAGGTCACACTGACGAATACCGGATCCTCAGCTGTTTCCGGGCATCTTGAATGGATCATCACGACAACGACGGCCAGTGAGGCGCTCGCTGCCATGACCCTTGAGCGGGAAATTGCTCCGGGTCGGAGCCTCGCCGAATGCCGATTGACGGTGGCTGCGCATCGGTTATGGGAGTTGGACGAGCCCTTTCTGTATCGGTTGACAACCCGGTTGACCTCAGGAACCCGTCGCGAAACGCATGAGAATGTTACGCGGTTTGGGTTTCGCGAGTTGCGGGTCGATCAGGGCTACTTCCGGTTGAACGGCAAGCGAATCTTCCTGAAAAGTTCCCACACGGGCAACCATTGTCCCATCGGAGCGATCTTGCCTCCGCCGGGCGCGCCGGATCTGCTCCGAAAGGATTTGCTCTACATGAAGGCCTGTGGTTTCAACACCGTCCGGTTTATCGCGGGAATGGCTCATCCCTACCAGCTGGATCTCTGCGATGAAATCGGGCTGATGGTGTATGAGGAAAACATGGCCTCCTGGCTTCTGGCCGACTCTCCGAAAATGGCGGAACGCTTCGATACGAACCTTCGCGAGATGGTGTTGCGGGATCGAAATCATCCGAGCCTGGTTATCTTCGGGCTGGTGAATGAAATGGGGGACGGCCCAATGACGCGGCATGCCGTGGCGAGCCTGGGTCTGTTGCGGTCGCTGGATGATTCGCGTCTCGTCCTCTTGCAGAGCGGTCGATGGGATGGCCAATACAACATTGGATCGGTTAGCAACCCGGGCGGTACTCGGTGGGAACATGTCTGGGGTGTTGAAGATCCCGAGTACAAGGGGACCGCCCGGAATGGGCCTTGGGGCGGTTATTTCGAGGGTGCGGGTGACGCCCATGTTTACCCCGTCACACCACACACGCCGGCCATCGAAGCCGGCATTCGCAACCTGGGGCAATCGAGCAAACCGGTGTTTCTGTCCGAATACGGCATCGGCAGCTTGATGAATGCCATTCGTGAACTTCGGTATTACGAACAACACGGAGCTAATCCGGAGTCGGACGATTTCAAATACTTCAAGCAGACCGTGCAGAAGCTCCTTTCCGACTGGAAACGGTTTGGCATGGAGGGTGTCTATGCATTTCCCGAGGAGATGCTGCGGGCCAGCCAACAGCTGCATGCCCGTCAACGACAGCTGGGTTTCAGTCTGATCCGATCGAATCCCAAAATTTGCGGCTATAACCTTACCGGTCTGCTGGATCATGGATATACCGGGGAGGGGCTATGGACCTTTTGGCGCGAGTTCAAACCTGGTGTTATGGATATCCTGCAGGAAGGATGGGCTCCGCTTCGGTGGTGTCTTTTTGTCGCGCCCATGCATGCCTACGTGGGGCGACCCTTGGTCTTGGAGGCGGTGCTTGCGAACGAGAACGCCCTGGCACCCGGCGACTATCCGGCTGTATTCCGTGTCTTGGGCTCGAACGGAATCGTTTGGGAGAAGAAACTGGATATGGTCATTCCACAGCCTCGGGAGGGGGAAGAAGGTCCCCTGGCTGTTCCCGTGTTCAAGGAAGAGATCACCATTTCGGGTTCCCCTGGCCAATACACTTTTGCCGCGACTCTCGAAAGAGGAGGCGCATCTGCGGCCGGCAGACTGATGTTCCAGGTCAGTGAATCGCCGAAAACCGATACCCCATTTGCGATCCAGAGCATTGCGCTGGATTCCCGAATCACAGAGTGGCTGAAGTCCAGGGATATTTCGGTTGTCCCGTTTGAACCGGCTTACACAGGAGGGCCTTCGATCATAGTTGCAGGTCGCATGGCGGCCTCAGAAGTGACGGCAGCATTTTGGACCAACCTGTTGGGTCATGTGGCCTCGGGAAGCACCGCACTCTTTCTCGATCCGATCGTGTTCCAGAAGGGAGATCAATCGACCGGCTGGCTGCCGCTCAAAAACAAGGGACATCTCACGCACTTCTCCGATTGGCTCTATCACAAGGAGTGCGTGGCGCGGCACCATCTCCTTTTTGCCGGATTAGCCTCCCCGGGCATTTTGGATTGGGATTATTACGGTCCGATGATCAGCAACCGGTTTTTTGAGGGCCAAGACACCCCGGAGGATGTCGCCGCTGCCGCGTTTGCGATTTGCCATTCGAGCAGGCCTGACGGTTATGCCGCTGGCCTGATGCTGGGCGTTTATGATTTCGGATCGGGCAAGATCCTGCTGAACACGTTTAATCTCATGGACCAGATCGATCGACATCCCGCAGCGGACCGCCTGGTGCTAAACATGATCGCTTATGCCGCTCGAACCACCCGGAAAGCTCCCACGCCCTTGCCGGCGGATTTTCCCACGTTGCTGAAGGACCTCGGATATTGAAGGTCTGATTCTCTTGGTCTGCGGCAAAGGTTTTCAGTGGAAAAGAGGCGGTATCGAATTATTATTGCGGTGTGAAGTTTTCGTTGAAAAGCGAATACGCCGCTCGGGCTGTTCTGGGATTAGCCCGGCAATTCCATCAAGGATCAGCGGTCCGGGTGGAGGATTTGGCGTCGGAGTATGCCATCCCGGCCAATTACCTTGTTCAGATACTCATCGAACTGAAGTCACAGCGCATTGTGAAGAGCAAGCGGGGCAAGGTGGGAGGCTACCTGCTGGCCCGTCCGCCCTCCGAGATCTCCCTCGGGGATATTCTACGTTGTCTTCAGGGGCCCGTTTTTGAGGCGGCGTCCATCCAGGACAGTCGGAGTCCGGTCGAGCTTAGGGACGCATGGAATAAAATCCTTCGCGCCGCGGAACAAACGGCGGATTCCATCACCTTCCAGTCTCTGTTGGAAGACAACGGCGATCGGGCCAAGATGTACTACATCTAACGAAGCTGCGCCTCCTATTCCGATCTCGATAGCTCAAAAAAAAGGGACCGGGTTTGCCACCCGGTCCCGTTCGAGTTCTTAATTGCTGTCGGTTCTATTGCACGCGAATGCGGTAGAACTGGCTGTCGACGGACATGGGCAGAGAGACCGTCACTGTCTGCCCGGTGCCGGCCACGGTCTGCGCGGTTTGCCAGTCGCCGGTGAACAGGTTGGCTCGGCCTTCGACGAGGTAATTGACGCCGCTTTGGGTGTCGAGTGCAAAGGTCAGGTTGCCACCCTCGATCCGCACTGATTTTATCGTGGGCGCCTGCACGACGATGTCTTCAATGGGCGTGGTGAAACCGTATGCGCGCGGCACCGTGGTGAGGTATCCCGATTTGCTGAGATAGAAGTCGTCAAAATACACCACCGAGCTGGTCGTGTTGCCGCCGACGGTGAGCACTTGCAGATCGGGTCTCGTGGGATAGCCAATGAGATCCGATTCCGCCGGGGTGGGATTACGATCGGAACGATAATCCTGGAACAGGGTGGTTCGAGACGCGGTTCCTTCTTTTGCTGCAAAGATAGAGACCAGATCCCCGTCGGCAATGGGATCGTTCCGGACGTTGATCCACAGGTTATAGGGAACCATCGGCTCGATGGTGAAACTGCTGGGCTCGAACGTCGCACCAACGCCGTTCCACGTGCCGATGGTGACGGGACCCGAGTCGTTGTAAAAGCCCACATCCGGGCCGAGTTCGCCATCGGAATCGCCAAAGCTGCGGATGCCTTTGTCACTCAGTCCCATGTATTCGGTCACGCCGCCGGCATCCACTGTTCGTGCCAGGTAGAACCGGGCAAAGAGCGTCCTTTGATCGCCCTCCTTGACGGTGAGATCGTTCAGGGGAAGAGCAGCCATAGCGTCGCCTCCGCCGCCCACAGACAGCATGAGGTTTCCGTTGACATCCACGATGGTTGCGTTCACGCCTGAAACACCCCAAGGTTTGGGGATTACTCCCAGCGAGTAGCGATCGAAGTTGTCCAACAGGGTCCAACCGGTGGCAATGCCATCAATGGCGGCGATCTTGATTTCGCTACTGACGGAGTCAGCTCCCCGTTTGACGGTCAGCCGGTAGGTTTTGGAGGTGGTGAGCGTGATGGTCTTGCTGCCCACGCCAATCTGAGTCTCGGCTGTGACATCCCCGATGTCCGGTTGAATCGAGACGGACGTGGCGTCTTTGCTCACATCCCAGTGGAGTTTCACTGAATCTCCCTTGGCTACGGCGGGCAGTTCGGACCGGAACGAATTGATCGTCAGGGGCAAAACCTTGGGGGGAGGAGTTGGTGTGCCTTTGGTGAACAGGAACGAGACTTCTTCGGGATCCAGGGCTCGACTCCAGACGGCGACATCGTCGATCATCCCGGTGAACCAGGCTGCCGCGGCTGCCCGTTGGATCCCGCCAATCGTGGTTGTATCGAACGCCATCGGCCAAACGGGCGAAGGATCCAGATCGTCCTTGACGCCGTCGATGTAGACGATGGCCTGAGGCGAAGCATTGCTGTTCTGAACATAACAGATGTGGTGCCAGGTTTCATCGAACGGGACACCTATGTGATGGTGGTGGTCGCCCGATGTCGTCCCGCTGTCATTGCGAATATACGTGTCCAGGGTGCCGTCGGCCCCGGTGTTATGGGTGCCGAGGTTGAAGAGAGGCTGGTTGTTCTTGGAGGACGATTCCGAAAACACGCGGCGATCGGTTTGAAGGGGGCCATTGACCCAGATGGAGACCGTGAAGGCCTTGTGATTATAGATGGGCAGGGCTTCGTTGGTGCCGTGAATCCGTCTCAGCATGGTCTGGCGAGCATTGTCGAACTTGATACACTTTGCGAAACGGCCAGTGATCAGGTCCGCTGATGTCAGATTAACCAAGTTCATGTCGTAACCACTGATAATGTCGGGGGTTTTGGTTCCTTCGACGACGTCGAGCGGCCAATAAGAGACCATGTTGGGAGCCAAGCCGGTTGTGTATCCGGGCACCTTAGTGCCGGCAGGGATCGCATTCCCGGCGAAATCCTTGACACCGCCGATCGTAACTTCAAAATTTGCGGGCAGGTTCCCCGTGATGGGCAACGTGACAACCATGCCATCGTCGGAGATGGTGGCACCGGTAAAGGTGATGCCCGGGATCGAGTAGTTGGCCGTCGTGGTTGCGGAGACGGCATCCATGTACTCACTGTATTCGATGATCACGCTGGTCCCGAGCCGGGTGCTGGCCAGGAGGACCGTTGGAGGAATTGTGTCCGGATTGACCGTAAGAATCGCGTCGCCACTCGTGGCCGATCCTTGGGCGCCGGTCACTGCCACGCTGAACTTGGCGCCATTGTCTGTATGCGATGCCCGGGTAATCGTATAGGTCTGGTTCGTGGCATCGGCGATGTTTACCCCGTTCTTTTTCCACTGGTAGGCGTAGGGGGGCGTTCCGTCGGCTTCCACCTTGAAGGTGACTGGATTCCCTTCGTCAATCGTCTGGCTCTGGGGTTGGGTGATGATTTTGGCTGGCCCCTCGGTTTTATCAAAAGTCGAGAGGTATTGCCCCGGGATTGGCGCCGTGTAATCAATGCTGCCATCCGGCGCCTGCACCGCCACCGCCAAGTTATCTCCGCCGCCGCCTTCCTTGACTAGGGCCTCGATGTAATAGGCCTTGCCCTTGGTCAGGGTGATCTTGGCGCCGCCCATTACAGGATCTTTGGTTGGCCATTCGGTGGTTGCAAACGTCGACGAATTCTTTGGTTCCAGGGCGCCGCTCCCGACCACGTCCCAGCTGCGCGCGTTGCTCCAGCCGGTTTCCTGGGCGATGAGTTTCTTGTTGGCCGCTGTGTCATCGGTGCTCAGATAGAGGTTGCCGTTGTCGTCCGAAGAGAAAAGAAACACATAGTCGCCGGTCGTTGGCGGATAGAAATACCCGATCATTTGGGCGCCGTAATTGTCTGCATACGCGTTGTTTGCCGCGGTAAATATATCGCCGGTCGCGTTCCATTCGAAGTAGGGATAGTAGTAGACTACATCCGGGTTATTGGGAAACTTGGCGTTTCCCGTCAGGTCACTTATGGCAGTGCCGGAACCGATATCGAGGAATCCTCTTGCGGTGATCAGGCCTTGGGGGGAGGATGGTGCAGCGGCCGTTCCTGGCCCCGCCAGGGCGGCCATGAGGGCGAGCAGCAGCCCACATCCGGTCGATTGAGCGAAGTGTATGTTCATAGAGTTTTTGTGTGTTTGGACACAGCACAGCCTCATGCCAAAGAGGCCGGCTGTTAGTTGTTTCGGGATGAATACCGTTTAACAGAGTTCTTTTATGGTTTCAACTGCAATACTCAAGCGTCGGTCTGTTTTTTTATCATTCGCGTTATCCGTCGGCGGTCTTTTGGCGTGCCTGACCCTTCTCCTGGTTGCTCACGCCTGCCAAGGGGCGGAACTCGCATCGGAATCCGCGGACGGCTGGCGTTCGCTGTTCAACGGCAAGGATTTGACCGGTTGGGCGCCGCTGAATGTGGCGCCGGATACCTTCAGCGTTCGAGAGGGAGTCATCGTCTCGACAGGAATTCCCACCGGCATGCTTCGCACCGATCGGCAGTACGAAAATTTCGAACTGGAATTGGAATGGCGGCATTTGAAGCCCGGCGGCAATGCGGGAGTCTTCCTTTGGAGCGATCCGTTGCCTCCGCCTGGCACGCCGTTCCCGCGTGGAATCGAAGTCCAGGTCCTCGATAACGGCTTCAATATCGCCGGAAAAAACGAATGGTACACCACGCACGGAGACGTCTTCCCGGTCAATGGCGCCAAAATGACTCCCGCCGGCCGCGTTTCGAAAACAGGCGCTCGGAGTTTTCCATCGGAGGATCGATCGAAAAACTCGCCCGAGTGGAATCACTATCGTCTGGTTGCCAACCGGGGTGTCGTGCGCTTGAGCGTGAATGGCCAAGAGGTCACGGTCGGCAAGGACTGCAGTCCTCGGAAAGGCTATCTCTGCCTGGAATCGGAAGGTTCAGAATGCCATTTCCGCAACCTGCGAATCCGCGAATTGCCTTCCACGCAACCGCGACCCGAGGAAACGGCGAACCTGGCGGAAGGTTATACCTTGCTTTATAACGGCGTAGACCTGCGGGGATGGAAAATGCAGCCCGGCCATCAGGGGCACTGGCAGCCGAAAGACTGGATTCTGGCCTACGATGGTCAAAGCGAGGCCGAAGACAAGAATCTGTGGACGGAACGGGAGTATGGGGATTTCGTTTTGATCTGCGACTGGCGTTGGAAGCGGGAGCCCGTCAAGAGCCTTCATCCGGTCATTCTCCCGACCGGGGATGAAGCGAGCGATGCCAATGGCCAGCCGAAGGTAGAAGAGGCGCCTGATGCGGGCGACAGCGGCATTTACCTGCGGGGCAGCAGCAAGAGCCAGGTGAACATCTGGTGCTGGCCCGCCGGTTCGGGGGAGATCTACGGGTATCGCACCGACAAGAGTCTGCCGCCGGAAATTCGCGCGGGAGCAACCCCGAAGAAGAAGGCCGACAAACCGATTGGCCAGTGGAACCGGTTTATCATCACGATGCGGGGCGATCGTCTGAGGGTTGTTCTGAACGGCGAAACGGTGATTGATAATGCCCAGCTGCCCGGAGTGCCCGCCCGAGGGCCAATCGCGCTCCAACATCATGGCGACCCGATCGAGTTTGCCAATATCTTCATACGCGATCTCTGAGAGCAGAGACGAGGAAATGAGTCACCGTGGGTAGGGCGCGACCGCTGGGCGCGCCGGACAGAGGCACTCGGGAACGGGACGCCTCAAACAAGCCCGGCTGGCCCCGGCGGTCCTGCCCTACCTTAAGGCCGGGCGGTCCCTATCAAAACACGCTGCGCGTTCCCTGTAGGCCGGCCGCGTGCCCTCACGCGGCGTAGGACGAGGACGATCGAGCTTCTGGCCTGCCGCGCTGTTTCGCGCAGAAGACGGAATAGAGCAGGGGGAGGACCACAAGGGTGAGACCGGTGGCGAGGAGGAGACCGAAGATATGGACGGCGGTCAAAGGTCTCCAGAGTTCACCGCCTTTGAGGGCCAGGGGGATCAGACCGCCCACGGTGGCCAGCACCGTGACCAGCACCGCCCTCAAGCGTACCAGGCCAGCCTGGATCAGCGCCTGCTTCAGTTCCATGCCGTCCCGGCGGGCTTCCTCGATAAAATCCGAGAGAACAATAATATGACTGACGATCACACCCGCGAGGCTGACAATACCCAGCAGGGCCATGAACCCGAGGGCCGATTGCGTCAGGGCCAGTCCGATGAATGCCCCGATTAATCCGAGAGGAACGGTAAGCATGACGACAAGAGACTTAATCACCGAGTAGAACTGGGCAACCATGGCGAGGGCAATCAGCCCGAGAGAAACCGCCATGACCCATCCCATTTCCCGCTGGCTCTGTTGCAGTTCCTTGGCTTCGCCGGCAATCTCGAGACGGTATCCTGGCGGCAGGCGTATCGCCATAAGGGCATCCCGCGCCCGATCCAGGGTCGTGGCCGCAAGCTCGCCCACATGCGCGTAGGCTTTGACGGTCACTGTTCGCAGCTGATCATAGTGCGCAATGGTGGCGAATTCCGGCCGGATCCGAACATCGGCGAAACTGGCCAGTGGAATGGGTTGGTGCCGGTTCGAAGGCAACAGAGACTCGACATAAAAGGTGCGCAGTTTTTCCGCCTCATTTCGTTCTTCCACGCGCAATCGAATGACCACGGGAATCAGATGGTCTTCCTCGCGCAGTTCGGTGACCTGTAGACCCGAGAAGGCCGCCTGGGTGATCTGGCCAACCAGCGAATTATCAATGCCCAGGACATTGGCGCGCTCCTGATCGATCCGGATCTCCAAGGAGGGCAGCTGCCGTCCGAGGTCGTCGTGGACATGATACGCGTTGGCCTCTCGCAGCGCGGTGGCAACCTGATCCGCCAGGTTGCGGAGGGTTGTCAGGTTGTCGCCGCTCAATCGAATCTGAATGGGGGCGTTCACCGGGGGGCCTTGTTCCAGTTGTTTGCAGATGCAGCGCGCCCCGACGATGGTTCTGTCCAGTTCGTGACGCAAGTGAACGAGCAGCGGAACGACATCGTCCGCGCGCCGCGTATTGATTAAGATTTGAGCCAGATGATTGGCGGGTTCTTTGGGCTCCACGTTGTAGTAAAACCGGGGCGCGGTGCCCCCCGTGAAAACCGCCGCGGTCTCGATCTGCGGACAGGTCCGCAGCAGGCGTGCAATTTCGTCGCAGACAGCCCGGGTTTGGCCGAGAGAAGCTGATTCAGGGAGTTCGACATCGATGAGCATCTGGTTTCGTTCGGCCGGCGGAAAGAACTGCTGACCGAGGAAGGGGATCAGGAAAAGACTGAGCGCCAGGGCGCCGTAGGCGCCGCCAATCCCACGCCAGGGATGTTCCAAGCTCCACTCCAGCAATCGCCGATAACGGGGGAGTAATCCAACCAGGAAACGGTCAACCCACGAAAACAGCAGGCAGGACCGGACTTCGCCTCCCGTCTCGAATCCTTTCTGTCCCTTGAGGAGGTGATAACCAAGCAATGGCACAAAAGTCATGGAGACGACTCGGGAGGATGCCAACGCCAGGGTGACCACCATGGGCAGCGAAAAGATGAAGGCTCCCTTGTCGTCAGGCAAAAGCACCAACGGCAGAAAGGCCGCGATGTTGATGACCGTCGCATAGAGAATGGGGCGCCGCAGGCGATAGGGACCCAACCAGGCCGCTACGCCCCGGGCCTGCCCGTGCGCCATCTCCCGGTTGATTCCATCGGACGCCACCACCGGATCATCCACCAGCATGCCCAAGGCAAGGATCATCGAGGCAATGGAAATCTGCTGAAGCGGGATTGAAAACAACTGCATGCCCACCAGGGTTAAGGCCACCGTCAGGGGGATCGCGGCGGCCACCACGAGGGCGGCACGCCAGTCCATCAGAAACAGGCACACCAGGACGACAATCCCCACAGCCTCGAGAAAGCAGCTGTAGAATGTTATCAACCGTTGCGTGACTGCCCGGGGCTGGTCCGAGACCGGAATAACCTCGATGCCATCCGCCATGGAACCGTGCATGGCCTCGAGGGCCGCCCGAACTTGGCGATCGAAACGGCTAATGTTTTGGCCCTCCTTCATTTCCACCGAGACAAGGACCGATCGGTAAGTGTTCAGATGGCCATCGGGCTTGGACCTCTTGAGGAGGTCGACCGCATAGGGAATCGGATTCTCATAACCGCGCCGGACTTCGAAAAGGTCCCGGAGATAAACCGGTCCATTGCTTGTGAGACCGACGATGGCGGACATAAGCTCGGTTTCGTTTTTAAACTCGCCGGAGAGCTGCACAGGGAAATTCTGTCCTTGGGTGCGGAAAGTCCCGCTGGGAATTAAGGCATTGCGGGACGCGATGGCGTTCATGACGGCATTTGCGGACAGGTCGTAACCGTTGATTGTGGCCAGGGAGAACAGGAGATAGACGGTTTCCTTCACCACGCCGATTTGACGCACACGGCCGACGCTCGGCGCCTGCTTGAGGGTGTCTTCGACCTTCTCCGCGGTTTTTTCAAGCTCTCGATAACTGTATCGGGCCTGCCGGGCCTGTTGGATTTGGGGCAGGGGATCGTCGTCGCCGATCAGAATGATGGGCGCGCTCACGTCGGGATGCATCTGGCCTTCCGATGTGGACACCGAGGTTACGAAGCGATCATAGGCCGACTTGAGCCGCTCCCGGTTGGCGGATGTCGCAAATTCCACCATCCGAAAGGCCGCTCCCGATAGCAGATGGGTATCCTCCGCCACGCCTTGATGGTTGAGGTAGTCGGCAAATTGCTTCGACGCAAGATCCAAGTAGGCCGGCGCGACATCGGCAGGGAAAAATACCGCTATCGCGGCGCGTCCGTCCCCCGGGATCGATTTTTGCCGCCGATGCTGTTGAAGCCTGGATCCGAGCAAATGGGCGCGGACGCGGCACTCCGCGTCACTGCTCATCGGACTGGTGATGGCGTAGAGCAGGGTGATGGTATTGCCGAAATCGGTGTCCAGAGCCGGGGCGAGACAGCCGGTAGGCAAATCGACTTCACTCAGCTTGGCCCGGAGTTTGTCCCATTCCTGCTCGACTTTCTGAGTCGTATCAAAACGCAGGGTAACGTGGATGATCGATACTCCGGCCCGGGATTCGGAGGTGATTTCGTCCAGCGACGAAAGCTCGGACACTTTCTTTTCCAGTTTGCGGGTGACCAACTGTTCCACTTTGGCCGCGGTAGCCCCCGGGAAAGCGGTGACCAACAGGGCCCGGCGTTCTGGGATTTTTGGATCTTCTTGCTGGCCGAGCCGAGTGAAAGAAAACCATCCCCAGCAAAGCACCGCCAGCAACAGGGCCCAGCTCACCTCGCGGTGTTCCACAAAGAATCGGGCGATTCCACCCCCGTGAGGAGGATCAGGTTGTCTGCTTGGATTCAAGGACGGGTCCATCGATCACTGACCTTCTTCGCATCAAAAACTGTCAGACCCTAAGGATCTGTTCAAATGATTCCGGAACTTTTTTCAACTGACCTTTAATCATTCCTGAATTTTTCTCAACTGCGCGGCGGTTTGGCACAGCAAGGATGATCCGCAGACATCCCCTTCAACCGGTAGTCCGACGCCATGCGGCAAATCCGGGGATCATCCTCGCTCCTGACCAAAACTCCTGGCCGCAGAATGCATCGTATTTCGCAAACACCACACTAGTCGTCCATGAGTCGGGCGTCCACCCGTGCCCCATCGTAAAGACTGCTCGCGCCCACGCAGACCACTTTTTCCCCCGCCTTAAGGCCTTGGGTGATGACCACGGAGTTCCGGACGATATCGTCGGTCAGCACCTCCTGTTCCCGGACACTGTCTCCGGATTCCAGGACAAAGACCGCCAGGTTGGTTGAGCCCGGGCGGTTGGAGGCCACCAGCGCCGACAGCGGAACCAGCACCGTCGATGCGGTCGTATCCGCCTGGGGAGTGAACGAGACCGAGGCGGTCATTCCTGATTTGATCCTCCCTTCCGGGTTAGGGATTTTTATGGTGACCCGAAACAGGCGGGCGCCGTCCCGCGCCGCGACTCCCACTTCCGTGATCCGGCCTTCGAACGTGCGCTCGCCCAGAGCCGAGATTCTGACGGGAATGACTTGTTCTTGTTCGCGCAATTGGGAAACGACTTCGACCAACCGATCGGGGACGCCCAGTTCGACCGACATTTGCCTGAGGTCCGCCACCCGCAACACCACCTGGCCAGCGGCGATCGTTTCGCCGACGTTGACCAGTCGAGCCAGAAGTGTCCCGGTGTAGGGCGCTCGCAACTGCGAGTCCCGCAAGGCCTGTTCCGCCTTGGCCAAGTCTGCCTCCGAGGCCTTCCAATTGGCTTCGATGATGTCGTATTCCTGGGGGGAAATTACTTTGGTCTCGAGGAGTTTGACGCTTCGTTCATGGAGCTTACGTTCGAGTTCGACCTTGGCCCGAATGGCTAGCAGGTTGTTGGTGAAATCGGATTGCGCCAATTGGACGAGCAGTTGGCCGTTGGTTACTGTGGCGCCCTCACGCCAATCCTGGGTCTTGTCGGGGCCAATCAGGTCCAGGATGCCCCCGAGCTTGAAACTCAGATCCGTTTCGCTGTCGCCGCGCACCTGGCCGATATAACCGGATTGTGGCGACCATTGTTCCGGATGAAAGGGAATAGCCGCAAAATATCGGACGATCACTGGAGCGGCCGGCCTGGAAACCGCCGGCTTGCAGCCGGCAAGGCATCCGCTCAAGAGAATCCCGCATAATAGAACCGCCTGAACACCCTTCACATCGAAAGAATGAGACCAATCTCATGGCGTTCAAGTGTTTTTATGGTGGTTTTTCGCTTTACCCCGCCAATCGAGTTCGTTACCAGGATTGACCAAACCCACAGTATGCCAAGAAGTTGTCTGTCGTTATGGTTTATCGTGTTTTGTGCCCGATCCACCCTCTAACACGCTTCATTCTTCAGTCACACTGCCACAGCCCGGGTACTACCATGATCGGCCGTTCGTATGGATTTTCGAAGGATCCACCGCAACCAAGGCAGACAGCTACGCTGTTCTGAATCGGTTCCCGACTGGTCTCTCGCAACTTCCGATGGCATGGACCAACCCCCTGCCTCAGTCTTTGATCGATGCGGATCGTACGGCGGATGCCCCCATCCCCGTGCATTACCCATTTCCAGCATGCGATGTTCGGGTTCTGCGCGAGGATCGGCAAGGCGTTTTATGGATCGGCACTTGGAACATCGGGCTTATGCGCTTGCGGAATGATCAAATTAGCGTCCTGACCACAAATCAAGGCATGGCAAGCCATCAAGTCGAAGCGTTGCATGAGGACGCGGAAGGAACGCTTTGGATTGGCACCAGCCTCGGCCTATGCCGCCTTCAAGCTGCAGAAGTTGAGCGGGGGAATCCTCAATTGGCTGTTAATATGAGCCAGTATGGATTTCCCAACAGCCGTATCCATCAAGTTCTGGAAGATGATTTGGAGAATCTATGGATAGGGAGCGAGGATGGCATTTTTTTGCGTGACTCGAAGCGAGTTGACGGCCGTTGCCACCGGACAGTCTCAGAGAGTGGCGTATCTCTCATTCGATCAGGATGATGGTCTCTTAGCCGCCGCGACTCACCATGGAAGCCAACCCTCGGCATGCAAAACCCCCGACGGTCTGTTGTGTTTGCCACATCCCATGGTTTGGTGAGGATTGATCCCAACAATATGCCCAGGCGCCATTCAAGTCCAAGGGTCTTTATTGAACGCCTGCGTTTTGGGACCAATACCATCGACTATTTCCAAGGTCCGGATTCCTCCGCGGACTTAACCTTTCGATTGCCTCCGGGTTCAGGCCGATCGCTCGATATTGAATTCACCGCCCTGAATTACGCGGCGTCCACGCGGTCCACTTTTCGTTACCGATTGGAAGGTGTCGACAACGAATGGCAAAATGCGGGAACGCGACGCATCGTTTCCTACGCAAATCTCGATCCCCGTTCCTACCGGTTGGAAGTTCAGGTCGCCGGCCGGGATCGCCGGTGGAACACGAATAGCTCCAGCATTGCTTTTGCCATCGCTCCATTCTTTTGGGAATCCCGGTGGTTCCACTTTTCCTTGGCGGCCGCAACAACAGGCATTCTCCTGTTCTTTATCCTATGGCGATTACGAGAAATGCGCTGCCGTCACCGGCTCGAAATTGCCAGCCGACTGGCTTCCGAGCGCGATCGCATGGCTCGTGATCTGCATGATGACCTGGCGGCCGACTTGACGCGAATCGTTCTGTCAAAACCCGGTCAATCGGATAATGCTCCGGCAACAATTGCTCGAGGGGCGATTGATAAATTGGGGGAACTCATCTGGGCGGCTGATCCCAACTTTGACACGCTGAGCGATCTCACCGCCTATTTGCGTCAGCGCGTCTCTCAATTGGGGGGAACACTATCCATCGAGAGTTCGACTCACCGCGGCACCATTATTTCGGTCCGTGTCCCCTTGCCTCGACCGATCGAGTAATTTGCCGATGCGCGCCGTTTTCAACGAAACGATACTTTGCGACGAGAGACTTTGGCTCGGGACAAGCACGTGTTTGTCCCATGTTCATGCGACTGGCCCCCGGATCCTCCCTCAGCTAGGGTGTCTTGCCGTGATTTCCTTTTTTCTCGATGGAGATGGCATCTGAAGAACAACAGGGTCGGACGACCGACCTTGCGAGATCAAAACCTGCATGACCCAGGGAGATCAAAAAATCCGTTTGGTGCTGGTGGAAGATGATCCCGCTCAGACTGCGGCCCTGGTCGGGATGTTGAAATCCTCGCCGATGCTCGAACTCGTGGGGGCCTTCGTGTCTGCTGAAGAAGCCGAACCCGGCATCCTGGCCTTGACACCCGAGATCGTTCTTGTGGATATGAACTTGCCGGGCCGATCCGGAACCGACTTGGTGCGTCTCCTCAAGCCGTTGCTGCCTGAAGCATCTACGGCAAGCTCCACGTTCAGAATCGCGTGGCCGCCTTGCGCGCGACAGGCCATTTGCCTTCCTCTCCAAGCCTCCCGGACTGAAAAAATCAGACGCCCGCAAACTTGTCATATCTTCATGGGACTAGGCGGCGGAACATCGGTTGACTCATAATCTTTGCGAATATCGGCATCTCTGAAATCCATGCCGTTTCGTGTCGCCAGGGAGGTGGGGGAGCGTTGCCGATCGAGTGGGATCGCTGTCCGATTTCAGCGGAATGCGCAGAATGGCGCGCGGGCTGAAAACTTCGTGGCTTGCCATTTGCTCAAAGCGGTCGAGGGCTGGACCGATCTGGGTTTCGGGGACTTCGAGCTGCGTTATCTCCGGGACAAGCAAAAACGCGAGGTGGACTTTCTGGTGGTGCGCAACCGCAAACCCTGGTTGCTGGTCGAGGTCAAAACAAGTGACACCAGACTGTCTCCCGCGCTGAATTATTTCCAGCAACAAATCGAGGCGCCGCGCGCCTTTCAGGTGGTGATGGACCTGCCGTTCGAGCCGGTCGACTGTTTCTCAGTCCGACGCCCCGCTGTGGTTCCAGCGAAAACCTTCCTCAGCCAGCTCCTGTAATTATGGGTGTGTTTTCAAGTTCCTGTAGGCTGGATGGCCTGATCCGGCGGCGCTGACTGCATTTTTTTGCACGCTCAAAGGCTTTTCGCTTCATAGTCAGCCTCGATGTTTTTAAACGCGCATTGGGACCATGAACTAATCTTCAGCTCTAAATCGTAATCCTGCCCATGAACCAGCTAGGGTCGCCGCCCGAGAGCGCTTGCCGCAGCGGGGATTATGGGCGGACTTAAGATTTG